>JAJPIZ010000029.1 GCA_021324435.1 Anaerolineae bacterium
ACAACCACATTATCCTCGATGCGCACGCCGCCCCGGTCGGGAAGATAAATCCCCGGCTCCACCGTGTACGCCATACCGGGATACAACATCTGCATATTGTCGCCGCGTATGTACGGTTCCTCGTGCCCCTCCATGCCAATGCCGTGACCGGTGCGATGCGTGAAATATTTTCCATAGCCCGCAGCTTCAATCACCTGACGCGCGGCTTTGTCCACGTTGGCACATGGGACGCCGGGTCGGCCCGCGGCGCGGCCTGCCTCGTTCGCCTTCATAACAATCTCAGCGATTTTCTTGAACTCCGGCTCAACCTCCCCCACCGCGAACGTGCGCGTCAGGTCGGAAATATATCCATCCACCGTCGCGCCCCAATCCACAACGAGCAGATCGCCGCGCTGAAGTTTTCGGTCCGATGGCGAGGCGTGCGGGTTGGCGGAATTTGGTCCCGCCGAAACAATCGGCGAAAACGGCATTTCAGATTCAGAACCATGTTTCAAGAGTTGGACAGTTAACTCAGATGCGATCTCTTTTTCAGTCTTCCCAATCTTTATAAATGGGATAGTCGCTTCGAGCGCCTCTTGCGCGACTTTGACCGCCCGCCTCATGGCCCGGACCTCGGACTCGTCCTTGCGCAAACGAAGCGACGCCAGCGCCTCCGACGCATCCGGAAAATCCGCTTCCGGCGCGCCGGCTTTCACATGGTGGAATTCCAGCAAACGCAACTGACGCGGTTCGACGCCGATCTTTTTTCCATCCAGCCCAAGCGACGTAACTGCTTTGCGAAAGACTCCATCCCACTCTGCCGGATTCTCGCCATACGCGAAGGCATTGACTTTATATGGAAACAAATTCACTTTGGGCAGTTCGAGTTCCGGCAAAACAATGACCGGGTCCTTTCCCTGCGCGACCAAAAGAACGACGGGGCGCTCCATAAGATGGAATTTCAAACCCGTTAAATAGGTGAGAGTCGGCCCGGGGTTGAGCGCGGCCGCATCCAGTCCGGCTTGAGCGAGCGCGGTGTGAAGTCGTTCGAGGCGAGCGTGAGTCATTTTTTCTCCGAGTTGCGATGTTTGTAAATCCGAATCACAAAAAAATCCATCAGACCTGGAACCAAAAGTTCAAGCCCAATGAAAAAATAATACCACCATGGAAGAATCAGCGCGCGGCGCGGCCGCTTCGCGACCTGCACCACGCGGCGCGCCACATATTCGGACGACATCGAAAAACGCCGCAAAAGACTCAAGCGCGGGCGGCGGTTCGTCTTGTGACTGTGCTTGCTAAATTCCGTTCGTGCAAAAGCCGGGTAAATCCCGGAGACGCGAATTCCCGCCGGGGCAAGTTCGCGGCGCAAAGCATCGGTAAAACCGCGCACGCCGAATTTGGTCGAGGCATAGATCGTGTAGGTCGGCACGGCAATCCATCCCGCGACCGATGACATGTTGATGATGTGTCCACTGCCGCGCTCCAGCATGTGCGGCACGACCGCGCGCGTGGCATTGATCAATCCCAATAAATTTGCATCCACTTGTGTTTCGATATCGCGATTGGGGTCAAGGTTTTCAAGCCAGTCATGACGGCCAAAGCCGGCGTTATTGAAGAGAATATCAACCTGCCCATAAAGGTCAATCGCAGTTTCCACCATATTGTCAATGTCGGCGCGCTCTGTGACGTCAACAGGCACAGCAATCGCCTCACCACCCTCCTTCTGAATTCGCTCCGCCAAATCTTGTAGACGATCTATGCGGCGCGCGGCCAGCACCACTTTGCATCCTTCCTTCGCAAACAAACGCGCCGCGTCCTCGCCAAAGCCGGAGGACGCGCCGGTGATGATAACAACTTTATCTTTGAGTTCAGGCATGGGCTTTCAATTCATCTTCACGTTCAGGAATGGTAAAGCCGCGGATGGTCGTAAAGTCCACGAAAGCCGGAAACAACTTGTTGAGCAACGCGCTGAGCGACCACAACCACGGAATGATCCACATCGCTCGCGGATGCTGGACCAATTTTACGACCGCGCGCCCAACATCGTCGGCGGTCAATAAAAGAAATTTCGGTGTGGTGGCTTTCGTCTTGCGCTTGATGCCCGCGTGCTGGCCGAATTCGGTTGCCACGCCGCCCGGATAGATCAGCGAAACATGGATGCCCCACGGCTCGACCTCGCGGCGCAGGGCCTCGGAAAATCCATGCACGGCATGTTTGCTGGCCGCGTAAATCGTGTAGGTCGGAGTTCCAATCAACCCGGCCATCGAACACATATTGATGATGTTTCCCGATTTTTGTTTGATCATCACGGGCAGGACCTGTCGCGTGGTTTGAATCACGCCGTGCACATTGACCAGCAATTGCGCTTCTATATCTTTTGTGGGATCGAGATTCTCGAGCCAATCGAGACGGCCAAAGCCGGCATTGTTGACAAGGACATCAATCCGGCCAAACTTGCTCAAGGTTTGATTCACAACAAATTGAATGTCTTCCAGTTTGGATAGGTCGGCTTGAATGACGAGCGTTTCTGCGCCCGTGTTCAACGCGGCGATTTCCTGCGCGACGGTTTCGAGTCGCTCCGCCCTGCGAGCGGCCAGCACGACCTTGGCTCCCTCACGCCCAAACTGACGCGCGCTCGCTTCGCCGATGCCTGAGGACGCGCCGGTCACGATCACAACTTTACCGGTAAGCGATGGCATGACTCCTCCTGTGTAGAGAGTAGAGACAAGAGAGAAGTAAAAAAGCTTTCAATTCTTTTGCACAACTTCTTACTTCTCACTATTCACATATGCACTATTCACTATTCTCTTCCGTCGTTTGCGCTTCGCTGGTTTCTTCATTTCGCTTGCGCGGCCGCGGCGGCTCAATGACCGCCTCCGGCGCGAGAGCCACATCCACGACCTGGTCCATGTGTGTGACAGGAATGATCTTCAATTCTGACTTCACGGTCTTCGGAACGTCATGCAAATCCTTGAGATTCTTTTCGGGAAGCAGGACCACTTTCAGTCCCGCGCGATGCGCCGCCAGCACTTTTTCGCGAACGCCGCCGATTGGCAGGACGCGTCCGCGCAGGGTGATCTCGCCGGTCATCCCAATGTGGCGATAAACAGGCCGACCCGTCAGCGCGGAGATCATCGCGGTGGCAATTGTGATGCCAGCGGATGGACCGTCTTTGGGAATCGCGCCTTCGGGCATGTGCAGATGAATGTCCATTCGCTCGAAGACTTCCATGTCAACATTCAGCGCGGCGGCGCGCGATTTGATGTAGGTCAACGCGGCCTGACCGGACTCCTGCATAATATCTCCGATCTGGCCTGTCATTTGCAGTGAGCCTTTGCCTTCCAGCACCGCGACCTCCACCGGCATGATCTCGCCGCCGTTTTCCGTCCACGCCAGTGACTGCACCACGCCGACTTCATCTTTCTTTTCCATTTCAGGCGGGATGTATTGCGGCGGATCAAGGAACTTCTCGATCATATCCGCGGTAATCGCGGTTGGATATTTCTTTTCTTCGGCTTTGAGCCGCGCCACTTTGCGCGCGATACGCCCGATTTCCCGCTCCAAATTGCGGACACCCGCTTCAAATGTGTATTCACGAATGATTCTTTGCAACGCGCCCGTCTCGAACGTCAGACCGATGTCGGTCACTCCGTTCTCTTCGATCTGACGCGGGATCAAGTAGCGATTCGCAATTTCCAATTTTTCTTCTTCGATGTAGCCGGGGAACTCGATCACTTCCATGCGGTCGAGCAGTGGCGAGGGGATCGAACCGAGATAATTCGCGGTCGTCACGAACATGACCTTGGAAAGATCGAACGGCATTTCGAGATAATGATCGCTGAACGCGTAATTTTGTTCGGGGTCGAGCACTTCGAGCATGGCCGAGGCCGGGTCGCCGCGAAAATCGGAATAGAGTTTGTCAATCTCATCCAGCATGAAAAGCGGATTGGCCGTGCCGGCGCGCTTCATGGTTTGCAAAATACGACCGGGCAACGCGCCGATGTACGTGCGGCGATGACCGCGAATCTCGGCCTCGTCGCGCACGCCGCCGAGCGAGACGCGCACAAACTTCCGTCCAAGCGCTTCCGCGATGGAGCGGCCCAGCGAGGTCTTTCCGGTTCCGGGCGGACCGACGAAACATAGAATCGGCTGACGCTCCTTCTTCGGCTTGAGCGAACGCACCGCGATGTATTCGAGGATGCGCTCCTTGGCTTTCTTCAAGCCGTAATGATCGCGCTCCAAAATCTTGGCGGCGTGTTTGACATCCAGATTATCCGGCGTGGACTTGTTCCACGGCAGGTCAACGATCCAGTCAATGTAGGTGCGGATGATGCCGACCTCGGGCGCCATGGGCGGCATTTGATTCAACCGTTCCAATTCTTTCAACGCCACAGATTTCGGCTCGTCGGGCAAGTTCGCCGCTTCGATTTTTTTCTTCAACTCAGTCGCGTCGCGCGTAAAGATATCGCCTTCGCCCAACTCATTTTGGATCTGGCGCATCTGCTCGCGCAGATAAAACTCGCGTTGACTCTTATCCACTTCATTCTGCACGCGCGAGTGGATTTCATCTTCCAGTTCAAGCACATCCACTTCCTGCGCGAGAATTTTGTTGACAGCCTGCAAACGCCCGCGCGGATCGAGCAGAGTGAGCAAACTTTGCTTGGCTTCGTAATTCAACGAAAGCGACGTGGCGATCATGTCCGCCAGCCAGCCGGGCTCGGCGATGTTCATCGCGAAGAGGTGCGCTTCTTCGGGGATGGCGCGATCCAGCTGCACGCAACGGTCGAACAGGTCAAGCGCCGAGCGCATGAGCGCCTGGGTTTGACGGTCGGCCGTTGTCGGTTCGAAAATGACGCGGGCATGAGCTTTCATGTAGGGCCGCGTCCGCACGAAGTCCACGATCTCGACGCGGCGGCGTCCCTGCACCAGCGCGGACGAAGAACCATCCGGCATCGAAAGCAAACGCCCCACCGCCATCTCCACGCCAATCGTCAAAAAGTCAGCGGGCTTCGGGTCTTCGATCTCGGGGTCTTTTTGCACGAGGCCGATCACGGTTTGATTTTTGGCCTGCGCCTCCTGCACCGCAAGCAGGGAAGCCTCACGCCCCACAAAGATCGGCGAGACCATGCGCGGGAACACCACCAGATCGCGCAGCGGCAGGACCACCGCTTCGATGATGCCATCTTCACCGGCCTCGTGATTCGGAACTCGATACAGTTCTTCGGTGCGTTGCGATAACGCTAAATTGAAATTGTCGTCTTGTTCGTTCCAATCGTTGTTCATACGCTTCTCGTTTTTTCGATATTCGATGCCAGATATTCAGGAGGGTCGAAATTCAATTGTTGTTACGACTTTCGATTATCGAATATCGGCTTTCTTCCATGCCGCCATCGCTTCAGCAGTGACAAACATGCTTCCGGCAGACAGGACAATGCTACCATCTTTTTCTGACATTTCCAGCGCGCGGACAAAGGCCTGCGCGACGGAAGGCGCCGCTTCATTCGGGACCTCAGCCTGCCGCGCCAACTCCTGAATTTTCTCTGGCTCGAGGGCGCGCGGATGATCGGCCTTCGTCACCAGCAGTAACTTGACCTTCGACTTTATCTCCTCGAACATGCCGGGGATATTTTTGTCCTCCGACGCGCCGAAGATTAAATAGACCTGCCTGTTTGGAAAATAATCGTCCAGCGCCTGACGCAGTTTCGCAAAAGAATCCTGGTTGTGCGCGGAGTCGAAGATCACCGGCGGCTCGCGTCGCGCCACTTCAAAGCGGGCGGGCCATTTTACTTCGGCAAATCCTTTTTGAATAGCGACATCGGAGATTTCAATTCCGCTGGCTTTCAACGCCGCGTAAGCAATCACGGCATTTTCGACCTGATGAAGGCCAAGCAGAGGAAGTTCCAATTGCAAGGATGAAGACTGATGGCTGGCGGCTGAAATCTCCAGCACTTGACCGTCAAGAGAATGATTGAGCGATTTAAATTTTATATCGCGACCGACCAGAGTAAATGATGAGTTCCGTTCGCCTGCGATTTTCACCAATACTTCAAGCGCTTCATCTACTTGCGGCGCGGACACGACCGGCACGCCCGGCTTGATGATGCCTGCCTTCTCGCCCGCGATCAAAGCCAGCGTATTTCCCAGCACGGCCATGTGATCATAGGACAGCGACGTGATGACCGAAACGTTCGGCGTGACGACATTCGTGGCATCTAATCGTCCACCGAGACCTACTTCGATCACTGCCGCATCCACTTTCTGTTGAGCGAAATATAAAAACCCAAGTGCAGTTGTAATTTCAAATGTAGTCAATTTTGGAATGCGTGCGACAGCATCTTTCACTTGTTCGACCAGTTGGACCAGTTGGACATGGGAAATTGGTTGACTATTGATTTGAATCCGCTCACAATAATCCAGCAAATGCGGCGAGGTATACAACCCGACCTTGTACCCCGCGGCTTGCAGCCCCGCCGCGCACAGCGCGCTGACCGAGCCTTTGCCTTTCGTCCCGGCCACGTGGATGACAGGATA
>JAJPIZ010000001.1 GCA_021324435.1 Anaerolineae bacterium
GCTCCAGGTCTTCGCGGGGAGAGGGAGAGGCGCTCATATTATTTTCCTTTCACTTTCTCGCGGCGGGATTGCGCCAGCAATTTGCGAAACAAATCCGCCTGCAGGCGCGCATCGGCGAGCGCGTTGTGTGGAAGTTGTTGCCCTTTCAGAAAGCGCGGGGAGAGATAGATCATGGACGTTTCCTCCCACGCGCAACCGACCATGCCCATGTAAAATGCCTTGATGTCAATGGCCGCGTGGCCGAATGGGTTCTCCCCCAGATATTCCTGAAAATAATGATCAATGAAGGCCCAATCATAGGGCGCGTTGAACGCCACCATGACCGGCCTCGATTTTGACGAAGGCGCGACCTGATGAAGCCAGTCTGCAAACTGCTTCATGGCGTCGGCGGGTTTCTTGCCGGTCTTCTTCAATGTTTCAAGGGAAAGTTGGCTGACTTGCAAAGAGGAGTCCGTTGATTCGCGGTTGATCGGTTTAAGTTCGAGATAAATGCCCTGCTCCGGGTTGGTCACCAAACAAGCGCCGATCGAAAGCAGGGAATAACGTCCAGGGTATGGGCCTGCCGATTCAACGTCAACAGAGATGAAGGTTTCGCTGGGCGCCGCCATAAAAACACTCCCAACTGAATTGGAATTTCTTCGATTTTATCACCCGCGCCTTTTCGACGGCCTGCCCCTTTAGTGTGAATGATTCGCGGCTGAGCGGAGGGTTGAATAACGAGCAAAGCGAGCGTATCGAAACCCAAAGTCGAAGCGCGCAATAATTACTTTCCCGATTGCAGACAACTCAGCAAATCCTTGACCGCGCCTTCCGGCTGGGACTTCGTGACCGCCAGCACCGGCACGCTCGCCACGGACAGCGCTTCGGGCGTGTTGCCAGACTTCCAACGCCGCGTCACGACTCCGACGGAGCCGGCCACCGTTTCGACAGAATTCGTCATGGCCTCGACCGACACCGCCAAACGCGCCTGTGACGTGACGGGTTGGCCCCGCATGACCTCGCGCGAAAAGATTTGTTCGATGTCCTCGTCCGGCGAATATGTCCACACCTGCACCGGCACATCGTTCCCGCCCAACTCGTTCCAATTTGTGACCTGACCCAAGAACAAAGAGCGCACTTGATCAACAGTCAACGCGTCCACGCCGACGTTCAAATTGGTCACAACCAGAATTTCTTCGGTGCTGAGTTGAAAAGAAGGTGTTGAAAGATTCGGCGGTTCGCCCACACGCAGGACAAGCTCCGCGGAACCCGGGTCAGCCAAATTGACAGCCGTTCCAGGCGGCGCGCAATCATAGACATTGTTCAACCATGGGTCCGCCGCCGAGGTGAGATAAACATTCAGGACCTGAGTCGTTGTCGAAGGCGTGGGCGTGGAGCAGGCCGCGAGAAACAGGCACACAGTCAACGTCAAAGAAAGAAGCGGGTTCTTCATCGCGCCTCACCACTCACGCAAGAGAGTCGCCATCAATTTGACGCGCTCGGCCAGACTATCTTCAAAAATATATTCGCGCTCCGAATGATAACCTTCGCCGACCGCGCCGAGTTTACGCGCTTCCTCTGCGACAATCGCGCCGACGCGATCCACCGCGGCTTTGTCATGCGAGGGCGATTCGGTTTCAACGAGATGCTTGAGGAAGGATTTTGTATCCATGTTTACAATGCCTTGTCACTCTGAGGAGCGCCTTTCGCGACCGAAGAGTCTGGCATATCAAATTCGAGATGCTTCGCTCCGCTCAGCATGACAGAATGGCTAGCCCAGTTGGACTAATAAGACCGCAAGACCAATAATCGCACAATACGCGGCGAAGACATACAACGAGTTCTTGCTGACGTAATTGATCAGCCAGCGAATCGAAAGCCAGCCGACAATCGCGGCGACGACGAACCCAACCGCGAGCGGAGGCAGAAAGGAGCCAGGATGCGCGGCTTTGCGCAGGTCAAGCAATTCGTAGGCGCCTGCGGCCAGCATCACCGGTGCGGACATGAGAAAGGCAAAGCGCGTGGCCGAGGCGCGGTCGAGTCCGCGCAACATGCCGCCGCTGATGGCTGAACCCGACCGCGACGCGCCGGGAAAGATGGCAAACACTTGAAACAATCCGACGATGAGCGCATCGAGCCAGGTCATCGAGTCGAGATGGCGCGTCCGTTTGCCGAGCCATTCAGCCAAAGACAGTAGGATCGCGGCTGCAAAGAGTCGAATCGCGGCTTCGAGCAACGGCGTCTGGAACAGGCCTTCGACAACTTTCTTCAGCAAAACGCCCGCCAGCAAAGCAGGGATGGTGGCGATGACGATGAACCAGGCCTGTTTATTCCCCGGCGTGGAAAACGGCCTCGCAAAAAAGGCCCTGACCAATGTCCACAAATCCTTCCAGAAATAAACGATCAAAGCCGCCAACGGCCCGATTTGGACCAAAATCAGAAAAGCGAACATCGCATCGTCCGCGGGAATGTTGAGCAATTTTTGCGCGATAAGCAGGTGCGCTGTGGACGAAACCGGAATGAATTCGGTCAGGCCTTCGAGGATGCCGAGCAGGAGAGCGTAGAAGAGATTCATGTAGAGTCCTTTGTATGATTTATGTCATGTCATTCCGAGCGACCGCTTCGACTCCGGATTTCGATACGCTCGCTTTGCTCGCTACTCAACCCTCCGCTCAGCGCGAACGCGGCTCAGAATGACATAGCAGAATTTATTTTACCTTTACCACCTTCGAAAGATTAACATCAAATGGCGGATACACAATTCCATTCTCCGTCACGATGGCAGTGATGAGGCGATTCGGCGTCACGTCGAAGGCCGGGTTGCGTGCTTCAGCCTCGCGCGGGGTCACAGATTCGCCATGGAACTGGATTCCCAACACTTCATCGGGATCGCGCTCCTCGATGGGGATCAAATCACCGCTGGCAAGCGAAAGATCAATCGTCGAAGTTGGAACGACCGCGTAGACGGGAATGCGATTATCATGCGCGGCCAGCGAGAGCATATATGTGCCGATCTTGTTGGCCACGTCGCCGTTGGCGGCCACGCGGTCCGCGCCGAACAAGACTTTTTGAACCTGTCCTGTTTTCAAGAAGTGTCCCGCGGCGTTGTCGCTGATGATTTCATACGGGATGCCATATTGCTCCAATTCCCAGGCCGTCAGCCGCGCGCCCTGCAAACGCGGACGAGTTTCATCCACGAGAACGTGAACATGTTTCCCCTGTTCATGCGCGGTGCGGATCACGCCCAGCGCGGTGCCCCAGTCCACGGTGGCGAGCGCGCCCGTGTTGCAATGATGAATGACCGTGTCGCCGTCGTCAATCAGCGCCGCGCCGTGCTCTGCCATGCGTTTGTTGATCTGCACATCTTCGTCCGCGATGGCCTGCGCTTCATTCAAGATCGCCTCGCGCAAACCATCCGCGCTGAGATTCGTTTTGCTTTCCGCGCAACGCATCACGCGCTCCAAAGCCCAGGCCAGGTTCACCGCGGTGGGACGCGCCGAACGCAACAGCGTGGACGCGGCTTGTAAATCAGCGAGCAGGTCGCGGGGAGTCCGAGCCGGAGATTGACGCGCGGCGAGCGCGAGACCGAATCCCGCCGCGGCGCCGATGGCGGGCGCGCCGCGAATCGTCATGTCTTTGATGGCGCGCGCCACTTCCGCGTGAGTCTTGCAAGCGATGATGTCCAGCGCGGCCGGCAAACGCCGCTGGTCAATCATTTTGACCTGATCGTTTTCCCAATAAATGGTTCTCATAACCCGGATAACCTTTTGAGTTCGCCGGGGGGAATCCGCTGAACATTTCCGAGCATCTGCGCGCGCCAAAACACTTCGGCGACGTGTTCGAGGCGCTCAAGATGAATCAACGCTTCGTCCAAATCCCTGCCGACGGTGAGACTGCCATGCTGACGAAGGATGATCGCATCGTGATCGCGAATCAGCGGGCGAATTGCATCCGCATCATGCTGGGACGAGGGAGTGGCGTAGGCGGTGATCGGAATTTTTCCCAGCGTCAGGGCGACTTCCGGCAAAATGTCATCGGGGAAGTCTTGCCCTGCGACCGTCAGCGCGGTGGCGAAGACGGGGTGCGCGTGGATGACCGCGCGCACATCGGGGCGTTGTTTGTAGACTTCGAGATGCATGGGTGTTTCGGAAGAGGGCCTTGAATTATCATGCGATTCGATCACATTCCCATTGAGATCGAGGATCAATAAATCATCCGCCTCCATTCGACCCTTGCAGACTCCCGAAGCCGTGATGAGCACACGCTTGGAATCGAGCCGCACGGAGAGGTTGCCGTCATTCGAGACCATCAATCGGTTCTGGTAACAAATCCGTCCGCATTCGAGGATGGCGAGACGGAGGTCTTTCTCGGAGGAGGTGGGAGAGAAGGTGAGGATGGACATGGAGGATGGTTAATGGATCATGGTTAATGGTTGGTGAAGTCTTCGCCTGGATTATCGAGGTGATAAGGTTCAGGTTCTTCGCGAACAGTATAACCTGAGGGGAATTCTTTTTCGCCTTGTTTGGATCGCTGCAGATAAGCGATGTAGTTATTGAGTTGTTTGCCAATCGATTCAGCGTGGACAGTCATGCGTTGGTCAAAATCATCGGACAAATAGCCCAGGTCATGAGCAAGAGCCATATGGCTTTGCACTTCAACCAAGGAACCGCGCGCCATATAACAAAAGCGGACATTATCCAGAAAATGATAACGACCATGACCTTCGGCAATATTGGCAGGAATGCTCTGTGCGGCGCGTTTCAACTGTGAGGTCAGATTCCATTTCTCGTCAGCAGGCAGATGAGGCACAACTTCTTTGTATACAGCCAAAGCAAAATCTTTTGTCCTCACCCATACTTCCAACCGATCCAAATTCATCACAGTCACATCATACCTCCATGATCCATCATCCATTAACCATCTTGTTTCTTTCCGCGTTTCCATGCCATTGACTGAGCAATTCCGGCACGCGCGACTCGAACGAGCCATCAGCAATGTAGACTCTGATTTGTTCCATCAAGCGTATCAAAGCGCGAAGATTATGGATTGAAATTAATGTCCCTGCGAGCAATTCCTTCGCCACAATCAAGTGACGAAGATAGGCGCGCGTAAAAGTTTTACAGGTATAGCAATCGCACGTTTCGTCAATGGGTCTTTCATCACGCGTAAAGGCCGCATTCATCAGGTTGAGGCGTCCTTCGGGGGCGAAAGCAGAGTGATGACGCGCCAGGCGCGTGGGCAGGACACAATCGAAGATGTCAATGCCGCGCGCCACACCGTTGATTAAATCTTCAGGCGTGCCGACGCCCATCAGGTAGCGCGGTTTGTTTTCGGGCAGATGCGGAATCGTCACGTCGAGCATGGCGTGCATCTCGTCTTTTGTCTCGCCCACCGAAAGTCCCCCGATGGCAATGCCGGGCGTATCGAGAGAGGAAATAAATTTAGCGGAAGCCGTTCTCAGGTCCGCTTGAACGCCGCCCTGAATAATCCCAAATAAAGCCTGATCGCGTCGCGTCTGCGCTTTGAGCGAACGCTCCGCCCAGCGATGAGTCCGATCCATGGCAATCCTGCTGTACTTGTGATCGTTCGGGTCGGAACATTCGTCGAAGGCCATGATGATGTCCGCGCCGAGGTTCTCCTGGATGGCGATGGACTTTTCGGGCGTGAAGCGGTGCGTCGAGCCGTCAATGTGACTTTTGAAGGTCACGCCGTCGTCATCAATTTTGCGAGTCTGCGCCAAAGAAAAAACCTGGAAGCCGCCCGAATCGGTGAGCATGGGCCGCGGCCATTGCATGAAGCGATGCAGGCCACCGAGATCGCGCACGAGTTCATCGCCGGGTCGCAGATACAAATGATAGGTGTTGGCGAGGACGAGCGACGCGCCCACATCCTCGACCTGCGCGGGCGTAAGCGTCTTGACCGTGGCCTGCGTCCCGACCGGCGCAAAGACCGGCGTGAGGAGATCGCCGTGAGGCGTGGCGAAAACGCCCGTCCGGGCGCGGTTGTTTTTGGCCTTGACGGTAAAGTCAAACATCGGGCTGATTATATGCGAGATTTGTTTTTCGATATTTGGGAATAGGTCTTACTTGCAGAAAAGCAACCAGAGAATCAACAAAACAACCGGCAAGCTAATCAAAACAGTCGCTTCAACCATCGCCCAATCTTTTTGCTTTCCGCCTGCGCGATCAGTTGTTGACTCCGATTCCTCTTACAGTTGAATTACGGGCTTGCGAAATCGCAATCCCAGTAATCGAGCCTGCGCATATAGGTGCAGGTGACGTGATCCTGGACTTCAGCCCGGAAGGCCAGCCAGTAGACTTCGGATGCCAGCGGGCTGGTCACATCAAACGGGCGATAAAAATAGGGGCGCCCATTGGTCGTCAACGGGATGTCAACCATGTACCGGGGAATGAGGTCGTTTAGCGAGAGGGGATAGACGCCCTTCTCCGTATGATACATCTCAATCGCCTTGATGATTTGATTGCCGCGCTGGATTCCACCTGCGATCTCGCGGTCGAGGAGCGATTGAGTGGGGACGACTGTCAGTGTGGGAGCGGCTGTGGGCGTAAAGGTCGGCGTCGGCGTGATGCTGGGGACCAGCGTTGGTGTGGGTGTGGGCGTGGCCGTTTTTGTGGGAACCGTAACCGAGGCGGGAGGAAGCGTTGGAGTCGAATTGCTGATCAAGACGAACGTATCGGTCGGTCTTGTTTGCGGAGAGGCCTGCGCCGGGGCAGGCGTCCCCACGAGTATCCCATCCTTTCCATCCGCATAGATGAGATAACCGACCATTCCCACCAGGAGAAGCACAAGTAAAACATCCAGAACTTTTTTCATGGGTAAACCTTGAAAATATTATACAACTTGCTACATGCTGTCAGTCCGTGGCCATTCCCAATTTCGAAATGCGATCCGGTTTATAGCCCGAAACTGACTTGCGTCGGTTTCACCAACAACATGGGCACTTTGATAGCGGGCATCTGCGGAATGAAGGGATTGCTGATCTCAGCATCATAGACCGAAAGCCAGCCGACATGGGCGACTTCGATGCTTGTCGCCAGATCGGCGTGAGTGGAGACGCGGACTCTGCCCTTGAGCATAAACACACCGAGGACGAGATTGACATCCAGCATTACCCGGTTGGCTTCATCAGGATCATAGTCAAGCGGCTCGGAGGCGGGCGGCGCGAGATGAAACCCTATGATTCTCTCTGCCGGGAAGAAGAGTTCATCGTACGTCAGCGATTTGGGCGGCATACCGCCAAACAACAGGACCTGCGGCTTAAGCAGGTGAACATAGTTGGGTACGCCCTGAGTCCGCAGCCAGATGCTGACGCGTATGTTGGTCTTTGTTACGAGGTCGCCATGGATCAACTTGTTGCGGGAATAGACCATGACGGTGGATGCCTTCTCATCCGGCGCGAGAGTGTACATCGAAATTTCCTGTCATCATTATACAGCCTTGCCGTGAAATAAAATATGCCGCCTTTCAAAAATGACAAAACACGCGCGATTCTCCGCCACCGAGTGCGCAGAAGATATGAGGAGTTAACCGCGCAGGGCGCGAAGAATTTTTTCTTTGTGCTCCTGCGTTTCTGCCTCGTCCGATAAAAAGCACAGTATACTAAACGCATTCGCTCATGAGACTTGATACCCGACACTTGATACGTGATACCTGAAACATGACACACTCCAAACGCTGGCTCGTTTCTCCACCCATTACACCGCAGGCCGACGAAAATCTTTCGGCTTTCCCCCCCATCCTCCGACAACTTCTTTTCAATCGCGGTTACGCCACCGAAGCCGAGGCGCGCGCTTTCCTCAAAGCCGAGCCGGATTTCAACGCCGATCCGTTTCAAATCAAAGACATGGGCGCGGCGATTGATCGCATCCGCTTTGCCATCGAACACCGCGAACCCATCGCCATTTACGGCGACTACGATGTAGATGGAGTCACGGCCACGGCGCTTCTTGTGCAAACTCTCAAAGCGCTTGGCGCGGATGTGCGCGGCTATATCCCGAATCGATTCGATGAGGGCTACGGTCTCAACAACGACGCGCTGGATAATCTCAAAGCAGACGGCGTCAAACTGGTCATCACGGTGGATTGCGGAATCCGCTCGCCGGATGAAGCGCTTCATGCCCGGACCGTGGGCCTTGATCTCATTATCAGCGACCATCACCACCCCTCCGCCGAACTCCCTCCCGCCTTCGCGGTGATCAATCCCAAACAAGCGGGTGATGTGTATCCTGACAAAAATCTGGCCGGGGTTGGAATCGCGTACAAGATCGCGCAAGCACTGCTTGACGGTAGACCGTTGACCGAAGACCGTCCACCGTCCACCGTCCACGGTCTTTCCCTCAATGATCTGCTCGATCTCGTTGCTCTTGGCACTGTGGCTGATCTCGCTCCGCTCGTCGGAGAAAACCGCTCGCTGGTTCGCAAAGGTTTGAAGCAGATCCGCGAAACGAAACGGCAGGGACTCTTCTCGCTCGCCAATGTGGCCGAGATGGTAATTGGCAAAACCACTGCGGGCCAGATTGGGTTCGTCCTCGGCCCGCGTCTCAACGCGGCAGGAAGATTGGAATCCGCGCTGGCTTCGTTTGAATTATTGACCACTGCCGACTTTATGCGCGCCGGTCAGCTCGCGCAACAACTCGATGTGCAGAATCGTCAGCGGCAGACGATCACACGCGCCATGCAGGAACAGGCTGAATCCATCGCGATGAGCGAAGACCCTGAAGCCTATCTGCTCTTCGCCGCGCACGAAGAATTCAATCCCGGCGTGGTGGGGTTGGCCGCATCCAGATTGATGGAGACACATTATCGTCCGGCCGTTGTGGCGGCCAAAGGCCCAGACGAGACTCGCGGCTCATGCCGTTCCATTCCAGAGTTTCACATTACCGACGCGCTCGATCAATGCGCGGATCTGCTCGTCCGTCACGGAGGTCACGCCGCGGCGGCGGGGTTCACCGTCAGCAACAAGAACCTGCCGGAACTCGTCACCCGCTTGAAGTCCATTGCCGAGGCGCAATTGAGCGGCAAAGATTTGCGTCGCACGCTCGCGGCAGATATGGAAGTCAAACTTTCAGAGTTAAACTTTGATCTGCTGAGGCATCTCACATACTTCGAGCCGACCGGCTATGGCAATCCCGACGCGGTGTTTGTCTCGCGGGATGTGAAAGTCAAGTCCTCGCGCACCGTTGGCGCGGACGGCAAGCATCTCAAATTGACTCTTGAAGATGAGCGCGGTATGGCTTTTGATTCCATCGGTTTCCGCCTCGGGCATCTGCACTCGACCCTGCCGCCACGCGTGGATGTGATCTATTCATTTGAATCAAACGAATATAACGGGCGAACTACTCTGCAATTGAATTTGAAAGATGTGAAAGCAACGGGCCTCGCGGATTAGGCGAGTGCGTCGCACCCTCGTCATGGCCCCCATCGCGGTTGATAATCACAATAGTCATTATTCGTCAGGCGGCGCAGGTCGGTTCCGTCCACACGAATGATGTAAATCTCACATCCATTTAAATCCTGCGGATGATCGAAATACGCAGTGAACGTCACCCATTTGCCATCCGGTGAAAAACTAGGACCCTGGCTGTTGCCTCCGCTCGGCGAGAGTTGACGAAGATTCGAGCCATCCGCGTTCATGATGTAAACTTCGCGCTCCCACGGATCACCCGAATAGGTGACGATCAAATTTCCATCAGGCGACCAGTCACTGCGACCGCGCAATGCGGGCAGACCGGTTACTTTTCGTAAACCCGTTCCATCCACGTTGATCGCATATAGTTGATCAGTCCCATCGCGATCCGATGCAAATAAGATTTGTTTTCCATCGGGCGACCATGTCGGGTCCCAGGCGGGGACGCCGGATACTTGGCGAAAATTTCCTCCTGCGCGATTCATCAACCACAGAGTAGGAGTATTTACATCGTTGAAGTATCGAGTGAATACAATCGTCTTCCCGTCAGGCGAAATCTCCGGCGCGTTTAAATCCCCAAAGGCATAGGTGAGATTTTTTTCTTCAGCAGTTGCAAGATTCAATTCATAGATTTCAAAATGCAGGCTTTGAGTGTTGAACGCAGAATAAACCACGCTCTGTCCATCAGGCGAAAGAGAAGGATAAAAGTGGCGGACGTTATTGTCGGCTGTCAATCGGTTGTAACCCGAGCCATCCGCGCTCACAATGCAGACCTGCTCGGAGACTTGATATTTGAAAATCTGACAGGTGAAGACGATGTGACCAGTCGGACCATCAGGAACAAGAGCTGCCGTGGGTGTCAGGGGGCCAGGCGGAGGAGTCAGAGTTGGAAGCAAGGCTTGAAACGTGGCGACCACATCCGGGGTCGCGGTGCGAGGCGTGGACAACATCCGCACCAATCCTGGAGCGAGAATGGCCACAAACAAAAGAAAACCGCAAACCAACAAGATGCCCGCGATCGCATAGACCCGATTTGAGTTGGTCATCCGCCTATTGTAACGCGGCTATCGTGCGCACATAGACATCAGAGTTAGTCTGTTTCAGTTGACTCGAGAAAAAATTCTTCGCCCGTCAAAATCTTTGCGCCCATCGCCCCGCAATTTGGGCAGACAATATCGCCCTCATTCGGATGATATTTGGTAAAACAAGCCATACATTGAACTTCGGCCCGCACAAGTCGGATTTCCAATTTCGCCCCATCCGCGATTGTGCCTCGGCTCAGTTCATCAAAACGAGATTGAATTGATTCGCTCGTGTAATCCACAAGTTCACCCATTGCAAGTTGGAGGCGCGTGATATGCCCGGCCTTTTTCGCATTGGCTTGTTGAATCGCTTTTTCAAGGATAGTTTGAACTGCTTCGCGCTCGCGCATAAGGTGATGCCTCAGGTTGATCTATAAGCCGCATTCTGTAAAGCAAGTTGCACAGGTTTACATCCGAAGACTTCATCCCTGCCAGCCTGCTTCGGTGATCATCTATCTATGCAGTCTACCCGAGACAAAAAGGAACGGGCCGCTCCGTTGTCTCTGCTTGACCTTGCTCCCGGCGGGGGTTGCCTGGCCGTTCACATTGCTGTGAACGCCGGTGGTCTCTTACACCGCCTTTTCACCATCGCCGCTTGCGCGGCTGTATGTTTCTGTGGCCCTTCCGATAGATTACTCCATCCCGGGGTTTCCCCGGCGCCGCGCCCTGTGGAGTGCGGACTTTCCTCGAGCGTGCATGAGCACGACCGCGATCACCCGACCAACCTGAGGCGGTTTCATCATACACGCAAGGAAGACAGGAGTCAACATCATCTCAGTTTAAACTCATAAAAGGACGGTCGTGGCAAGTTTTTAATGTAAAATAGAACTGCAAACAAATCATCATCAGGGAATCTCGTGAGCAATTGGCCTGGCAAGTACGTCATCGGTTTGACTGGAAACATCGCGACCGGCAAGAGTGTCGTCCGCAGAATGCTCGAGCATCTTGGCGCATACACCATTGACGCGGATGCGTTGTCGCATCGCGCCATTGCCAAGGGCGCGCCGGGTTACAAACCTGTGGTGGAAAACTTCGGCAAGTGGATTCTGAACAGTGACGGCGAAATAGATCGCAATAAACTGGGTAGCCTCGTTTTCAGCGATCCGGCGGCGCTCAAAAATCTGGAAGAAATCATCCATCCGCTTGTGCGCCAGGCAGTGGAGGTTTTGATCAAACGCGCCAGCCAGCCGGTTATTGTGGTCGAGGCGATCAAACTGCTGGAGAGTCCGCTTCGTCAGGTGTGCGATACGATCTGGGTAACGGATGCCCCGCAAGAGGTCCAGATTGAACGGCTGATGCGCAAACGCCACCTGACGCGCGAGCAGGCTGTTCAACGCGTCGGCATCCAATCGCCTCAGGCAGAAAAAAAAGCCGCGGCGAACGTGGTCATCCGCAACACCGGCTCGTACGATGACCTCTGGCAACAGATCTCGGAGGCATGGAAAAGAAGCGTGCCATCGGAGCCGGCCCAGCCGGCTGTTGGTCGAGAGGCGCAGGCGGGTGAATTCTCAGTGAGCCGCGGAAAGCCGAGAGATTCGCAACGCATCGCCGAGTTGATCAATCGCCTGAGCAGGGGCAAGCAAAAAATGACTGCCGATGATGTGATGGCGCAATTTGGCGATAAGGCCTACATGCTTCTTCAATCGGGAAAAGAACTGGTTGGCATTGCGGGCTGGCAGGTGGAGAATCTCATCGTCCGCACCACGGACTTGTATCTCGAACCCGGCATTGATGTGGAGAAGGCTCTCGAAATGCTGGTAACCGAAGTGGAACATGCCTCCAGCGATTTGCAATGCGAAGCCTCGCTCATTTTCCCAACCAGTGAACTGGCCGCGCAGGAATCTGTTTGGAACAAGCTGGGCTACGAGACGCGTACGCCCGATACGCTGGGAGTCCAGGCATGGTCAGATGCCGCGACTGAGTCCATGCCGAAAGGCACTTTGCTGTTCTTCAAACAAATGCGGCAGGATCGTGTCTTACGCCCTATTTAGGGTTTCAGGAATCGGGAGATCAACGAGGCGCGCATCGGTAGATCGTGGAAAATTCCTCGGTCTGTTGGCTTTCGATCTTCTGACTGCTGATTGCTGAATACTGATAACTGAACCGTGACCGAATTTCTGAACAACCTCCTCTTTATATTCCAACGTCTCAACTGGCTTAGCGTCGTTGACATTCTGCTGGTCACGTTAATTTTCTTTGCCTTGCTATATTGGCTGCGCGATACACAGGCCATGGTCTTATTGCGCGGTGTCATTCTCATCGTCGTTTCTCTTGTTTTGTTGACCAGCCTGGTGGACCTTCCCGCGTTCTCCTGGCTTGTCCGCAATTCACTCCCGGCTCTTCTGCTTGCCATCCCGGTGATCTTCGCTCCCGAGATTCGCCGCGCCCTCGAACGCATCGGACGCGCCGGGGCGTTTCAGCCCATCTTCAGCCGAACCGCCAACCCAAACTATGAACAGGCAGTGCAGGCAGTCGTCTCTGCCGCGGCGCGGCTCTCGGCGCGTCAGCACGGCGCGTTGATCGTCATGCAAAGACTCGACAGCCTCGAGGAATACATCGAAAGCGGCGTGCGGATGGACGCGACGGTCACCGCCGAAGTGCTCCTGCAAATTTTCTACCCGAACACGCCCCTGCATGACGGAGCGGCGATTCTTTCCGGACCTCGGCTGGTCGCGGCCGCCTGTGTCATGCCCCTCTCCTCAAGCGGAATCCTGAACCGCTCTCCCGACCGCCAAATGGGATTGCGTCACCGCGCCGCGCTGGGCATCTCTGAAGAGAGCGACGCGATTGCAGTGGTTGTCTCCGAAGAGACGGGCGCCATTTCCGTTGCTCACGCCGGGCGCATGATTCGCCGCCTTGACCCGGAACGATTGGAAAATATTCTGATGGCTTTCTTCCGGCCCACCGCTCCAGAGCCAACCGGCAAATGGATTGGGCGCATATTCCCTTTTCTCTTCCCGCGCAAGGACGAATAAAATGTTGAGCAGTTTGAGCACGAACTTCCGCACATTTTTGTGGGCGCTCGCCCTCGCCCTCGCGGTCTGGATAGCGGCTGTCACCGCCGCAGACCCGGATGAAGTCCGCGCCTATCCCACGCCAATCAAAGTGGAAGTGGTGGGACAAGACCCCAATCTAGTAGTCAGCGGAACGATACCCGATCAGGTGCAGGTTTCTTTGCGCGCGCCGCGCTCGGTGTGGGACCAACTCATCGCCAAGCCGAATAGCATCCGCGCCATACTCAACCTCTCTGACTTGAGCGCGGGCGAGCATAACTTGAACCTGCAAATTCAGGTTGACTTCCGTCCGGTTCGCGTGATCACGATCAGCCCCACAAGTATTCCACTCACCCTCGAACCCCTCGTGACGCGTACATTGGAGGTGGACACGAGTCTTTTGGGTCAACCTGCGACCGGATATCAGGCTGGAGATGTAACTCTCGACCCAAAACAGGTGATCATCGCAGGACCCGAATCGTTAATCTCACGAGTCGCGCATCTGCGCGTGACGGTCAGGCTGGACGGCATACGCGAGAACGTTGATCAATCGCTTCCCATTGAAGCCCTCGACCAGAACAATGAACCCGTCACGGGCATCAGCATCCATCCTGATTCGGTTCACGTTACTCTGCCTGTAAGTCAACTTGGCGGCTTCCGCGACATGGCGGTGAAAGTGATCGTGCGCGGCCAGGTCGCCAGCGGCTATCGCCTCGATAATATTTCTGTCTTCCCGCCGGTCATCACAGTTTACTCCTCGGATCCCGTTGTGGTGAACGCATTGCCGGGGGTAGTCGAAACACAGCCTCTTGACCTTCAAGGCGTGAACGACAATCTCACCACTCGTCTGCCGCTCAATTTGCCCGCGGGTGTTTCCGTTGTTGGCGAACAAACTGTCTTGATTCAAGCCGGCGTTTCAGCCATCGAAAGCAGCCTCACTTTATCCGGCGAGAAAGTGGTCATCATCGGCTTGCCCGCGGGCATGACCGCGCAAATCTCTCCCGCCACGGTGGACGTGATTCTATCGGGGCCTCTCCCGCTCCTCGACACCCTCACCCGCCAGGATGTCCGCGTGACCGTGGACGTCACGGGATTGGGAGCGGGAACACATCAGTTGACTCCGCGCGTCGAAATCCTGATCTCAAATGTAGCGGTTGAATCGATTCTTCCGGGGACCGTGGAAGTGATTCTGTCTCCCCTTCCGACTCCAACCCGCAAGCCTTAATCTGCAAACCCTCACCCCACCTTCTCTCATTGGGAGAGGAGTGTAAGATAAAATACACCTATGCCCAAACCCATCGTCGCCCTCGTCGGGCGTCCCAACGTTGGCAAAAGCACTCTTTTCAATCGCCTCATTGGTGAACGACTCGCCATCGTAGATGACACGCCCGGCACCACGCGTGACCGACTCTTCGCGGAGGCCGAATGGAATGGCCGCGCCTTTGGCCTGATTGACACCGGCGGCATTGACCCAACTCACGGAGGCAGGACTCCGCTTTCTGTTGGCTCGGCTGATTTCATCGAAGACATCAAAGCCCAGGCTTTGATCGCCGTCCAGGACGCAGACGCGATCCTGCTCGTCACTGATGGCGAGACCGGGATCACTGCGCCCGACCGCGAGGTCGCGGAGATTTTGCGCCGCTTTCAAAAGAAACAATCGGATGGATCGGTCCTGCCGCCCATTTTTGTGGTTGTAAATAAATGTGAGTCGGAGACGCGCCGGGCCGCAGCCGGGGAATTTTATGAATTAGGACTCGGACAGCCTTATCCGGTTTCGGCGGTGCATGGCACGGATGTGGGCGACCTGCTCGATGATCTCGTCGCCAGTTTTCCTCCAGCAGAAGAGGAGGAGGACGATTCGATCAAGATTGCCATCGTAGGCAAGCCCAATGTGGGCAAGTCAAGTCTGCTCAACAAACTGGCGGGCGAAGAGCGCGCCATCGTCAGCCCCATCGCTGGAACAACGCGCGACGCGATTGATACACAGATCATGGTCGGTGATTTGACCGTCACACTGATAGACACAGCAGGCATCCGCCGCCGCGGCAAGATCGAGCACGGTGTGGAACAATACAGCGTGCTCCGTTCATTCAAAGCCATTGAGCGCGCCGATGTAGTTCTGTTGATGATCGACGCGACAACAGGCATTACTTCACAAGATGCGCACATCGCGGGTTTTATTTTGGAAGCCTGGAAGTCGTGTGTGGTTTTGGTCAACAAGTGGGACGCAGTTGAAAAGAACAACTACACCATGGAGGATTACACGCGCAAGATTCGCACAGACTTGAACTTCATGGACTACGTCCCACTGGTGTTCATCTCCGCCAAGACAGGCCAGCGCGTGGATCAAGTGTTACCGCTGGCTTTGCGCGTGCAGGAAGAGCGGCTGGCGCGATTGACCACGTCGAAGATCAACAAAGTGCTGGTCGAGGCGCAGGATTCGCACTCTGCTCCTGTTCGCTCCGGGCGGCAACTCAAGTTATTCTATGGCACCCAGGTTCGCTCCGACCCGCCAACGTTCATGATCTATGTCAATGATCCGAAACTCATGCACTTCAGTTATCAACGTTATCTTGAGAATCGTCTGCGTGAGGAATATGGATTTTTAGGAACGCCCATTCGAATCGTGTTGAAGGGCCGAAGAGAAAAATAAAAAAACGAGTCCGTCCAGTTGGACGGACTCGTTTTAGATTATTGATTGGCGTAGGTTGACATGATCGTGGAGAAGATGGCGGATTCGGTGTTCATGTCAAACACAGGCGGCGGAGTGGGGTAATTGCCTGGCTGGGTCGAATGCAGGATGAACGTCAGGCTGATACAGGCATTGCCTTTCACCGTGGAGTAGCCAACCCAATCATAAATGTTGCCAACCGCGCCTTCTTGTCCGGTCTCCTTCAGAAAGGCAATCCCATTGATGGTCACATTCTGTGAAGTGGCCATGGGGCTGGTGTTGGGGCTTTTGCAAGTTGCCGCACCTTCGACCACGCTCACATCAATCCACTTTTCCTTCAAGTTGGTTCCCTGAGCGACAAGCGGAAGATAGACACTGCCCGAATTGTCTGTTTGGCTTGAGATGCTGGAGCCGGGCGGGAACTTAAACTGAAAACCATACTTCGTATTGAGATATGTGTTCCAATTGCCAGTATCGGTGGAGGTCGAGGTTGAGGTCGGGGCTGGAGTAGATGAAGTCGCTGTCGGCGTGGGAGGAACCGGAGTCGAAGTCACCGCGGAGCCGTTGTAGATCATCGGCGCAACCCAGAGCGCGCGGTCTCCCGTCGGCGATCCGGTTGAGAGAACGGTCAAAATGAATTTGACATCTTTTCCGACCAGCGGACTCAAGTCGAGATCGGCTTGATAATACTGGCCTTCATATTTTTCGACGAATGCCCAGAAGGTGGTAATGGGGCCTGTGCCGGTCTGATAATCAAGGCGGAACACTACGTAGCATGAAGTGGCATTGTACGCGCAGTTGACGATGGATCGGAAGCGGTCACCGGCTTTGACTTTGTAAGATGGGAAGATACCTTGAATGTATCCGTTGTAAACGTTCTGCGGAACGGTAATCAACCCAAGACGAGAATCCGTTGTTCCATTTTCCAACTGCGGATTGGGAACTTTCAAGACGAATCCTTTTTGATCTCCATCCGTGCCCGGGCATGGCAGATTCCCCGCGCTGGAGAACCACGCGCCCGAACAGGCATTCGCCGCGAAGTCATACATTACACCCGCGGCGGGCGTTGACGTTGGGCCGGGTGTGGGAGACAGAGTGGGCGTGGCTGTTGGACCTGTCACTTTGATATCCACCCACCAGGACTTTGTCCCCGCGGTGCCGATCCCAAAGGGCATGCCGCTCGCGTTTCGGAATTTCCAATAGCCGCGGTATGAACCCGCGGCAGAGGGCGCGGTCAGGTTCACGCTGACATCTACCGTCTGGCCTGGAGCCACACTGCTCGGCAAGTTGGCTGAGTCAGGCCCGCCCATTTTGTCGCCTGTATCAAAGATCAATGCGTACGAAGTTGTCCATGTGCAAGTTCCAATGTTCTTCAGACGCCAAGTCTTCAAGAACGGCGCATTGGGGGCGAATACGGTTCCATCTGGCACGGTCACATCCGAGATGAACTGGGCGCGGTCACAAGCCGCGGGCGGAGGCGGAGTTACTGTGGGCGTGCCCGGCTTCGGGGTCGAAGTTTGAGTCGGAGGCGTCGGCGTTACCGAAACCCCGGGGCGAACAATCACCGGATGAATCCACAAAGCGCGATCACCGGTTGCAGATCCGTCGGCGCGGATCCCAAGAATGAAACTGACTGTCTGTCCATCCAGCGAAGCCAGTTTTACACTAGCATTGTAAGAAAGGCCTTCATATTTTTCATCCCAGGTCCACAATGTGAACACATCGCCGTTTTGCGTTTTATATTGAAGCACATACCGAGCAAAGCAATTGACAGCCGCGTTCTGACAACCTACTGTGGCTTGGAAAAGGTCATCCTTATGCACGGTCATAGCTGGATAAACGCCATACGCCACGCCGTTGTATACCTGACGAGGCGACATCAAAATCCCGGGACCTGAGGCCGGAATGCCATTTTCTAAAACGGGATTATCCAGTTTCAAGGCAAAACCATCTGCACTTCCGTCTGCGCCCGGGCAGGGCAGATTCTTGCCCGCATCATTCCACCATGAGGCCGAGCACAAGTTGGAGGTGAAATCATAGGCCACGCCATAGCCGGTGGAGACATTGATTTCCACCCACCAGGACTTGTTGGTTGTCGAGCCGATCCCAAACAGCGCGCCAGAGGCATTTTTGAATTTCCAATAACCGATATAGTGACCGGCAGGATCGGGAGCGGTTAAATTCACCGAAAGGTCTATGGTTTGACCGGGAGCTACGCTGTTTGGCAGGTTAACGGAAGAGGGTCCGCCCATCTTATCGCCGGCATCGAAGACCAAAGCGTAGGAGGTTGTCCATGTGCAGGAGCCAATGTTCTTCAATCGCCAGGTTTTTTTGAAGGCGGTGCCGGGCGCGAAGGTCGTTCCATCGGGAACTGTGACGTCTGCGATGAACTGAGCCCAATCGCAAGTTGACGAAGCAGCAGCAGGTTGAGATGAACTGGCGTCCGCATGAATAAATGAAAATGCGAGGGCGGCCAGCATCATGATCAATCCAATAGAGAGTTTCGGCTTCATGCATTCTCCTTCCAAATGAAAAGGCATAAAAGGGCTTGATAAATAACGAACAGGCTCCTTAAAAAGTTCCCGGTTTACACCGAGCCATTAACAAGTATATCGTTTATCAGGTGATTGTTCAATATAGTTTTTGACCAGTCGAGAATCCGGTTTATAGCCTAGGACCACATCTGCTCATGCTTATTAAATAAGAAGCACGCCAGGTCGGGCATGCTTCTTATTTATTTATTACTGCTATTGATTTGTGTAGGTGGACATAATCGTTGAGAACACAGCCGACTCAGTAGCCATGTCAAAGACCGGCGGGGGGGTGGAGTAATTGCCGGGATTGAGGGAATGCAGAACGAACGTCAGGCTGATGCAGGCATTGCCTTTTACCGTGGAGTAACCGACCCAGTCGTATATGTTGCCTACCGCCCCCTCCGTCGCGCTCTCCTTCAGAAAGGCAATTCCGTTGATGGTCACATTCTGCGACGACATTACTCCCCCACTACCATAAGGGCTTTTACAGGTTGCCGCTCCTTCGACCACACTAATATCAACATATTTCTCTTTCAAATTCGTACCCTGCACAACCAGCGGCAGGTAAATACGCCCGGAATTATCGGACTGACTCGTAACCGAGGAACCCGGCGGGAACTTGAACAAGAAACCGTATTTGACATTTTGATATATGTTCCAGTTGCTAGTATCGGTGCCCGTGGTAGTGGGGACCGGTGTGACAGTAGAGGGAACTGGAGTCGAGGTGGACGGAACTGGCGTGGCCGACCCGGAAACCATGATGTCTACCCAGAACGGTTTGTCGGCGTTGGTGCCGATACCGAACAAGGTGCCGGTGGGATTCTTCAACAGCCAGTACCCGCGATACGATCCGGCCACGCTCGGCGAGGTGAGAATCACACTGAGGTCCACGATCTGACCCGGAACGACAGTCTGCGGCAAGAAGACGCTATCCGGCGCGCCCATCTGATTTCCGCTTTGGAATACCAGTTGATACGAAGTGGTCCACGTGCAAGTACCCACATTCTTCAAGCGCCAGGTCTTGGTAAAAGTAGTATTTGGTGGGAAGACCGTACCATCCGGAATTGTCACATCGGAAACAAATTGAGCACGATCACAGCCGGAGGTCGAGGTAGGAGGAACTGGCGTGCTCGTTGAAACAACAGGGGTGGAGGTGGGTATGGTCCCACTCACGTAACGCACAATGCGGGGCGCGACCCAAATTGGCATCGCGTCGGTTGCCGAGCCAAAAGCCGTTACAATCAACACTAATCCATCAATTCGTTTGTAAGATACTTGTGTAAGATCAACATCTACGGGGGCCACTAAGCCGTCGTACCTTTCTCTGGCTTTCCAAATCGTTACCAGGTTCCCGCCAGCAATATAATCGAGTTCAAAAGTGACATAACATTGATAAGCCTGATATTGACAACCGATGGTGGCCTGGAAGTGATCCCTGGCCAATGGGCGTACTTGATATATGCCGCGTATTTGCCCGTACCATTTATTCTGCGGCACAGTCAGGAGGCTGGGGGCACCCGCGGCCACGCCGCTTTCCAGAACGGGATTGTTTAGATTCTGTACATAACCAAACTGAATTTTATTTGGGTTGGTAGGACATGGGATCGGCCCTCCGTTATAGGACCATTGAGCCGAGCAAATATTCTGCGTGAAATCGAAGGCGGTGATTAATTGCTGAGGCGCATTTGCCTGGATCTTGACCCACCAAGGCTTACTGGCTGTAGAGCCAATACCAAATAACGTACCTGAGGTATTTTTAAACTGCCAGAAACCGGTATATGTCCCCGGTGTGCCCGGGGCGGTCAATGTCACAGAGACATCCACGGTTTGGCCCGGCGCGACCGATTGAGGCAAAGCCACGGAGGCGGGTCCGCCCATTTGCTCTCCGCTGACAAAAACCAAATTGTAAGATGTGGTCCATGTACAGGAACCAACATTTTTCAGGCGCCAGGTCTTTAGGAATGTTGAGCCGGTTGTAAACGCTGTCCCATCGGGAACAGTCACATCCGCGACGAATTGAGCTGCGTCACAAAACGTCTGGGCGGAAGCCGATTGAGTCGTAATGCCACCCGCTGGAACAAATGAGAGTATCAGTGCGGCCAGTATGATCAAACCAATAGAGGGTTTCGATTTCATTCATTCTCCTTCCAAAAACCTAAGAACATACTCTGCCATGACGAAGGGCAACAGCAAAAGTTCCTAGTGGCTATACGCCGCGTCTAGTATAACTTTCCTCAGGTTTTTATTCAATACATAATTCTTCCCATTTTGGTGTCATTAATGAGGCAGTGCCGCATCAAGTGACTGTCACCAGAATCCTCTTCATGCGACCTTTAACGGTGAATTAAGAAGAAAAAGTTAAGTCTTGGCGCTCACCTCTTGCAATCTGCAAACATTGTTATATACTAAACCTTTGACATTTTCAAATTCAAGGAGTCGCAACGATGAACACAACCAAGGAGTCTGGCAGCGACCAGCCTCCCAGTCGCCGCGTGAAGCGTTATTGGCGCGTAGCGGTGCTGGCAAATATCAAAGACGAGAATCAGCCTCTTCCAGCCGGGGTTCCGCCGGATGCCTTCGCAGATTTTGACCATATTGAAACTATTCACCATATTCGTTCTGCGATAGAGAGCGACGGCCATGAAACCGAATTTCTCATGGCTGATGAAAACCTCCCCTTTGCCCTTCGAGAATACAAGCCCGATATTTGTTTCAACATCGCTGAAGGACTCGGCGGCGACGCGCGCGAGGCGCAGGTCCCTGCCCTGCTGGAGATGATGAGGATTCCATATACCGGCTCACGAGTGCTGACAAACGGAATCTCGCTCGACAAAACGTTGACCAAACGCATCTGGCGGGACCGACGACTGCCGGTAGCACCATTCCAGGAATTTATCATCGGCGACGAATCACTGCGCCCGGAACTAAATTATCCTCTTTTCGTCAAGCCCGCCCGCGAAGGGACAGGCATGGGCGTGGATTTGAAAGCCATCGTCCAAAATGAAAAGGAGTTGCGCGAACGCGTCAAGTGGGTCATTGATAACTATAATCAGCCTGCTTTGGTCGAGACATTTCTGCCTGGCCGAGAATTTACAGTTGGTGTGATGGGACGTCCGGATGCAAAGTTGTACAGCCGCCACCCCGAATGGTATGAAAAGGATGGCTTCCATCGTTTTCCGGTTCTCGAACTCGACAGCAGTCGTTCCGTGACGCCACAGGTCTATAGCCAGGCCGCGAAGGCCAAATCGGTGGGTGAAGAAGGCGCGCCGGGTTACTTCTGCCCGGCAAACATCGAACCCGAATTAGCCAAGAAACTTCATTACCTGGCATGGCGCGCCCATAGCCTGCTCGGCGCACTGGACGTATCACGCACAGACATTCGCCTCGATGCAGAGGGCAATCCGCGTCTGCTGGAGATCAACACTCTGCCCGGCCTCACTCCCGATTACAGTGATCTATGTCTGCAGGCTAAGGCCGAAGGTATTGAATATGAGGATTTGATTTTGGAAATCCTCTATTTGGGCGCAAGCCGCTGGGGAATGTTGGAGGCGCGTGAACTTCACTTGGAGACAAAGCGAAGATGATTTTGGAGCGCCGCCCTCTTCAGGCGGCGCCCTCTTCTTCTGGTATAATTCGCCCGCTTGACTGGAGAGGTCGCGTAGTCTGGCTTAGCGCGCACGCTTGGAAAGCGTGTAACCCACAAAGGTTCGCGGGTTCGAATCCCGCCCTCTCCGCTGGAACGTCCTTCATATGAAGGACGTTTTTATTTGGGGAACGCGGCTACATCTTTGGCACCTGACGCATGTTGAAAATGATTGTGGCCCGATGTAAGAAACACTCCTCAAGGCAACTGCGACGAATTCGATGAATCCAAAATCGGGCACCTATTCTGGGCAAATGTGACAAGCATTTTTTCTGTCCCGTTTGTCACATACGATCCCGAAAAAGTTGCGGTTAAAAGCTTATTGTATCTGGATACAAGGCTCACATCGCCAATGAACACAGAGAAATGGGCGGGCGAGGTATACAACCCGACCTTGTACCCCGCGGCTTGCAGCCCCGCCGCGCACAGCGCGCTGACCGAGCCTTTGCCTTTCGTCCCGGCCACGTGGATGACAGGATA
>JAJPIZ010000050.1 GCA_021324435.1 Anaerolineae bacterium
CAATCACATGACACATTTGGGAATGCCCGAAAGTTACAAAGTTGCCTGACCTATCTTTGATTGCGATGGGCGCATTTTGCCTCTTGCTTGATTTATGCACCAATGCCGAAGCGCTTTGTAATCCGAACTCCGGAGCAAAACGCTCTGCCAAGGCCATAGTCACATCGCCATTTGGAACCTGACTGAGGGAAGTGACTCCCAACGCCTCGGTCGCGGACATAGGGCCATTCCCGCTGGGACTGATCAAAGTCACCTTGCCGGTCTCGGAGTTAAAGTCGCGGCTCAAGCCGTCTCCACCTTGTGTGGTGGGGCTGGCACTGGCAGGCAGAGGCGCTACCAGCGAAAGCATCAGCGAAAGTATTACAGTCAGCGAAAGAACGAACCAAATGGATTTGCGATTATTGCGATTATGGGCCATGGCGATCCTCCTCAACGCACGGATTGACTTGATAATTAAATGAAAACCACCTCAAGACGCAATCAAAAGCGTTTGAGATGGATATATAAACTGAAGCGATATGGGCCACCCCAGTTCGATAAAGAATACGAATGTATATATACCCGGCGATTCCTTTTTTTTCATTCTCTTTTCCCCCAAACACCCAAGGGGTCTAACAAAAATAATTCTACCCTCTGAGAGAAATTTCGTCAACAAATGAATGTTTCAAAGATAACAAAAATTTGATTACGTTTAGCTCTTTGTCAAATGCCGCGCTCCAGTCGAACCTAATAAAACTGAAACCAATTTCACATTGACGCATACATGTCTGACAGGTATAATAGCCAGTCGGCATTATCCCCACAGCAGGAGTAAAACTATGGTTACAACCGATACAGCGCCTGTCGCGCTTGAACCCAAGACAAAGCTGACAGGTAAAATTCTCAAGACCACACTAGCGGGGGCGCTGGTGGATGTTGGGCAGTCCGTTCCTGGTGTATTACACATTTCACAGCTTCAAAAAGAACCTGTCAACAAAGTAGAAGACGTTATCAAGGAAGGTCAAACCGTTGAAGTCTGGGTACGCAAGGCCCGCAAGGATCGCATCGAATTGACAATGATCAAACCCTTGATGTATGAATGGAAAGACCTTCAACCCGAGATAGTAGTCAAGGGTAAAGTCGTGCGCATCGAGAGTTACGGCGCGTTTATTGACATTGGCGCAGAGCGACCGGGCATGATCCACGTAAGCGAACTGGCGCGCGGTTACGTAAAGAACGCCAGCGACGTAGTCAAAGAAGGCGATGAGGTCGAAGCGATGATTATCAACGTAGATCGCAAGAAGCGTCAGATTCGTCTGAGTATCAAAGCCCTTCAGCCGGAGATCGTTGAAGAAGTCAAACCCGAACGCGAACACAAACGCAGCAAACGCGGCAAGAAGCGCGAGGAATCCCGTGTGGAAATGGAAGAACAGAATCTAGAACCAGAATTGACCGCCATGCAGATTGCCTGGCAGATGGCGCAAGAACGCGCTCAATCCCGCGACAAGAGTCATCACAGCAAGCGCGTCAAATCCAAATCCACAGAACAGGAAGACATTTTGAGTCGCACGCTCGAAAAGCGACTCCCAACTGGTGTTTAGCAAAGTCCCTCGCATTTGCGAGGGACTTTTTCAACCTTGTAACTCCAACTCCTTCAAGAATTTCTCTTTATTTGCAGAGCGCGCCGTTTTGCCGCTCGAAGTTTTCAAGATCCATTTCGGACCGACCACTTTTACATGGCGCAAGGCAATGGCCGAGTTCTTGGTAACGTGACGGCGAATCAAATCAGCAATCCTATCTTGTTCCGCAGAGTCTTCGGAATCCACTTCAGCGATGATAACCACGTCCTCCGTCCCGGCCTCGTCATTGAAAATCCCGAACGCCACCGAACGTCCCGGGTGAACGCCGGGTACCTCATAGGTTAACGATTCCAGATCCTGCGGATACACATTCTTGCCGCCCACAATGATCATATCTTTCTTACGGCCTGACACAAACACCTCGCCCTCGGAAACATAGCCATAATCGCCGGTCAAATACCAGCCATCATGAAAAGCCTTCTTCGTCGCGTCAGGGCGATTGTAATAGCCGGTTAACATGCAATCGCTTTGCAAAGCAATCTCGCCAATTTTTCCGTCCCCGACATCCCTGCCGTGTTCATCTAAAACGCGGATACGCGTATTGGCCAGAGGCCTGCCGGACGACATCATCTTCATCGCCGGACGCCCATTGACAGGCGCGCGCGCGACGCGTTCCGTCATGAAGGCCTCCCGATCAATTTCCTCGACTTTAGGCGGGCGCGACAGATCGGTCTGCGTCACCCCGAAAACGTTTTCCGCCATCGCATATGAACACTGAAGCGCATCTAGCTTGAGACCATAAGATTTAAAACGTTCATAAAAGGCCTGATGGCTCTCCCAGCGCACCGGCTCAGAGCAATTGATCACCGCGCGCCAGGAGGATAGATCTAAGCCCTCGAGAGAACGATCTCGAATCTTCTGAGCGCAAAAGTTATATGCGAAATTGGGAAGCCACGAAAGCGTACCTTTGTATTGCGAAACGGATTGCATCAACTTATAAGGGGCCCGCACCCACTCAAACGGCGAACTCAATACCAACGGCACGCCCGATAGAATGGGCAGAAGGAATCCCGCAATCAAGCCCATGTCGTGGTACAGAGGTAACCACGAAACAATCACATCACCATTGTTCAAGTTTAAGGCTTGGCCGTATGCATCCAATTGATTGAAGATAGCACGATGCGAAAGAGCAACGCCCTTTTGCAAGCCCGTTGTGCCGGACGAATGTTGTAGTAAAACAATATCATTTTCTGAACGATTCATACCAGCCAACGCGTTGAAGTCGGGATCGGCTTGCAGTTCGAGTTTATTTGTCACAATTACAGCCCGAACAGAATCGCCATGTTTTAGAGCTGCACGCACTTCTGCCTCAAATTCCGGGTAGGTCACTACTGCGGCAGGCTTTGTCACTGAAATTAAAGCGGCCAAATCAGCACGATAACGTTCAGGCGACAATTTTTCCGTCAGGAACGGCATGATGGATGGAATTGCTCCATGCAAGACTGCACCCCAGAATGAATAGATCAAATCCACGCCGTGCTGGAGGATGAGGATCACCACTTCGCCCGGCTGAAGTTTTTCGCGCGCAAATGTCCGTGCATAAGCATTCGCGCCGCGCAGTAACTGACGATATGTGATTGGAAGATCGGGCTGGCCGGAATGTTGAAGATAAACGGCCACCCGCTCGGGGGTCCGGCCAAGATGCGATTGCAATCGCTCGGAAAACGTCATGATTTTTTCTGTCGGGTCTGAATGATGGATGCCAATTGATCCAAATTATCGAAAGTTTGGGCATTCAACTCTGAATCATCCATCCGCACATTAAACGTGTCTTCGACGAACAGCGCAAGGTCCACAAGACTGAACGAGTCAATCAGGCCGCTGGAGATGATGGCTTCATCGGGCTTGATCCTCCGGTTAGGTTGTTTCAAAATCTTAGAGGCTATATGTTGTTCGAGAATCGCAATGATTGAATCAGGCATTTCAAATTCCTCACAAAAGCAATGAGTTTAACTGACAAGGGCAACGGATCATGTTTTGCGTCAAGCTGATCCAAACAATCTCAACATTGCCCGCCAGGCGATGATAGGCGTGGACAGATTAAAGAATAGCCAACCTAGAGCGACAAAATTGAAAGTCACAAAGATGCTTACAATGTTAAGAGCAACTTGCCCATGGCGAGATTGAGCCCAGGCCGGCATACGATTACGCGTGAATTCGCTCCAGCGATTCTGAATGAAGAGCCCCAATCCATGCCAGAGTCCCCACAAAGCAAATCCGGCTGTCACGCCATGCCAGAGACCAATCAAGACCATCGTACTGACCTGCGTCACAAGAATGACGATCCAAACCGGCCAGGGACGTTTGCCAGAACGCAAGGCGCGCGTGAATGGATTGAAAAAGTAGGAACGGAACCATTGCGTCAGCGTCATGTGCCAGGAGTTCCAGAACTGAGTCAGATTGGGTTTGAGATAAGGCGCGGCGAAATTCTCGGGCAGACGAATACCCATGATGCGCCCCAGACCGATGGCAATATCGGTGTAACCGCTGAAGTCGAAGTAGATGCGAAAAGCATACGCGTAGAGAAAGACCCACATCCATCCGGCAGTCTTAACTTGAGAAACAAGCAAATCATTCAATGAAATCACAGCCAGCAAATCAGCAACGACAAATTTTTTGAAAAGACCCACAAAAAAGCGCGTGCCAGCGTCAATCCAATCCTCGTTGCCAAGTGAAAGTGGCACGCGTAGTTCTTTGATAAAACGTTCAGCGCGGTCAATTGGGCCGGCTGTAAACGAGGGAAAGAAAATCACATAGTTGACATATTCCCCCAAAGTCAGCGACGGCAGACGCCCGGATTGACGATCACGAATGGTATGCATTAAACGGAAAGCAATGTAGGAAAAGCCAAGCCACGATAACGATGCAGTGATTGCGCCTGCACCCTGGCCGCGACGATTGACGGCAAAGTCCGATACTATTTTTACCAAAGAGGGAGTCTTGAGAAAACTAAAGATGGCGATAATTCCAATGAATGTAATGACCATCCAAAAGCGATTGGCTTTTTGCCAGCGAAGCAAAAGGAGAACAAAAGCAAAAATCCCGGCGAGCCCACCGAAGGTCAACGGAAGAAGCGGAGTGCCGGTTATGTAGACCTTTTCCAGTTTGAAATAACGATTCAAGTCCATCAACAAAACGACACCGACTAAGACTGCCGCGGCGGGCCAATTTTGCTTCCAACCGCGCGCTTCCGGCGCGGATGTCAATGCCCAAGCAAGGACGGCAATACCCAGGGTCGCTACTGGAATCCAAAACCGAAGCGTCACAAAAGGCTCGTCGGGCTGAAGCCAGAAAACAACAAACGCGCTGACTGCCAGCAGAGCGAGTTCGCGGCCTTTTGACAGACGACCCAGTATCAAAGCAACAATGGCAAGGATCGCGATTTGAACGATGGTCATTTAGAAGCCTTGATAGATCCAGGTCGGAGTCGTGTCAGCGGTAAAGATAACGAGCGCGATAAGAATCAGGGCCAGCATCAGTGCCAGAAAGTTTTCTCGATTGAAAATTGCACGATAGATTCTTTTCCACATATTATCCTCGTTAATTTGCGGACTGACGCAAGTATGCTTCCATAAACGAATCAAGATCGCCGTCCAAAACAGACTGTGTGTTGCCGGTTTCAAAATCCGTCCGATGATCTTTCACCATTTGATAGGGATGCAAAACATACGAGCGGATTTGACTGCCCCACTCGGCCTTGGTATATTCGCCGCGCAAAACCGCGATCTCCTGATCTTTTTCCGCATGTTTGATTTCCAACAGGCGGGCGCGCAGAACACGCATGGCGTTCTCGCGGTTTTGAAGCTGCGAGCGCTCGTTCTGACAAGTCACAACGATTCCGGTCGGAATGTGAGTCAGCCGCACAGCCGTCGCATTCTTTTGAACATTTTGTCCGCCTGCGCCGGATGAACGAAAAACATCCATCTTCAAATCATTAGGATTGATCTCAATCTCTGCATCATCCATGGCAACTTGTGGGAGAATCTCCACCAGAGCAAATGAGGTGTGGCGCCGATGCGCAGCGTCGAACGGCGAGAGCCGCACCAGGCGATGCACGCCTTTTTCCGAACGCAAATACCCATACGCGTACTTCCCATCAATCGCGATCGTCACACTTTTCAAACCGGCCTCTTCGCCGTCGGTGCGATCAAGGATTTCAGTTTTATATCCGCGCGCATCAGCCCAGCGCAAATACATGCGCTCGAGCATCGCGGCCCAATCTTGTGAGTCCGTGCCGCCAGCGCCGGCGTGGATGGCAAGCAAGGCAGAATCCTCATCGTATGGGCCGGAGAGCATCGCGTCGAACGAACGTTTATCCAGGTCTGTTTCGAGCGCGGTGATTTCTTTTTCAAGATCAGGTCGCAGAGACTCATCATCCAGTCGTGCGAGTTCGATCAAATCATGTAGACGCCGATTAAATTTGCGCCAGGATTCGACTTCATCGCGCAAGCGGGAAACAGTCTTCATCGTCTTCTGCGCGGCGGTCGAGTCGTCCCAGAAATCCGGTTTTTCAACTTCCTTTTCGAGTTCGGCTAATTTTTTTTCTTTGTCCGCGAAGTCAAAGACGCTCCAAAAGCTGAGAAGTCAATTCTTGCGCGCGAGTCAAACGGTCGAGCAGATCTTGCATGATTCCTCCAAAATTATGATCCTAGAATTCCATCCACAAATGCGTCTGCATCAAAGGGTTGTAAATCATCGAGATGTTCGCCAAGCCCCGCGTACAAAATGGGCAGGCCGAGTTCATGTTGGATTGCAAACGCCATTCCGCCGCGCGCGGATGAATCCAACTTTGACAAAATTACGCCACTCACTTTCACGGCGTCCTTAAACGCGCGCGCTTGTTGCAACGCGTTTTGACCGGTGGTCGCGTCCAGCACCATCCAGACCTGATGCGGCGCACCAGCAAAGGCTTTGCCGACCACACGATATACTTTCTTCAACTCTTCCATCAAATTGAAGCGCGTATGCAAACGTCCGGCAGTATCAATCAGGATGATGTCTACTTTGCGTGCGACTCCAGCCTGAACCGCATTGTACGCCACCGCGCCGGGATCGCCCTCAGGAGCGCCCGCAACCACCTCGACCTTGAGGCGGTCGCCCCAAACTTGAAGTTGATCCACCGCCGCGGCGCGGAACGTATCCGCCGCGCCGAATAAAACCGATTTGCCTTCATCTAAAAAACGCTTTCCCAATTTCGCAATCGTCGTTGTCTTGCCCGAGCCGTTGACTCCGACAACTAGAATCACCGAGGGTCGCGCCGACCAATCCAGTGCGGGAGCAGGCATGAGCCGCGAACGGAGTTCTGCTTTCAGCGCGGAGGAAAGCTCGTCCGCGCGCGTCAGTCCCCGGTCCCGAACGATGCGTTGAAGAGAGGTAATCACGTCGGCGGTTGTTTCGATTCCCAGGTCCGCTTGAATCAAAAGCGCTTCCAAATCGTCCCATATTTCTTGCTTGATTTCTGTTGCGCCAAGCAATCCTGCGAGGCGACCGAATGCTGATTTGCTTGTTTTCGATAGACCGGCGCGCCAGCGCGATAAAAAATCAACCATCGGGCGGGATTATATCATGCAGGTTTTGTGATATACTGCCTTCGCCTTGCATAAGGCAGTGAAAATTTGTAAGATAAAGGAAGATAATATCAGTATGATCGAAGAACCCATCCATGTAACCGACACGGCATTCGAACAAACCGTGCTGAAATCACCCATTCCGGTGATCGTTGACTTTTGGGCGCCCTGGTGCGGACCTTGCAAAATGGTTGCGCCGATTCTTGAAAAACTCGCGAAGGAATACGCGGGCAAACTTGTGGTTGCTAAAGTCAATACAGACGAGAATCCCGAATGGGCCGGCAAGTACGGCGTGCAAGGCATCCCGACTATGTTGTTTGTTTCCGGCGGAAAGATCGTCCACCGACAAGTGGGCGCGCTCCCTGAACGAATGTTGCGCGATGTTGTGACTCAGTTCATGGAGGTCGTTTCGTCGCCTAATTAGAAAGGCCCAAATCAAATATATCAATGGATCAACTTGGTAATTGAATAGAAATGGAGAAAATCAACAAATGAAACGCATTTTATTCGTCGCATCCGTGCTGGCTTTTCTGTTGACCGCGTGCGGCCCTAAAGCGACCCCGACAATTGATCCGGCACAGGTTCAAGCATCAGCAGTGGCGGCGGCTAACACCATGGTCGCGTTGACTCAAGCCGCCATTCCCACTGCGACTCCGATTCCGCCTACGCCGATTCCCACAGACACACCGCTCCCCAGCCCCACGCCGATTCCGTTACCGACATTATCTACACAAACACAACCGACTGTTCCACCCGCCTCTGGTGGTTCATCCGGCGATCCGTGCAATGCGCCCATGGACGTCGCGCAGGCAGGGCCAACATTTCTTTTAGTGATCAGAAATAATACTAAGGGCTTAATTACAGTGACAATTGGCATCAGTACAAAGAATAAATTTGGCCAGTGTGGCTATTTATCGTTTTCTAATATCCCAAGAGGTCAAAATGTATCAGCACAGGTACCACAAACGCTCGGAGGATCTTGTTATTGGGCCTATGCTTGGATAAACGATCCTAAACAACAAACCAATGTGTCTGGCGGCGGTTATTGCTGGAATAATAAAGACAAAGTTTACCTTGACGTGTACTACGATCGTTTTACCTTTCATCAATAAGTTCAAGGATTATGTGTAAAGGAAGTGCCGTGAAGTGATAGACTTCAGGTATGGAAGTTCCAATCACAGAATTGCTTGACTACGAAAACAATGTTGAGTGGTTCCGACAGTATTTTCATCCAAATGGATTAAAATGTCCCACGTGCCGAAAGGGCCTGGACAGTGCCCAAACCAGCGAACTGGAAGTTCTTTGGTGTAAAGAGTGCAGGACAATTCTTAACCTGCACACAGGAACGGTCTTTCAAGGTAGTCAATGGACATCCATGCAAGTGGTTCTGCTGATGCGGGGCATTTGCAAAGGAGAGACCACACGTGAACTGGCATCCGAACTGCGATTGAGTTACAAACGGTGTTGACCATGCGCCCGACGGCGCATGGTCAACACCGAACTCGAACGACCGACAACTGCACTCCTCGACTGTCACTCTGAAACAGACGAAATGTTCCAGAATGTGGGGAAAAAGGCGGAAGTCACTTCAACCCAGACGATCCGCCTAAAAAAAAAACGAGCCAATAAGCAGCGCGGACACGGAATTTACGCTAATGATCGGCCTCCCATCATTGGAACTGTGGGGCGGGAAAGCGGACAAGTCCGCTTGCGTGTGGTTCACCATACCAACCGAAAAACACTGGAAACGCAAGTTCATTGGTTTACATTGAAAGAAGCCACTTGCTATACCGATGAGTGGCAATCGTACAATCACACATTCATGAACATACCGCCGTTTGCCGTGCAGTACATGAATGGGCTCGTGATGACGATGGTGACGGTATGCGAGAAGTACACACGAATACGGCGGAAGACATGTAGACGGATGTACGAAATCACTTATGGCCTTTCAAAGGTGTCTATAAAGATTATCTGAGCGGTGCTATGTCGCCGCATGGCTGAGTTTCGTAGCAATCTCAAGTGCATTTCGCCAATGCACATCGTTGCTCTCGTAGCTTTGCACAAAGTTTACGCATGAGCCCGGTCTTTTTACTTTGACCTGCTATAATCACAATATGCCCGATCTTTTCGATCATGCCATGCAGGAACGCATGAAAACCGAAGCGCCGCTCGCGGCGCGTATGCGGCCGCGCACGCTGGATGAATACATCGGGCAGGAACACATCATCGGCGAGGGCAAACTTCTGCGGCGCGCCATCGAGGCCGATAAACTTTTCTCGTCCATCATTTTATGGGGACCGCCCGGCACAGGCAAAACGACCCTCGCACAAGTCATCGCCAACACCACCAAGAGTCATTTCGTCACCATCTCCGCCATTTTGGCGGGCAAGGCGGAACTGCGCGAGGTCGTCGAGGCCGCGCTGGAGCGCAGACGGCTTCACAACGAACGCACGATTCTTTTTGTGGATGAAGTCCATCGCTGGAACAAAGCCCAGCAAGACGCGCTCCTGCCGCACGTCGAGAACGGAACCGTGACCTTCATCGGCGCGACGACCGAGAACCCATATTTTGAAGTCATCGGCGCGCTGATTTCGCGCTCGCGCGTTTTTCAACTGCGAAGTCTGAATCAGGAAGAGACCGGAATTCTGATTGACCGCGCGCTGGCAGACAAAGAGCGCGGCTACGGAAACAAGCGCGTCAGTCTGGACCCCGAGGCGCGCGCCCATTTAATCGAAGTGGCCGGCGGCGACGCGCGCAACGCGTTAAACGCAATTGAACTGGCCGTTGAATCCACCTCGCCTGATAAAGACGGGACCATCCACATCACGCTGGATGTGGCGCAAGAGTCGATTCAACGCCGCGCGGTTCTCTACGACAAAGACGGCGACGCGCATTACGATACGATCAGCGCGTTCATCAAATCCGTGCGCGGCTCCGACCCGGACGCCGCATTGTATTGGCTGGCGAAGATGTTGTACGCCGGTGAAGACCCGCGCTTCATTTTGCGACGGTTGATCATCTTAGCAGGTGAAGATATCGGGCTGGCCGACCCAATGGGAATCGTCGTGGCATCCTCCGCGGCGCAAGCCTTTGATTACATTGGTCTGCCTGAGGGAGTTTATCCCATCGTCGAGGCAACTCTGTATCTTGCCACCGCGCCGAAATCAAACAGTGCGGGCTCCTATTTCAAGGCCATGAAGAAAATCGAAGACGAGGGGCAAATCTCCGTGCCGCGTCATCTACAAGATGGCAACCGCGACGCCGCCGCGATGGGCCATGGCAGGGATTATGCGTATCCGCATGAGTTCGAGGGACACTTCACGCCGCAACAATATTTACCCAAGCGATTGCTCGGGACTTATTTCTACAAACCGTCGGATCAGGG
>JAJPIZ010000007.1 GCA_021324435.1 Anaerolineae bacterium
CGAGCATCTCGACAAAATCCCCTTGCCCGCGGTCTACGCGGTCTCTCTCGCCGCGCGCGGAAGACCAAAGCAGAAATTGGAAAAATATATTTCCGAGTGGCGGCACGTCAAGCCGCGCACTACCGGCCATGACTTGAAGAAACTCGGCCTCGAGCCGGGACCGAAATATCAGAAGATTTTATGGCGCCTGCGCGCCGCGTGGCTGGATGGTGCTGTACACTCTAAGGGCGAAGAATTACAATTAATTGAAGTCTTGACAAAGTAATACTTATCAACTTATCTGCGTTGGTAAATATGCAAGGAGGCAAACATGCGATTTATCACGGCAATTCTCTTGGCAATCACGGCTTATGTTGGAGTGCTTCTCGTTTTAGGGGCCATTTTTGATTATTTAATGTTCTGTCCCGGTTGGGAAAGGGGGTTTTTATCAGGACTGGAATGGTGGTATCCAATAGCAGTTTTTGTTTCAGTTGTTGTAAATTGGTTTTTGGCAGGATACCAAAAAGATATGTTCATGATAAATGGATCTGGCACGAAATTGTTTGGCCAGACACCGTCCCAGAATGGCTATATTGCTACCAAGTGGATCAGCCTGTTTTGGTTCCCGATTCTTCCAGTGGAATCCTATGAGGTTTTAGCAAAGCAACAATCAGGGATGCAGGCGAACTATACTTTCACGCCACTCGAAGATTTGCACTGGCCTCAAATTATCGTAACCGCAATAAAAGGATATGGAATTCTTTTTAGCATAATAGTCGCTTTTGCAGTATTTTTCAATTTCATTTGTTTCTCGGTCTTCCCGCACTGAATGAACCTTAGACACTACTATGATTTTGCGACCTCCCTCGCCTACCGTGCCGGCCGCATCACGCTCGGCTATTTCAACACGGGCAGCCGCCCCGATTTCAAAGCGGACGACACTCCTGTCACCGCCGCGGATCGGGCGGCGGAGGAATTCATTCGCGGCGAGATCGAGAAGGCCTATCCCGGCCATGCCATCATCGGCGAGGAGTTTGGGGAATCGTTTCCCTCTCTCAGCGGGAGAGGGGTTAGGGGTGAGGGAGAAGAGCCTATACGCTGGATCATTGACCCGATTGACGGGACCAAGTCCTTCATGCGCGGCGTGCCGCTGTACGCGGTGTTGATCGGATTGGAGATTGATGGTGTGGTGCGAGTCGGCGCGGCCTACTTCCCGGCGCTGGACGAAATGCTGTGCGCGGCGGACGGCCTCGGCGCATGGTGGAATAGCCGCCGCGCCCACGTCTCGGAGGTGGACTCAATGAAGCAGGCTTGTGTCTGCTACACCACGTACCACAACTTCGAGAAGCGCGATCTCTCGGTGTGGAAACGTCTCTCCGACGCGGCTTACATGATGCGCGGCTGGTCAGACGCGTATGCGTATTTGGCGGTGGCCACCGGCCGCGCCGAGGTGGCGCTCGATCCGTTCATGAAGGTCTGGGACTGCGGTCCGTTCCCGGTTATCTTTCGCGAGGCGGGTGGATACTTCGGATCGTGGAGCGGGGAGGAGGGTCACACACACGGGGAGGCGCTGGCTTGTAACGCCGCGCTCCGGCCCGAGGTCCTGAAATTGATGCGGGGCGAGTCTGGAGATTAACTAATTTGTCACCCTGAGCATAGCGAAGGGTCTCGCCGCTTCGCGGCGGGATTCTTCACTCCGGAGCCTGCGCTGAGCGCAGTCGAAGCGGTCGTTCAGAATGACAAGTCATTACTAATCAGCAGTATAATTTGGGCATGGCGGATCGCTCATCCATCAAATTGGGAATTTCCATCCAACCGCAAGACAAGTCGCTCCCGTATCGTTTGCGTGAGCACTTTCTTTCAACGCCGGAGGTCGCACTGTATCAAACGTTGAAAGAGATGGCGGGAGATCGCTACATCGTTTTTGCCAAGGTTGCGCTGAACGACATTTTCCTGATCGTGCGCCCGAACGAAAACGTGCATTACTTCAATAAAATCTTTCGCAAGCATGTGGACTTTCTGCTATGCAATCCACGTTCGCTGAAGCCGGAGATCGGCATCGAACTCGTCAAGCCGATTTCCAAAAGCGAGACGCGCGCCAACGATCAATTCATGGAAGACTTGTTTCTCGCCGCGGGCCTGCCGCTGGTGCATATTCCGTCCAGCGAACATTACGAGATTTCAGATATCATCTCACTCTTCCAATTGGCGATTACAAAAGCAAAGAAGAACGGACACTCCGCGAAGATTTCGCAAGACTCGGTGCCTATGTGCCCGGTGTGCGGAAAGATGATGGTGCTTCGCACGCATCGTTCCGGACCTCGGGCCGGCCAGCTGTACTACGGCTGTATTGATAACCCGCGCTGTCCCGGCACGGTGGCGGCGAACTAATTTTGTACACGAATAAACACAAATTTGCATGAAGGATAAAAAACTCCCGACGATCACTATCGGGAGTTTTTTATCCAATTATGGAATTCGTGGATTGGTCCCAGCCAAAATCGCTATAAGAATCTGGACTGTAAATCTTTGGTCGAGACCATACACACATCCGTCCTTCCGAACCATTTGTAGCGATTTCTTGCAATCCAGTCATAGATCGAATCGAGGATCATTTCCGGCAACACCAATCCGATCCGCGAGAGGATCGGCCACGGCATGGACAACCTGCTCGCGATTTTTAGCGCGGCTTTTGATTTGTAATACGGTGTTCCATGCTCAATATAGACTACCGTGTCGAGGAAATTTTCAGGCAATTTGCACCATTTCAAGAGCTCTTTTCCCGCGTCGGATTGCGCCCAGGCAAATTTATAAATCCTGTTTTTGTCTCGCTTCACGACAAAAGAAACAGACCATGAACATAAATTGCATACCCCGTCGAACAAAATGATTTTTGAGTTGAGAATTTCATCCTGATTCATTGATAATGCCTTTTCAATTCCGACGCGTACTTCATGCCGACGCGGTCTTTGTTCGCTTCCAGCCAATCTGCGAAGCGGGTTTTGCAAGTCGGCGGGTCTTTTGATACAAGCAGGTTTGCCATCAAGCCGTCCACTTCTTCAGGCGTGAGCAGGACATCTCCTAAAAATAAACTCAAGAATTGGGCCGCCCAAAGCACCAGCCGCGGCGGCAGGAAAATCAACGGTCGTTTCGCGCCGATCTTTTCTCCAATTAATTCCACCATTTCTTTGAACGTGAAGATGTCCGGGCCGACGGCATCCATAATCGAATTCCCTTTTTCGTAAACGGCTTTCACCGCCAAATCTGCCACATCTTCGACGCAGACGGGTTGCAGTTTATAACCACCATCGCCGGGCAGGGCAAAGGCGGGGAAACGCCGCATGAGGAACGCGATGTTGTTGATCAGAATATCTTCCGCGCCGACTAACACCGTCGGGCGAAGGATTGCGTATGACATTCCCGATTCGATCACCGCCTTTTCGTTGGCGGCCTTGCCCCAGAAATAGGGCAGGGAGGAATCCGCTGACGGGTTGGTGATGCTGATGTGAACCATCCGCTTCACGCCCGCCGCCTGCGCGGCATTGACAAGTTTGCGTGTGTTCTCGACGGCACGCGGCTGGGTGTTTGCGCCTTTATCGAAGCGCACCCAGTAGGTGTTGACCAAAACGTCAGCGCCTTTGAGCGATTCGATCAGCCTGCGCTCATCCTTGAAGTCCAGCGGAAAGGCTTTGACTTGTCCATTGAAAGGATCAGGGCGATTCGGATGCCCGGTCAGCGTGACGACCTCTTCGCCGCGCGTCAACAATCGTTGCGTGATGTATTTGCCGGAATATGAAAATGAGCCGGTGACTGCAATTTTCATTTTGTCTCTGTCTTGTTTGGCTTTGGCGTAACTAGGGTGATGAAGGAAACGATGATCGCGGAACAAATCAGAAATGTCAGTGCAATCTCAGTCAAAAAAGAAACAATGATATTCATGTTCACTCCTTACTTTAAGATGGATAAAACTTTCTGGACGGTTGTTGTTCCCAAGCTGTCCAACTTTGCCACGGCGCGTGACAACGTATCAATCGCGTCGAAGAAATCCTGTAAAGCCTGCACCCGTTCGAGCAGGAATTTCCGTTCCGCCTCCTCCATGGACCCTTTGGCGGCCCGCAGTTTCTCGAGCGTTTCCCGCACGGACCGCACCGCGTTGTCGAACTCGCGGTTCTGCCGTTCGCCGAGGATGGAACGAATCGCCTTGTAGAAATCCGTCTCGGCCACGTAGTAATCTTTGCGGTCGCCCAGTTTGGTGGAGCGATGGACCAGTCCCATGCGGGCCAGGGCGCGCACATTCGTGCTGACCGCGCCTTTGGTGTGTCCACTTTGCGCAACAAGTTCATCCAGGGAGAGCGGGGTGGGGGAAAGATACAAGATGGCAAACACCGCACCGACTCCTTTTGGGAGCCCCCAGAAGTGGCTGATGTGACTCAGCCCCTCGGTAAAGCCCTGTTTGATTTGGGTGAGTTCTTTGGTCATAGTTTTTGCCTTGTTTACGCTTCGACTACCTGGCGCACTCAGTGTAAATCGTGGTTAATTTAGAATGTTTAGTAAAAACTAAATGAAATATATAATAAAATGTTTGGCTTGTCAAGGACAAAAAATCCGCCGCGAGCTGGCGGCAGATCAGGGCTTGAAAGTGAAATTTTGATTTTCTATTGGCCTGGAAACAGCGCTTGCATGACCTCTTCGCCGTTCATCCCGGGATTCAATTTCTTGTACTCAGAAATGTGAATATTGAAAATGCGCTGGTCTTCTTTCATCTTGAAAGTAATTTGCACGACCCCATCCTGTCCGCCGGGCACGAGGCCCCGCGGAAACGCATCCAGTGTTTTCATTACGGCAATCAGCCAATTGCCCAGTTCCTTTTTGTCTTTCAGGTTTTTTACCATGACGGTCACATAAAAATCGGTCTCCATTGCGCCGAATTCTGTGTGACCGTCCGCATAGACGCAATCCTCGCCATAAGCCTGAGCGCTTCCCGATGCTTCGGGTTGAAGAGTTTTGACGGCTTTGTCCACTTTTTCAGAAATTTCAGGCAGGGCGTGATATGCCCAGACATAATAACAGCCCTCATAGGTGGGAGCGATGATCGGCGTTTCCGTTGCGAGTGAATATGCATCCGGCGTTTCATCGTCAACGGGCAGTGTTGTTGAAGTCTGCGCGATCGAACTGCAGGCTGTTAAGAAGAGCAAGGTGAGGAGAATGAAAATCCGCATCTTATCCGCCGGGAGGCGATTCGTCGGTTGGAGCCTCATCGGGTGGCGACGCTTCATCTGTTGGAGGCTCATCTGTGGGCATCTCCTCCTCGATGGGTTCGGGGCTGGGCAACCACTCCGGCGAGCCGTTCTCGAAGAATTCCTGCGCGTCCGGGTTCTCGTTCACCCATTGTTGAATTTCCTCTTCGCTCATTTGCTCGGCATCGGAGGGCGCTTGATCTTCCTCGATGGTTGATTCTTGTCCATCGGTCAATTCAACCTCGCCTTGATCGTTTTCCAAAGAACAATGTCCTTCAAGACAGGAAGCTTGGAGTTTCTTTGCGTTGGGATCATAGTTCACACCGAGCAAGCTCCCGCGCACTGATGCGACGCCCGAAGGCGTTTCCACTTGCAGACTGCCGCCTTTCAGCAAGACCCAGATCTGACCGAAATCGAGTTTTATGCGAGTTGCCGATTTACCGTCTTGGTCTATGTCGAGCGCAGTGACTGTGTACAGCGAATTCGGGCCAACGCGCACAATGGTCCCATCTGATAGAAGATCGACGCGAGCCCGGCTGTTGTCGCCTGTCTTCACTGAATCACCGACGGATAATTTCATGCCATTCTGCGCGGCTGTAAAGTCCGCGCTTTGTCCCAAACGAACGCTGACTTCGTTGCTGATCTCATTGACGGTCGCTTGCCGAGGCGAAGAGGAAAGCGGATTTGACGCGGGCCCGCTTCCAGTCGAGGCGGGAGGCGGAACGCTTTGTCCGGTTCCGCAGGCCGCCAGCAATAAACTTGCCAACAAAATCAGGTGCGTCAATAAGTTTTTATTCATTCATGCCTCAGATATATTTTACCTAATTTTTATCGAAAATCACGATATTTAGACCTTTGAGCGAGGACGATTATCACTTATTCTCGCGCGTCCATCAAGTTATAACCGCACCGGAGACCTTATGCGGCTGTCGGACGCGCCACTCAATAAAATTGTAAAGGTGATCGGGGTTGAAGAGAGCAATCTTCAATTAAAGTTGAGTCAATATGGTTTGTTCAAAGGCGATTGCTTGCGTGTCATTCGATCCGCGCCTTTGGACGGGCCGTTGCTGATCGAGGTCAATGGCCGCACGTTCGCGCTGGGTCGTCGCGTGGCGAAAAAAGTTTTAGTGGAGGAAGTGTCATGCGAGTCGCATTGATCGGCCAGCCTAATTGCGGCAAGAGTACGCTCTTCAATCAGGTCGCGGGATACAAAGCTGAGACCGGCAACTTCAGTGGCACTACAGTGACTTATACCGAGAGTCGCGTGCGCGTGGGTGGTGAAGTGATCGAGTTGGTGGATCTGCCCGGCGCATACACGTTGGCCGGTTTAAGCCCTGCCGAGCGTGAAGCCGCGCGCTACCTCAACTCACGCGATGTGGATGTGATCATCAACGTGGCAGACTCGACTCATCTGGCCTCGGCTCTTGATCTGACCCTGGAACTGCTTCTGTTAAACAAGCCTTTGATCCTGTCTCTCAACATGATGGACGACGCGGCGCGTTCGGGTCTGCGGATTGACGGGGAAGGGCTGTCATGTGAACTTGGCATCCCAGTCATGCCATTGATCGCAAGCAAGGGGCGCGGCGTGAAGCAATTGTTTTTGAAAGCGCTGGAGTTGGGAAGGTCGAAGAATGGACATAGAAAGAATATCGAGCCGAACTCCGATGCCGCGCAACGGCATTTACTGGCTGGCGCGCTTGCGAATCGCTTTGTGACGCGCGGCGAACGCCGCCTCACCTGGCGCGATCAACTCGACGATGTTCTGCTTCATCCCGTTTGGGGATATGCGATTCTCCTGCTCGTCTTATATTTGTTTTTTCAGGCTGTCTATGGGATCGGGAAATTGGTTGAGCCGCCCGTGCTGGCGTTTTTCGACGCGCTGACGAAATCCCTGCTCGCGCCGCTTGCCAAAGGATCGTTTCTATTTGAAATTCTGCTGGGCATCATGCAGGGCGTCGCGGCGGGCGTGGCGATTGTTCTGCCGTATCTGACACCTTTTCTGTTTGGGCTTGGATTATTGGAAGATATTGGTTATCTGCCGCGCGTGGCGTTCATGATGGACGCTCTCATGCATCGCATTGGCTTGCATGGCAAAGCCATCGTACCGTTTATTCTCGGTTACGGATGCAATGTTCCGGCGGTGATGTCCACGCGCACGCTCGAGGAGCCGCGCGACCGTTATCTGGCCGCGGCGTTGGCGACTCTTGTCCCTTGCGCGGCGCGGTTGGCTGTCGTGTTTGGCTTGGTTGCGTTCTATCTTGGACCGGTGGCCGCGTTTGTTTTGTATCTTTTCAACCTGGTTGTGATTGCTTTGGTCGGGCGCGTCCTGTCGAAACTTATGCCGGAAGACACGCCCGGCTTGATCCTCGAAATGCCGACCTATCGCGTGCCCACGCTCAAAAACGTGACCAGCAAAGTCTGGTTCCGCGTACGCGAGTTTATCGTTGAGGCCTGGCCTGCGCTGATTGTGGGAAGCGCAGTGCTGGCCACGCTAAATTTCTTTCATGTGGCTGGCATCTTCGATTTATTGGTTCGCCCGATCACGTGGATGCTCGGCCTGCCCTCCAAAGTGGGTGTGCCGCTGATTTTTGGAATCTTGCGCAAGGAATTGTCGCTGGTGATGTTAAGTCAGGCCCTGGGGAGTACGAATTTTGCCTCCATGCTGACCATAACCCAAATGGTCGTGTACGCGACCTTTGTGATGTTCTACATTCCGTGCCTTGCCACGCTGGCCGCGCTACGCCGCGAACTTGGAACGCGCGCCATGCTGGTCATCGCCGCGCTGACGATTGTGGTCGCGTTGGCCGCGTCGTTGTTGGTGAGGATCGTGGCGTTAATATTGTAGCAGAGGCACAGCGTCGCTGTGCCTCTGCGGGGCTTCTATTTCAACATATCCGCGGCCGCGGCGGCCATGAGCGCCGAGCCGCGTATCAACGCTTCTTCATCGAAATCGAATTTCGGGTGATGATGACCGTAATCGAGATGCTTCTCTTTGTTGTTCGAGCCGATGAAAAAATAACATCCCGGAACTTTTTCCTGCATGAAAGCCATGTCTTCCGCGCCCATCGTCAGATAGGACGAGGTATCAAGTTGGGAATCAGGCAGGAGGTCCCGCGCGGTGCGCTGGACACTGGCCGCGACCTCGTCATTGTTGATGACCGCGGGCGTGACGCGTTGCATGTTGATCTCGACCTTGCATCCCATTGTTTCCGCGACGCCGCGTACGATTTGATCGAATCGTTCCAGGACCTTTTTGCGGACGTCCAAATCGAAGGTGCGGATCGTACCCGTCAACTCCGCCTCCTGCGGGATGACGTTGAACGCGGTGCCCGAATGAACTGTCGTCACGCTGACCACCGCAGACTGTAACGGCGCGACATTGCGCGATACAATGGTTTGAAGGGCGGTGATGATGTGAGCCGCAGTCATGATTGGGTCAATTGTCGTGTAGGGCGCCGCGCCGTGCCCGCCTTTGCCAATTAGTTTGATCGTGAATTGTTCCGCGCCGGCCATCACCGGACCTTTTGCCACGCCAACCCAGCCTACAGGCTTTTCATTCCAAAGGTGCATCGAAAGTGTATGATCTACTTTCGGGCCATCCAGCACGCCATCGCGGATCATCATTTGCGCGCCGCCCATCTCTTCGCCATTATAGCCTTCCTCGGAGGGCTGGAAACAGAACTTGATCGTGCCCGCGAGTTCGTTGCGATGTTTGTGGAGGATTTTCGCGACTGTGAGTCCCATGGCCGTGTGGCCGTCGTGTCCGCAGGCGTGCATCACTCCGTGATTCTCTGAAGCGTATTCTGCGCCTGTGTCCTCCACGATGGGGAGCGCGTCCATGTCGAAGCGGAGGAGGATGGTTGGGCCGGGCTTTGATCCTTCGAGCAGACCGACCACGCCGGTCTTCCCGACTCCTTTTGTGACCTCGAGGCCGAGCGACTCAAGTTCCTTGGCCACAATTCCGCCCGTGCGGACCTCGTGAAAGCCGAGTTCGGGGTGGATGTGAAAGTCGCGGCGCATGGATTGTGTGTAGGTAAAAAGCGATTTGGCTTCCTGTAAAAAGTCAGTCATGCTTCCTCCGGGTTGAATTGTCCGTTTCCGTGTGCGGGAAATATCTTTATGATCTTGTGCCGGTAGATTCTATCCCAACTTTCTTTCGTCACATGGTCTTTCTCTGTGACAAGAAAGCGCGGCGGCAGGTCGCCAGTGAAAGCAAGCCCCTCATCCAGAATCAATGTGACATGATCGTCGCTGTGGCCGGGGGTTGGGATGATCTCGCCTGAGAGTCCGAGGCCTGCAAGGAACTCTCTGCTTTCAGAAAATTTCAACAACAGATTTCCTCCCTCGCTGATCTCGGTAAAACCGAGATTTTTCGGTCTCAGAAAATCTGCCATCGCCTGCGGAAAACCGATCTGACTTTCCATCAAGATCAGTTTTGCGCCGCGTTCTTTTAATTCTTGAACGGCTCCGGCATGGTCCATGTGAAAGTGCGTGACGAGGATGTAGCGGATTTCTTCCGGCGCGACACCTTTGCGCTTGAATACTGCAAGGAATTCGGGAAACATTCCCGGCCAGCCACAGTCAATCAGCAATTTGCCGTTTTTGATGTCCAGCGCGTAATAATTGGTTGAACGATATCCGAGGTTGAGGATGTTCATGATTACGACGTCATTGCGAGGGCAGTGCACTTCTGCCCGAAGCAATCTCGTTTCTGTTTGGCAGAGATTGCTTCGTCGGGAAAAGCGCCCTCCTCGCAATGACATTATGTGTACTTCACCACGCGGAATTTTTCTTCGTAGCGAGGGTTCTCGTCCGTGCTGTCTTCGGTGTGGCGAGACTTCATGCGCTCTTTGAATTTCTCCACGTCGCCGATCTGCGTTTTATGATTCAGCAAGGCCTGAAGTTTAATCGGCCAGGTTTCAGTCACATCCAGAGTGGTATTCGGCTGGCTGGTCAGCGAGCACCAGATTTCTTTCGGCATGTGCGGCTGGTAGCCTTCGGCGAGCAATTCGGGAAAGAAGACCGGACTGCCCGCGGCGGGGAAAACGGCGTCAAGCACAACCTGACCCGCGGCGCGATGATCGGGGTGGTTGAGTCCGTAACTGGCGAATAAATTTTGGGGATCACAAGTGACGAGAATGTCCGGCTTCATCTTGCGAATCACGCGGACGATCTCGCGGCGTAGATCGAGGTCTGGGACGAGGTATCCGTCCGGACGGTCCAGGAAATGAACGGCCTTCACACCGATCACATCTGCCGCGGCGCGCTGTTCATCGTGCCGAATGCGGCATAGTTCGTCGGTGGTCATATCAGCAGCGGTTGAGTCGTTGAACCCTTTATCGCCGCAGGTCAGCAAATAATAATTGATCGTGTGTCCGGCTTTGGCCCAGCGCGCGAGAGTTGCGCCGCAGAAAAATTCAGGGTCGTCGGGATGTGCAAGAACGACGAGGATGTTCTTGGTGTCTTCCCAGTTTTCAGGTTGGAGAGTCATGTTCTTCGCGAATTACAGATTATGTAACGATAATGCGCGATGCGTAATTCGTAAGGCTAATTGACTTTACGGGCTTTTCCGCACGTGCATCCGCCGCCTTCGTGACGATCACACGGCGCTTCGGATTTACGTCGCAGAGCTTCGAGTTCATCCCACGGCTGGATTTCTTCGCGATCGAAAGTAAACCATTGCGCGCGCTCTTCCGTCTCGATGGCCACGACCACTTTATTCGTCATGGGCAAAACGTCCACAACTTTGCCCTCGCCTTTGGGTGTGACCACGCGTTTGTTGCGTTTCGGCAATTGCTTGCGCGCCTCGACGTATTGCTCGTATTCGTAAATGAGACAGCAACGCAGGCGTCCGCACATGCCGGTGATTTCATTGGGCGTGAGCGAGATGCCTTGCTCTTTTGCCATCTTGATCGAGATGGGACTGAAATCGGTCAGGAATTTGGAACAACAGCGCGTTTCAAGTCCGCAGGCGCCCATGCCGCCAAGGAGTTTCGCCACATCGCGCGGACCGATCTGTCGCATCTCCACTTGCGAGGTGGGATACAACGCCTGCATGTCTTTTTTCAACGATTTGAGATCGGGCTTGTCATCGGTCTCCGTGTTGAACAGAAAAGCCAGGCGCGAACCGTCGTAGTTATACTCTGCCGCGACGATCTTGACGCCTTCGAGTTTCAACTCGGCGGCGCGGGCGCGGCAGTTGATCATGGCTTCGGTCTGTTTGGATTGCCAGGACTGTTGGAGCAAAAGGTCGCGCGGGGTGGCGCGGCGTTCCACGGCTTTCCATCCACCCTCGGGCTGGGGAGGCGCTTCCTTTAGGATTTGAACGACTTCGCCGAGATGTTTGCCGCGTGCAGTATCCACGATGACATGCTCGCCCGTTTTTGCATCCGGGACAGCGCGGGAGTCGAAGTGGTAAATTTTTCCGATTTTGGTAAAACGTACACCGATAATAGTGGGTTGCATGGAGGCAATTATACCGTAGAGGAGAGAGCGGGGAGTAGAGACCAGGGAAAACACAAGACCTGACAGACTTTCATCCATCAGGTCTTACTACTTTCTATTCTCTCTCTTCTCCTCACTCAACAATATTGATCGGCAATTCGTTCTTCCCGCCCAACGCGGCGATGGAAATCTGCGCGGCGACTTTTTGAGCGATCTCTGTTAGCGCGAGAGCCACCGGCGAATCGGGGTGCGATACAACGACGGGCTTGCCGCTGTCGCCACCGATTCGCACGTTTTGGTCAATTGGAATTTTGCCGAGGAACGGAGTCTGTGTGGCTTGCGCCAGTTGCTCACCGCCGCCGGAACCGAAGATGTCCATGCGCGTGCCATCGGGCAGATCGAGATATGACATGTTTTCGATCACACCCAAAATCGGCACTTCCAGTGTGCGGAACATTTGCAGTCCGCGGCTGGCGTCTTCGAGCGAAACCAATTGCGGCAGAGTCACAATGATCGCGCCGCTGAGGGGCAGGGCCTGGGCCAAAGACAGAGCCGCGTCGCCGGTGCCCGGCGGCAGGTCCACGATGAGATAATCGAGTTCGCCCCATTCCACGTCGCCGAGAAATTGTCGAATCGCCGAGTTCAACATCGGGCCGCGCCAAATCAGCGGCTGTCCCGGCTTCACCAGCAGGCCCATCGAAATCATCTTGAGTCCATAGGCTTGCGCGGGGACAAGTTTGTTGCCAACGGGCGGCGGGAGTTTTTCAACGCCGAGCATGGTGGGCGTGTTCGGGCCGTAAATGTCCGCGTCCATCAGGCCGACGCGCGCGCCGCTCTTCGCCAGCGCCACCGCGATGTTGACCGCGATCGTGGACTTGCCGACTCCGCCTTTGCCTGAGCCGACTGCGATGGCGTTGCGGATCGGCATATTGACCAGCCCGCGCATGCGGCCATCGTTGGGCACATCCGACTCCAGCCGCATCTCCACGGACTTTACGCCGGGCACCGCTAAAACGGCCTGCCGCGCCTCTTTTTCGATTTGCCCGCGTAACGGACAGGCCGGCGTGGTCAGCATCACCACGAATGAGACCTTGTCTCCGCTGATCTCCAAATTGCGGATCATGTTCAGCGTGACGAGGTCCTGGTGAAGTTCCGGCTCCTGCACTTTGCTGAGCGCGGCGAGGATGGATTCTTTTGTAAGTTTATCTGCCATTATTTTTTACCGAATAATATTTCGCGCTAAGCGGAAGGCGAAGCCTGTAGTCGAAGCGCCCTTCGACTGCGCTTCGCTCCGCTCAGCGCGATGGTTGTTAACTCGCGGCTTCGGCTTTCGCGGCTTTTGCCGCTTCCTTGGCTTTGCGTTCTTCTTCGTTGCGTGCGTAGTTCAACGGGCGGATGCTTTTGTAGTATGAAGCGGGTTTGAGCAACTGCTCCATATTGAATACATTGCGCTTGTACGAGGCGATCTCATAATCATGGTCCATGATGATCGCATCGAACGGACAATATTCCGCGCAGAAGCCGCAGTTCATGCAGATGTCCGCGTCAATAAAGAATTCGGTCGGCTCCGGGATGGGGCGGCCTGTTTGAGGGTCGTTGGAGCGAACGATCCAAATGCACTGCGGCGGGCAGACTTTTGCACAAATCCCGCAGGATGTACAGCGAATTTCCTTCTTTCCATCTGCGCCTTCATCGTAAACCAGAAACGGCACATAACGGAATTCTTCCGGCACCGGCAATTTTTCTTCGGGATACTGCACGGTGAAGATGCCGCGTCCTTTTGCGCTGGAACGATGGGCAATGCCCTCATCATTGTAGTAGCGGCGTCCCCACCAGGCGATGTCATCAAGATAAGTATCAACGAAACGTTTGAGCGTTACGCCGAGACCTTTGAGTATTCCTTTGCCATACATAATCTATTCTCCGTATTCTACCGGTCGAGTTCGCCGAGCACGATGTCAATCACGCCGAGGATCGCCACAAAATCCGCGATCTTCTGTCCAACGCACATCTTCTCCAGCGCGGTGATGTTGATGAAGGATGGGGCGCGCACGTGGTAGCGCCATGGGTTTGGCTTGCCGGTGGAAATGATGTAGAAGCCGAGTTCGCCCTTCGGCGCTTCGATGCGGCCGTAGGATTCGCCTGCCGGGACGCGCACCTGATACTGCGGCTTGCCGGTCATCACCGGACCTTCGGGCATTTGCTTGAGCGCCTGTTGCAAAATGCGGACCGATTGGCGAATCTCGTCGAGACGGATGAGATAGTTATCATACAGGTCGCCATTGTGACGCAGGGCTACATCGAAATCGAAGCGGTCGTAGATGCCATAAGGTTGGGCGCGGCGGACATCGTATGGAATTCCCGCAGCGCGCAGGACCGGCCCCGTGATCGAATAGTTGATCGCGTCCTCGCCGTTGATCACTTTGACGCCCTTCATGCGCGAGACCAACACCTCGTTCTCCGTCAGGAAGCGATCGAACTCATCCGCTTTGCGCGGGATGCGGTCCTCGACGAGATCGCGGATTTTCTCGAAGACGCCCGCCGGAAGGTCCCGCGCGACGCCGCCGAAGCGGTGATAGTTGCACATCATGCGTGTGCCGGAGGTCGCTTCGAAAATGTCGAGAATCAATTCGCGTTCCTCAAAGGCATACAGCGCGGGTGTGAAGAACGTGCCGAGGTCGTTGAGCAACATGCCGATCAGAATCAAGTGGTTCTGAATGCGGCTGAGTTCCGCCATGATCACGCGCAAATATTCGGCGCGCTCGGGCGGTTTGACGCCCATGAGTTTTTCGACGGCCAGCGAATAGCCCCAGTTGTTGCTCATCGAATTGAAGTAATCCAAGCGGTCGGTGAAGGGCATGTTCTGGAGGAAAGTGTTGCGCTCGCCGATCTTTTCGTGATTGCGATGCAGGTAACCCATCACAGGCTTGAGGCCGATGACAGTTTCGCCATCCAGCACTACCGCGGCGCGGAATACGCCGTGTGTGGAGGGATGTTGGGGGCCCATGTTGACAATTACATGATCCGTTTTGAGGCCGTTTTTATCCGTGGTCTGATATTTTGCCAACGCGCCATACAACGCCGCTTCGCCATCGAACGTTATCTTTTCAGGATCAAAGCCTTGCGGGAATCGCAGATTATCTTTGTACGGATTTTTATCTTCGGCGCTGAGGAATTTGCCGTCCGGCCAGCGGCTCTTGAACGGTTTGTTATCTTCTTCGTAGAAAGGCTCGTGCCAATCCTTGCGCAACGGATGGCCATCGAATCCTTCCCACATCAGGATGCGGCGCAGGTCGGGATGGTTTGTAAATTTGATGCCGTACAGATCGAAAATCTCGCGTTCTTGAAATTCCGCACCGGGCCAAATGGGAGTAACGGATGGGACTTCAATCGGGTCCACGCGCGGCACCTGGACTTTGAAGAAAATTCCGGGCCCGCCGGTGGTTCGATACGCGTTGTAAACGACTTCCATTTTGTCGGGGAAATAGTCCACGCCGGTGACGTGTGAAAGCAGATCGAAGCCGAATTCATCGCGCAAAGTTGTCGCGACTTCAACCAAGTTCTCTTTGTTGACGATCCAGCCGCTGTAGCCGGGACGGGTATCAGCGGTGACGGCGCCGGGAAAACGCGCCGCAAGGTCAAGGGTCTCAGTGTGAACGAGGGTAGCCATGTTGACTCCTATGCCTCTTCCGCTGGGGACGATGTCGCCTCAACGGCTTCAGCAGGTTTCTCCCCTGCGGGGACGGCGCGCGAAGCGAGTCGTTTGATCTCATCGTAACGGCGCGGGTCCATGATGTCTGGACCGAGAACGGGGACCGGGATCTGAACCGTGTCTGCGCCTTTGCGATACCAGCGGACTTTGCGGATGGACTGTTTATCAATCTTCTCTTGCAGTTTGATCAACCCCGCGATCAGCGCCTGGGGGGTGGGAGGGCAACCCGGAACATAGACATCTACCGGAATGAATTTGTCCACGCCTGCTACCACGTTGTAGCCCTCCTTGAAAGGCCCGCCGCCTGAAGCGCACGCGCCCATTGCCATCACGTATTTCGGTTCCGGCATCTGGTTGTACAGGCGCACGATGCTCGGCACCATTTTCTTGGTGACGGTTCCGGCCACGATCATCAAATCGCTTTGACGCGGGCTGGGACGCATGACTTCCATTCCGAAGCGGGCGAGGTCGTAGCGGGAGGCTTGCGCCGCGATCATTTCGATGGCGCAACATGCCAGCCCGAACATCAGCGGCCAGACCGATGAGCGGCGTCCCCAATTGTAGAGGCGGTCAATCGTCGTGATGCTGACCGCGTGAGCCAGGTCATCCGGAATTTCGTAACCCGGAGAGTTTAACTCTTTGTTATCTGTCATGGATCAACTCCTCAAACCATTCTTGATAGATTGCTGAAAGGATGTCGTCGTTGCAAAGAGCGGGATCATCCTCGAATTCCTGAAGTTTCAACGTCCAGTCATAAATTTGTTGCAAGGTCACATCTGCGATGTTTATATCTGGATGCAGACGTTTCAACTCTAAAGCGATGGCGTACGAAGTTTCCCAATTGAGGGTCATTCTTCTCGATTGTCAATCTGCGCGCGTTGCAGTTTGCCGGAATAATCCACATAAATGGATTTCCATTCGGTGAACAATTCCAACGCGGCCTGTCCGGCTTCGCGGTGGCCGTTGCCGGTGCCGCGCACGCCGCCAAACGGAAATTGAATCTCTGCGCCGGTGGTGCCGTGATTGATGTAAACCAGCCCGGTAAAAATATCGCGCATGGCAGTGAAGGCGCGGTTGACATCCTGCGTGAAGATCGAAGTCGAGAGTCCATACTTTGAGCGATTGTTGACTTGAATGGCTTCTTCGAGCGTATTGACTTCGATGATCGAAAGCACTGGACCGAAAATCTCTTCCGCCTCCAGCGTGGACCCGGGCCGGACTCCGTCAAATAAAGTGGGTGTGTAGAAAAAGCCTTTCCCGTTTACGTCCGCGACCGACGCGCCAACCAACGCCCGCGCGCCTTCCTTTTGTCCAATCTGCACGAAGTTGTGAATTCGCTCCAGCGCAGTCTTGTTGATGACGGGACCAACTTCCACGTTTGGATCAAGCCCGTTACCGAGGGTCAGTTTCCTGGTCCGCGCCAGAAGCGCTTCTTTGAGTTTGGGCGCAATCCCTTTTTGGACGATAAGTCTGCTGGCCGCGGTGCACCGCTGACCGGTCGTCCCGAACGCGGCCCACAGGGTCGCGTCGGTCACGAGTTCGAGATGGGCATCGTCCAAAACAATGATGGCATTTTTGCCGCCCATCTCTAGCGAAACTTTTTTGTTGAGCCGTCCCGCGGCTTCCGCGATGGCGCGGCCGGTCGCGGTCGAGCCGGTGAACGAAAGCACGCGCACGCCGGGGTGATCCACGAGGGCCTTGCCCACGTCCGCGCCGGGCGCGAGCAAAAGGTTGAACACACCCGCGGGCAGGCCGGCCTCTTCAAACACTTTGACGAACGCGGCGGAGATGGCAGGTGTCTCGGGCGAGGGTTTCCAGATGATGGTATTGCCCGCGACCAATGCCGGAAAAATTTTCCACGACGGAACGGCGATAGGAAAATTCCAAGGCGTGATGATTCCGGCCACGCCGGATGGATCGCGCACGGCCATTCCAAATTTATTTGGCATTTCCACGGGGGCGGTATAACCGAGCAGACGACGTCCCTCGCCGCCCATGAAGTAAGCCATGTCAATTGCTTCCTGCACATCGCCGCGCGCTTCCGCGATGACTTTGCCCATATCCTGCGTGAGCAGGCGGGCAAGTTCTTCTTTCTTCTGTTTTAATAAATCACCAATTTTAAAGAGCAATTCACCGCGCAGAGGAGCGGGCGTGAGCCGCCAGGATTCGAACGCGTCGGTTGCGGCCTGAACGGCAGCTTCCACATCAGCCACATCGGCCGCATGGATTTGGGCAATGACTTCTTCATTAGCCGGGTTGATTGCGTCGAAGGTCTTGCCGCCCCGTCCCTTGACCCATTTTCCGCCGATGTAGTTCTGGAATTCCATGAACTTCCTCTAAAGATTTTGGCTTGTTGTATTTCTGTCGCAAACAGGCTGGATTATAGCACGATGGATTCCAAAGTCAATTGAATTATGCAAAGATATTTTTGCAAAAATGAAACTAGGAGTATAATCACGTCATGCCTGTGACAACTGCCCGTCAGAAAGTGCTTGCTTACCTCAAAAAACAACGCTCTGCCTCGGCGGTTCAAATTGGCCGCGCCCTAAACATGTCCGCGGCGAATGTGCGGCATCACCTCTCTGTGCTTTTATCGGATGGGCGGATTGTAATGGCTGAAGAAATAAAAAAAGAGGGGCGCGGCAGACCGGTTAAGTTCTATCGGCTTTCTGAAAGTTTGCTTGGTGATAATCTGGCATTGCTGAGCGATGCAATGCTGAATGAATGGCTGAGCAATCTCGCTCCCGCCAAACGCGAGGTTGCATTGCGGGCGCTGGCGAAGGCGTTGGTCAGCAAAATTGGGCAAATCAGTTCACAGGTCCCGATTGCGAAGCGGCTGGCTTGGGTGATCGCGAAGTTGAATGAGTTTCATTATCAATCGCATTGGGAAGCCGGCGTGGAGGGACCGCGCGTCCTGTTTGCTCATTGCCCCTACGCGGCGATCATCGAGAAGCACCCGGAGTTATGTCGAATGGACGCGGCGATGCTTGTGTCTTCTCTTGGAGGAGAAGATGTCCAACAGATAGCAAAACTGGAGCGCGGGGGCGCTCCAGCTTGTGTGTTCGTCGTGAAATGATTTATCCGCCGAGTTCGGCGGTCAGGGTATCGTAGTAGGTTCCGGCGCCAAAGCCGTCAATCAGGATGTGGTCGCCCGGCATCAGGTCCGGGAGTTTGCGGAGGAATGCGATCATGTTGGAGGCCGCGCTGACGTTTCCAAATTCGCTCAACAGCCAGGGCATCGGGAGAGAAATGCCCTCATTCTGCAAATGTTTTTCTTTCAGTTTGTTGATCTTGTAGTTGGCGTGATGAACGATGGCGACCGCCAGCGACTTTCCGGACTCGCCCACTTGCTGAAGTTTTTCCTGATAGGCGCGGTATGCGTCCAGCACAACCTGCACGCCGGTGCGCACGAAGAGTTTGACCATACCCATCGGTCCTGCCATGACGATAGATGAACCGTTGCTTGGCTCGTGCATCAAACCCGCGATGCGAATGTTCGTAGCGCTCGCTTGCGTTACATCAACGTTTGTGCCGCTTTGATTTTGGGGCGAATGCGGATAATACATTTGAACTTGCAGAACGCCCTCTTCATCATAGACTTCGCGAGAACTGCCCGCCAGGAATTTCATCGTCTGACCGGGAATGATTCCAATTACGCCCGCCGCATTGCCAAACAACTGCAGGGCGTTTGCATCATGCGATGTATTCATGAAGCGGCTCAATCCCTCGATGCCTCCCACCAGCACTTTTTTGCCATACACTGATTCAGCGATGTTCTGAGAAAGTCGTGCGTTCTCGGGCAGGTCAGGATTCAAGGCCAGATGCAAACTGCTGGTTGATCCGTCGCAGGCTTTGTGAACAGCGACTTTCAACGCACGGTCGGGGATACCCGCCGCGTGAGCAATCCGGTCAAGGTAGTCCTCCGTGACAGGGGCGCTCATGCCGATTAATATCGCTTCCACTTCAGACGGTTCCCAGCCGCAGGCTCGAGCGGCCTCGCGCAGGAAGCGCGCGCCAACCTCGACTTCGATCTGCACATTCTGTTCTTTGGAAAGCATGGGGATGTGGTGCCGGTTGACAAATCCCAATTCAGCCAGATTGAGTTGTTCTTCTTTTGAAATCGGACCTCCCAGCCGTTGTTCGAGCAGAGCGGGCAAGGCTTGATTGTCGTAACTTTCTCCCCATGTTCCGTAAGCGCCTCCTATCCCGACCCTTGAATTGTTCACGCGCATCAGGCCGAACGGCACGCCGTTGGCGACCTGGATAACGCCTTTCTCGACGCCTGCCTCATCGAAGAAAGATAATCTTTTTGATTCGGTAGTTGACATGGGTATTTCCTTTCTTGTTAGTGCGAAACACCCTTCAAGCCTGAAAGTTTCGCAGGCGAAGGATACCACTATTTTTGTGGTAAAGTAAAAAATGAATTTTCAGGAGGTCTTATGCGCATCTCATACTTCCGCCTCGCGATCGCCCTCGTTGTCCCGCTTCTCTTTTCTGCTTGTAATTTGCCAGGCGCGCCAAAACCGAATTCGGATTTTCTGGCTACGTCTGTCGCGGCAACACTGTCAGTGATGCAAACGAACGCGGTCATCCCGCCGACAGCACCGCCGCCAACGGACACAGCAACTCCGACTCTACCTGCGACCGGCCTTCCGACGATGATTGCGCCCACCCCACAAAATCCGCTCGTAGTGGCCGATGCGCTTTGCTGGGTCGGTCCCGGAAACGTTTATGAAGTAGTCAGCGCCATCAAAAAGGGGACGCGTGTCGAATTGCTGGGGCGCGGCAGTCTTGCGGGCTGGTGGGTGGTCCGTAACCCGATCTATCATGATCCGTGTTGGATCCAGGATAGTTATTTGCAATTTGATCCCGGATACAACCTTTCTGGTTTGCAAATCTTCTATCCGCCTCCCACGCCGACCTTTACTCCATCGGCAACACCCACACCATAAAAACAAAGGCGACCCATCTTAGGTCGCCTTTGTTTGAAAAAAAGTTTGAACTTATTTTGTTAACTCAATCTGTGGGGCCTGAGTGAATTGATACTGGCTCGTTGGGTTCATTTCGATTTGTGTGTCGCTGGTTCCGCTCAATTCCACCGTATAACCGATCAGTTGGGAGTTCGCTTTTTGAAGTTGAGAATTGTTTCCATTTACGACAATCGCCGCGCCCGGCATCAGGACTGTTCCAGTGAGTGTGGAGTTGGAATTTCCATTGATCTTCATCGTATTGGTGTTGGAAATCGGAGAATAAATCAGAAGGCCGTAAAAGGGAGAACTGGGATCACTGGGCGCTGAGATTTTAATCTCGGAACTGCCGTTCCAGTCAATGCCGCCCGATTGCATGACAATCACCACATTGGAGCCGGACAACTTGTCATTTGCATTCATTTTAAAAGTTCCATTGATGCAATAGACACCGGATTGAAGCGTGGTCACGCCACTGGGCGGGAAGGTCCCGGTATACGTGCCGGCAGTCATCATGTTTCCAGTCTTTGTCGCCGTGCCCGTGCAGGTGGGGTTGGGAAGGCTGGGAGGCGGGTAAGGCTGTTGCCCTTGATTGCCATTGATGCCGTGGCCATAGGTGTTAATCTGCGGGTTGCCATTCTTGGTGTATCCCGTCGCCACCATGCCGATTCCCTGATCGTAGGTTTGAATGTTAGTACTTCCCTGAATATCCAAACCGCAGGTACTGTCGGAATTGGAAAAAATACCCGCACCCCAGATTTGGAGTTGTGAATTGCCGGAGAATTTAACCGCATCGCAACCGGTTGGCTTAAGCCCCACAATGGCATTGCCATTGTAGTAAGGCCCGCTGACGCCCGGTTTGGCTCTGGCGATTGCCTCCACTTTATTGGTCACCTGAGGGATTCCTATTACTGGCGCGAAGAACGTCTTGACGTTGGAAGTAATGATGACTTGGATATAATCACTATTTCCAGCGTATGGCCCGCTGATGGGCGGATTGTAGATTTCGACATTAGCCTTTGTAGACGAGGAGCCACTGGTAGCGTCCGTATCCACATAACCATTGCTGGCGGCGCGACTCAAGCCCGCGTTGGTTAAGCTCTGGTTGTTTAGTTTTGCCAGTGCCGCCGCAAAGGCAGTGGTGTCCGCCGCATTCTGGGCATTGCGGCGGTCAGCGTAGGCATTGCCCCCATCAATGGATAGCGCCGTCATCCCCACCAGGGCAATAATCCCAAAGACGATCAGGATCAACGCCTGGCCTCTTTCAGATTTTTTGGTCAACATAAGAATGAATCCTCCTGAATAAGAAAGAAAAATATTTTTAATATTATATCCGCCCTGACTGCAAATGCCTGCACAATTTTGAAAGGATAACCAATTTTTACCCTACAATAAAGAAAGGGCGGCCGCTTTTCAAAGCGGCCGCCCTCGAATATAGATGTTTTCGATGTATGATTTGAACTATCGTATAAGCTGGACAGTAGGCGGTTGGTTGAACTGAAATTGACTGGTTGGATTCATTTCGATCTGTGTATCACTACTTCCGCTTAATTCCACCGAGTAGCCGATCAATTGGGAATTTACCTTTTGGAGCTGTGAGTTGTTTCCGTTCACCACAATCGGCGCGGCAGGCATCAGTACTGTACCCGTTAATTCTGAGTTGGAGCTCCCGTTAATCTGCATGGTGCTGGTGTTGGAAAGTGGGGCATAGATCAAGAGGCCAGCGAAGTCACCCGTGGTAGGAGCGGAGAGATGTAACTCAGCGCTACCGTTCCAATTGATGTCGCCGGATTGCATGACGATCACCACATTGTTTCCACTCAAGTTTTGACCCGCGTTCAGTTTGAAGCTTCCATTGATACAATACACGCCGGATTGCAGGGCGGTTACGCCGCTGGGAGGAAAGGTGCCTGTGTATGAGCCAGCATACATCAAGTTTCCGGCCTTATAGGCAGTACCTGTGCAGGTTGGGTTGGGCAGATTCGGAGGCGGATACGGTTGCTGGGCCTGGTTCGGGTTAATCCCATAGCCATACGTGTTCACAGTCGGATTTCCGTTTAATGTATAGCTGGTCGCTACCATATTGATTCCGGAATCATAGGTCTGCACGTTTGTGCTCCCTTGAATGTCAAGGCCGCACGAATCGCTCGAATTGGAAAAAATACCAGCGTTCCAGATTTGCAATTGTGCATGACCAGAGAATTCAACCGCGTCACAGCCGGTTTGTTTAAGGCCCACGATGGCGGCTCCGCCGTAATAAGGTCCGGTATAGCCCGGCTTTGCCCATGCAACTGCCTGTACCTTGTTTGTGATTTGTCGAACGCCAATTACCGGCGCAAAATAGGTCCTGACGTTCGAGGTAATGATGACTTGGATATATTGGGTCTTATCTGCGCCGCTTGGGAGGTTGCAACTTGCACTTGCATTATCACAACGATATACCTCAACGTTGGCTCTCGATGAGGAAGAACCGCCGGTGGGATCAGTATCAACATAGCCATTGCTGGCGGCGCGAGCGAGGGCCGCGTCGCTGTAATTTTGACTCTTGATCTTGGCCAGCGCGGCGGCCAAGACGGAAGTGTCCGCCGCATTTTGTGCATTGCGACGGTCAGAATAGGCGTTGCCGCCATCAATCGAGAGGGCGGTCAGACCAACCAACGCCACAATCGCGAAAACAATTATGATCAACGCTTGTCCTTTTTCGCGTTTTTTGCTGAACATGGTTATCTCCTTTCAGACGAAGTTCACCTGGAATACGCGCAATAGTAATGCCTGCATTCTAGGCTATTGCGGCACTTATGTCTGTCAGGAATCCTTGATAAGAATTATCAAGGCTGTAAGGTTGGGGAAAAGATTCTAAAACCCGCCAGTTCTATGTGTATCTAGTCGGACTATTAAGAAATATTCCTGATATGGCCGCGGAACTGTGTGTATTACTCCCCCGGTATCAGCCCGTACTTTATTGCGAGGCGAACCAGTTCGGGCAGGTTTTGCGCGCCCAATTTTTCCATGATGCGGCTTCGATAGGTCTCCACTGTTTTTGGGGAGAGATTTAACTTCCGGGCAATCACGGCGCTGGTTGCGCCCGAGACGGTGAGTTGCAAGACTTCACGCTCGCGCGAGCTGAGCGATTCGAAGGGACTGCGCTTGTCGTGGCGCAACGTCAGGTTGTCTGCGATCTTTGGGCTGATATAGCGCCGGCTTTCTTTCACGGCGCGCACTGCCTCGACCACTTCCTCTCCTGCAGATTCTTTTAGCAGGTAACCTGTTGCCCCGGCTTGCAATGCGCGATGCACGTGTTCTGAGTCGGAATGGACGGAGAGAATAATTACTTTGATTTGCGGCGCTTTTTGAGTCAGGACCTGTGTTGCGTCAACCCCGTTCAATTCGGGCATTGTGATATCCATGAGAACAACGTCGGGTTGGGCCAAAATAATCCCGTCCAGTGCCGAGCGACCATCGGCAGATTCGCCTACCACGCAAATATCCTTGTGAAGTTCCAACAGGGCGCGCAAACCGTCTCGCAGAATCCGCTGATCGTCAACGAGATAGACGTTGATCATGTCTGTTTCGCCATTCGCAGGATGATCTTTGTGCCAGCCTTCGGAGCCGATTGGACTTCGAGTGTAGCGTCAAGGGCGCGGGCGCGTTCGCGCATGATGGCAAGTCCCCAATGTGACATTTCGGTGGAAAGGCCCTGCGGATCAAAGCCAACACCGTTGTCGCTGATCGTCATCCTCAAACACTCCTTATCCTCGCTAATCTCGATATCCACCTTCGTCGCATTCGCGTATTTGGCCACGTTACTTAGTGCCTCCTGCACGATGCGAAACAAGCCAACCTCCGCCTGCGCCGACAAACGGTCCGCGTTGGCTCTCCGATCGTGGACATTTACTCGCAGGTTGGTCCGTTGGGCAAACTGCTCACCGTACCATGCCAACGCGGGGATCAAGCCGTAATGCTCCAGCATAGGTGGGAGAAAATCTGCCATGACGTTTCGCATCCGTGCGACGGTTTCCTCGACGAGTTGGCTTGTGTCGGCAAGGCGTAATTTCATGCCGTCTGGAGAGTTCTCAGGGAGCAGTTCGCGCAATAGCGAGAGGTTCAGGTTTATTGCTGTCAGGTTTTGACCAACGCCGTCGTGCAATTCCTGCGCCAAACTCCGAATTTGCTTTTCGTGCATTTCAGCCATCTGCCGCGACAATGCGCTTAACTCCGCAGTACGCTCGCGAACCTTCGCCTCAAGCTCTAACGTCCGTTGTTGAGCCGCCATTGATTCTGCCTGATAGCGCTTTAACAATTGTTGTCGCCAAATCAACGCAAGACCCAGGCCCGTGTAAAAAACAACCGTCCCTGCGACAATGACAGTCCGCCCAAAGTAGACGCGGATCGAATCGTACATGTCGGTAGCGCTTGTCTGTGTTATCAGAATCCACCCTTCCGGGATTGCGCGAACAACGGCAATCATCGCGATGCCTTGATGGTCCGTGCTCTCGATCGTTCCGGTCTGCGCCAATGCCGCTTTTACCTCCAGCGTTCCGGTCTGCTCTAACGGGATTTGCAAACCCAATGCCGCCTCGGGACTGAACGGCAGGGGACTTAGGATAGCCACCCGATCGCCTTCACGCCGCTCAAGAAAAGTCTGTGTTGCAGGCGTGGGCGCGATTTCTTTTGTCAAAGCCGGATACAATCGCACCTGCGGGTCAACTCGCAGAACAATGAAACCAACAACAAGATTTGCATTCACAACTGGAATGACCACGGCAAGATACGCACGTTTCGAGTCGGAAGCGCGATAAAAATCAACAAATACCGTCTGTTTGCTTTTCAGGGCCTCCGAAATTTTTTCTACAACGGCTGGCGCGGGCGCCGAGCTTTCCGCAGGAACGGAAAACAACATCTGTCCTTGCAGGTTCAGCAACTGAATTCCGTCAATCTCGTCGCGGCGTTGATATGCTTCCAACTCATCGCGAACGCGTGCCCGCGCTTTTGTATCGTTTGGGTTTTGGAGATACGCCGAGGCGCCTTTCGCAAACGCCTCATTCCCATAAATCGTGTCCGCGTAATCCAGCAGATTCTTGTGCCACTCGTTCACTGCATCCGCTTTGGCATTCGCGACCATGGATAGCCAGTGCTCAGTATCCGCACGCGATTGCGCCTCATAGCCGCGATATGACTTGTAGCCGACGGCGCCGATCGCTGTCGTGAGGAATAGAAAGAACACAACGACGAGAATCAGCGTGCGGCGCTGTTGCTCGGCGTATTGACTGGTTGTATTCATTTATTCTGTTATTTGATTCTACTCCACCGTTACGCTCTTGGCGAGATTTCGAGGTTGATCCACGTCCAGTCCGCGCAGAGCGGCAATGTGATAGGCCAGCAATTGCAGAGGCAAAACCGTCACAACCGGGGATAACATCCACGGCGCTTCCGGAACCCAGAAAACGTGATCTGCCATGCCGCGGACAAGTTCGTCTCCGTCCGTGGCGACCGCGACCACCATGCCGCCCCTCGCCTTGGCCTGCTGGATCTGGGAGATCATCTTCTCATGCCATGGATCTTTCGGCGCGAGGCATACTACCGGCATGTTTGCGTCAATCAATGCAATAGGGCCGTGCTTCATTTCGCCCGCAGGATACCCTTCGGCGTGAATGTAGGAAATCTCCTTCAATTTCAGTGCGCCCTCATAGGCAATCGGCATGTTAATGCCGCGCCCCAAATACAGACAATCGCGGATATCTTTCAGCGTACGCGCTACCTTTTCGACCTCCGATTCTCGATCCAATGTGCGGCTGACGAGATCGGTCACGAGCCTCAAATCTGCGACCAGTGACTTGCGAGTCTTTTCATTAATCGCGCCGCGCAGATCGGCCAGCAGAATTGCCAGCATGTACTGGTCAATCAACGGCGCGGTAAAAGCCTTGGTCGAGGCCACTCCGATTTCAGGTCCTGTTTGCATCGAGATGAATCCGTCCGCGATACGCATGGCCTGTGATCCAATCACATTAACAATGCTCCACACCGTCGCGCCTTTACGCCGGCCTTCCTCCATCGCGGCAAGTGTATCTGCGGTTTCGCCGGATTGGCTGATGGCAAGCACGACTGTTTTATCGTTGATGATCGGGTCGCTGTATCGGAACTCGGAGCCAATCACCACTTCGACCGGCACGCGCGCAATCTTTTCGATCAGATATTTGCCGACCATGCCCGCATACGCGGCAGTGCCGCAGGCCGTGATATAGATTTTTTCGATTTTGTTTGCAAGTTCTTTGGTCAGCCTCAGATCGGGCAAACGGATCTCGCCGCGCCCGAAATCTACGCGGCCTGCCAGCGTATCGGTCACCGCCCGGGCCTGTTCGTGGATTTCTTTCTGCATAAAGTGGCGGAACTCGCCTTTCTCCGCCGCCACAGGGTCCCACGAAACAGAATGAACTTGCGGCTCGATCTTTGTGCCTTCGATAGTTTCGACTTGAACGTTATCGCGTGTCACTACAGCCATTTGCCGCGATTCCAGAAAGATCACATTGCGCGTGTGCTCCATGATGGCGGGCGTGTCGCTGGCCAAATAATTTTCATTGTCGCCCAAACCAATCACTACGCCGCCTGCATTGCCGATGCGCGCCGTCACGATTTTATCAGGCTCATCCGCGCTCATCAGTACGACTACGTTCGCGCCTTGAATTTGTTTGAAAGCGGCACGCGCGGCCTCTATCAAATCAAGCCCCGTCGCGAGGTAATGCTCAACGAGATGCACGATGGTCTCGGTGTCGGTGTCCGACTCAAATTTGACTCCCTCTGCGGTCAATTCATCTTTCAATTCGAGGAAATTTTCGACGATGCCGTTTTGCACAACGACGACGCGTTTGGTCTGGCCGAGATGCGGATGCGCATTGCGCGCAGACGGCGCGCCGTGCGTTGCCCAGCGCGTGTGACCAATGCCGGGCGCGCCGTTGATCGGCGACTTGCTGACCAGATCGGCCAATTGAGATAACTTGCCCGCGTCTTTCCGGACCTCAAGCTGGCCGCCGTTAAACACAGCGATGCCGGCTGAGTCATAGCCGCGGTATTCCAGCCGTTTCAGGCCGTTGAGGATGATCGGCGTCGCGTCACGCGGCCCGATATATCCGACAATTCCACACATGGGATCCTCCGATTTAGATAAAAAGATAATCAGATGAATAGAGACTAGTCTCTGCTCTCTATTTCTCTGAATTGCCATCCTTTGCGTTTTTATCCGCGCAATTGCTCGCGCGGCTTTGTGGCAAAGTTGTTTTCGGAGGGAAAGGGGATCGGGCCTGGCTGGCCCGGAGGGCTTCCGCTGAACTTTCGATTTTCTCAACCGTATTGGTTGATTAACTCCATCTTGCGATGGAGAACCCTCGTCCTCGTCATCCATTGCTGTTTGGAAAACAACAATGGATCATGCGCTATTCTTTCCCGGGTAAATTTGTTGAGCACCTCCTTGAGAGGAATTTTTGCAGGGCGAAATTATAACCGATTAAACGAGAGCCGGCTCGAGGTCCGACCCGACGCGATTTTCGCTTATTTTGTAAATTGGATTTCGGGCATGGTCAGCGCGTCGTAGTTTTGGTCGTCAATATACCGCATGACGATATTGCTATTGCCGTCCACGTCAATGGTATATCCGATAATCTGGCTATGAAACCCATAATCGGAGTCGTTTCCTTTGATTCGAATCTGTGCGCCCGGCGCAAGGATCGTTCCTCGAATTGAAGAGTCTTCATTGGCATTGAGGGCAAGATAATGTGTATTCTCCGCGGGCTGATATATTAGCAGGCCTGCTAGATCGCCGCTTTTGGGAGCAGAGAGATTGATTGTTGCATTGCCGGCAAATTGGACTCTGCCGTGTTCGATTTTGAAAACTACGCCATTGCCCTTGAGTTCACGGTTATCCGTGACGATGAAATCCGAGTTTAGGCAGTAGACGCCGCTCCCAAGAGTATCAACGCCGGGCGGAGGGAAAATATCATCCCAATATCCCGAGGTCATGCTATGGCCATCTTCTGAGATCTCTGCGGGTTGATTGCATCCCATTTTGGGCATATAGAAGGGAGGAGGATATGGCATTTGCGGAACGTTGGTGATCGGCGGATAGGGAGTGAGCAACTTGGGTTTCTGAATGGACGCGCCGCCAACGATCAGAATTTGCCCGCCATTGATGCGGATACTCCCGCTTCCCTGTTCAATGAGCGCACAAGTGGCGTTGTTTGAATTGACGAAGATGCCGCCCCCGCCAATGTCTAATGTGGCCTCTGCATGAATCCAAAATGCTTTGTTGTTGTCGCAATCGCTGGTCGGAGCGAGGCTGACAACCATTGCCCCGCCCAAAATTGGTTGATAAGTGGGCGTCTTGGTACGCGAGACGGCTTCGACTTTGTTTGTGATTTGGGGGATACCTACCACTGTTGCAAAGTATGTTCTTGTGAAGGATGTAATCTGGACCTGGATGTATTCGATATCGCCTTTGTATGTTCCGCTGATGGGGGGGCTGGATACCAGGACTATATTTGTGATTCCGTCGTTGTTGTAGCCGTTCCTCGCAGCCGATGCGTAAACGGCATTCACCCACGTTGCATTATTATTATTGATCCGCGCTATCGCTCCAGCGAGCGCGGCGGCGTCCGCGGCATTTTGAGCGCGCCGCCGTTCGGCCAGCGCGTTGCCGCCGTCTATTGAGAGTGCGGTAACCCCCACCAGCGCGACAATCCCCAAAACGATGATGATTAACGCCTGTCCGCGATGTGTATGTTTGGTGTCTATCACAAGCAAAACTTTTCAGGCTATGTGCAGATGGGCGATAAAATAGTATCGGTGATTATCGCGCGCAAAGGGATGGTCTGTGTGCCGAGGATGCGGCCTAGAAACGGCATAATGATCGGATAGTTATAGGCCACCATTACCTGGATTGCGTTTGTCGAACCGTTTGTGGTTCCCTGGCATGCTTCTCCGATGATGCTTATGGATACAAAGACCTTGCTTTCATCCGCTAAATTCACGGGAGTGCTGGATGCCTGACGCACCCGTTGAGTTATGCCATCATAATTTGTGGGATTGATTGAGCCATACAGGGCGCCTTCCTGCGCGGCATCGCGCAAAGCGGTATAGGAGAAGAAGGCCATGCCAAAATCTACAGCACCAGCCAGGAGTAACAGGATGACAGTCAGGCTGACGGCCAGTTCAACCAGGCTTTGGCCGCGTTGCGCGGACCGAATGAGTGGGCGTTTAATTATTTTCATTCTTTCTCTCCGCTATGGCAGTTGACCGGAGTTGTTCGAATCCAGAACAGGACATCCATCTTCTGCGAAGGTGACCAAGATTCTTTCGGTGCCATTGACCGAGTAACTCTTGCTGAATGATACATTCAAGAGTTTATTGCTTCCTGCAGTGAGGGTCACAGGTCCGCTGAATGAGATGAACAAGGCTGGTGAACCGGAGGCAGAACCATTCCAGATTGACGAGCCGCCGTACGTCAGGTTTGTAATAGTCTGGCTGGGTGCGGTATTGTAGTAGATTTGAATCTGCGAAATCGTGATTGTTGCGGTTGGGCTGTAATTGAAGACCGTCATACTAAACGGGGATGTCAATAAAGAACTATGGCGCGGGTCACACGCTACCGGCTGAGTTATCGTAACGGTGGCCGAGGCTGTGGCGGTATTGGTGTCCGAATTGCCTGCTCTCGCTTTTGCGGTTGCGTTGTTTGTAACGAAGCCTGCGATAACGTCCGCCGCGGTGATTATGTAGGTTGATGTGCAAGTTGTCGAGCCGCCAACAGGAATTGGACTGACGGCGCCCGCGCAGGATACAGTGATTGTAACGCCTTTATCTGTCACGTCCGTCACCGTGAATTGCTGAGAGAGAGGTGTGTTGCCGGTGTTCTTCAAAGTATATGTATATGTAATGGATTGCCCAGCCATACTGGCAGTGCTCGGGCTTGCGGTCTTTTGCAAAGAGAGGCGCGGCGAGTTATATGTGATCACAGTTGTGGAGGCCTGGTTTGAACTGGTTGTCAGACTTCCGCTTACCGCGGTTGCAACCGCATGGTCAATGACTGAACCGTTTACATCAATATCTGTTTGTGTAATGGTGTAGCTCCCCGTGCAGGTCGTGGATGCGCCGGGCGCCAACGGGCTGGTCGCGGCAGAACAGTTAACCGGTGAGACCTTGTCGTCAGTCACTGCAAACGGACTTTTAAGGGTAGTGTTTCCAGAGTTTTGAAGAGTATAAGTATAGTTCACTACCGTGCCGGCAGTGGTAGCTACATTCGGAGATGCAACTACAGTCAAAGTGATCTGAGGCGTTTGTGTCACAGTAATGCTTGTGTTCTCTGTGTTGGATATAACAGTAGTGGACCCGCTCTTGGCAGTCGCGCTTACCGTTGTTTGAATAACGCCCGCGTCCACGTCTGCTTGCGTTGTAACATATGTGCCCGTACAGGATGTTGTGGCTCCCGCCGCAAGCGGGCTGGTCGCGCCTGAACAATTGATGCTTGTCACTTTGCTGTCGGTGATGGTGTATGGTGCGGTCAGCGAGGAGGATGTCGTATTTTTTAGATTGTAAGTGTAGGTGATGGTCTGGTTGATACCCGTGGCGATCAACGGTGAGGCCGTGACTGTAAGGTAAATTGGCTCGGTCACTACTGTCGCGCTGACAGGTCCGGCATTGATTGTCTGAGTGTTAAATTTCGCGGTGGCGCTGGCGGTATTTGTCACCGCGCCGGCGGTGACATCGGCGGCAGTAATTGTGTAGTTTGCGGTACAGTTGCCAGAGGCATTCGGGGCAAGCGATGAACCGATGGCAGAACAATTAACGCCTGAAATTTTGTTGTCTGTTACAGTGAAGGGAGAAGTGAGGGTGACATTGCCTGTATTCTTCAATGTATAAGTATAGGTAACAACCTGACCGTTACCAGCCGATAGTGTAGATGGCGTCTTGGTAATGGTCATACTAGGCGATTGTATAGCAGTAATCGTTGTAGTCACTACATACGAGGTATAAGAGCTCGCAGAAGCCGTGGCATTGCTGGTCACGGAACCGCTGTTGAGGTCCGCCTGGGTGATGGTATAAGAACCGGAGCAGGTCGTGCTGGCGCCAGGCGGCAATGGACTTGTGGCGCCCGAACAGTTGATACTCCCGACTTTATCATCCGTGATTGTATACGGCTTACTGATGTCGGATGTGCCGGTGTTTTGAATCGAATACGTGTATGTAATGACCTGCCCGGCAGTCGTGTAAGTGGTGCTGGAGGTGGAGACGGTTAGAATGATGCCGCCGCTACCGGCCCATGTTTGAGGCGGGGCAGTCACCCCGATTGCAATGCTCGCTATCATGGTTCGTGAGCTCGATGAGCGAATTGTAAAAGGCCCAAATGGGACGAGAGGCACAATGGGCGCGTATTGTGTTGAGACTTGCACTTTGATGCGGTATCCGTTCTGGATGCTGGACAGTGGACAGCTGTTTCCACCCGCGACTGTTATCGGCTGATAGTTGTTGCTTGGGTCGAGGCCTCCATCATAAGAGATTACGATATCCGAGTCTTTAAATGCCTGGATAAACCCTACACTCTTGGCCGCGGCCCGAATCCCGGCGCAATCTTGGTAATAGGGAGTCCCTGAACCATTCACGCCAGTTGCCGCGCCGTAACGCACGGCTTGACGGGCGGCTGTGACCACCGAAGCATAAATGAACAACAAGCGTCCAGCTTCGATTAATCCATAAACGACCAGCAGCAGCACTGGCAAAGCCAAGGCAAATTCCACCATGGCCTGGGCGGTAGATTTCTTCTTTGATTTGTGAAAAAGTTTGAACATATAGCACCCTATATAATCGAGGCCTGCTTCAGGGTAAGGAGCCACTTATGGAACCACGTGGACAATCCAGTTGGGCAGGAAAAGGATGAAGAATGCACTTGCGATGAAAAATGGACCATAAGGCATAAAAACCATCAAGGCCTGCTTTCTATATCGTTGAGATATAACCAGTACCAGGATCAATACTATACCGATCATACCTCCGAGTAAAATACCAAGCAATAACCCGAACCATATAAAAGGCCAGCCTAGGACAAACCCAAGAATACCGGATAGTATCACGTCGCCAGCTCCCAATGCTTCTTCATCGTCCGTTTCCAATCCCTGTGCTTTGAGGCGGCGCGCTCTGAATTTTGAGAAAAGCACCCCGAGGTAATATAAGGTCAACATGATCGCAAACCCGGCCAAGCCGCCTAATAGCGTAGGAACAACCCCGTTGATCCAGAGTCCGATGAAAAGTCCGAGAAGAGCGCCAACAATGCTGGTGGGGTGGAGGATGAGTCGGTGTTCGATGTCTATCACAAAGACCACTGCAAAATATGTCAGCAACGCCATGCCCAGCACGTAACCCATCCGATGTGGATGGATCCATGTATAAAGGCTTATGGTAATCATGATCCCTTGAACGATCCACGGGCGAGGCCCGCGCGGGTGCCCGCAATTAAGGCACTTGCCAAACAACAAATAAGATCCAATCGGATATTCGCGGCCGCATTTAATGCACGCAGGACGCGAGAATCGCCGCGTGACGGGGAGGACGTCCGCCAAATAATTAATAATCCAGCCGCTGAACAATCCGGCTAGAATCGGAACGAGTAGGACACTTGTCATCTCATTATCATTATAGTCCAAACAGGTTTGAAGTGTATCTGTGTAAGCCAATTGTAATGTGCTTGGCGAATCGGTTAATCTGCCTTACAATCCTGTCAGATTTCCCTGGAGATGAAAATGGAAGAATTTATTATCGAAGGCGGCGCGCCGTTGCGCGGTGAGCTTGTACCCGCTGGAAATAAAAATGCGGCCCTGCCTCTTCTGGCCGCCTGTCTTTTGACGGATGAGCCGATTGTCTTGCATAACGTACCTCAGATTCGAGACGTATTGGACATGCGCCGCCTTGTGGAAAGCCTCGGCGCACAAGTCGAAGATTTGGATACAAACACATGGCGCATCGTTACCCGGACCCTGAAGCCTGCCGACCTCGACCCAGACCTTTGTCGGCGCATTCGGGCTTCGATACTTTTAGCCGGGCCGGTGACTGCCCGCGCAGGCGGACTCCGCCTGCCGCCGCCCGGCGGCGATGTTATTGGCCGCCGTCGGCTGGACACACACATCTTTGCTTTACAAGCGCTCGGCGCAAAGGTCACTTATGACCGTGTTTTTGATTTTGACTCTCGCGGCTTGAAAGGCGCGGAGATTTTGTTGGATGAAGCCAGTGTGACTGCAACAGAAAACGCGGTGATGGCGGCGGTAACGGCAACAGGAAAGACTATTATCCATAACGCCGCGTCCGAGCCGCATATTCAGGAATTGTGCTACTTCTTGAATAGATTGGGCGCGCAGATAGATGAGATCGGTTCCAACACACTTCATATAACTGGCGTGCCTCATTTGCATGGCGGGGAATATACGATTGGCCCGGATTATCTTGAAGTGATTAGTTTCGCGGGCGCCGCGGCGATAACACACGGCGAGATTCGAATTCGCGATGCAGGCGTGAAGTATTTGGAAATGATCGCGCAGGCCTTCCGGCGCTTGGGAGTAGGGTGGCAGGTGGAAGGAGATGATATCCTCATCGGGCCTGAGCAATCGCTGAAAGTTGTACCTGACTTGGATGGCGCCATCCCCGAGATCAAAACCAACGTTTGGCCCGCCTACCCGACAGATTTGATCAGCATCGCCATCACGGTGGCAACACAAGCAGAAGGCTCGGTGTTGTTCCACGATTGGATGTATTCGGGCCGCATGTATTTTACAGACAAGCTTGTAGGAATGGGGGCCCGTATCATTTTGTGCGACCCGTATCGCTGCCTCGTTCAAGGGCCGACTCAGTTGTACGGTGAGAAACTCGAAAGCCCGGATATTCGCGCCGGCATGGCTCTTCTTCTCGCCGCGTTAGCCGCCAGGGGCACTTCAATAATCCGCAACATCAGCCAGATTGATCGTGGCTATGAAAATGTAGAGTCTAAACTGAGAGCTTTAGGCGCAAAGATTGAGCGTATAAAAGAATAAAATATTGCCAAAATCAAAAAAAGAAGGGTGCTTGTGAACTGCATCTTGTAAACAAGACATAAAACGAGAAAGCCCCTGCGATCTAACTGGACAGACACCTGAGTTGATATGGTGTCTGTTTGGCTTTTAAAAATTCAATCTCTCAAAATCGGGCTCGCCTCTTGATAACCAGCCCGTAAAATCATACCAAGGATAAGTGGAAAAATTCGGCAAAATAGAGCCGGGAGAGATCCAGATGAAGACGATGAAGTTTTCGGAAAGACAGATTGTGAACATCCTAAAGGATGCCGAGGTAGACATTGCGCTGGAAGAACTGGTTCATCAGCATTCTCGAGGCTAATTGATTCTTGGTAGGTCTCTTTTGAATAGCCAATAAATGTTTCTATAACTTTTCTGTATTTTTGCTCCTGTAGTATCACGACATCCGAAAAATTGTCCTCAACGACTTTTTGATTGTCTGGAACAAAAATGTCCTGTCCTATCTTCGCAATAAATCCTCTTTTTTCATTCGACTCAGGATGGATATCATTGGGTGATAAGGAATTGATAGGACAAATTCCTTTTCAAAATCTTTTCTAATTGGAGGTACATCAATAATTCTGTCGGTATCAACGAACACTCGCAACAAATATTCTTTCGATGGTTAACCCTGTTCCATGATTGGTTAATAAACAGCGCGCCCACTTCGGATTATTTCTGTTTGTGTTGGGTTTGCCGGAACCTGCACCGCGTCCGACTCATGGATGCCGCGTCACTTCATTTCCAACAGCGCATGTGCCGTAAAGCGATAAGCAGTGATGGGAGGTAAGGGCATAATCTCATTTCACCACCTGTCCCAATGCACAATCTCCTCCAGCTCGCGCCGTCCGCCCTTCTTCGGCGCGGCGGTTAACTTCGCCTCGTCCGCGGGGTAGCCGAACGAGATCGCGATCCGCAAATGCCATTCGGGAGGGAAGCCCAAGATCGCGCGCGCCTTCTCTGGTTCATAAATAGATGCGATGCACGAACCGACTCCCAACTCCCACGCCGCGAGTTGCATGTACGCCGCACACTGACCGGCGTCGAACAAATCCTGAAACTTGCCTTCGGGGTTGGGCGTGAGAATCGCGACGCCCATCGCCGCGCCCGCCAGATGCCCCGCGTACGTGCCGGTCTCGGAGAGAGCCTTGAGGATGGCTTTGTCGCGCATGGCGATGAAATGCCATCCCTGCTCATTTTTGGATGATTGCGAACGCCGCCCCGCGTTCAAGATGGCGCGAACCACCTCCTCGGGCAAAGGCTTGTCTTGAAACTTTCGCACCGCGCGCTTCAATCGAATTGCATCAGATACATTCATTTACAGCCTCACCTTCCAACGCGAATGTCGCCAATGAGCGAATATCTCGAATATTTTTCCCTTCGCGGAATTCGTTTATTCGCACTATTCGCGTTAAATCTTTTATCTTTTCTCCGTGCTCTCTTTGTATCGGTGGCTAATGTCTCACCGAGTATAATTCATCCGATGGACAATGCGCCCTCGCTTCGACAATACCTCACCTCCTCCCTCATCCTCATCTTCCTCGGCTGGGGCGGACTTGCCTTGCTCATCTTCGTTTTTGCTGTGCCTCCATTTGTTTGGGCGCGCTGGGGATTCTTCGCACTGTGGCTGATCGCCCTCACCGGCACGGCGCTTCCCATCGCATATTTTTTCAACCTGCGTTTTCCCTCCGATCCACCTGCCGAGCCGAGTGCCATTGTTCGTCAGGCGTTGTGGGTTGGCATTTACGGCGCGACCCTCGCATGGCTTCAGCTTGGTCATTTGGTCACGCTCTGGGTTTGGATGGGCCTGGCGGGCGGCCTGATTGCCATTGAATATCTCATCCGACTGCGCGAGCGCGCCCGCTGGCATCCTCCGATTCCCGATGACGACGATTCTTCAGAATATCCCTTCGGTTGAGCAACTTTTGCAGACCGAGCGCGCGATGGAATTGATCGCGGCGTATGGCCGTCCGTTGACCTTGGACGCGCTTCGTTCTACGCTGGATGAAACCCGCGCCCGCATCAAAACCGGACTTCAATCGGTCGCCCCCGAAATGGATTTGATCCTGTCCCACGCCGAATCCCATTTATCCGCGTGGACGAAGCCGACTCTCCAACCGGTCATCAACGCCACCGGCGTGATTCTGCATACCAACCTCGGACGCGCGCCGCTCTCGAATGCCGCCATTCAGGCCATGACCGAAGCCGCGCGCAATTATTCAAATCTTGAATTTGATTTGGAGACCGGCAAGCGCGGCTCGCGTCTGATCCATGCCGAAGATGTTTTGAAGAAATTGCTGGGTGTCGAAGCCGCGGTTGTGGTCAATAACAATGCTTCAGCAGTTTTACTGGCTTTGTCTGCGCTCGCCGCAAAAAAACAAGTTGTCATTGCTCGCTCACAGTTGGTCGAGATCGGCGGCGGATTCCGCGTGCCAGATGTGATGAAGCAATCGGGTGCGAAACTTGTTGAAGTGGGCACAACCAACAAAGTGCGACTCTCTGATTACAAAGATGAACTGGCCGACGCGGTGCTGGTCATGCGTGCGCATCGTTCCAACTTCAAGATGATCGGTTTCACCGAAGAGCCTGCGCTGGAAAAAATCGTCGAAGCCGCGCATAAAGCCGGCGTGCCTGTTGTGGATGATCTCGGCTCAGGCGCGTTGCTCGACACTGCAAAATATGGCCTCGCCCACGAACCGACCGTGCAGGAATCCCTCGCGGCAGGCGTGGATGTGGTCTGTTTTTCCGGTGATAAACTACTTGGCGGCCCCCAAGCGGGAATCATCGTTGGAAAAACAGAATTGATTGCGAAAATCAAGAAGCATCCCTTGGCCCGCGCCGTGCGCGCCGATAAAATCTGCCTCGCGGGAATCACAGCCACGCTTCTGCATTATCTGAAAGACGAGGCCGAGCGCGAGATTCCCATTTGGAAGATGATCTCTCAGCCGTTGGACGAGGTCAAGGCTCGAGCCGAGAAATGGGCGCGTGAACTGGGAGCCGGTCAAGCGTCCGCGAGTGAAGCGACGGTTGGCGGCGGAAGTCTGCCCGGCGAATCGTTCCCGTCTTGTGGTTTATCCTTGAATGTAAAGAGTCCGGATAAATTTTTGAAAAAATTGCGCGAACAGAATCCGCCCGTCATCGCCCGCGCCGAGAATGATAAAATCCTTTTCGATCCACGTACCGTTTTGCCAGAGCAAGATCACTCACTACTCTCTGTTCTCCACTCTCTATTATCGGAGCAAAAATGAAATCGGACCTCGACGCCCTCATGCAAGCCAAGAAACTCGATGCGATCATTGTGCTCGGCAATGCCGAACACAACCCGCCCATGTATTATTTCACGGGCGGCGGACACATCAGCAACGGCGCGCTGTTTAAAAAAGTTGGACAAGAACCGGTGTTGTATTGCAACGCGATGGAACGTGCTGAGGCCGCTAAAAGCGGACTGAAAGTGATTCCCCTGCGAACCGGCGCGGTGGATGTGCTCACCAAACAGCCGAAAGATTTGTTTGACGAGCAAGGCCTTGCTTCAGGCCGCGTTGGTTTGTATGGCACGTTGGACGCCGGCGACCTTGTGGTGATGACCGGCGCGATCAAAAAAGCGTTTCCTGAAGTTGAAATTGTCGGCGAGCCAAAAGAAGAGTCGATCTTCATGTATGCGATGGAGACCAAAGACAAGGCCGAGGTCGAGCGCATCCGCAAGATGGGCAAGATCACGACCGAGGTCGTCGGTATGGTCGCGAAATATTTAATGGAGCGTGATGTGCGCGCCGATGAAGTTTTGTTGAAAGAAGATGGCGCGCCGCTCACGATTGGAGATGTCAAAGGCAAAATCTCTTTGTGGCTGGCCGAGCGCGGCGCGGCGGATGTGGAAGGTTGTATCTTTGCCATCGGCAAAGATGCGGGTATCCCGCATTCCGTTGGCACGCCCGATGATCTGATGCGCCTTGGCCAAACCATTGTCTTCGATATTTTCCCCGCTGAAGCGGGCGGCGGGTACTTCTACGATTTCACGCGCACATGGAGCCTCGGCTATGCCACGCCCGAGGCACAAAAACTTTACGATGAAGTGCAAAGCGTTTACAACAAAGTCATTGACAACCTCGATCTCAACGTTGGCTTCAAGGAATATCAAAAACTGGTCTGCGATGAGTTCAATAAGAATGGACACAAGACTCCCATGCATAATGAAGGTGTGCTCGAAAACGGTTATGTCCACTCGCTCGGTCACGGCCTCGGCCTCAATGTCCACGAAAGACCCTGGAGTCGTCACAATGTTTCGGATGACAATATCCTGAAGCCCGGCGTGGTCATTACGATTGAACCGGGATTGTATTATCCTGAAAAAGGCATGGGCGCGCGTATCGAAGATTCGTACTGGGTGAGGCCGGATGGCAAAATAGAATTGCTCGCTGAATATCCGTACGATTTTGTCCTGCCGATGAAGAAGTGGAGGAAGAAATAGCATCGCTTCTTTTCCCGACCCTTTTGCGGCCTCCGTTGAAATGATTCATCTTAAGTCTGCCAGCGTTCGCGAGTTCAACGAGCGGGATGCCGTTGTCTTTCCATTTTATTTGGATGTGGTCAAATCCCTGCGCGAGATGGAATTTTCCTCGCCCGTGACTTTTTTCGTAGGAGAAAACGGTTCCGGCAAATCCACTATTATGGAGACGCTCGCCTGCGCCATCAACTCGGTCGCGGTTGGAAGCGAAAGCGTCAAGACCGATAAGACTCTGGCCGCGGTCCGGAAGCTTTCCATGTATTTTCGCTTGGCATGGACCAAGCGCACACATAAAGGCTTCTTTCTGCGCGCCGAGGATTTCTTTGGTTATGCCAAGAAGATGAAACAAACTCAGGAAGAACTTCAACGCGAATTAGAGAACGTCGAAGGCGAATACCAAGGACGCTCAAAGTTGGCCGCGGACTTGGCGCGCATGCCTTATGCAAGTGAACTGAGCGCAATCCAACGCCGCTACGGTGATGGGCTTGATACTCACTCGCACGGCGAAAGTTTCATGACCTTGTTCCAAACTCGCTTTGTGCCCAACGGTCTGTATCTGCTTGACGAACCGGAAGCCGCGCTCTCTCCCAGCCGGCAGTTGACCTTTATCGCCGCGCTGAAGCAAATGGTCGAGCAGAATTCGCAATTCATCATTGCCACGCATTCGCCGATCATCCTGGCTTTTCCGGATGCAACCATCCTGAGTTTTGAGGGCGGCCAGATTCAAGAAGTAAAATATAGGCAACTCGAACATGTGAAGCTGACGAAAGATTTCTTGAACAGCCCCGAATCTTTTCTGCGATATTTATGAAAGAACATATTCTTCAAATTGAAAGAGGTTTTTATGTATTGGAGTAGAACTGGAAATGTAGTTGACATATTAGTTTATTTTGCTATCTCACTTGGATGGGTAGTGGGTGGCTGGTTTTCAGTTTCTCAAAGTATGCGTTTTCATAAGCGCGAGAAATTCATTGCTGGCATTTCCTTTGGGCTGTTATTCTATATTCTTATCAGTAATGGGTTTGCACATTTCTTGCCGACCTATCTGGCTTTTGTCTTGGCTTCACTTGCCGTTCTAATGTTAGGGCTATGGCTTGCTGGAAAACCAATTCATTTTCCTTTTCGGTGGAATAGTCGCGGGGTGTGGTTTCAAATTGCTTCACTACTCATAATGACAGCACTGTTTACTCTTATGATGCGAGGTCTTGGAATCGGAGATGATTATGCACATCTTCCTTTGGTTTCAACTATGGCTGCAGGCGATATCCCCCCTCATTACTCGATATTTCCTAGTGTGTTTTTACCATATCATTATGGCTTAGATCTATTGGCTTCTAGTATGGTCCGAGTCGCGGGAATGTTTCCGTGGAGCGCATGGGATGTGAGCCGAGCGTTTGTCGCAGGCTTGACTTTACTTTGTGGTTGGCTCTGGTTCCGGAGAGTGACACGGAGTTGGGTGGCGACTACCTTGAGTATAATTCTCTTCGCATTTGGAATGGGTACGCGTTGGCTGATGACATTACTTCCTTCATCATGGCTTGCTAATGTTTCCTCGGCCGTTCAAATTATAGGTTCATCAAGTGATACAGGCCATACATTGGCTGAAGCTCTTTTTAGACCCTGGCAGATTTCGGGCGGCCCCCCCATTCCAATTCCATATGCGTTTGCTAATGGGATTTTTACTCCTTTGATTTTCAACTGGGGCGGGTCTTCGTCATTGCCTCGCTTGGCCATAATGCTTATCCTTTTACTGTCAGGAAGACGATCTTTAAAAACGAACGATGTTTTTTTGTTGGTTAGCGCCTCTTTGTCGTTGGCGTTAAGTGCTGAACACATTTTTATCCTGATCAATCTGGGAATCGGTTTGGCCTCCTTGATTATGATATTTCGACAAGGGAAAGGAATCCGATATCGCTTATTGACTTTTCCAGGTCAGTTTTTATTAATGTTGTTGGTTATCTTGGCGTTAGCTAGCGTTCAAGGGGGGGTTATCACTGAATTGTTTAGATCCTATTTCACAAACATCCAAGGGGTCGGTGCTGCAGCTCGAAGCAATTTTTCGCTTCGGTGGCCACCTGAGTTTTTTGACGCGCATTTGGGAGCTCTGTCAGTGCTCAACTGGCGCCAGACAATTGTATTACTTGCGGAGTGTGGTCCCGTTCTACTGTTATTTCCCTTGATAGTTTTTCGAATGCATGCCGACCTCAAGCACTATCGGCCTGTTGAGCTTGGCCTGGGAATTTCTACATTGCTCGGCGTTTTGATTCCAACTTTTGTTCAGTATGGTGTGCCAAGAGATATTGTTCGCTTAACAGGCTTTGGCTTAGGTGCTTGGGTGATTTTGGCCATCCAACCGCTTTGGTCACTATTTAGGCGCGCTTCTTTTTGGAGAAGAGCCGGTATTGGTTTAGGTTATATCATTACTATATTCGGTGGTCTTGTCTTGTTCGCTTATCAATCTACGGCGATATCTCGACCGCAGATTTCAGATGATTTCAGTAGCCTGGATACTCGGATGAGTAAAGCCTACTGGAATCAACTTGATAAGCAAACGGTTGTTTTTGGACCCGTAGGGTATCGCATTCAGGCCTTGTTTGGCCGTTTTTCTATTACGCAAATCGATGGACGGATACTCGACGCTTTTGTACCGTATTTAGAAGAGCCAGATTTATATGCCCTATACAAGCTTGGTGTTAGATATATTTATATTGATAAAAACTATTGGGATTCTCTCGGGCCGGGACATCAGCAGGCTCTTTTTCTACCATGTGCACATGTCATGAAACGAATGGAAAAATATAATAGCGTCACTAAAGAACTTTCCGATTTTCGTATCTTGATTGATATTAGAGCTTGTACACAATAAATGCCAATCCTTCCCTCTGCCCGCATCCTTGCTATTGAAACATCCTGCGATGAAACCGCCTGCGCGATCCTCGAAAACGGACGCGCCCTTCTTGGCTCCACGGTTGCCTCGCAAATGGATATTCACGCGCGCTACGGCGGCGTCTTCCCGGAAGTTGCTTCGCGTCAGCACGTGCTTTCGATCATTCCCGTGGTGGAAGAGGCACTTTCAAAATCTCATCTCACGCTCAATGACATTGATGCGATCGCGGTGACACGCGGCCCTGGCCTGGCTGGTTCGTTGGTGGTCGGCATGAACGCCGCGAAGGGGCTGGCGCTCGGCATGAGTCTTCCGTTGATCGGCGTCAATCATCTTGAGGGTCACCTCTATTCGGCGTGGGTCCATAATGCAGGCGAATCAGTTCCCGAGGAACCGCAATTTCCGCTGATGGTTTTGCTTGTATCAGGCGGACATACAGAATTGGATTTGATGACCGATCATTTGACGTATAAACGCCTCGGCTCCACCCTGGACGATGCGGCGGGTGAGGCCTTCGACAAAGTCGCGCGCCTATTGGCACTCCCGTATCCCGGCGGCCCGTCCGTTCAGCGCGCCGCGGAAGACGGCGACCCAATGCGATTCAACTTTCCACGCGCCTGGCTGGAGGGGACGTGGGATTTTTCATTTAGCGGAATCAAGACCGCAGTCCTGCGCGAGACGAAGGCGTATGAAACGAAAGGTCGCTCATTGCCCGTTCCCGATCTGGCCGCTTCATTTCAAGCCGCGGTCGTGGACGTCTTGTTCAATAAAACGATGCGCGCCGCGCGTGAATTCAAAGCGAAGGAAATCATCGTGGCAGGAGGCGTTTCGGCCAATCGCGCCCTGCGTCAGGCGTTTCAAAATCAAAAGGAATTCAAAGTCCACATTCCTCCGCTGTGGCTGTGTACAGACAATGCGGCGATGATCGCCGCGGCGGGCTACTATCGTTTTGCGCTGGGACACACATCTCCGTTGGATATGGATGTCCAGCCAACCTGGCCATTGCGTTGACCACGAACCACAAACGGCGGACGATAGAGGACAGTGGTCTATCGTCCGCCGTTCGTTTAAAAACCCAAACCGCGTTTTGGGTCGGCCCTGACCCTTGCGCGGTTTGTTGAGGAGAATGCAACTGCTATTATATTCAGTGAACTAAAAGCAGTCTGAACAATACCTAAAAATTGGATGAGAGTTTTTTGGTCTTGTTCGGGGCTATCGGAGGGCAGACTCGATCTCTATCAAAGTAATCGGACCTTCGCGGAGAATCTCCGGTCTTCCTTTTGTGCAATCTACCAACGTGGATGGGATACCGCCCGGCGTCTTGCCGCCATCCAGAATCAGTTCAATCCTTCTGCCGAGTTGAGAAAACACTTCCTCGGCAGTTGACGGACTTTGTTGGCCTGAGATGTTGGCGGAAGTGACAGCCATTGGTCCCGCGGCGCGGAGCAAAGCGCGTGCTGTCACGTGATCAGGCACGCGTACGCCGACGGTGTTCGTGGCGGAAACAGATTCGGGAAGAGTCGGCAACTTGGGAACGACCAGAGTCAAAGGTCCCGGCCAGAAGCGGTCGGCTAATTGTCGCGCCATGTTTGGAATGTCCGATGCAACTTTGTCGAGGTCGAGCGCATCACCGAGTAAAACAGGTATCGCTTTTTCAACAGGGCGATCCTTCGCTGCGTAAATCGATTCAACGGCTTTGCCATCGAAGGCCAGCGCGCCGACACCATAAACGGTGTCCGTTGGAAACGCGACCAACCCACCTGCGCGCAAGATGTCCACTGCGCGCTGGATCGAATCGGGTGAATTAGCAGAAATAATCTGTGTGTTCATGTTGGCAATTGAATTTCGAGCAGACGGTCGCGTCCGGTCAAATCTTGATGAAGATGCATCTCTGCTTCGCTGAATGTGTCATACGCGAGTGAGAGGATGGATGTGCCGCGAGTGGCTTCGATCTCAAGCAACATGCGTCCGCCGGGAGCAAGCCAATCGGGCGCAAGGTGAAATAATTTTCGGAAAGGATCGAGGCCATCTGGGCCGCCGTCGAGGGCGAGGGCCGGTTCGCGGCCATAGACCGGAAGGCTGTGTAATTTTTCGGTGGGAATGTAGGGCAGGTTGGCACAGATGAGATCGAAGGCCCTCACTTCCAACCCCTCTCCGGTCAGGAGAGGGGCAACGGGATGAGGGAGGATATCGCATTCGACGAAATCTATTTTATGTTCAAGATGATATTTCAGCGCGTTGCGGCGCGCGACCTCCAGCGCGGCGCGCGAAAGGTCAGTGGCGAGGATGTGAACATCGGGGACATGAACCGCAATGGAAACCGCGATACAACCGGACCCTGTGCCGACATCTGCAATGGCGCGGCGTTCCGGTGAAGCCTGCAACCAGATAATCGCCTTTTCCACAAGCAATTCTGTTTCGGGGCGCGGAATCAAAACATCCGGCGTGACGATGAGGTCAAGATCGAAGAACCCCCAATGACCGAGGATGTAGGGAAGCGGAATGCCGGCCTCGAGGCGCGCAATGGATTCTTCAAGGGCGGCCAGCTGAGGGGCGGAAAGATGCGCTTCAGGATGCGCGAGAATCCATGTGCGCGGCTTGTCCAGGATATGCGCGAGCAAAACCGACGCGTCGAGTTGAGGCCAATCGCTTTTGAGGCCCGGCGCGATGGCCGTGATCAATTCGCCAAGACTCATTTCTAATTTTGGTTGAGTGTTCATGCGAATAAAAAACGTAAAGCGCAGGCGTTGCGTTTTACGTTTTCACTCTGTTGCGCGGACGAATTATTCATCATCTTCGTCGGCGCCTGCCGCGGCCAGCCTGTCGGCTTCATCGCGCGTCGAAAGTTCTTCGATGAATTGATCAATCGCGCCATCCATCACCGCGGGCAGATTGTAACTGGAGACGCCGATGCGGTGATCCGTGACGCGGTTCTGCGGATAATTGTACGTGCGAATCTTTTCGGACCGTTCGCCGGTTCCGACTTGCGAGCGGCGGTCGGCTTCCAACTCGGCGCGGCGTTTGGCTTCTTCGATTTCATAAAGCCGGGCGCGCAAGATGCTCAGGGCGCGCAATTTGTTTTGCAATTGCGAACGTTCATCCTGGCACGTGACAATCATGCCCGTGGGTTTGTGATAGATGCGTACGGCGGTGGAGTTCTTCTGCACGTTCTGCCCGCCCGCGCCTGATGAGCGATAGACTTCGATCTCGATGTCGGAATCCGGAATGTCAATTTCCACATCGTCCACTTCGGCCAGCACGACCACGGTGGCGGTTGACGTGTGGATGCGTCCCTGCGCTTCGGTGGCGGGGACGCGTTGCACGCGGTGCACGCCCGATTCATATTTCAATTTTGAGTAGGCGCCTTTGCCGCGAATTTCAAAGATTACTTCTTTGTATCCGCCCACGCCAATGGCGTTCTCCGAAAGGATTTCCGTTTTCCAGCGCTGGCTTTCGGCATAGCGCGTGTACATACGGAACAAGTCCGCGGCGAAGATGGCGGCTTCGTCACCGCCCGCGCCGGCGCGGATTTCCACGATGACGTTCTTCTCATCGCGCGGGTCTTTCGGCACAAGCAGACCCTTGATCTCTTTTTCGAGCGCTTCGATTTTCGGACCGAGTTCCGCGACATCCGCTTGAGCCAACGCGACCAATTCCGGGTCTTCACCGGACTCGATGATGGCTCTGGCTTCCTCGAGGCTTTTCATTGCCTGACGGTATTCACGCGCCCTGGCGACGATCTGTTCCAAATCCACGCGCTCTTTGTTGATCTCGCCCGCGCGCTGATAGTTTGAACCGACCTCCAGCAATTCATGGCCGAGTTGTTCGTAGCGTTGTTCGATTCCCTTTAATTTATCGAGCATGTTTTCTCTTTCACCACGAAGGAAACAAAGGGCACGAAGAAAAAAACTTAGTGGCCTTTGTGTCTAAGTTTCTACGGCGGCGCAATTATACCAGCGACCAAAATGCGACCGCGCAAAATCGAGCCGACGAATCCGCCGACCCCGACCAGGAAGAATTTATTCAAGTTAGAACTTTGCGAAGAGCGACAACACCACGGATAATACGATGATCAGCGAAAAAATGATCATCATAATTTGGCCCGCACTGGGACGATTCGATTTCTTGCCTTGTGTCTTGCCTTTTGCCATTTTTTACAACAAACCTTTCTGATGTTTCTGGAAGGCCGCGTTCAGCGCCTTCTCCAATTCTTCGATCGTGACCGGCTTCGAGATATAACCGTCCGCGCCGAGCGCCATGGCTTTATCCACGGTCACTTCCGCGGCCTCGGTGGAAAGCATAATGACCGGCAGGGTCTTCCACTCCGCGCGGCGGCGCAGGAATTCCAGCATATCCAGCCCGCTGACTTCGGGCATGTTGATATCGAGGAGCATCAAGTCCGGCTGGCCGCCGGCCAGCAACGCCTGAGCCGCGGAGCGCGCGTTCAAATGACCGGTCACGTCGCAGTCGAGCAGTTTCAACATCAACTGCACGGCATGGATCATTTCTTCATCATCATCTACAACCCAGATTTTTTTCATTCCAAATGCGCCTTGATGGATTGAGCCGCGTTCTCCGGCACGACCGCTTTGAGCTCCTCGATGCTCGCTTCTCTAATCTTATCAATCGAACCGAAATGTAACAAGAGGGCTTTGCGGCGCGTCGGGCCGATGCCGGGGATGGAATCCAACTGCGAAGCCAGTCCCAGTTTCGAGCGTTTCTTGCGATGCGCGGTGATGCCATAGCGATGCGCCTCATCACGGATGCGTTGCACAAGATACAGTCCCTGCGAATGACGCGGCAACATCAGTGAGTCAGATTTGTTCGGGAAGAAAATTTCCTCCTGTTGCTTTGCGAGGCCGACGATGGGGACTTTGCCGAACAATTCGAATTTTTCAAGGACGCTCACCGCGCGTCCGAGTTGACCCTTGCCGCCGTCAATGATGATCAGATCGGGCAGGAAGGAAAACGACGCGTCTGGCTTGGACCCGGGAGCGGATTCCGCTTGCTGGCTTCCCTGCCATCTGCGGAATCGCCGCGTCAACATTTCTTCCATCGAGGCGAAGTCATCCGGCGCGCCGACCACGCTCTCGATGTTGAACTTGCGATACAAACTTTTCGCAGGCACGCCCTGCTCGAACACCACCATCGCGCCGACGATGGCCGTGCCTTGTGTGTTCGAGATGTCATAGCATTCGATGCGATTCGGCGGCGCGGGCAGTTGCAACGCAGACTGTAACTCGGCCAGCGCCTGCTCCTGCTTGTGCGAATCGGCCTGCCATTGCGCGCGTAAAGCCTGCAAAGTTTCCGCGGCGTTCTCCGAAGCCATTTGCACCAACTCGTGCGGCTGTCCTTCTTTCGGCACGAAGAATTCCACTTTCTCGCCGCCGCGTTTGGTTCTCATCCACTGGCTGATGATCTTGGCTTCTTCGATCTCGATTTCCTGCGGCAACATGACCTGCTGGGGAATGGTTGCGGCTTCGGTGTAGAACTGTTTGACGAATTGCGCCATCACTTCTGTGTCAGCGGTGTCTTCGGTGCCTTCAAGGATAAAGTATTCGCGTCCGATCAATTTGCCGCCGCGGATGAAGAAGATTTGCACGCAGGCCTCGCCGTCCGAGCGGGCCATGGCGAGGACATCAGAATCTTTGTAGTCGGTAGCAAAAACAACTTTCTGTCTTTCAATGACGGATTGTATCGCTTTGAGTTGATCGCGCAACGCGCCGGCCCGTTCAAAGCGCATCTCGTCCGACGCTTTCTGCATTTCATTTTGCAAACGCGTCATGATCTCTTCGCTGTGTCCGCTGAGGAAAGCCATCAGATCGGAAATCATTTGACGGTATCCGGCCTGGTTGATGGCTCCAATGCATGGCGCGGCGCACAGTTTGATGTCAAAGTAAAGACACGCTCGTTTATCCTGGCCGGTGATGTCGCGGTCGCAGGTCAAATAGGGGAAGATTCGGCGAAGCACATCCAGAGTCTGATACACGGCCCAGGCCGAGGTGTACGGACCGAAATAGCGCGAGCCATCCTCGACCATCTGCCGTGTCACGGTGACTTTGGGAAAGGGGTCGGCCCAATGGATTTTGATGTAGGGATAGCGCTTGTCGTCTTTGAGGCGGATGTTGTACTTCGGGCGATGCTTCTTGATGAGGTTCATCTCGAGGATCAGCGCTTCGAGTTCTGACCCGACCACGATCCATTCGATATCTGCGATCTCGCGTACGAGGCGTCGCGTTTTGGCGTCATGACCCGCATCCGCGTGGAAATACGACCGCACGCGGTTCTTGAGATTGATGGCCTTGCCCACGTAAACAATCGTGCCTTCTGTGTTGCGGTAAATATAACAACCGGGCTTGGTTGGGAGCGTGGCAAGAATACCTTTGATGTGTTCGGCAATTTCCATTGCAGGCAATTTTACTCGTATCTATAATCGGCTATAAGTGTTTTGGGTTATTGTAATAGATTGCATTTTATGTTATAAGATACAATATTCAAAAGGAGGTCTCGTATGAATTGGAAGGATTTTCTAAGTTTCCGTAAAATGATTACGCCGTTAATCATCCAAGTGTTGTTTTGGATTGGCGTGGTCGTAAGTATCATCTGGGGACTCATTGTAATGTTCGGAGGATTGGCGTCCGGCATTGGCCTTAGCCAATACGGCGGCAATGGCGTGGGCGCTATATTGGGCAGTCTGTGTGCGGGCCCGATCGTCATCGTATTAGGCATATTGTTCTCGAGAATTTATGCCGAACTGCTCATCTTGTTCTTCCGCATGAATGACAACTTGAATGACATCAAGGACGAACTGCAAAAGCCGAAATAATCTCACCTATAAATATAACATTATCTGCCAAAAACCTCCCGCATTTGCGGGAGGTTTTGCTTATAATGCTGGGCATGACAAAATTGGAAAATATGATTGGTGATCTGCTTCGCGCGCGGGGATTGAAACTGGCGACCGCCGAATCGTGCACCGGCGGATTGATTGCCAATCGCATCACCGACGTGCCCGGCTCATCGGATTATTTTCTCGGCGGCGTGACGGCCTACGCGTACGAAGCAAAAGTTGCATTGCTTGGTGTCTCATGGGAAACCCTCAAAGCGCATGGCGCGGTCAGCCGCGAAACGGTGTTGGAGATGGCGCGCGGCGTGCGCAAGGCCCTGAGCGCGGACGTGGCAATCTCGGTCAGCGGCATCGCCGGACCCGGAGGCGGCTTGCCCAACAAACCGGTTGGCACCACCTGGTTCGGGCTTTCCGCGCCAGATGGGGAGTGGGCGTATCTCCGTCAATTCGATGGCGACCGCATTCAGAATAAATCCTTCGCCGCGGACACTGCGTTACAAATTCTCATTGATTATTTGGATGGAAACCTAAAATGAAAATTGCAGTGATCGTTTCTGCAGATGCTGAGTGGCGCGTGGTCAAGCCATTGTTCCCAAACGTGAAATTTGAACAATCACCCTTCGGTGAGTTCTCTACCTTGACACCCTTCGGCGTTGCTCAGGGCAGGCCTGACACGTTGCACATGACGCTCTTTCACGGTGGCTGGGGAAAAATCTCTGCGGCGGCCAGCGCGCAATATGTAATTGATCGCTTCCAACCGGACCTGTTGGTGAATCTCGGAACCTGTGGCGGATTCGAAGGCCGCACACTTGCGCCTGGCGCAAGTGCAGGTGTCGAACGCGGGACGATCATCCTGGCCGAAAAAACAATCGTGTATGACATCATCGAGCAGATGACGGATCCCGACGAGGCCATCGAGCATTACTCCACCGAATTGGATTTATCCTGGTTGCCGCGCATCCTGCCGTTCCCGGTCTTACGCGGACTGTTGGTTTCCGGTGACCGCGACATTGTGCTGGATGACATCCCCATGCTCGTCAAAAAATTCGGCGCAGTTGCGGCAGATTGGGAATCAGGAGCTATTGCCTGGGTCGCAAAGAAGAACCGAACGCGTGCGTTAATTCTGCGCGGGGTCAGCGATTTGGTCAGCAGTGAGGGCGACGAGACCTACGGAAATTACGAGTTGTTCATCCAGCGTGCAAGCGAGATCATGAAGAAACTGTTCGGGCAACTGCCGAAATGGATCGAGGCAATCGAAAAAGTAGAGCAGGGGTATCGAGGGTATTAATCTCGTCATGTCGTTGCGAGCCGCTTCCTGAGCTTGCCGTCTTGCATGATTTGCTTGGCAAATCACATGCCGCCGATGCTCGCGGCACGAACGGTGTCGAAGGAAGCGGCGAAGCAATCTCCTCGACGATGGAGGAGATTGCTTCGGGAAGAGCGCCCTCGCAACGACGTTGGATGATTATTCTGCGGGGTTGAGCACACGTCCCATGAACAAAATCTGGCCGGTGTGCAGGTCGCGAATGACAAAGATAAATGGGCGGTCAATGATGAGCGTGTGATCGAAGACGAGCGCGGCGGTAGTCCGCATGAAAACGCCGGTGGCCGCGGCGGCCTCAGTGCCTTTTTCATCCACCGCGACAAACGCCTTGTGAATTACATCGCTGATGTAGAGGTCTTTCTTGCCGGTCATGCCGGAGAAATCAGCGTTGTTTGAGTCGAACGCATTTGACATGCCGAGGGATTTGAGCGTGTCGTTGAGACCGAATTCACTCGTGTAAGTAAACTTTGGAAGGCCCAGCGAGACTGAGGCGGGTTGCATGTTGTTGATGATGTCATCCAACTTCTTCGCAGATAGCGATGACTCGAACGCGCTAAAATTGCCTTGATCGGGGACAAAGATGTCCATGGCGGCGGTCCCACCGCTGTACGCCAACTCGATAGCCTGATAACCGTCTTCGCTCGCGTAGGGCAGGCCAAAAAAATCAGATTTCATCATCTTGACCTGTGTCTGCGAGCCGTCCAGCAAATTGAAGTTCGCATCGGACGTGTCGTTCGGATCGAACTGCACCTCCCAGTCTGCTTTGAAGTAAATGGCGTTGACCAGCACCATGCGCGTGTAAGCGTCCAACGCGCCCTGTGGAATTAAATCCTTGATCTTGTCTTTCGTCTGGCCACTGACCCAATTGTTGATGTCTTTGCGCGCAGCTTCAAATTGATTGACGAAATCGGCGAGATGAATCCCTGCGCCGTAGTTGCGCGCCAGCAAATCGAGATAATCCTGCTGAAAGGAATAAGTCTGTTCGGCCCATACGGCGTTGGCGATGTTCAACTGCAAGGGTTGCGCGTCTTTGGATTGCGCTTTGCCGCTCTCCATCAGACTCAAATCCAGCGCGTCGAAGGCGGGGTGCAGTTTGGATGGGTCGAGGTCGAAGTGCAGGGTCCTTGCCATCTGTGACTCGGTCTCACCGCGCGCGCCGCCGTAGGTCATGGCCAGGGCGAGGGAAATGCTGTACGGAGACAGGATCAGGTTTCCGTCGGAGGAATGAAGCGCCTGGTAAAGGTCAAGGGCGAAGGCGTTGTTCCCGTCTACCAGTTTGGCAAGATCATCGCTCGAGGCGGATGGGTTTTTCTCGCGTTGGAAATTGGATTTGGCAAGATTGGCCGATGGCACAGGTCCGCAGGCCGCGAACAAGAGTGCGGCCACGACCAGCGTGAACAGAAGTTGCATGAGTTTCATGTCTACCTCCATGGGTGATCTCCTGCGAGGACGATGCTCATCTCAGATTGTTCCTGCGCCGTCACGATTTTTTCTTGACGGAGGTAAGGGATGTCTTTATCATATCGCCTTATGTTTATTCCTGCCTGAGAATTTTCGGTAACATACATCTTCAATGCGAAAGGTTTTGGATTTTATGAGCATCGAAACAGCCGCGCCGAAAAGCCGCGGCCTGGAACAAAAATGGAAAGTGTTGATCTCCGTGATGTTCGGCATCTTCATGATCATTTTGGATGCCACGGTTGTGAACATTGCGTTTCCTACTTTGCGGCGTGAATTTGGCGCCAGCCTGGCGGACGCCCAATGGGTGTTGAGCATCTATGTTTTGTCACTGGGCATCACCACCCCGGTCTCCGGTTTTCTTGCGGATCGTTTCGGGATCAAACGCGTGTATCTGCTTGGACTTGGGTTGTTCACCCTGGGGTCGCTCCTGTGCGGCCTCGCTCCCTCTCTTGGACTTTTGATCGCGGCGCGTGCCCTGCAGGGATTCGGCGGCGGAATTGCGCAACCGCTTGGACCCGCGCAACTCTTCCGCGCCTTTCCACCAAAAGAGCAGGGCAGGGCGCTCGGCATCTTCGGTATCGCGTTGGTCGTTGCGCCCGCGCTGGGACCGATCCTCGGCGGTTGGTTGGTAGACTTGAATATCTGGCGGGCGATCTTCTTCATCAATGTGCCGATTGGAATCCTCGGCGTGTTCCTCGGCTCGCGCTTTTTGTTGGATTACCGCGTCGAACGTCGGCCGCGCTTCGATCCGCTTGGGTTGATCACAGCCATGGCCGGTTTTGGTTCCGTGTTGTACGCCGCCTCGATTGCGGAGAATGATGGCTGGACCGGTTCCACGACCTTGATGTTCCTCGGCTTCGGCGTTTTGATGCTGATTGTCCACACGTTGATCGAGTTGTATGTGGCCAAAGAGCCGATGATGAATCTGCGACTCTTCGCGCACCCGACCTTTTTGAATGCCGCGCTGGTTGGCTATATCGCGACGGTGGCTTTGTTCGGCGCGGAGTTTCTGATGCCGATCTATCTGCAAGCCTTCCGCGGGCGCACTGCGCTGGACACAGGCATCATCCTGCTGGGAGTAGCGGCCACCTCGGCTCTTGCCACGCCGACAGCGGGGAGGCTGTACGACAAAATTGGTCCACGCCTCATCATGGTGACCGGATTCATCGTGTTGTGTATCAACACCTGGCAGTTGGCGTTGATTCAAAGCACGACACCGATTTCGTACATCGTCTTCCTGCTGGCCCTGCGCGGATTGGCTGTTGGCCTGACTCTTCAAACTTCGTACGTCACCGCGCTCGGAAGCATTCCGCTGGACATGCTTCCGCGTGGATCCTCTCTGTTGAACAGCACCCGCTTCGTGGTCCAGGCGGTTGCGGTAGCCTCGCTGGCGACGATTCTGGTCAGCACGCTTTCAGCAGACATCAAAGCGCAACAACAAACCATGCAGGAGCAAACGATCGCCAGCACGACTCCGTTTGGTGTGTGTGAGACGCCGGGCGTCGCGTCACAGGATAATCTGCCGCCCGGCATGGAGGCTTCGCTGAAGTCCATGCCTCCGCAAGCCGCGCAGGCGGCCAAGGCCAATGTTTTGGCGATGTTGAATAAAACCTGCGACGAATCGATGAAAGGCTTTGAAGCCTCGTATCGCATCACGTTCTATGCTTCGATCGGCGCATTGATTCTCTCGGCGTTCCTCCCCGGCTGGCCCGCCAAGTGGGGCGGACGCGGCTCGACGGAAATGCCGCTGCCTCCGATGGAGGAATAAGAATCGAGCAACACGCCGCTGATGAGTCAGCGGCGTTTTTGTTTGATGAAAGAAAATACTTCAAGGAAGAGTGTTTAGCATTGAGGGTACATGTCATTCTGAGGGAGCGAAGCGACTGAAGAATCCCGCCGAAAAGCGGCGGAGACCCTTCGCTTCGCTCAGGGTGACACCTAGTTGTGTGTTTGAATTTAAGAACTCCGGTTCACGGCAAAATGCTGATTTTGATCTGGCCCGTTGTTTTAGGAAGACCACAGCCCGGCGCGACCAGCACTTTCAAGATGTCGTAATCCGTCCCTTTGGGCGGAGAATAGATGAGGTCGCATGTATCTGCTCCGTCCAACGCCCCATCGTTGAGGGATTGCCACGCGCAACTGGCGCTCCCCGGTGTGACCAATGCCTCGATGGATGTGTAGGAGCCGCGCGCCAGCGAGAGCGTGTCGCCGGATGAGATCGTCACGATTGCTCGTCCCTGCCGCGTGATGCGAAAGCCGCTCAAAATGGATTTATGCCCGTTTGCAAAGCCCATCAGCGGGGAATATGGATACGATCCAAGCCACCACGCAAGGACAATCGACGCGAGAAATATTGAAATCGAGATGCCAAGTTGTTTGATTGATAGCTTGGCAAGAATGATTGCCAGGACGTTTAGGATCAAGGCAATGCAAAGCGCAAAGATAAGAGGCCGGGCAAGAGGATGGATGCAATCAAGCGCGGGCAGAGGAAGAAAATGAAGAACAAACCAGAACAGGCAGATCAAGATGACATTGCAAAGGATCAAATTCAATAGATTGAGATGGGAAAGAGCTTTCATTTTTTTGTTGGGTCGAAGAAAAAAACACAAAATCGGATGTGGCCTGACATCCGATTTTGTGTTCACCTTCCTAGTTTTGCTCTTTCTTCCTCGACAATCTTTTCTTCCAGTTTCTTGAACAGCGGCTTAGGCTCATTGAGTTTCGCGCCCGGTTTCAACTCGCTGGGCTTCCACGCTTCGACTGCGGGTCTCGATACATCCTTCGGATTACTCGACCCTCCGCTCAGCGCGGACGGGCGGTAAAGCAACACCTTATGTGTTCCAAGCGAGTCGGACACATCTTCGGTGAATTGCTCGCCGAAGAGCGGAGTCTCGTATCCGAAGAACTCATGCAACTTCTGAGACGAGAATGGCAGGAACGGCGCGAACAAAATTTTCAGCGAGTCAATCGCTTTCAGCGCGGTGTAGATGGTCAGCGCGGCTTCGGCTTTGTTCTGTTTGATGGTCGTCCATGGCGCGGTCTGATCGAGATATTGATTGACCAGCGAGGCGAGTCGCAGGGCTTCCTGCAACGCGGCGCGCAGATGCACGGCTTCGAGTTCGCTGCCCACAGACTCGAATCCCTCGTCTATGGCGGAGAGCAGGCTGAGGTCCGAGGGACGAAGCGCTTTCAAATCCACATCGGGCACGCGCCCGTCCCACGTCCGAAAACAGAACGAGAGCACACGGTTGGCAAGATTGCCCCAGGTCGCCACCAGTTCGTTGTTGTTGCGCGCCACGAACTCGTTCCAATCCCAATCGCTGTCTTTGTTCTCCGGCATGTTGATCGTCAGATAATAACGCAGGGCATCCGCGTCGTAACGCGACAGCGCGTCGAGTCCCCACACCGCCCAGTTGCGCGAGCCGCTGATCTTCTGCCCTTCGAGATTCATAAACTGATTGGCCGGCACATCGTAAGGCAACGTGAGGGGGACCGGCTCGCCTGCGAAGATTTCCATGAACGCGCTTCCCGCGCCCATGAGTTCCGCGGGCCACTGCGACGTGTGAAAGAAGATGTTATCTTTGCCGATGAAGTGATATTGCTTCGCTTTGGGATTCGTCCACCAATCGCGCCACGCGTCGTTCCGCCCCGAAATCTGCGCCCACTCGATGGGGGCGGAGAGGTAGCCGATGACGGCCTCGAACCAAACATAAATGCGCTTTCCCGCTTCCGTCCAGCCTTCAACCGGAACCGGAACGCCCCAATCGAGGTCACGTGTAATGGAGCGCGGCTTGAGTCCTTCGCTTTCGATCTTGCCCAGCGACTCGCCGAGCACGGTCTCGCGCATGTGCGGAGCGCGCTCTTTTAGAAATTTTTTTACATCCGGTTCGAGTTTCGAGAGATCGAGATAGAAATGTTCCGTGTCGCGCAGTTCGAGCGCGCCGTCGCCGGTCTTGGCGCGCGGGTTGATCAACTTCTCCGGCTCGAGCACGTTGCCGCAGTTATCGCATTGATCGGAGCGCGCGCCCTCGAAGCCGCAGATGTAACAGGTCCCTTCCACGTAGCGGTCGGGCAGGAATTTATTGGCGCTGGGCGAAAACCATTGCTTGCTGAACTGCTTGAAAAGGTATCCGTTCTTTTGCAAAGCGAGGAACATGCTCTGCGAAACTTTGAAATGATTCTCCGTGTGCGTGGACGTGAACAGGTCATAAGTGATGCCGTAGCCTTTGAAGACTTCGAGGAAACTTTCATGATACTTCTTGTAAACTTCCTCGACGGGCTTTCCTTCTTTATCCGCCGCGAGCACGACGGGCGTGCCGTGCGCATCCGTGCCGCTGACCATCAGAACGTTGTTGCCTTTGAGGCGATGATAGCGCGCGACGATGTCACCGGGCAGGTGCGAGCCGGTGATATTGCCAACGTGAATCTCGGCGTTGGAATACGGCCAGGCAATGGCGATCAAGATGTTTTCAGGCATTCGTGCCTCCGTGGCTAACAAATGAACGTTATTCGCTATTCGAGAATCGAGATTCGGGACCCTCAGCCGATTCCCGATTACCGAATCTCGAATATCGGCTTTTGAAAAAACAAAAGGCCGTCCGCGTTGCTGGACAGCCTCTCGTGAAGACAGGCAGAGCTAACGCTCATCCCGGGCGCGGCAAGGCATGGACATAGGCATCGTGTCCATTGCGGAGCGGGGGAGCGGGAAAGAGCGCGGAATCATGGGCGTTATTTTACTACAAGAGGTGTTCCTGTGCTTTTAGCGGTTTCGCTGGATGGTTTTCGCATCAGCCACAGGCACATGCCCAGCGTTAGCAGAGTCGTGACAATGCTCAACAGGTCTTTGTGAGTGTAGGCTTGAACGGTCAGCGCGATGAATGCCAGCGCGTCCAGAACGATCAGGAAGACGAAGGATCGAAGATAGGATTTGGTTCTCTCCACCAGCGTGCCTGCGATCCACGTGATGGGAATGATATAAGGCAGTTGGTCATACGACCAAAGATAAATGGTAGATACGAATCCCAGCGGGATGATGACATTGAACGCCTCCCAGGCGGTGAGCCGAGCGCGATTCCGCCAGAGATAGTACGCGCCAAGTCCCAGGGCGAGCAGAGTTCCGGCAGTACCGAGAGTCCAGGTGCAGATCATGTTTTGACCGCATACGAGAAAAGCAAAACTGAAAACGTTGGATTGCGCACCGAGAGTCAAGTCCAAAAGATGTTCGCTCGAACCGCCAAATTTTGTGAGCCAGAGGGGATCGCGGAGAATCCAAATGGTCAGCAGAGTCAACCCGCCCAGAACAATCCCCGCGATGGATTTCCAATTGCGCTTTGCGATGAACCAGATTCCAGCCAGGGCGAGGAGCGCGAGACCTTGAGGCGGCTTCAACATAGTCAATGAAAGCATCATCCCAGCCGGGAGCGGTCTCTCTTTTTCCAGAAGCAGAATGGTCATTAAAATTGCCAGCAAGGCAATCGCGCCGAGCGCCCCCACTTGCAGTGTCAAATAAACAGGTCCAAAAAAGGACGCGAACACCACCAGAGGCAGGAAGAGCAGTCTCTCGGAACGATCCGGCCAGTGATTCAGCAAGGCGTAGATAGTCGCGGCCATGGCGATTTGCGTGACCATCTGCCACGCGAAATAAGCCTGACCGAGAGGGAACAATCCCAGCGGAGCCATCAAGTACATCAAGGGGAGGGGATATTGAAGAATTCTGCTGGGCTGGTAGGTCGCGCCAAACGCGTCGAAGTTCCCCAGCCATTGACTCGAGTCATATGGATTTTCCCCCGTCCACACCATGTGACCGGAGAGCCAGAAACTGAAGAAGTTGGAGTTGAGATAATCCTGATGCCGATAATTTTGCAAGGCTTTGTATGCAAAGCCAACACCCAGCAAAAGGGCGACGAGCGCAGACAGCGCGGTTTTCAGAATCGGATTTTGGCGGGTGGTCATCATGGGATTCTCAGCTGGAGTCTGGTTTAGTTTAAGTGCCGGAGGAGTCTTTGTCAATGCAATGAACGCGCCGCCTTACAATGGCGTCATTCAACTGCAATCTCCATGCAAAGCCCCGTGTGCTACACTTTGAAAAATGTGTTCCGGCTTCCGGAGGCTTTCATGAACTGGCTTAAGAATCGAACAGTCTATCGTTATGCCATGATCGGTTTTCTGGGCGGGATTGGATTTCTGGTGCTCGGAACCTGGCTCGAATTCAGCAAACAACACCTGCCTTACACGATCTGGTCTTTCTTTTACATGCAACGGACCCAGCCTCTGATCTGGACGGTGGATATGGCCCCGCTGGTTCTGGCTTTTATGGCTGGTATGATCGGGAACCAGAAAAGTCTGTCTGCTGTGATCAGCCAGAGCAAGAGGGAATGGGAAACGATCTTCGATTCATTCTCCGACCTGATTTTTGTCACCGATGCGGATGGACGCATCCTGCGCTGTAATCATGCCGTGATAGATCGTTTGAATACTACCTTTGCCAACATCATTGGTAAATTACTTTCGGATGTGTTGGCCCAGGGCCATCCGGGTGGGAGGGACGATTTTCAGAAGATTGGGAAGGAATATTCGTGGTTCGGCAGGCTGTACGATGCTTCCGTGCGCCCGATCCAGGTCGAGGGAGCAGAGCCGCAGAATCTGTTTATCCTGCATGATGTTACTGATCGTCAACAGGCCGAGACGGAAATCAAACGTGAAAAGCGTTATTTCGAGTCTCTGGTGGAGAACAGCCCAGTCGCGATCGTTGTTTTGAACAATGAAGAAAAAATCGTTTCGATCAACCCGGCGTTCGAGCAGTTGTACGGCTATAAAAAACATGAGGTGACGGGGGTATTGCTCGATACTCTGATCACCACCGAAGAGACGCGGCAGGAGGCCGCGCAATACACACAGATCGTGATGAAGGAGGCGATCCATCGCATCGGCAAACGCCGCCGCAAAGACGGCTCGCTGGTGGACGTTGAGATCTTCGGCGTGCCTGTTATCGTCAATGGGGAGAAGTCCGGCGCGCTCGCCATGTATCACGATATTTCCGAACTGGTCCGCGCCCGTCGTGAAGCGGAAGAAGCCAGCCGCGCCAAGAGTGAATTTCTCGCCAACATGAGTCATGAAATCCGCACGCCGATGAACGGTGTGATCGGAATGATCGAATTGACGCTGGATACGCAACTGACCAGCGAACAGCGCGACTATTTGCAGATTTCGTTGCAAAGCGCCGAAGCATTGTTGACTCTACTAAACGACATTCTTGATTTTTCAAAGATCGAAGCCAAGAAACTCGAACTGGAAAATATCAATTTCAATCTTCGCACGACGGTTGAGGATGTGGCCTACATGCTTGCCAAACGCGCACAGGACAAGGGACTTGAAATGGCCTGTCTCATTCATCCGGATTTGGACACGGATCTGCGCGGGGACCCGAGCCGGGTGCGCCAAATTTTAGTGAATCTCGTCGGGAACGCGCTCAAGTTCACACATCAAGGCGAGATCGTGGTCCATGCTGTGCCCATCTCACAAACCGATACGGAAGCAGTGATCCGCTTCTCTGTACAGGATACCGGCATCGGCATCCCGCCGGAACGGCAGGCCAGCATCTTTGAACGCTTCACACAGGCCGATGGTTCGACCACGCGCAAATACGGCGGGACGGGCCTTGGTCTCACCATCTGCAAACAACTGGTCGAGGCCATGGGCGGAGAGATTGGCGTTGATAGCACGCCCGGCGTTGGGAGCACCTTCTGGTTCACGATCAAATTTGAAAAGCAACCTGCTTCAAAAGCGCGCGGCACCGCGCCTCTTGATTTACGGCCCGTTGATCTCAAAAGCCTGCGCGTCTTGGGCGTGGATGATAACGCGACCAACCGCATGATTCTCAGCAAGATGGTCGAGGGATTTGGCTGTCGAATTGACATGGTTGCCAGCGGCGCAAAGGCGCTGGAAGCCCTCCAAAACGCGCATCGTTCGAACGATCCGTATCGCATCGTATTGCTGGATATGCAAATGCCCGGCATGGATGGCGAGCAGGTCGCGCAGGCCATCATCAGCAATAAGAACAATCGAGACACAAAGATCATTATTCTCACCTCCATCGGCCATCGCGGTGACGCGGCGCGGCTGGAAGCCTTGGGATGTTCGGGGTATCTGCTCAAACCGGTTAAACAACACATGCTTTATGAAGCGCTGGTCGCCGTTCTTGGAGCCAAACAGGAAGAGACTCCAAAATTGATCACACGGCATCTGCTCGCGGAACAGAAACGCGCCGGCCTGCGAATCTTGCTGGCAGAAGATAATCCCATCAATCAGAAACTGGCTGTGATTCTTTTGCAAAAGGCTGGTTATGTGGTGGATACAGTGGACAATGGACAACAGGCGCTCGAACAATTGAAGCAGGCTCCATACAATGCCGTCCTGATGGATGTTCAAATGCCGGAGCTGGACGGCTTCGAGGCTACACAACAGATTCGCAAATCAGAAAAGGGAGGTCAGCACATTCCGATCATCGCCATGACCGCTCATGCTCTCAAAGGCGACCGCGAGCGCTGTCTTGCGGCCGGCATGGATGATTATGTTTCCAAGCCGCTCGAGCCGCAGTTTCTTTTGTCTGTACTAGAGCGCTGGATTCAGCCTGCTGAAGAAACAGAGCCTGCCTTGACGTTTGAGATTCCCAAAGGAGAACCTGCAATGGATGCAACCTCCGCTTCCAGCCGGGACGAAAGGCCGCTCGACCTCGATTCGGCTTTACATCGCTTTGAGAATGACCGCGCCTTCTTCACCGAGATGTGCGCCGAATTCATGACAAGCCTCACGGTGCGGCTCAATGAACTGCGCGCGGCTTTGAAAGCCAACGACGCCGGCGCGCTTGGCCGACTCGCGCACAACCTCAAAGGAGTCTCTGCCAACTTTTCCGCAGGGCCGCTCTCGCACCTTGCATTGGAACTTGAGATGTGCGGCAAGAATGAAGACTTGTCCGATGCGCCTGTGCTCCTCGATAAACTGGAGGCCGAAGCGCAACATTTGAAAGAGTTCCTCTCCAAAGAGAAAATATTGGTGTGATCAAAAACAACGCCCCCTGAATTTCAAGGGGACGTTTTCTATAGGAGTTTCTTTAGCGCCGAGAAAGGCGATTCGTCCTCCTGCGGACGATGGCCGCAATCGCGAATGTTCAAGTCCTGCCCGCAGACGGGACACAGACCCTTGCAATCTGGCCTGTGCAATGGATTGATGGGGACTTCGAGCAGGGCATACTCGCGCAGAAGCGGCTCGAGGTCAATATGTGCATCTTCGGGAACGATCAATCCCGAATCGCTCACAGACCTTTCATCGAACGCATACAACTCGGTGATTTGCCATGTTAGTGAATGATCGAAGACCTTAAGACAGCGCACGCATTCGAGCGCGGTCTCGCCCGAAAATTTCCCGGTGACCAGCAGACCCTGCGGCGTGCGCCCGACGTGAGCCGCGCCGGAGAATCCGTGCAATTCAAGATCGTCTTCGAGTTTGACCTTTTCAAATTCAAAGGGGAATTCGTGGCTGTCGCCGACTTCCTCGTGGATGATGAAGCCGACGTTAAGACGAAACGGCTTTCTAGGGTTTGGCATTTTACTTTATGTATATTTGAATACACAAATTACTTTTCGTTGGCTTGTTTGATTTTCTCTTTAATGCGATCTAATATTGCTGTGTCGACATTTTCAATAACTGTAATGACCATTTCAGTGATCATGCTAACTTTGGTTAGTTCTTCTCGTAAGTTTGAAACAGGCAAATTGCTTGTTGAACTCTCCATATTATTGCGAAGAGTTTCAAGGACTTCGTCAATTTTGCGCGAAACATTGCTTTCCATTTCGCTGAGCGGCTGATCTGTAACCTGCTTTTTCCTCAGAATGTAGAACTTAGTCGCATTTAGACAAGCGTCCATAAACCCAAACTCACTGAATGAAAGATGAAGGGTTATTGGTTTGTTTGGTGACTCTGCCACGTTACACTCTCCCTTCTTAAACCTTTCGATCTACAATGAACTTGGCCAGGTTTTCCAATGCTTCACGTTCGGGGCTTGGGTCGAAACTTTCAAGTGTTTGCAACGCGTTCTCAACATGCCGGCTGGCTTCGCTCATTGACTTTTTCACCGCGTCCGTTTTGCGGATGGATTCAACGAGACGGTTCATTTTCTCTTCATTTGCCCAGCCGCCCTCCGGCAGGGATTTGACATCTTCGTCAGTGGGATGAGCCTCAGCGTAATAAATAGCCGGAAGCGTCACGAGTCCGTTCAAGAGGTCCGAACCGACCGGCTTGCCGACTGTGGCCTGTTCGCCCGTATAGTCCAGAATATCGTCCACAATCTGAAACGCGATGCCGGTTTCGTATCCAAAGCCGCGCATCGCTTCGACCGTCACATCATCCGCCGGGCTGATCATGGCCGCGGCGCGGCTGGTCATTTCAAACAGCGAGGCGGTCTTGGCATAGATGCGCTGGAAGTAATTTTCGCGGCTGATGACGCCGCGGCTGGAAAACATTTGGGTCAACTCACCATTGACGATGATGGCGAGCGTCTCCGCAAATAAATTCATCAAAGGAAGATGATCGGTCTCGGCGGCAAGTTTGGCGGCGCGCGCAAATAAAAAGTCACCGGTGAGAACCGTGGCGGCAGGCGACCAGCGCGCGTTGAGCGTGGGCATCCCGCGGCGCAGAAGGGCGCCATCAATCAAATCATCATGGACAAGGGTCGCGGTGTGAAGTAATTCCACCGAGGCGCCGAGGGTGACGAGTTTGTCTTCGGGCGCGCCCAGCATGTTTCCAACGAGCAGGCCAAGGGTCGGCCTGATGCGTTTGCCTCCCGCGGCCAAAATTTGTTCGAACGCGGCGCGCAAGTCCGGGTGACGATCATCTGCCTGTGCGTGCAGGCAGGCCTCAACGAGTTGAAGTTGTTGTTGAACGGGCGAAAGGAAGGTGACGTTATTCAACGGTCTCTCCCCAGGAAAGGAGCCGCGCCGCGTTGCTGGTGGTGACTGCAGCGACCTCCTGCGGGGTGGTGGATTTTATTTCTGCAATTTTATCAGCAATATGGGCAACAAAGGCAGGTTCGTTGCGTTTTCCGCGGTGAGGCACAGGTGTGAGGAATGGGGCGTCGGTTTCGATCAGCAGGCGCTCCAACGGCAGTTGGCTAAAGATGTTTCGTTTTTCGTCCGCATTTTTGTAGGTGATCGGCCCAGTTACACCGATGTAAAAGTTCAACGCCAGCGCCTTTTGCGCGGTTTCGAGATTCCCATTGAAGGAATGAAACACGCCGGGTCGTTCCGCGAGCGGATTGTTTTGCGCGCGCAATCCGCTTTGCCACTTGGTGATGATTTCAAGCAAATCCTGCGACGCCTCGCCAAACCATGCGTCATTCTCCTCGCGCATATGAATGATGACAGGTTTGTTGGTTTCTTCGGCGAAAGCCAGTTGACGTTTCAAGGCTTCACGCTGAAAGCCACGTTTGTCTTTTTCTTCGACCCAGTAATAATCGAGTCCGATCTCGCCGACGGCTACGACTTTTGGATGCTTTGCCAATTCGCGGACTTCGCCAAAAGTCTGTTCCGAGAATTTTTCCAGATCTGTGGGATGGAATCCAACCGCCGCGTAGATCATCGGATTCGATTCTGCCAGCCTCACCGCGTCTTTACTGGACTTATGGTCTAGCCCCGGCACGAGGATGCGGATCAGCCCTGCATCCTTCGCGCGCCGAATCACCGCCTGGCGGTCTTCGTCAAATTTGCCGTAATCAAGGTGACAATGGGTGTCGGTAAGCATGGACTCTACGGGTAAGCGCTGGAATTATAGCGTTGAAGGAATGCGATGTCACATGTCCAATTTCATATAGATTGGGTACAAATTGTCCTGTTAATTTAAATCCTGCCGAGCGGCAGGATTTAAATGGAATTGCTCATCCAAAACTATTTGAGACCCGCAATTTTCAATCCATCTTGCAGGATAGCCTGTACTTTGTCCTGATGCGTGGTTTCGCAATAGACGCGCATGATCGGCTCGGTGCCGCTGAAACGGATCAACAGCCAGCCGCCATCTTCGAGTTTGAACTGAAAGCCGTCCACCGTGACCAATTCGGTGACCTTCAATCCGCCGATGGTCTTCGGGTTGGCCTTGAGAATAGCCTCTTCGCGCGATTTTCGGTCGCCGCTGAACGGCGTGTCAATGCGGTCATAATAATGCGCGCCGACTTTTGCGAAAAGCATCTTCAATAGTTGAGTCGGCTTCTTGCCTGTGCGAACCATAAAATCCAACATGTATAGCCCGGCCAGGATTCCGTCGCGCTCCGGCACATTCCCACGGAACGCGTATCCGCCGCTCTCTTCGCCGCCGATCATGGCATTCGTTTCCATCATCTTCGGCGCGACATATTTGAATCCAACACCGGTCTCGTAAACAGGCACATTGTAAAGTTGTCCGAGTTTGTTCAGCATAGTGGTCGTCGAAAGCGTTTTGACAATCGCGCCGCGCTCGCCGCGAATTTCCAGCAAATAATATGCAAGCAGGGCATACACGCGCAATTGATTGATGAACTGGCCTTTTTCGTCGCCGATCCCACAGCGATCCGCGTCGCCATCGGTGATGAGCAGAATGTCAGCCTTATTGTCAACAGTGGCTTTGAGTCCAACATCAATGTTGGGCTGGATCGGTTCCGGTCGCTTCATTTCGGGGAAGATCGGATTACGCGTGTTATGAATCTCAATGACTTTTGTTTTTCCGCCGGCCAGCAAACCTGCGAACCATCCACCGCCGTTACCCCACATCGAATCGACCATGACGGTGAAGCCCGCGTCCTTGATTTTTTGGATATCAACCAGTTTTTGAATGTGAGCAATGTACGCGACCGACGCATCAAACTTGACAATGTGGCCTGCCTCCATTGCTTTAGCCAATTCTTCGCGCTTGACTTTCTCCACCGAATCCGGAATCGAGGCTTCGATCTTTTTCAAACCCTCCGGGTCAATCGCGCCGCCGTGCTCATCGCGAACCTTGAATCCGTTGTCTGTGGGTGGGTTGTGCGAGGCTGTGATGTTCACCGCGCCGCAGGCTTTCTTATCCACAACCGCGTACGCGATAACCGGTGTAGGCGTGGCCCCATCCGTCAGCCAGACTTTGAATCCATTGCCTGCCAGCACTTCCGCAGCTGCCGCGCCGAAGTATTCGCTGTCGAAACGTTTATCGTAGCCAACCACAACCCATTGGCCTTGCTTGCCTTTTTCAAGCAGATAGGTTGCAAATCCCTGCGCGGCTCGGCGCACATTATCGAACGTATAATCCTCGGCGATGACGCCGCGCCAGCCGTCCGTGCCGAATTTGATGGTGTAGGGCATTATCTGATCTCCTAGAATAATATATAAGCCGAAAAAAAAAGATTATAGCGCCGACCTCACGGAATTATTGATAATACTATCTTTTCCCAAACCATGTTAAATGACCAGTATATGCTAAGACAGTGGTTAGCAAAACCGAGAATGTAACCAAGCTTATACCCAGTATGCTCAACGCTCTTCTTATTACCTTGTTTTGTTGCGTAGCAGTATAGCCTTGACAGAACCCAATGGCACTAAGTATAGACAAGGCGGGGATGAAATCAGTCTCGTATCTGTACGCGGCAAAAAAGAACAACATGATGGGAGCGGAAGCGAAAAGGAATGTACCCATCAGGCTTGTTATAGTCCATTTGAGAAAACTGTGGTTTTCATCTAGTTTTGTTTTGGAATAATTCTTTAGCACATACAATAGCGGGACAATTACAAATAGAAGAGATGGCGTGCTGAGAAGAAATCCAGTTATTGTTCCCTCCGCAACATACGATTTTGGCGTTTCATAAAACGAAAATAGAGGCTTTTCAATACCAGATACTGGATAGGCATACGGAAAAACATTTCTGATCTGGAATGGGTTTAAATAATAGTTATAGAAATTTTGAAAGAGATAAGCACGAGAAAAAAGATCGTGGTAAAAGCTCTGCATATTGAACCCGGCCAGTTGATAGTACATTCCAAACTCGAAGATCGAGCCAAAACGTGCCCAGTTGTACCACGCTAGGAGCACACTACACAGCAAAAGAGGAAATGTCAATCCTAAGAGCGGGTACCAATGCATCGAAAACGGCTTTAATTTCATTCCCTCTTTGTTAAGGTAAATCGTGGTCATTACTAGCATAAACCCAATAGGAATGATTTGCATGACCCGTGTTGATATGGAGAATGCCCAAAAGACGCCGGCCATCAACAATTTCCAATTACTGACAGGCTGTTCATATAAACCAGAAAACACAAAATACCATCCGACGATGAAAAAAAATTGCCCACCAGTAATCGCGGCTTCGTGAATAAAGGGATGGGTCAACATTCTGGTAAATGGACCGGTCAATCCCAATGAGAGAACATTGATCGTTACCACCCATGTCGGTATATTGGCAAAAAATCGCCTCAAGATTGCAATCAACAGAAGGGTTTCTGCAATGAAAATTCCTGCAATAAAAACAAAGACAAGATATTGGTCTCCAATTTTCATGCTGATGATTCTTTTAAATATTGCAAGGACAATGGCTGGCAAGGGCCCAAAATAAAGATAGAATTTATGATCATATAAGGAAGTATCCGAAGGAAAAGGAATTCCTTTTCTCTCTTTCGGATCATATGGGTTAGATAGAGAAAGTAATGCGGGGTCTGGCTTGATCTCGAGGGAGAGCTGGCCATCCTCGAACGATAGGGCCAGTTGGGAATAATAGCTACTAGTTGGCCTCCAGATGATCCAACGTCCTGCGCTGATGAACCAAACATATATAGTAATGACAAGCAAAGTTGAGGCTAGTATCATGAAAAGCATGGCCTTCGAGCCGAATGAGCCTTTCACCTTTGATGCTTGAATCTCAGCGATGCGCGTCTGGTTGTATAAATTTTGTTTCTGTTCCATAATCTTTAATGTGGCATGATTATAACTTAGCTTCTTCTATTTACTGTGCTGATATATTCGTAGTGCTATCGCGTAAGGGAGTCTCTTTCTGCGTGCTATAATCTTCTGAAATGATTATGCTTGGCAAGATTTATTTGGACTATGCCGCCACCACGCCTGTGGACCCGCGCGTCCTCGACGTGATGCAACCCTATTTCTCCGCTTCATTCGGGAACCCGTCCTCTGTTCACCGTTATGGACAGATTGCCGAGGCCGCGGTCGAATCCGCGCGCGAGACCGTCGCCTCGGTGCTGAATTGTCGCCCCGATGAAATTGTTTTCACCTCCTGTGGCTCCGAATCGGACAACCTGGCTTTACGCGGTGCGGCTTTAGCGATGCGCGAGAAGAACGGCGCGAACTGGATCATCACCTCTAGGGCAGAACATCATGCCGTCAGCAAGACCGCCGAACATTTGGAAAAATATTACGATTTCAAAGTGGAGTGGCTGGATGTAGACAAGCATGGCATGGTCACGCCGGAGATGGTAAAGAAAGCCGTCTGTGACAAGACCGCGCTGGTCTCGGTGATGTATGCGAACAATGAGATTGGCACAATAAACCCAATTCAGGAAATCGCCGAAATTTGCCGCGCAAATGGAATCTTATTTCACACGGACGCTGTCCAGGCCGCGGCTTACCTGCCGGTGGATGTCAACGCTCTCGGCGTAGATTTGATGTCCCTTGGGGGGCACAAGTTTTACGGTCCGAAAGGAGTCGGCGCGCTTTACGTTCGCAAAGGTACAGCGCTCGTTCCGCATCTGACTGGCGGGGCGCAGGAGAATGGTTTGCGCGCCGGGACGCAGAATGTGCCGTACATTGTCGGTTTTGCAGAAGCGTTGCGATTGACGCACGAAGAACGCGAGCAGCGCGCCGCGCACGTCAAGCCATTGCGCGATCGGATCATCGGAACTGTTCTTGAAATGATTCCGGATTCAAAATTGACGGGTCATCTTGAATCGCGCCTTCCCAATCATGCTTCGTTTGTTTTTAAAGATGTGGATGGTAATCTGCTTTTGCAGTTGCTGGATGCGGCAGGTTTTGCCTGCTCGTCAGGTTCGGCTTGCAAAACCGGCAACCCGGAACCGAGTGAAGTGATCACATCGCTTGGCTTTTCGCATGATTGGGCACTAGGCTCGTTGCGCGTAACTCTTGGCAAAGACTCCGCGCCCGAACAGGTTGATTCGTTTTTGAAAGTCCTGCCTTCTCTCGTTGATCAAGCAAGAAAATTAAACCAGCGATAAACACCGATGACCAAAGTTGTTGTTGCCATGTCTGGAGGTGTAGATTCCTCCGTTGCCGCGGCCCTGCTCAAACAGCAGGGCTATGACGTCATCGGCATGATGCTCAGGCTGTGGTCTGAACCGGGCAAGGAGGAGTCGAATCGCTGTTGCACGCCAGAATCCATGGCATTGGCGCGGCGCGTGGCGGCGAAGCTGGATATTCCCTTTTATGTGGTAGATGCGAAAGATGTTTTTCGCGAAACCGTCGTCCAATATTTCTTGGACGGCTACGCGCGCGGTGAGACGCCGAATCCATGTCTGCTGTGCAACCGTCAAATCCGCTGGACGTTTTTGTTGGATCATGCACTGGCGCTCGGCGCGGACTTTATGGCGACAGGACACTACGCCAGACGGCGGACGGCGGACGGCGGACGGCAGGAACTCTTGAGAGCCGTTGATCTTGCCAAAGATCAGTCTTATGTTTTGCATGTCTTGAATCAGGAGAAACTGCAAAGAGCTTTGTTTCCAGTTGGCGATTACCCCAAGCCGGAGATTCGTAAAATTGCTGAATCGTTTGGTTTGCCAACTGCCTCGCGGCATGACAGCCAGGATTTATGTTTTCTGGCGGGTGATGATTATCGCAATTTCCTCCGGCGCAACGCGGCGGAATTGATGAGACCCGGGCAAATCGTCACACGCGAAGGAAAAATTCTGGGCGAGCACAACGGGCTGGCAAACTACACCATCGGTCAGCGCAAGGGATTGGGCGCCGGTTCGCCGGTGCCGCTCTATGTGCTCGGCAAAAACGCTGAGACCAACACCTTGCTGGTCGGAACGCAGGAAGAACTTGGCTCGCGTGAGTTGACTGCGCGCGAGGTCAATTGGGTTTCAGGCGAAGCGCCGATGGAATCGTTCCGCGCGGAAGTGAAGATTCGCTACACAGCGAAGGAGGCCCCAGCTGAGGTCATGCCGCTTGATAACGGGAGCCGCGTTCGGGTCCGGTTTGATGCGCCCGTCCGTGATGTCACTGCGGGTCAGGCCGCGGTCTTCTATCAGGGTGATGTCCTGCTTGGCGGCGGAATCATCCAGTGAGATAATAGAGAAAAGGAGAATGCCATGAGTTACCGTGTTGAATCGTTGATGTCGGCCCGACTGTTTCTTTTTCCCCAGCACGTGGATGGGCGGATTTATTTCATGAGCAATCTTTCGGGACATTTGAGTTTGTACGCCATGAATCACGGCGGATCGGTGCCCGAGCCGCTTCTGCCGCCGCACATCGCATTGCAAAACCCGGAATTGATCGGCGGATTTTCATATTATGTCTTTCCGAAGATTGAAAAGATTTTGGTGATGATTGATCATGACGGCGATGAGAATTATCAGCCGATGTTCGTCCCGCTGGGCGGCGGATTCCCAGAACCGACTTTCAATAATTATTTTGTTAATCACCGCGTTCATCTTGGTCTGTGCGACAAGCAAAAGAACATCGCGTATTTTCTTGCGGAACGGCGCGACGCCCCAATACAGGAAACGTATCGCGCCAATCTCAAAACCGGCGAGTTGACCAAGATCGGTGAAAGCACGTGGGGACTTTTCCCGGCCGCGCACAACAAGAATCACAGCCAGGTCTTGCTCGGTGAAGGCTACACCGTGGGCGACGGCGTGTTATATCACGTGAAAGGCGATGAGCGCAAAGTGATTTATGGAAAGCGGATTGAAGACCGCGCCGAGGGCGAGTCCGTCCCATTGAACGGAATCATCGCTTCGGAGTTTGCCCCGAGCGGCAGGGGCGCGTTGATCTCCAGCGCAGTCTTTGACGATACATATAACCTCGGCTACATCAATTTTTCCAAGCCCGGTGAACTTGTTCCGGTCAAAGTGAAAGGAATTATTCACAAAGGCAAGGGCGAGATGACCGGCGTTGCACCGTTGGTTGATGATCGTTATCTTGTGATTTACAACATTGATGGATGTTCCTGGGTTTATGAAGGCGTATTCGATGAAGAAAAACGTACGATGACGTACAAGTATGTTCTCGTCGGCAGGAAGCCGCTTGCGAACGGAAAACTTGAACACATTGATTATGATGAAGACGCCGATCTTTTCGCTGTGACGTTTTCCACTGCTACTTCACCGACTCAGATTTACACCATCGAGGGCAAGACGCGCAACAAAATCATTTTGCACACCAATGAAAAGATTCTTGGCATCCCGCGCGACCATTTATCGGAGGGCGAGGATGCTTCGTTCGTATCATACGATGGTCTGCGCATTTCGGCGCGGCTGTATATGCCTGCGAAGGCGCTCGGCTTCAGCGGGAAACGCCCGGTAGTTTATTACATCCACGGCGGGCCGCAGGGACAGGAACGCCCGGACTTTGCATGGTTCTCCATGCCGCTGATTCAATTTTTGACTCTGCGCGGGTTTGCGGTCTTCGTGCCGAACGTGCGCGGCTCCACAGGTTATGGACTCTCGTACACCAAACACGTGGACCGCGACTGGGGCGGGCAGGACCGCCTCGACCACGTCCATGCGATGACCAAAATTTTGCCAAAGGACGACCGCCTCGACGTCACGCGCGCCGCGGTGGTGGGACGTTCCTATGGCGGTTATATGACGCTCATGCTCGCCGGTCGTCATCCGGACCTGTGGGCGGCCTCCTGCGATATGTTCGGTCCCTACGACCTCCTGACCTTCAGTGAGCGCATCCCTGAAACCTGGAAACCTTATTTCAAGATCGCACTGGGTGATCCGGAAAAGGCGGAAGAAAAAGCCTTCCTCGTTGAACGTTCACCGAAGACATACTTGAATAATTTATCCGCGCCGATGCTGGTCATTCAGGGACGCAACGACCCGCGCGTGGTCGCCGCGGAGTCGGAAGACCTCGTGCGCGAATTGCGCGCGAAAGGCAAGCAGATGGAATTGCTGATCTTTGAGAACGAGGGCCACGATGTGCTCAAATACGAAAACCGCGTCTCGTGCTACAATGCCATTGCAGATTTCTTTACGAAGTATTTGAAGCCGTGAATTATCTGTCAACTGTCATTCTGAGCGAAGCGAAGAATCTCACTTTCATAGACCGAGACCCTTCGCTGCGCTCAGGGCGACTTAGCTACTGATGACTCTCCCTTCCATCCTCCTCGGCTTGTTTATCTCATTGCTGGTCGGCTCGCTGTTTCATCTCTGGCGCGGCGGGAGTTTGGCGCGCTTGTTGTTGTATCTGGCGCTGAGTCTGACCGGCTTTGTGATGGGACAATGGATTGGAAGCTGGCAAAAGCTGGTTCTGTTTCCAGTTGGGACTCTCAACCTCGGAATGGCTGTGATTGGAAGTTCGGTTTTTCTGTTTGCAGGGCACTGGTTGAGTCTGGTTGAAGTTCGCCCCGATCAAAACAAGGATGACGCGGTATAATCCTGCGTCCCACCATCCCACTCTTGAGGGCTATAAATGGATTTTGTAAAGTTCCTGATTGATTTTGTTTTGCATCTCGATAAGCATCTGAGCGCCATCATCATCCAATACGGCGCGTGGACTTATGGCCTGTTGTTCGGCGTGATTTTCATGGAGACCGGCTTCGTTGTCACTCCGTTCCTGCCCGGCGATTCACTTCTCTTCGCGGCAGGGACGTTCGCCGCCATCGGCTCGCTCAACATCTGGCTTTTGTTCGTTCTGCTGGCCTTCGCCGCGGTGGCAGGTGATACAGTCAATTACTGGATCGGTCATTACCTCGGCGACCGCGCTTATAACATCAAGTGGATCAAGCGCGAATATCTTGATCGCACACACGCCTTTTTTGAAAAGCATGGCGGCAAGACGATCTTCCTTGCTCGCTTCGTCCCCATCGTCCGCACCTTTGCGCCGTTCGTGGCCGGCGTGGGGCGCATGTCATATGGTTATTTCTTTTCTTACAACGTGTTCGGTGGCATCACCTGGGTCGCGCTGTTCCTTTTCAGCGGATACGCCCTCGCCAGAGTTCAATGGATCCAAGATCACTTTTCCATCGTTACCATCGTGATTATTCTGATCTCGCTTGTCCCAATGCTGGTTGAAATCTGGAAAGCGCGACGCGAGACTGTGGAAGCCGAAGCATAATCAACGAGACGCCGCAAGGCGTCTCGAATTTTATGAAACGTTGGGCCATCTTCTTTGGGCTGTTCATCGTCGCCATCATCGTTCTTGCGGATGAAGGCCGACTCGGATTTCTCCACGCGATCTATGATTTTCCATTCGGTGATAAGGCGGGGCATTTCATTCTTTATGGATTACTGACCCTCGTCGTGACTTTGACCGTCTTCGAAGCGCGTCCCTTCATGGACCGGAAGCGGGCCGCCGTTATCGTGAGTCTGATCCTTGCTCTGTTGATTGGCCTCGAGGAAATATCGCAGGTTTGGTTTCCCGCGCGCACGTTCGATTTGCTCGATCTCACCGCCAGCTATCTCGGCGTGGCGTTTTTCGCGTGGCTGGCCGTGAAATTAAAATCATAAGGGCACAGCGGCGCTGTGCCCTTGCATTGTTTTACGGATAAACGCGTTTGATTGTCCTCGGGAACGGGATCGCTTCGCGGATGTGTTCGATGCCGCACAGCCAGGCTGTGACGCGTTCCACGCCCATGCCGAATCCGCTGTGGGGGACCGAGCCATATTTGCGGAGTTCCAAATACCATTTGAAAGCTTCTTCGGGCAAACCTTCTTTGTGGATGCGCGCCAGCAACGCGTTGTGATCGCTTATGCGTTCCGAGCCGCCGCAGATTTCGCCGTAGCCTTCCGGCGCGAGCAAATCAACGGACTTGCAAACCTCGGGTCGTCCCGGCCAGGGTTCCATGTAAAAGGCCTTGACCGCGCTCGGATAACCGTAAACAAAAACGGGTTTATCGAATTGCTGTGTGATCGCCGTCTCATGCGGCGCGCCGAAGTCAATGCCCCAATCGAATTTGAGCAATTCCTTTTTTTCAGGATCGGTCTCTTTTTGGTACAAGTCATTCAGCATCTTGGCCGCATCGTCGTAGGAGATGCGCGGGAAGGGCGGTTTGATGGATTCGATTTTCGCCAGGTCGCGGCCCAGTGAAACGAGCTCCGGCTTTCGGTCCCGAAGGACGCGCTGGATGATATGAGTCACCATCTGCTCTTCGATTTCCATCAGCCCGTCGAGGTCACAGAAAGCCATTTCGGGTTCGAGCATCCAGAACTCGGTCAAGTGACGTCGCGTTTTCGATTTCTCGGCGCGGAAGGTGGGGCCGAAGCAATAGACCTTTCCAAACGAAAAAATATTTGCCTCGTTATAAAGCTGGCCGGTTTGCGCGAGATAGGCTTTACCTTCATCGAAATATTCAGTTTCAAAAAGTGTGGTCGTGCCTTCCGCCGCGGCGGGTGTCAGAATGGGTGTGCTCATTTCAACAAAGCCGTTGGTGTCGAGCCACTCGCGCGTCGCGGCCATCACCGTTGCGCGGACTCGCAGGATCGCCCACTGGCTTTGCATTCGCAACCATAGATGACGATGATCGAGCGCGAAGTCCACGCCGTGATCTTTGAGCGCCATTGGATAATCCGCTTCCGCCGCCTGGACGATCTTCAAATCCTTGATGCCGACTTCGTATCCGCCGGGGATGCCGGGGGCGCGTTTATCTTCGCGCACTGCGCCGGTGATGATGACCGATGACTCTTGCGGAATGCGCATGATCTGATCGAACAATTCTTCGGGTAAATCGCCTTTGAAGGCCACGCATTGAACAAAGCCGGTTCCATCGCGCACGAGCAGAAAACATAATTTACCTTTGTCGGTGCGGTTGTAGACCCAGCCCTGAATTTGAACTTCTTGACCTGCATATGTTGAAATGTCTGAAACGCAGATGATTTTTGACATAAGACTCTCCTCGAAATTCGATATTCGATATTCGATACTCGGCTCATGAAATCCGAATATCGGATATCGAGGATCGTTATTCGATAATCTTTATATGTAATTCTTTTAATTGCTTGGGCTCCACCGATGACGGCGCGTCGGCCATCACATCGCGCGCGGCCTGATTCTTCGGGAAGGCAATCACCTCGCGAATGTTCGGCTCGTCGGCCAGCAACATCACCAGGCGATCAATGCCCGGCGCCATGCCGCCGTGCGGCGGCGCGCCGTACTCAAACGCCTCCAGCATGTGACCAAACTTGGTTTGGATTTCCTCGTCCTTCAACCCAAGCAGTTGAAAAATCTTGGTTTGAATGTCGCGGCGGTGGATGCGGATCGAACCCGATGCCATCTCATATCCGTTGCAAACCATGTCGTATGCGTCGGAAAGGATCGCGCCGGGATCGGTATCGAATTTGTCGAGGTCAGCCATCTGTGGCATGGTGAACGGATGATGTTCCGCGTCCCAGCGTTTCTCTTCCTCGTTCCACGCGAACATCGGGAAGTCCACCACCCACGCGAACGCCATCACATCTTTATCGGCCAGATTCAACTTATCGCGCAGGATCAAGCGCAGACCACCCAACACTTTGTTCGCGACCGCGCGTTCGTCAGCCGCGATCAAGATGAGGTCTCCGTTCTTCGCGCCGACGCGTGACTTGACTTTTTCCAATTCTTCAGGCTTGACGAATTTCGCGGCGGTTCCTTTCGGACCTTCAGCGGTCACCGCTAAAGTAGCCAATCCTTTCGCTCCCAGCGTTTTCGCGGACTCAGTCAACTCGTCCACTTCGCGGCGCGACAAATCCGCGCTGGCAGACGCGACAAGGCACTTGATCACGCCCCCCGCTTCGAGGGCGGATTGAAAGACGCGGAAATCGCTCTTGGCGAAGATGTCGCTCAAGTCGTAGAGCTCCATCCCAAAGCGCAGGTCTGGTTTGTCTGATCCATATTTATCAAGCGCTTCGCGATGAGAAAGTTTCGGCCACGGTGAGGCTAATATTTTTTTATGCGGCGCGACCGCGGGAATCATCTCGGTGTACAGCCCTTCAACCAGCGCGAGCACGTCATCGCGATGCACAAATGACATCTCAAGATCGAGTTGTGTGAACTCCGGCTGACGGTCGCCGCGCGAGTCTTCGTCGCGGAAACAGCGCGCGATTTGGAAATAACGATCCATGCCGGCCACCATTAACAACTGCTTGAGTTGTTGCGGCGATTGGGGCAGGGCATAAAATTGGCCCGGATAGATGCGCGAGGGCACCAGATAGTCGCGCGCGCCTTCGGGCGTGGCCTTGAACAAAATCGGTGTTTCGACTTCGATGAAGCCCTGTTCATCCAAATAGTCGCGCATGAACTTGACCACGCGATGACGCAGAACCATGTTGCGGCTCATGCGCTCGCGGCGCAGATCAAGATAACGATATTTGAGGCGGGTGTTTTCGTCGGCGTCCTGCTCTTCGCCGCTGACCATGAAAGGTAGAGTCTTGGCTGGATTCAACACCTCGATGGATTGCGCGATGACTTCGATCTCACCGGTTTCCATCTTGGGGTTTTCCATCCCGGCGGGCCGTTTCTGAACCTTGCCGGTGACCTGTAATACCCACTCGAAACGGATGTTGGCAACGAGGTCGAGGGTCTCTTTGGATAAATTGGGATTGATGGTAATTTGAACAATTCCATAGCGGTCGCGCAAATCGAGGAAGACCACCCCGCCGTGATCGCGGCGGCGATGCACCCAGCCGGCCAGAGTCACTTGCTGACCGGCGTGAGAGACTCTTAGTTCGCCGCAGTTATGTGTTTTGTACATACGCGCCTCCGAAATGTTCACCACAAAGTCACAGAGCGCACAAAGTTTTCCTTTGTGAACACAAAGAGTTTCTGTATCCTTTGTGTCTCCGTGGTGAGGCTTACACAAAATAAATCGCCCTTCGCGTGTGCGTTGGGCGATTGGTTTGACTTGTACTTTCTGTCAACCTGCACGGCTTCGCCCAACGACCCCTGAATTATCGTCGTTGTCATTGTTATTGTTGGCGAAGTTGCGGTTGTAATCCATGGGGCGGTATTATAGCATAAAGAACTACTTCTGAATGGTTGACTCCCTGCGTTTTGGGGACCGTCGTCCCGCCAAGCCAGCCCGCGCGGACAATATCATCCGCGCAATAATCCACGCCGAAGGCAGCGGGCAGTCCGCAATCTGACATAAAATGGGCGATTAGAAGATTGGCCGCGAAGAAAATTAGAAGCCCGAGCAGAAAACCAGCCAGGATTTTGCGCATTACTAAATTGTAAGGTCTTTTCATGTTATTTCAAAAGTTGTATACTAATTTTAGAGCTTTTTGCTCATGATTTCCATCCTGAAAGGAGAACGACATGAAACTCCGCAACTTGTTCGTCACAGATACGGTTGTCTCTTTCCTGTTTGCGATTGGATTGCTCCTGAAACCTGACTATCTGCTAAAGTTTTTCGGCCTTACACAAGGCAAAACCGAATTGCTATTAGGACAAATAATTGGCGCCGCGCTGATTGGCTTCGGGCTATTGGCCTGGTTTGCCAAGGATTTTGAGCCACAGGCCGGAAAGGGTGCAGTAATCTCGCTCTTGATCTTCAGCGCCATCGGCTTTGTAGTGTCTCTGCTCGGAATCCTTTCGCAGGTCACGCGCGCTGGCAGTGCCTGGTTGATCGTGATCGTCTTCCTGCTATTCACTGCCGGTTACGCCTACTTCCAATTTATGGGCCCAAGAGAATAACCAACCGTGTCTACAAAGGGCATCCGTGAAATGGATGCCCTTTTTGTTTTCTCAAGATGCCAAGACTTTATCGCTCATTGCTTCCAGCTTTGCAATTTCCTCGTCGGTCAATTTCCAGCCGAGCGCGCCGGCATTTTGAAGCGCCTGCGCTCCGGTCTTTGCTCCTGGGATCGGTAGCGCGCCTTTGCAGATGACCCAATTCAATGCCACTTGAGCATTGGATTTTCCGCCTCGATCTTGCCCGATCTCGGTCATCAGTTTGAGGAGAGGCGGGATTCTGTTCAGTAACGCGGCATAATTCGCGCCGCGCGTTCCCGGCGGTGGATTCTCCATCGTATATTTTCCGGTGAGCAGGCCCATTTCAAGTGGGGAATAAGCGATCAAACGCACGCCCAATTCTTTACAGCGCGCCAGCAGTCCGTTTTTTTCAACAGAACGATTTAGCAAACTATAATGGACTTGATTGGATGCCAGCGGAATATTATGCCGCGCCAATGTGGAGTAGGCGCGCAACATTTGGGATTGATTGAAATTCGATACACCCACCGTGCGCGTCAGACCTTTTTCCACGCACTCGACCATGCCCTCCATCATGCGTTCAGGGCTGAAGAGCGGACTCGGCCAGTGAATCTGGTACAGGTCAACGGTCTCGGCTTTGAGGCGCTCGAGGCTGTGTTTCAACGCAGAGGGAATCGAGTTCTTTGTCAATCGCCATGGGAATGGAAAAAATTTGGTCGCGATCAGAACAGCCTGATCGGTCTCTTTGAGAAATCCTCCAGTGAGGCGTTCGGAGCGTCCCGACCCGTAGACTTCGGCGGTGTCAATAAAACGGATGCCCTCCGCAATGGAGGTTTGAAATGCCTGGCGAATGTCTTCATCCGTGTAGCCGCGGCCATATTGCCAGACCACGCGGTCGCCCCAGGCCCAGGCCCCCAGTCCCATTTCAATGACATGCAGAAATCGTGTCTCGTTGCTTATGCTGTTGGCCAAGGTTCCTCCGGAAAATCTCGATGATTGTATCTTAAAATATCAGGGGCGTTATAGCCAGCCCGCTCAATACGAGTTACAATCGGTTCACAAAATTTTTGGAACTGATGGACCGCAAGACCCTGCTCCACAGGCGGAGGGGATCGGGTCTGGCGCTCCCTGAGTTCCACGGAGGTTCCCGTGGTTTCGCAAACGGATGTTGACCTGCCCGAATCGCCCGCTGAGTTGGCGCGGCGTTTGGGCTTGTCCTTTACAAACTTGTCTTTGTTGTCTCGCGCGTTGACGCACCGTTCATATCTGAATGAAAATCCGCACGCGCTGGAAGACAACGAGCGGCTCGAATTCCTCGGCGACGCGGTGCTGGATTTCATCGTCGGCGCGTGGGTGTATCATCATTGCCCGGAAATGGCGGAGGGCGATTTGACCCGGATGCGCTCGGCGCTGGTGCGCAACGAGCAGTTGGCTGAGTTCGCTCGGGGCCTTGACTTGGGGCGGGCGCTCCGCATGGGACGCGGTGAATCTGCTTCGGGCGGGCGCGACCGCGACGGCCTGCTTGGTTCGACCTTCGAGGCATTAATCGGCGCGCTGTATCTGGATGCCGGCCTGCCCGCGGTGGAGAAATTCATGGAGCCATTGCTCGATAGCGTGCGCGACCGCGTGATCATTCGTTCGGAAATCTATGACCCGAAGAGCCGCTTCCAGGAATGGGCGCAATCGCAGAAACTGGGCACGCCCAAATATGTGATGGTCAGTTCCAGCGGGCCGGACCATGCCAAAGTGTTCGAGGTCGAGGTCCGCATCAAAGATCAAACCTATGGCCGCGGCCGCGGCCCGAGCAAACAGGTTGCCGCACAGGTCGCGGCGCAGACCGCATTGGAAACGCTTGGAATTCATTGATCGGGATACAATCACTATCTAAAATCGAAAATCGAAAATCGAAAATCCAAAATCGTAAATTAGCAGATGCCTCTTCGTCTCAAATCCCTCGAACTGCACGGATACAAAACCTTCGCCTCCAAGGCTGTTTTTGAATTTGCCAGCGGGATCACCGCCATCGTTGGGCCGAACGGCTCGGGCAAATCGAACATTGCTGATTCCCTGCGCTGGGTGTTGGGCGAGCAATCCTATTCATTGCTACGCGGCAAAAAGACCGAAGACATGATCTTCTCCGGCTCGGAGCATCGTCCGCGGGCGGGGATGGCCTCGGCGGAGATCATCTTTGATAACACCACAGGCTGGTTGCCGGTGGACTTTGCCGAAGTTGCCATGACGCGCCGCGCCTACCGCGACGGCCACAACGAATATCTGCTGAACGGACAGCACGTCCGCCTGCGCGACATGAATGAACTGCTCGCCGCCTCCGGTTTGTCGGAACGCACCTACACCATCCTCGGTCAAGGTTTGGTGGATGCGTCTCTCGCCCTCAAAGCGGATGAGCGCCGTCGTCTCTTTGAAGAAGCCGCGGGCGTGGGCTTGTATCGCGTGCGCCGCGAAGAAGCCATCAAACGTTTGGAAAACACGCAACGCAACCTCGAGCGCGTGCAAGACATCATGGCAGAACTCGAACCGCGGCTGAAAAGCCTCGAGCGTCAGGCGCGCCGCGCCAACGAATATGCCGCGGCGCAGGCCGACCTGCGCGTGCTCCTGCGCGAGTGGTACGGCTATCACTGGCATCATGCCCAGCAACAACTCAAGGACACGCGCAATACCGTGCGCCAGCAGGAAATCAAAGTCCATGAAGCGCGCGAGGCGCATCTCAAAGCGCAGGCGGAATACAGCCAGTTCCGCGAACGCCTCAGCGGACTGCGCGCCCAACTCAACACGTGGCATCGCGAGTCTGCGGAACTGCACAGCCAGCGCGAATCTGTCAGCCGTGATTTGGCCGTGCTCGAAGAACGCCGCCGCGCATTGACCGCTTCGCACGCGACTCTCTCCGCCGAACAGGAACGCGCGCGGAACGAAGAGAAACTGGCGCGCGAACGTCTGGCTGAGGTGGAACAGGAAGCCGCGCGTTTGCAAGCCGAGTTTGACGAAGCCAAAAACCAGGTCGCCAATGCTCAACAGACTCTGCAAGCGCGTCAATCTGAGCGCGAGGCGGCGGAGGAAAAACTGCAGGCCGCGCGCAATATCATCACATCCCTCCACGCGCAAAAAGCCGAGACACAAGCCCGCCTCGATGAACTCTCGTCGCGGCTCGATTCCCTGAAACAAAAAATCGAGTCCGCGCAACAGGCCATTCAATCCGCCGAAGCGGACGTGAAAAAAGCCGAGCAGGCCCATCATGCCGCGCAGTCTGCGCGCACAAAGGCCGAAGACGCGCTTCGCAAAGCCGAAGAAAAACTCGAAAGTAAAAAGAAAGAAGTCGAAAAGATAGAAGCAGAGCGGCGCGCAAAACTGGAAGAACGTGTAGCGCGTCAAGCTGAGTATTCCCGCGCGCAGGCGCAACTTGACATTCTCGAACAGGCTGAACAATCGCTGGCCGGTTATGCGGAAGGCGCACGCTTCCTGCTGGATGCCGCGCGGCAATCGCGGCTTAATGCGCGCGGCGCATTGAGCGCGGCCCTCGATGTTCCGCTCGAACTCGAAACCGCGGTTGCCTCCGCGCTCGGCGACACTCTCGACGCGGTTTTGCTCGAGGGCAATCAAATCGAAGATGCATTGCAACTTCTCGAATCAGAGGAAGCCGGGCGCGCCGCGCTCCTGCCGCTCGGTGAGCGAAATACTACTTCGCTCAGCAAACCTAATGACACTGACTGCCTGGGCATCGCGTCTGAATTGGTCAACGCGCCGCATGAACTTCGCCCCGCGGTGGATCTTCTGCTCGGCCACACGCTGATCGTGCGCACGCGCGCCGCGGCGCGGCGATTGGCCGCGAACATTCCGACTCATGCACGCATCGTGACCCTGCGCGGAGAAGTGTTCCGCGGCGACGGCCTGATCATCGCCGGTAAAACCGCGTCTTCCTCGACCCTCAGCCGGCCGCGCCAAAAACGCGAGTTGACCGAGTCCCTGGCCGATTTCCAGAATCGTCTCGAGGCCTTGAACGCGGCAATCGAAAAATTATCGAACGATTTAACTGCCGCGCAACGCGAACAAACTGAGCTGGAGGAGACTCTCCGCCACGCGCGGGTTGAATTTGAGCAGGCGCAATCTGCGGAACAAAAATCGTCGGCTGATCTTGAAACCGCGCGCCGCCAACTCGACTGGCAAACGAGTCAGCGCGGGGAATTGCAGAATCAGATGTCGGACGCGGAAAAGGATCGGGAACGGCTGGCCGCTTTGGCGTCCGAGCATGAAGCGCAGGCCGCGCAGGCCCAGGATGAAGTCCGCGTGCTGGCAAGTCAATTAAGTGAATTAAGTCTCGATGAAGCGCAGGAACAAGTCGCGTATTGGAATACGCGGCTGGCTGTCGCGGAACAATCGGTGAACAGTGCGCAGGCGCGCAAAGCGGAACGTCAACAGGCAGTGGAGCGGTTTGCGTCTCAAGGACAGGAAGTGCAGGCGCGGCAGGGCGAGGCCGATCAGCAATTGAAAACGCTGGATGAAGAAAAGGGCGGTCTGCGCGAACGCGAGAGTGCCTTGCATGAACGGATCGAGGCGCTGCGCGCACAGATCGAACCCGCCGAAAAAGATTTGGAAACTGCCGAGCAGGAAGAGAATCGTTTGCAGGGCATTGAAGACGCCGCCCAACGGAATCTCGCGAACGCCGAGCGCACTCTCGGACAAGTGCAACTCGATCAAACGCGGCGACAGGAAGCGCTCGACTCTTTGCGCGAAAAAATCACCGATGATTTTGGGCTGGTATCGTTCGAATACGCGGCCAACATGGAAGGTCCGGTGCCATTGCCGTTCGAAGGATTGGTGGAGCAACTGCCCATCGTGACCGAGATTTCATCGGACCTTGAAGAACATCTTGCGCGTCAGCGCGCGCAACTGCGCCGCATGGGTTTGATCAACCCGGAAGCCAAGAAGGAATTTGACGCGGAGTCGGAACGCTATTCTTTTATGTCCGCGCAGGTACAGGATTTGCGCCAGGCCGAAGCAGATCTGCGTCAGATGATCACGGAACTCGATGAAATGACGCGCAAGGAATTTTCGCGCACGTTCGAGGCCGTGGATAAACAATTCCGCGCCATCTTCACGCGTTTGTTCGGCGGCGGCTCGGCGCGGCTGGCATTGACCGATCCGGATAATTTGGTCGAAACGGGAATCGAAATCGAAGCGCGGTTGCCGGGGCGGCGCGAGCAGGGTTTGTCTTTACTCTCCGGCGGTGAGCGCAGTCTGACCGCCATTGCGCTGGTCTTCGCGTTGCTCAAAGTTTCGCCCACGCCGGTCTGTGTGATGGACGAAGTGGATGCGATGCTCGATGAAGCCAACGTGGGCCGCTTCCGCGATCTGCTGGTGGATTTGAGCAAAGACACGCAGTTCATCGTCATCACGCACAACCGCAACACGGTGCAGGCCGCGGACGTGATCTACGGCGTGACGATGGGACGCGACTCGGCCAGTCAGATCATCAGTTTGAAGTTGGATGAAGTCAGTGAAGAGATGCTGGGAAATAACGGGAGATAGCCCCACCCGGCCAAGGAATTTGGAGAGGGTGGGGTAGGGCCTTAAAACAAATCGCCGCTCATTTGAGCGGCGATTGTTATTTTTATTGACTTGCTGAAAGACTGGCCGGGTCGGTTGGGACGATACTTTGCCAGACGTCGAACGTTTGGACTTTGTATTCGTCGCGAGCCTTCGTCAGCCAATCGCTGAATGCAGTTTGACGAGCCTGTTCGTACGCGCTGGCATCCAGCGGGACGTTTTCGTGCGCCAGCACTTGAATGATGTGGTAACCATACTGGCTCTGAATTGGCTGGCTGATCTCGCCGACCTTCAGGCTGAACGCGGCGGTTTCAAATTCGGGGACCATGGCGCCTTTGCCGAACCAGCCGAGGTCGCCGCCAACCACGGCGCTTCCGGTGTCCGTGGACATTTCTTTCGCGATGGTGGCGAAGTCTTCGCCTTTGGCGAGTCTATCCTCGACCTGTTTGGCGGTCGCTTCATCCTTGACGAGGATGTGGCGCGCCCAAACCTGTTCCTGTGTGCGCGGCGTATCGGCGGTAATCACATCGAAGAGTTTGGCGCGCAGGAGGTTGTTCGCGTACAGTTGGCGAATTTGCGCCTCTGTCAATCCCAGCTTCATCAGCGAATCTGCGCCATCTTTGTAGTTCTTTTGGAATTCCTCCAACGTGTAAGGCGTTGCAGTCGGTGTGATGCTGGCCGTGGGCGTGATGGTGGCTGTCGGGCCGAGCGTTGGAGTCGCTGTGGGCGGAATCGCAGCCGTCGGCGAGGCTGTCAGGTCAAGGGTCGGTGTGAGCGTTAGAGTCGGTGTGAGGAATTCGGTGGGCGTTGGCGTAATCGTCACAATCGCCAGGGTGTCTGGCGAAAGAGTCGGGAACGTGATCGAAGTGGGTGTGATGGTCGGAGTGGGTGTGCCGTTCGGAAAATATTGATACGATTCCTGAATCGCTTGATCAATATCCGCCTCGCTGACGGTGATGCCGCGCTTGGCGGCTTCCTGCCGAATCAGTTCCTCGTCAATCATGCGGTCGAGCACGGTCTGTCCCAGCGTGGTGGGTGAGTTGAGTTGCGCTTCGATCTGCTGAATCTGCGAGGAAAGATCCATGCCGAAATATTGAGCATATTGTTGATACTGGAGTTCCATGCGCAGGAGGCGATTGCGTTCCAGGCGGATGCGCGCCTGCCATTCTCCAATCGTCAAGTTGACATCGCCCACTTTGGCGATGGTGCGGCGCGCCTGAAGATATTTGATATCAAGATAGCCATACACCAGCAGGCCAATGACGATGACGACGATACCGATGAAACTGATTAAAATCCAGCGCGTCTGTTGTCGTTCGCGTTCGAGTCGGGCGATATGCTTTTTTGTATGAAGCACGGGTTTTTGTTCCCGCGGGTTTGCCATGTCTCTTGCTCCTTGGGCGAGTGAGCGTGAGGCTCACATCGCCTGCTTCGGTGACGTGAGTCACCGAAGTATTGTGTAGGTTGGAATGAAACCTTTTGAGTTGAGTATTAGAAATGCGGGGCATGGACAATTGCCATGCCCCGTTTTGTGTTGCTAGCGGGGATTATCTTCCCAACGCGCTCCCGTGAAAGGGAGCAGGGCGATGTGCCGGGCGCGTTTGATGGCGCCGGCCAGCACGCGCTGATGACGGGCGCAGGTGCCCGTCTGGCGTCGGGGACGAATCTTGCCTTCGTCAGTGACGAAGCGCTTGAGCATATCCGCCTTTTTGTAGTCAATGCTCAGGCTTTTGTCAGCGCAAAACTGACATGTTTTCGGGCGCGCGAAGTAACGGCGTTCCCCGGGGCCGCCTTCATTGCCGCCTTCGTTATTCACTCTTTCTTCTGCCATTCTTTACTCCATCTTTCATAAGTCGGAGTGATATTCCGACTTGCATTGCTCCGACGACTCACGTCGTCGGAGTGGACGATGTGGGCTTGATGCCCGCTCGTCTCAGAACGGGAACTCATCTTCACTGGCGGCGGGTTCGCCCTCCACAGGCGCAGATTGTTCCTCGCTGCCATGATTGGCATCCCGGCGATCTCCGAGCATCATCATTTCGCTGGCGACGATTTCGACGCTGGTATGTTTCTGTCCTTCTTTGTCGTCCCAGCGGCGCGTTTGCAAGCGGCCTTCGATGTATACCTGCTGGCCTTTGGCGAGATACTGCTTGCAGATCTCAGCCAGATTGCCCCACGCCACGATGTTGAACCACTCGGTCTCGTTGTGACGCTCTCCGTCGGCGCTGTTCCAGGACCTGCTGACGGCCACTGTAAAGGTGGTGACGGGCCGGCCCGAGGGCGTGTAACGCATTTCCGGGTCCTTGCCAAGATGACCAATGATCATTACTTTGTTCAAGCCTCGGCTCATATCCTTCTCCTTTTTTTCTAAACAAATAAACCGGGCAACACAAAATTATGCAACGAGCGTCAGCATATGCCGCATGACCGTTTCAGTATAACGGATATTCTGTTCAAGTGCGGCGGTAGTGGCGGGCGTGAGGGACAGGTTGAACAAAACATAGTTGCCTTCGCGATGTTTGCGAATCTGGTAAGCCATCTTTCGCTTGCCCCAAACATCTACCTTGTCCACACTACCGCCGGATTCGGTCACCCAGCCCTTGACGCGGTCGAGCACGCCGTTAAAAGCGGCCTCGTCCAGGTCGGGCTGGATCACACAAACCAATTCATATTTGCGCATGGGGATGCCTCCTTTCCATGGGATTGCTCTCGTTCAAACCGTGGGTAAGTCGAGAGCGGAAAGGCACGATTGAAACGTACCTTACAAAGCGGGCTGATTGTACGCTAAGAATTTGATTTTGGGGAGGGAGGAGGATGCGTCGCACCTTACGGGCAGATAAAGCCGCTTAATCAGCGAAATATCATCGAGAGGCTTATCCCGTCAAATATGGTGCGACGCATTCGCGGATCTCTCCGCGTCTTTACCGGACGTAAATCGGGTTGCTGAAAATCCAGCCTCGTCTGCGTCCGAGGAATTTCCGATATGCTTCGACGCGATAGACGCCAGGTTCGGTCGCGATGTAAGTTAGCGCCTGGCTTTTTCGCGCGGACTGGATGACATGTCCATCTTTGATGAATCTGATCTCTGCAAAGTAGGGCAGATGCGCCTGCAACGTGACGCCGCCTCGAGCGGGGATTTCATCTCCCATAATGGCGGCCGCCTCGCGTCCCTGGGCGGTGAAGCGGAAGCCGCGCGTGGGCGCGGGCAGGTCATAGCCGATAAAACAATGTCCCGCGGCCAGTGCATCGCAGATCATCCGCTTGTCCGTCTCAACATTTCCGCTCAACTCATTTGGAATCAAGACATGAGTGTTGATCGTGCGGAAATGAAAATCGTATGGAAAGATAATTTTATTCAACGGTCCGAGATGATAGCGGATGGCGTGCGAGTCAGAGCCGCCGATGGCGACCACGCGCCTGCTGACGAGCAGTTCGTCCCACTTGCGAAGTGTATCTGGAAGAGGGGCGCGTGCGATTAGCGCGGGGAAGTAAGCGTAGAACAGCCCGTGCAGTTTCGTTGGGATGACGGTTTTGAATTCGCTCAACGCGTTCCATAGTTCGATGCCCGTGTAATTCGTGACGAACCAATCCATCCACGAGATGTCGGTCTCGTTGAAGGCTGGCGCGGCCGGATCGTTTGGGTGCGCGATGAACGAAAGCCCGCCCGAATCTTTGACGGCGTTGATCAGAGTCTGAGGATCGTCGGCCAGCGTTGCCAGGTCCTGCCCCGAGCCGAAGACCAGCAAATGATTCTTTTGCGGGTCGCGGTCCTGGTCGTGAATTTCCTGCCCGATCAACATCAGAACTTTGCGTTCTCTTGCCCTTTGTTCTTTGAGGGTGTCGTTTTTATAATAGCCCTCGAAGCCCTGCACGAGCACGTTATGATCGGTGACGATGACAGCATCCAGACCGCATTTGAGCGCGGCGTCGGCGATATCGTGGTGACTGCCGCCCCCATCCGAATAGCGCGTGTGCATGTGCAGGTTGACGACGATTTCTTCCATGAATTCTCTCTTCATGACGTGACAGTCACTTGCAAGTGACTGTCACGTTGACTGCAGAATGCTTAGTTGACGAGTTTCTTTAATAGCAGGTATAATTTGCCCGCTCATTTTCAGGAGGCATACGCATGATCAAGTTTCTCGACATCGCGCTGATTATAACCGCTGTAGGACTCATCCTCAGCGTTATTCTACAGAGCAAAGGCGCAGGCCTGGGCGGACTGACGGGTTCCGATGCCAGCAGTGTGTTCACCGCGCGCCGCGGCATCGAGCGCGTCTTGTTCTGGGTTACGATTGTATTGAGCGTGATCTTCTTTGTGCTTTCGCTCGTCATCGTGATTCTTGGACGTTAACGCCACCGACATAAGAAAGGCCGGCTGTCCGCGCTGGGGTCTTGACATGCTTGACCGGCGGGGAATGGCGTCGGCCTTTCTTTATTTATGCCCATCTCTGACTTTATTTCCATTATGAAACGTTTACGCTGGCAGATCGCGGTGGTGCTCGCGACACTGGTCATTGTGGCTGTGCTCTTGTTCAGCCAACAGCCGGTGATCGCGCCGACTCAGCCGCAAGCCGCCCCCGGCGGAGTTTATACCGAGGCCCTCATCGGCTCGCTCGGACGACTCAACCCGCTCCTCGATTGGAACAACCCCGCAGATCGCGATGTGAATCGCCTGATCTTTAGCGGCCTGATGAAGTTCGACGCGCATGGCCTGCCTCAACCTGATCTCGCAGAATCATGGGGCGCTTCCGCCGACGGAACGATCTATAACTTCACATTGCGCGCGAATGCCGTCTGGCACGATGGCACACCGGTCACCAGCGATGACGTGATCTTCACGATTGATTTGATCAAAACCAGTTCGTTCTATCCTCAGGACATCAAGGACCTGTGGAATAAGATTGACGTCAAGAAATTGAACGACCACAATTTGAAATTCACCCTGCCCGAACCGTTCGCACCTTTCCTTGACTATGTAACGTTCGGCGTGCTTCCCCGGCATTTGCTCAACTCCACGCCTCCTGAACAACTTGCGAACGCCGACTTCAACATCAGGCCGGTTGGGACCGGACCATATAAATTCGATCACTTTATTATCGGCGGCAATGGTCAGGCTACAGGTGTGGTGTTGACTCATAATGACAGTTACTACGGCCAGAAGCCTTTTATTTCTCAAGTCGTGTTTCGATATTATCCCGATTCAAAAACCGCGTTCGACGCATACAAACAAGGCGAAGTGCTCGGCATCAGCCAGCTCACGCCGGACATTCTGCCGCAGGCCCTGCTGGAGCCTGCTCTTTCTGTTTACACGAGTGGCCTGCCTGAAATGAGCATCATCCTTTTTAACTTGAAGAATAATGAAGTCCAGTTTCTTCAGAACGCGAATGTGCGCCGCGCTTTGATGCTGGGATTGAATCGCGATTATCTGGTCTCTGCGTTTCTGCATGGACAGGCGATTATCGCCGATGGGCCAATCATGCCCGGCTCGTGGGCGCATTACGACGGCGTCGAACACATCGGTTATGATCCGGATGCGGCGGTGGCTTTGCTCAAAAGCGAAGGCTATGTGATCCCGGCCACGGGCGGGACAGTGCGTTCCAAAGACAACGAGTCGCTGGTGTTGAATCTCGTTCATCCGGACGACGCGCTCCATACTCAGATCGCGCAAGCCATTCAGCAACAGTGGGCATTGATTGGCGTTCAGGTTAATTTGCAAGCCGTTCCCTATGATCAGATCGTTTCCGATTATCTTGGCCCGCGGACGTATCAGGCCGCGCTGGTGGATCTTAATACGGCGCGCACACCCGACCCCGATCCATATCCGTTCTGGCATCAGGCCGAAGCCACCGGCGGACAGAATTACTCACAATGGGATAACCGCGCTGCCAGCGAATATCTTGAACAAGCGCGCACCGAAACGGACTTTACCATACGTGCGCGTTTGTATCGGAACTTTCAAGTGGTCTTTGCAAAGGAACTGCCTTCGCTTCCCTTGTATTACCCAGTCTATAGCTATGGCGTGGATGCGCAGGTGCGCGGTCTGCAAACGGCGCCCTTGTTGTACGATACAAGCGACCGCCTTGCGTTCATCGAAGACTGGTACGTGGTCACTCGCCGCGCGCTCGAACAGACTCCTCAGCCGACCGTCGGGCCGTAACAAATCTTTCATGGCGAATTCTTCGGAACGGAATTCGCTTTTCTTTGTCATATCAAACAGGAGCCATCATGCTGAACAAAGCCCTCGAATTCGCAAGACAAAATCAGGAACGCTTTTTGAACGAACTCAAGGACGTGCTGACCATTCCGTCCATCTCGACCGATCCCGATCACAAACCGGATATACAACGCGCCGCGGAATGGATGGCGGAACACCTTCGCGCCATCGGCATGGACAATGTGCAGATCATGCCCACAGCCGGACATCCCGTTGTGTATGGCGAATGGTTGCGCGCCGGTAAAGCCGCGCCGACGGTGATGATCTACGGCCATTATGATGTCCAGCCTGCGGACCCGCTCGAACTGTGGTCGACTCCGCCGTTCGAACCGTCGGTGCGCGGTGAGAATCTATACGCGCGCGGCTCGGCGGACATGAAGGGTCAGGTGTTGGCATCGCTCAAGGCGGTGGAATCCGTGATGAGGTCTGGCGGGATGCGGGTGAATCTCAAATGGCTGATCGAAGGCGAAGAGGAGATCGGTTCGGAGCATCTCGACGACTTCATCAAAAATCACAAGGAATTGCTGGCCGCGGATTTTTGTCTCAATACGGACGCGGGCATTTTGTCCGCGGATAAACCGTCCATCACCACCGGTTTGCGCGGACTGGCGTATTTTGAATTGCGCGTTTATGGCCCGAGCAAAGACTTGCACTCCGGCTTGTTTGGCGGCATTGTACACAACCCGGCGCAGGCCCTGGCCGAATTGATCGCGGGTATGCACGATAAGAACGGCAAGATTACGTTGCCCGGATTCTATGATAAGGTTCGCAAGATCAATAAAAAAGAGCATCAGGATTTCGCGCGTCTTCCAGTGAACAACAAACTTTTCCTGCAACAGACCGGCGCTCCCGCTTTGTGGGGCGAACCGAAGTTCCTGCCCGCGGAGCGCATCGGGGCGCGCCCGACGCTGGAAATTAACGGTTTGCTTTCAGGGTTTACCGGCCCCGGCTCGAAGACGGTCCTGCCCGCCTGGGCCATGGCGAAAATCTCATGCCGTTTGGTTCCCGATCAAACGCCTGAAGATACCATCAAACAAATGAAGAAATATCTCAAGGAACACGCGCCGAAAGACATCAAATGGGAATTGACGTATCTGCACGGCGCGGGCGCCGCGCTGGTCAGCAGTGACAGCCCGGGCGTGCAGGCCATGAGCAGGGCTATGCACAGCGTTTGGGGGCAGGAGCCATACTTCCTGCGCGAAGGCGGCTCGATTGGCGTAGTTGTCCAATTGCAAAAGCATCTCGGCGTTGATTCTGTTCTCACCGGTTTTGCCCTGCCGGATTGCGACGCGCATTCGCCGAACGAAAAACTGCATCTGCCCACGTGGTACAAAGGCATTGATGCGCTGATTCACTTTTTCTATAATTTGAAATGAATTTGTAGAGCGGGGTTATCCCGCCCTGCAGAAAAAATTATGGAAGATCGAATTATCACCTACGGCGGTCAGGCCGTCATCGAAGGCGTGATGATGCGCGGGCGAAAGGCGTTTGCCATCGCCATGCGCGCGCCGGATGGCAGGATCGTTGTTCATCAAGAGAAGTTAGGCGGGATTTATCGTTCACGCATCGCGAAGATTCCTTTTTTGCGCGGCATGATTTTGTTGTGGGACGCGCTTGGAATTGGGATGCGCGCTCTGACCATCTCTGCCAATACACAAACCGGCGAGGATCAGAAACTCGAGGGCCCGGCTCTTTATTTGACGTTGGGCGTGTCGCTCACCATCGGCATCGGACTCTTCTTTTTGCTCCCCGCGGGACTCGGCGGGCTTGCCGAAAAATATCTCACGTGGAATGCCTGGTGGAGCAACCTGCTTGAAGGTGCGCTTCGCCTGGCTCTGCTCGTCGGCTACATCTGGGCGATTGGCTTTATGCCCGATGTGAAACGACTTTTTGCATATCACGGCGCGGAACACAAGACGATCAATGCCTTCGAGGCGGGCGCGGAGTTGACCCCCGAATCCGTTGCAAAGTTTTCGCTGGAACATCCACGTTGCGGCACGGCCTTTTTGCTCACACTGGTGGTGGCTTCCATTTTTCTTTTCACCCTTCTGGGGCCTCTCCCTTTTGCATGGAGACTGATCAGCCGCGTTCTGCTCCTGCCGGTGCTGGCAGGCATTGCCCTCGAATACATTCGCTGGACGGCGAATCATTTGAACAGCCCACTCGTGCGCTGGATGATCAAGCCCAATCTTGCCCTGCAGAGATTGACCACGCGCGAACCGGACTCGTCCATGCTGGAAGTGGCAATCAAATCGTTCAATTCGATGCGCGAGGCCGAACAGAAATTTGCTGTTTAGGCGACATGAGTTGCCGAAGTTGAAAATGCTTTATAATCATCAGCGAAAAAATGAAGGACAGGTTATGGCCTGTCCTTTTTTGTTTAATGACCCAGTAAATATTGCCACAGAGCACACAGAGACTCTGAGCTTTTCTCTCCGGTCTCTGTGGCTTGAGAAATGGATTTGTATGAAAAAACGAAGATGGCTTTGGGCTTTACTGACTCTGCTGGTCATAACGGGACTCTGCTTCAGCGGAATCCTGATCTATGATAACGGCCGGCCGCTTCAAGTCCCGGCGAAGGAGCGGTTGTACAAAGGTGTGGACTACGCGCGCAAAGTGGTCCTGTCGCCGCGGCCGATGATGATTCACGTCATCACAATTGATACGCGGACGAATGGCCTGCGCTTCCTCGTCACGCCGCCGGATGACAGAGGCAGTGAGCATCCGTTAAATGCGCGTACTACGTCGCAGTTCTTGCAGGAGTTCGGTGTGCAAATTGCCATCAACGGCGACGGTTTCAATCCATGGTGGTCGAATAGTCCTGTGGATTATTATCCGCATGTGGGCGATCCGGTTGCGCCGCGCGGCCCCGCGGCTTCGCGCGGCAAGGTCTATTGGACCTCGAATGAACCTGTGCCGACTTTGTATATTTCGTCGCGCAACTCATTCAGTTTCGACGCGCCTGCCAGACCTTACAACGCGATTTCTGGCGAATATATGCTGGTGATGGGCGGCGAGCCGATGCCTGACCTCGACAATAAGACTCTTCATCCGCGCACCGCGATCGGCTATTCAAAAAATGGGAGGTATTTGTATCTTGTGGTTGTAGATGGGCGCCAGCCATTTTACAGCGAGGGCATTACTTTGCAGGAACTTTCTAACCTGATGATTCCGCTCGGCGCGTACTACGCGATGAATCTCGATGGCGGCGGCTCGTCAACGATGGTGGTAGAGCGGAAGAATGGTCGGCCGCGCGTGTTGAATTCCCCGATTGACAATTACATTCCCGGCCGCGAACGGCCTGTGGCGAATCATTTGGGTGTATTTGTAAATAAGTAGGGCGCGATATATCGCGCCCTGCGCGTCAAAACGCGATCTCCCCGATCTGTTCAAAATTCACATCAAACAGTTCTTCGGCTTCCATCTCCGCTTCGGCGTCCTCGATTTGACCCGCCTGTTTGCCGCGGTCACAATACGAGCGATATGTGCAGAAGCGGCACATTTTTTCATCTTCGGTCAGTGGGAATTTTTTTGCGGATGAAATCTCGTCAACGAATTTCTCGATGACGGACCAATCACGCTTGAATTGTTTTGCATCGTATGAAAATCTGGCTGGATCATTTGGATAATCTGCGAACCAGTAAACCATCTCGATCTGTTCCGGGACGATGGGCCGGCCGCCGTTTAAATGACCTCCCGCCACCGCCAACAGTGACCGATACACGCGCGTCTGCCAGCGCGCCGCCAGCCACTCGTTGCGCGGGCGTTTGGTGTAGGTCTTCCAGTCGAAGATGATGGCTTTGCCCTCTTTGATTGCGACCAGATCATACTTTGCCAGTAAACGGTGCTCCCCAACTGGGCAGGAAAGCGCCAGTTCCATGAAGCGCGCATAATTATCAATTCCTAAATCAGCCCCCTGATAATTTTGCCACCAGCGTTGCAAATCCGGTGTGTTTGCCAGGCGCGACAATTTTTCCGCGGGCAGGCCAAGCATATGTTGCTGAACAAGTCTGTGGAAAAGTTGACCCTCCAACTGGCGGCGCTCGTTTTCGACGACTGGCTCCGTTTCAATCGCGGGCCAGCTCAACTGCTCGATATACCGAAGTTGAAAGCGGCGCGGGCAATCGGCGTAATCCTGAAGCGAGGATTGTGAGAATGTGAAAGGAGTTGGCAGATGGTTCTTTATGTCCATGACTTGTTTCATTCTACCGCGTCGAGGTCCTTATTGAATAACGAAAACGGTCTCGCGGGTGTGAATCCCAAGCCCGATCTCGCTCTTATCGTATTCCTCGCGCCGCCCATGCCCGTGCAACCAGAGAAATTGAACCATCCGAATTAAAAGGCAAGCCGGCGCGAATTTGCTCGCGTAGTGCGGCGCGGCGTTCTTCGCTTAACGACATCGCATAACTCGGCGCGGGTCCCTGGCCGCCCAGAAACGGTGACCAGTAATCGTCGAAATCGCGGAAAATCGTGGGAGCTTCAATCGGGCGGACTTCCACATTGCGCAATCCAGTTGCTTCAAAGAACCGATGCAACATGTCGGGATGGCAGATCGGGAAACGAGGACCCTCATCGAGTTCAGCCGCGCTTGGATCCAATTTAATTGCCGCGTCGAAGAAATGGCGGATCAATTGCATCCCCTCCGCATAATCCCAAACATAGACCCCCACAACGCCGCCCGCTTGTGTGACCCGTGTCATTTCCGCGAGGGCGCGCTCGGGATGAGGAACAAAGTTGAGAACGAGACCCGACACAACGGCGTTGAATATTCCAGCGTCCTCCGCCAGCACTTCGGCATCTCCAACATCAAATTGGACTCGACTATCCTGCACCTGTTCCCTCGCAAAGTGGACAAAGCCCTCGGAGCGGTCAATTCCTTTGATTTGAGATGGTTTGGCAAGTTGAAGAATGGTCTGGCTCAGCGCGCCGGTTCCACAACCCACATCCAGCCAACGACTGCCTGCCGGGACCGCCAGCCAATTTAGGAACTCGCGCGCGACGAGGCGGCTCCAGCGACCGATATATCGCTCGTAAGCTTCCCCATTTGCCCAATTATCTTTCGGTTTCCTGTCCATGCACTACTCCTAAAGTAAAAGACTCAGCAAAAACAGATTTTGCACTACCATCCACTACTGATAACTGTTCAATGTCCACTCACTTTTATTTTCCCACCATCCCATCAACTCACTCAACGCCAGGGATGGCGTCGCATCGCCCTGCCTGCCTGAATTCCACGTCACAATCAACTCGCGCTTTGCGCGCGTGATGCCCACATAGAATAGACGCAGGCGTTCCTTGACGTAATCCAGCCGCGAGCGCATCGTCGCCGCGCCTTCCTCGTACCAGTCATATTCACTCGACGACTCGAGCGCGGTCAACTGCGCCAGCGCCTCCGCTTCGAGATTCAATCCGTTCCGCACGAACCACCGCTCCGAAATAAAACGGTCGTTCGGCATGTTCGAGGGGAAGTCGTAGTTGTTCACCGACATCAAATACACGCGGTCCCATTCCAGTCCCTTCGCCTTGTGCATCGTCGTCACCACCACGCGTCCGCGATGTCGTTCGGGGTCGAAGCCCGAATCGTCCGACGAGAAGCCGATGAAACGCCGTTCGTTCTTGGCAATCACCGCCAGTTCCGCTGTCAACTCAGGCAGGCGCCAATCCGCGTGATCGTCCGCCGCCTGTCTCAACACCAGCGCCAGTTTATGCGCCAGCGCCAGATCCGACGCTTCGCTGAACACATCCTGTGCCAGCGTGAGAATCAACTGGTCAATGGGAAGGGTCACCGCGTTCAACCATCTCTGGACATTGACTCGGAACGCGCTTAATTCTTCGATGACTTGCTCCGCTTCGGACTCACCGATACCTGCCAGCCAATCATGATCCTGACGCGGCGCTATAAAGTTTTCCACATCAACCATTTTGCGCAATAAGTTTGATGTCGTTGCGAGGAGCGTTTGTTGCGACGAAGCAATCTCCTCATCATTGAGATTCTCCTCCTCGACAGGAGATTGCTCACCTGCACTTGCGCCAGGTGCAAGTGCCGCAACTTGCGTTCGCAATGACGCTCCCTCCCTCCAATCTCTTCTCCACACCTCATAAACTTTTGATAACTTTCTTGCAGAACTTGGGTCAGATAAATACGCTAACAGGTGACTCAACGATCCCGCCGCGGCGCGCGTCTCGGATGTGGACGAGACCAATTCTATCGGCTCGATGCCGCGCTTGCGCAGACCATCAATGACTTCGATGCCGCGCTGGTTGCGTGGAACAAGAATCGCAATTGTCGGTTGTCCTTCAACGGGAGTTTTTGCAAATGAATCGAGATAACTCTTTACCGATTTCAAAACCGCTTCAAGTTCTTCTTCAGGTGTGTACTTCTTGCTGATGAATCGAATCGCCTCGGGGTTATCGGGCGGGTTCTGTTGCGGGTCATCTTCAGGGACAGGCACGATATGCGGCAACGACATCGCTGTCCGCACTTCGGGGATGGGGTGCGAGGCCGTCACCCAGTCAATCAAATGATTCGCAAGATCAATGATGGATTGCTGTGAGCGGCCCGATTCGTTCATGTCCACGTGCGGATTGTTTTGGATAAACGCGCGCAAGAGTTCGGGCGAGGCGGTGGTAAACGTCTCGAAGATGGCTTGGTTGGGGTCGCCAACGCGAACCCAATTTCCTACCCCCCTCCGGCTCCCCCCATTTTCTTCGAAAATGGCAGAGTGAGAGCCACTTAAGAGAGAGAGTATCCTCTCCTGCGTCAGACTCGAATCCTGTGCTTCATCTTCCAAAATAAATGGATAGCGATAGCGTAATCGCTCAAGATATTCCGCGTCGTTTTCGAGGAGGGTCAACGCGAGGCGAATCAAATCATCAAAGTCCACGGCGCCGCGATAGGCGAGGGCGCGTTGATAGTCCGCGTAGATGCTCCAGCCGAGTTCGGCGAGAGGCAGAGGGGCGGGAGAGACATCCAGTTTGGCTCGCAAGCTTTCGGGAGTCAGGAGGCGGTCTTTGGAGGAACGGATAAAGGCTAAGGCGAGGGAGTCCAATAAATCAGGCAGTTGGCCGCGCTTCACCCAATCCAATTTCGATTGATCGAGGGCAGGGTCGAGATATTCATCCAGCGAGTGATTCGCCAGCCACGCATTGACCGACTCGCGGCGGATGAAGCCCGCCTCGCGTTCGTCAATGATGCTGAATTGATTTTCGAGTCCCACGCTGGCAGGCTTCTCGCGCACGATGTCATGCGCCAGCCCGTGCAGTGTGCGGACGCGATATTTATAAAGCGCCTGCAAAGGATTGTCGAAGAAGCGTTTGATGCGCCCTTCGAAATTGTCCACCGCCGAGTTGACGAGGGTGACGATGAGCACTTCCTGATCGTCGCCGAGCCAGCCTTCGTGAATGATCTTCGCCGCCAGCGCGGAGAGGATGTGAGTCTTTCCCGCGCCGGGGACGGCGGCAATGCCGAGGCGTCCGCCGCGATATTTCAATATTTCCTGCTGGGAGGGGCGAGGGGTGAAGTTGTTCATATTATGTGGGATCATTGATTGTAGACAATGGATAAATGGTTAATGGTTTGTGGATAGCGAATGCAGAAGAACCATGAACCATCCTCCATGATCCATTCACTTCTCATCTCTGAACTCTGCTTTTGAAGAGTGTAACCTGATCGGGCTTGACTTGAATATCGCTGTTCAGCGGACTTGTGAGCAGATAATACTCCAACCACGGATGCAGGTCAGTCAGAACTTGGCTGTCCTTTTCGTCGCTTCGGATTTGATTCTGGTCGCGCAGGAAAGAATTCAAAATAAAGGATGGACTGAGTCTCACTTCGAGATCGGGGCCGTAGAGTTGACCGGTCAACGCGGCGTAGCCCGTCGCGGCTTGATCCATGTAATCTGTGTGATAAATGATTGGATTATTACTGGCAACCATGAACTCGGCTTGAAACTGATCAGCATACGGAAAAACTTTGGCAAGCGTGTGAGGAACGATATGCGTCTCGCGCATCCACGCGCAGAGCACGCCGTTTGGGGTGAGATGATTTCGGTAAATCTTCAACGCTTCTTCTGAATATAAATTATTGTGTCCCGCGGTGTGCTCGCGCAGAGGGTCAATCGAAATCAAGTCAAATTTTTCGTTTGGGAACGCGTTCAAGTATCGTCGGCCATCGTCCACGATGTAGGCGACGCGCGGGTCGCTGAGAGTCAGCCGCGCCGAATCGAGATTGCGCGTCAGAAACGGATGAATGTCTCCCAGCAGTTCCACGATCACGATCTCTTTTACGCTTGGGATACTGCTGTAGAAGAGCGCCGAATATCCGCCGCCGAAGCCGATGATCAGAATCCTTTCAGGCCTGGACGCGCCCGCGCAGGCCAGACCTCGGTTTTCATACGTGCCTTTGGGCGGGAAGAAGCTGTTGACTTCACCGCCGATCCAAAATAGACCGCGTTGACGCGCGCTATCCGGCTCGTAGGTCAACGCCAAAACACTGTCGCCGGATTCAGAAATGACCGCGTCTTGTCCCGTGCCGGAAGTGTAGAGGCGCGAATAGAACTCGCCGCGTTCCGGAACAAAGACGACACCCACGAGCGCGATCAAGCCAAGGGCGATCAATCCGTTTCGTCCCGCCGACGGTTTCTCTGCCCGGTTGAAAAAGTAAAAGGCGGGGAAGAGAAATGTCGAAACGGCCAGCAGTTTCAAGGTCCGTTCTGAGCCGATGCTTGGGAGCAGGACAAAACTGATGACAAAGGTCCCAGCCACAGAGCCGATGATGTTGGCCAGGTGAATGTCCCCCACACGCCTGCCGGATAAAAGCGGATTGTTGATCGAAAGCCGATCCAGCACCGGCAGACCTCCGCCCATCACGAGACTGGGCGGCAGAACCAAAATCAGAATCGGCAGGAAATAATTCCAAAGATTTTCGAGCAGTATTTTTTTCGAGAAGAGCATTTCGTGATTGACTCTGATGAATGGAATGGCTGGCTTTTGCGTCTCGATGAAATTTTGAACCCACGGCGCGTTGAATTTGAGTGAAAGCCAGAACGCGAGAAAAGTCAGCGCGGCAATCGCCGCCCCTGCCAGTTCGATTTTGCAAAATAATAAGACCGCGTTCGATGACGCGTCGGCTCTGCGTCCCCAGAGCGCGCCGCCGAGCGCCAGCCCAAGCAGAAAGATGAACAGGATGGATGGAAACGCGTAGGCCGTGTTTTTGTCCACGATGAGCAGGACGCGAACCCACAACATTTCGTAGCCGAGGCCGAGAAATCCAACGAGAAACGATGAGATCAGGATCGTTTTGTATCCCCATGTGATTGTGGTGATGCTCATCGATTCTTTGGATTTAGATTCAAGTGCTTGGTCGCGTTTCCGGCGTGAAAGCACCAGCGCGCACAGGCCGACAAAAATGTTCAAGCCCGCCGCGATGTAAACGGTTCCATCCAAGCCATATGACCCGATCAACACATAACCAGCCGCAGCGCATCCAAACGCCGCGCCCAACGTGTTGATGCCGTATAAAATGCCGATGACCTGCCCCGATGTTTCCACTCGGTTCACGAACGATTGAGTTAACAGCGGGAGAGTCATTCCCATGAGCGTGGTTGGGATTAAAAGAATAACAAAACTGATCAAAAACACTAACGCATATGGACTACCCGCCGTGCTATGACCGATCCAAATGATGACCGTTGGGCTGGCGACACCAAAGAGAGCGACCGCGGTTTCGAGAATGCCATACAACAACAGTGTGTTTTTTAGATTGCGCGCAATTCGCCCGCCGATCAGTGACCCAATCCCAAGGCCGGCCATGTAGGCCGCGACAATCAGCGTTACCGAAATCATCGTCACGCCGAAATGCAATTCCAGCAATCTCTGCCAGACGATTTCATAGATCAGCCCAGCCGCGCCTGAGATCAGGAACAGCGCCGCGAACAGTGGAAGAAGATACGAATCCCTCGATTTCATATTGCCTTTTGCGTTGTCAATTTTCCGCGCCTTGCTCTTGCAAAACTTTTTGGAAGGCCTTCAACAACTCGCCGCGTTGTTCAAATCCGCTTTCGCCAAGTTCGGAGAGACCGATGTAGATGCGTTCCTTGCAGCGATGCAATAGGCCAGATACGAGACGCGCCAACGATTCGCGATTGGCTTCGACTTCATCCGCATCCGTCCAGACCCGATCACGGGTCCAGCCTCGAGAGAGCACATACGGATGCGTAAGCGGTTGCGCCAGGCGCTCGTGCCATCCGCTGGAACCGATGTCCAGCCAGAATTGAATCGCAACCGGACGGTTCATCATCAAGAAGGTGTGCGCGGGTGCGACCAGCACCGCGTCTTTGTCTTCCGTGCGCCACGACTCGACGTATGAAGCGGCAATCACGCCCTCATTCAGCATTAGGACGTATTCCTTGCCGAAATCAAAATCGGGACGATCTTTCATCACGAAGGACGGTTCCATGGCTTGGCGGAACTTCTTCACCGATTCGATCAGGCTGGCGGCCACACGAACGGAATCGAAATTATCGTGATAGCCAAACCCAGGCTGAGATAAAACTTCGCCGAACAGTTTGCGGAAGAAGTGATCCAGAGGAAGATAATTCGACATTCTATATTCGGCAAGAAAATCCCGAATTATCGAATATCGATTCCCGATTGTGTATGTGATTCGTTCCTGCATCTCCGTGTTGATTTCGTCGAAGGTTGAAAGTTGCAGGTCGCGCGGACGATAGACGATGTCGGTCAGCAACTGGGCGCGGACGAGGTCGAGTCCCGCGATGGATTGCATGAGCGCGTACGCCGCGTCGAATTTTGGCGGGCGGATATTCCAATGCGGGTGTGCCAGCGCGGCCAGCGTGATCAGCGCGCGGCTGGCGGGTTCGTCATGCAAAGAGCGCGACGGGCGATGCGAGCGGACAGGAACGCCGCGCGCTTCGAGGCGATGCATCAGCGAGAAGCGAAGCGCGTCCGAGAGATAGGGTGCAAGAATGACGATGTCGGAAGGAGATACTTGATGACTGGAAACTAGAGATTGGATTTCGTTGACAACGGCATCGAGGAGCTCGGGGTAGAAACGGGAGGTGATGGTAGATAACGCCCTCACCCCCGTCCCCTCTCCCAATTTTTGGGAGAGGGGTGCCGAAGGCGGGGTGAGGGGAGAAATCGATTCAATTAAAGAACCGACCAAATTTTGAACATCTTCTGACGTCACAAACGAATCTTCGGTCACGACCTGTTCATCACACAACTCGCGCAACGCAAAAGCTGTGTCCACGTCCGCGCCGAGGAAATAGCGATAGCCTCCGCCTTCATCGTAAATGAGCAGGGCGGATTGAAAGTCCACGAGCCATTCTCGAATGAGATCATGGGCGCGTGCGCCATCTTCCTCGAGGTTGTCATAGATGAGATGGCGATATGTTTTTACAAGATGCTCGCGGACTTGAGTTTGCGGCCATAGAATGTTTGCGAAGATTTCAAATTGCAGTGAGAAGTCCAGCAGGTTATGTTGCAGGCAATAGTCACGGAAGCGATTGGCGCAATCCTGTGCATCGGCATAGACGCGGCGCTGGGCGGGGTCGCCGTAAAAGGCGGCGTCGAGCCGCGAGGCGATTTCGGTGTGAGGAAAGCCGACCACCGCGGCCTTGTTCAAGTTATCAATGATCTGCGAATACAAGCGATTGCGGTCAATCGTGACCGATTCAAAATAACCTTCATCCAGCAAAGGCCGCACAAGATAGGCCATGTAATATTGCGCGGTCTCAAGTGTGAGAAAAATTGGAGGTTGATCGGGAAATGCAAACCCGGCTTGTTCCGCGGCGAGCGGCCAGAATAAATCACACATGCGCCGCGCCAGACCGCCGACCGTGGCGGGAGTCACTTCGCCGCCCGCGCCGCGCAGCGGCGATTGGATCACATCGAGATATGGTTCTTGCAATGAACGTTGTGGGGTAAGAACCAAAATCTGATCTGCAGGCACGCCTTGCGCGAGCAGATGTTTGAGCCGCTCCACGCCCGCGCTGGATTTGCCTGTTCCTGCCGGGCCGGAGACGAAGAGTTTATGGTCGAGGGGAGATTCGATGATTTGACGCTGGGCGGGCGAAGGGTCCGGCATGAAGCGAGGGTAGTGTATCGCGATGGATTTGTCAATCGGGTGAGACGGCTTCATGCCGTCATCGCCCACTCCGACGGCGTGAGTCATCGGAGTAAAGACCAGAGACCGTGGACGATGGACCACGGTCTCTGGTCAACGGTCTACGGTCAATTAAGATGTTTCTTGAAAAACTTCTTTGCGCGCTCCCACGCATCTTTCGCGGCTTCGGGTTTATAAACGTTTGGATCGGTGTCGCGGAAGAAGGCGTGACCAGAATTCGGGTACACAACCACTTCATGTTCGACGCCGACTTCGTCCAGCAGTTTGTCGAATTGCTCCACGGTGCCAACAGGGATGGATTGGTCTTTGTCGCCGAAGAGACCCAGCACCGGCGCTTTGAGATTCGTGCGCAGTTGATCGAAGACCTGTTGCATCCCGCCGCCGTAAAACGTGCAGACTGCGTTGACAGGCCGCGTCACGCTCAGCGACAGGGACATGCGCCCGCCGAAACAAAATCCAACACTGCCGATTTTGCCGTTGCAATCCGGATGGTTTTTCAACGCGTCGAAGACTTTTTGCAAATCATTGACCGCAGTCGGCCCATATTTTTGGACCAGTCTCTGTGCGGTTTCACCATCGCCGAGTTTGGCGAGTTCGCCGTGATACAAATCCGGCGCGAAAGCGAGATAACCTTCTTTTGCAAAACGATCCGCGATGGACTTCGTTTGATTGTCGAGTCCCCACCATTCCTGAATGACGATGATCGCTGGCCACGGGCCATGGCCGGACGGTTTGGCAAGATGTCCTGAGACGCCACCGAGTTGAACGAGATCGCTCATATCTGCTCCTTTGGGCTGTGTTTTGATGAAGGTTATTTTTGGCTGATCAAATTATAGTACACATCGCTTCCTGCCAGTCGAAAATTACCCGGTCAAATGGTTGTGAGCCAATGACTTTTATTGTATAGTTGAGAAAATTCGGAATGACACAGGAGGATGCCATGCCCGCAGTTGCCAGACCCGGAAGTTATGTCAAATTTTCTGATAAGCTCACTGCATCACTGAACGACATCACGCGCATGATCAACGAGCACAAAGCCATGATTGATTCCATTCAAGAAGTGGCGCTGGAGTTGACCACTTCCATCGGCGCCCTCCACACGCTCACGGTCAAGTATGCAGGCATTGCCAACAATATTCTCGACATGCTCCTGCCGCTTGCCAAGAGTATGCCTATCATTCCCAGGAACGTGACCGCCATGCTCGCCAATCTGGAAGCCGTCACACAAAAGATCATTGACAATCAGACTTCCACAGCCAAAACGATCACTGATGTGCAGGCCGGCTTGCGGACGGGCGATGTGAACAAAATCAAGGGACACGCCGGCGAGTTACAGGCCTTGACCAAGACCCTGACTTCGATACTGCCCAAATAGCCTCGCCGCTTCTTTCCGGACTTTGACCGGGCGCGCGTGCCCCCGGGCTTATGTCAACGCTGTCGGCTCGTGTTGACACAAACTCAGCCACTCGCTTTGGCAACCCACGTTGCCGAAGTAGGCGATAGCGGCTTGACGCCGCTTCGCCTGACATGTATAATATCGTCCGCTTCTGCCCTGGCAGTTGGATTTGCCGGGGCGGTTGCTTGATAAACCCAGCTTCCCCGTGCGCTGGCGAAGGTTGCAGGAAACCCGCGAGCCATTCGGCGAAGTGAATGACTGGAGAGAAAATGAGATACGCAATTGTGGAAAGCGGCGGCAAACAATATAAAGCCGTCGAAGGCAAGACGATTGAAGTGGATCGTCTGTCTGCCAAAGAAGGCGCTCAAGTTGACCTTCGCACGTTGTTGATGGCCGATGGCGATGACTTCATGGTCGGCACTCCGACGGTGAACGGAATTCAAGTCAAGGCCACCGTCGTAGATCACTTCCGCGGCGAGAAACTCTTCCGTTTCAAATACAGCCCCAAGAAGCGCATTCGTGTGCGCGGCGGGCATCGTCAGCAGTATACGCGGCTGATGGTGGATTTCATTGGCAAGCCCGGCGAAACTCGCAAAGTGGAAAAGGTCGAGGCCGCGCCAAAGGTTGAGAAGAAGGCCGAAGCCAAGGCGGAACCAAAAGCAAAAGCCGAGAAGCCCGCTAAAGGTCCCGTGAAAGAAGCGGCGAAGAAAGAAGAAAAGAAAGCGCCCGCCAAGAAATCCACGGAAAAGAAATCCTCGACGAGCAAGAAGTCGAGCAGGTAACGTGAAAGCGTTTGAACGCAAATGAATAATATGCTTCGGCGACTCATGTCACCGGAGTAGGTGATGGCGGCAGGAAGCCGCCTCGCCCAAAGAGGTAGAAATGGCTCATAAAAAAGGCGGCGGTTCCAGCCGCAACGGACGCGATTCAAATTCCCAGCGCTTGGGCGTGAAGCGCTACGCAGGTCAGTACGTGTTGGCCGGTAACATTTTGATTCGTCAGCGCGGGACGAAAATTAAACCGGGCTTGAATGTATCTGCGGGCAAGGACGACACGTTGTTTGCCACGGTTGATGGCGTGGTGATGTTCGATCTCGTGCGCGGACGCAAGCGCGTGAACGTCGTTCCGCAGGAGAAATAAAATGAAGGCAGAAATTCATCCCACTTATTACCCCGACGCAAAAGTGACCTGCGCCTCCTGCGGCCGAACGTGGACCACGGGTTCGACCAAAAAGGAATTGCGCGTGGACATCTGCTCGAACTGCCATCCGTTTTTCAGCGGTGAAGCGCAGCGCATCATTGACATCGAAGGTCAGGTGGATCGCTTCTACAAGAAGTTGACCGCGCGCCAGACGTATGTTGAGACCAAGAAAGCCAAGGACGCCGCCAAGAAATCTCCGGAGCGCCCGGTGGCTGAACTTGAACTCACAGCCCGCGCGACCGAAGCGCTGGCGAAAGCCGGTATCACGGAAGTCAATCAACTCATCAAGAAACTTGGTGAAGGCGATGCGGCAGTGCTCGCGATTGAGGGCTTTGGTCAGAAGTCGTTGATTGATGCAAAGAAAAAACTGCGCGCCCTCGGTTATGAATTGCCCGAAGCGCCCGCGGCAGAAGCGTCTGCTTGATATTTGCAGACGAAGTAAACTCAGGTAAACTAGTGCAGGTAAAGCACCTGCACCTTCGACAGGCAGATGCAAAAGCGTCTGCCTGTTTTGATAATTTTTTCTCCCTCACCTACCCCCTCCGGCCTTCCCGCAAAGAACAGCGGGCGAGCGGCCACCTCCCCTTCTCTCTCCCAAATTTGGGAGAGAGAAGGGAAGGCAGGGTGGGGAAGGGTGTGGGCTGGAGACGATGAATGCGGCACACTCACGGCTCGATCGAAGTTGTTTGCGGTTCGATGTTCAGCGGCAAAACGGACGAGTTGATCCGCCGTCTTGTGCGCGCCACGATTGCCAAGCAAAAGGTGCAGGTATTCAAGCCTGCCATTGACGTGCGCTACGCGGTCGAGAAGGTCACCTCTCATGCCGGTTCCAACTTCGACGCGATCCCGGTCGAAAAATCCTCGGAGATTCTCGACAAGATGGACAAAGACACGACCGTCATCGGCATTGACGAAGCGCAGTTCTTCGATTCTGAAATTGTCAATGTTGCGCAGAAATTGGCCGAGCGCGGCGTGCGCGTCCTGATCGCGGGACTCGACATGGATTTTCGCGGCGAGCCATTTGGGCCGATGCCGATCTTGATGTCCATGGCGGAGCGCGTGGACAAACTTCACGCCATTTGCATGGTCTGTGGAGACGAGGCCTCGCGCACGCAGAGACTGGTCAACGGCAGGCCGGCGCGGTATGATGACCCCGTGGTGATTGTCGGCGCGTCCGAGTTGTATGAAGCGCGTTGCCGGGTGCATCACGAAGTGCCGCGTTAGTTGAGCAGTTGGATAGTTTGATAGTTGCGTGGCTCGTCAGTCAACTATCAAACCATGAAACTAAGAACTATGAAACTAAAGTTATGCAAGATTATAAAGATGTCCTTGCCGAAATTCTGATTGACGAGAAAACTCTCCAGAAGCGTGTCGCCGAACTCGGCGCGGAGATCAGCGAGGACTATCAAAGCGGCAATCTTCTTCTTATCTGCATCCTGCGCGGCGGCGTGCCATTCATGGTGGATTTGAGTCGTCACATTACCGTTCCGCACATGATGGACTTCATGGCGGTCTCATCGTATGGCGCGGGCTCGCGCGAATCAAATGGAAACGTGCGCGTCACGCTTGACCTGCAGATGAACATCAAAGACAAAGATGTTTTGCTCGTGGAAGACATCGTGGACAGCGGCCATACGATTGCGTCGGTGCTTGGGATGTTGGAAACCCGCCAGCCCGCGAGCCTCAAGGTTTGCGCGTTGCTTGATAAAGCAGAACGTCGCGAGGCGGTTGTGCCCATCCATTATCGCGGCTTCAGCATCCCGAATAAATTTGTCTTTGGCTATGGCCTCGACCTCGATGAGTATTATCGCAACCTTCCCTTTGTCGGCGTGGTTGACCTTCAGAAATATCGGCCCGATTGATTTAATTCGACAGGGCGGCAATGGACGAACATAAAGAAGGACATTCTTCTCCATACGCGGGCCGCTGGGTCGCTCGCATCCACGACAAAATCATCGCGCACGGCGGCACGCCTGAACAAGCTCGTCTCGCCGCGCAATCCAGTCGCCACAAAGAAAAGCCCGAAATTATTTATATGCCTCCCGCTGTTCCATTTTCATTTTCACCTTTGCTCGAACGCGTTCACGCCGCTCTCCCCGATCAGGAAATCTATCTGGTCGGCGGCGCGATACGCGACGCTTTGCTTGGCCGCGTCTCACACGACCTTGATTTGGTCGTCCCTCAAAACGCGATTACGATTGCGCGCCGCGTCGCCTCCGCCCTCAAAGCGGACTTTTACATCCTGGATGAATCCTTCGACACCGCCCGCGTCATCGTCTCGACCGAGGATGGGACGCGCGACTTTCTGGATTTCGCGGCATTCCGCGGCTCCGGCCTCGACGGTGATTTGCGCGGCCGCGACTTCACCATCAACGCCATTGCCTTTGACCTCCGCAATCAGACCATCCTCGACCCCCTCAACGGCGCGGCGGATTTGCGCGCCAAAGTCATCCGTGCCTGCACTGATACCTCGCTGAAAGACGATCCGATTCGAGTCCTGCGCGCGGTGCGTCAGGCCGCGGCTTTTGACTTCAAGATCGAGGCCGGGACACGCAAGGCCATGAAGCAGGCCGCATCGCTTTTGCCAAATATTTCTGCAGAGCGTCAGCGCGATGAATTGTTCAAAATCCTCGAAGGCCCGCGGCCCGATGCGTCTCTGCGCGCGTTGGAAATCCTCGGCGTGTTTCCATACCTTCTGCCTGAACTTTCCGCGCTCAAAGGCGTCGAACAATCTTTGCCGCATGTATATGATGTGTGGGAGCATACACTCAGTGCGATGCAACATTTGGAAGGGATCCTTTCTGCTATCGCCCCCCTCCATATCTCCCCATTTTCGGAGAAAATGGAGGGAGAGCAAGAGGAGGGCAGAGGCGACTTGTTCACCGGCCTGCTCACGCTCCGCATCGGACGCTATCGCGAGCAATTCGCCGCGCATTTCAATCAATCTCTGAACGCGGATCGTTCTCTGCGCGCGCTTTTGTTTTTCGCGGCGTTGTATCACGATGTCGCCAAACCCGCCACAAAGTCTGTGGATGAGGCGGGGCGTATCCGCTTCTTCGATCACGATCAAATCGGCGCGAAAGTCGCGGCGGAACGCGCCCGCGCCTTCAATTTATCCAACGATGAAATCGAGCGGCTGAAAATTATCATCGAACATCATATGCGCTTCCACTTTTTCTCCAGCCGCATGGGAGGCGAAGGGAAGGAGCCGTCGCGCAAAGCCATCTATCGCTTCTTCCGCGACGCAGGCGAAGGGGGCGTTGATCTCGTCCTGCTCGGCCTGGCCGACCTGCGCGGTACGCGCGGCCACACCCTCACACAGGAAACCTGGACAGCCGCTCTCGACACAGCCCGCCTGTTACTGGAAAATTACTTGGAAAAACCAGAAGAAACAGTCGCGCCGCCTCGTCTGATAGACGGACGCGATGTGATCGCCGAATACAAATTGGAGCAAGGCCCGTTGATTGGCCGAGTACTCGAGGCGATCCGCGAGGCGCAGGCCACCGGCAAAGTATCCACGCGCGAAGAGGCGCTGGCCTTTGGCCGCGAGTGGCTGAAGGAAAATCCGAAATGAACGCTGTCTACTTCGATCTCGAAACGCAAAAATTATTTCAAGAAGTGGGCGGACGCGACCCGGGCAAGTTGCGTTTGGCTTGCGGCGTCACATATTCAACCGCGAAAAAAGATTTCACGGTTTACATGGAACGCGACGCGCAGGCCTTGCTGGACGAACTTAAGTCTGCGGACAAGGTGATCGGATTCAACATCCGTGAATTTGATTATGAGGTCCTGCGGCCTTACGCGCCCGCCTTCAATTTCGCTTCACTCCGGACCTTGGACCTGATGCTTGATCTACGGCAGACTCTCAACTTCAACCTGCCCCTCGATTCGCTGGCGAAGGCCTGCCTTGGCGTGAACAAGAGTGCGGACGGCGTTCAATCGGTGGAGTGGTTCCGTAATGGTAAGATGGAGGAGGTCGTTAAATATTGCAAGGACGATGTTGATATTACGCGCCGCGTGCATGAATTTGGACGCGAGAATGGGTTTGTTTATTATTACAGCCGACTCGGAAGCAAATTAAAGGTGAATGTGAATTGGAAATGACATTGCTGATTGCTCCGCCGCCGTCCTCGGCGCTGAAGCATCAGATATGAGGAGATAAAAATGGAAAAAGTAAAAATCGCCGGGATCAACATCGCTTACGTTCGCCGCGGAACGGGGAACCCACTGGTGTTGATCCATGGTTATCCGCTCGACCACACCATCTGGGATGAAATCGCTCCGTTGCTGGAGGCGGATTTTGATCTCATCATTCCCGATCTGCGCGGCTTCGGTCAATCCGACCTGACCGAAGCGGATGATTCCATTGTTGACTATGCTTCGGACATTGCCGATCTGCTCTCGCATCTCAGAATCAAGAGAGCAATTCTGGCAGGGCACTCGATGGGCGGCTACGTTGCGCTGGCTTTCGCCCGTGAGTATCCCGATCGCGTGTCGGGTCTTGCGTTGGTTTCCTCGCAGACAATCGCAGACACGCCCGAAAAAAGAGATGGGCGTTATGAAACGGCCAAGCAAGTCATCGGTCATGGCGTGCATGTGGTGACAGAGGCCATGACGCCGAAACTCTCGTCCAATCCCCGCATTCAAGAGTTTGTGCGCGGGCTGATTTCAAAGCAAAGACCCTTGGGCATTTGTACCGCGCTGACCGCCATGGCCGAACGCCCCGACTCGACCGATCTTCTGCAAACATTCAAGTTCCCGGTTGTGATCGTTCACGGAGACGCGGACGCGTTGATTCCAGTGGAGCGCGCACGCGAGATGAAGTTGTCCGTTCCGCAGGCTCATTTCGTCGAATTGCTGGGGCTGGGTCATTTGCCAATGATGGAGAATCCACAGGAAGTGGCCGAGGCGTTGAAGTTCTTCGTCAAAGAAAAGGTGTGAGGAAAGGAATAAAAAGCGGGACCCATTATCGGGTCCCGTTTTGATGCGTTAGGAGGGGAGGGGGTTGGGGTTTGGTTGTATCGTCATCCCGCCCGGCGCAGAGGCGTTCAGTGTGCCTGTCCGTCTGGCGAGTTTGTTTAGATGCGCGACCAAAACCGCGCTGGGCACGGGTTTGACCAGATAATCGTCCGCGCCTGCATCGAGGACGCTGGCGACGATGGACGGATCGTCGAGAGCGGAGAGAACGAGGATGGGGACATTGCTGAAGGCGCGCACGGTTTTGCAGACCTGCCAGCCGTCCATGTCAGGCATCATAAGATCCAAAAGCACGATTCTGGGTGATTTCTCTTTGATGGCGCGTACACCCTCTTCTCCAGTGTTTGCAACAAGAACTTCAAAATTATGGGCTTTCAGGATGACCGATAGCAGGTCGGTGATGGCGGGGTCATCGTCTATGGTAAGGACGGATATGTTCATGGTTTCCACTGCCCTATTATCCATGATATGTACCGATTTACACTTTGCAGATTATTTACAGATTGGAAGGCCGACTGATGATGTTTGTCATTGGTCAAACGCTCTATTTTTGGTAGAATATTTCACAATCTTGAGATATTTCAGTCTTTAGGAGGCTTGCATGAAGAAGTGGGTTTATCTGTTCAATGAAATTAAAGAGATAGAGAGAGCAACAGGCGGTAACTGGGATGATGTGAAAGCGCTCGTGGGCGGAAAGGGCGCGGGTCTGTTCGACATGACGCGCGCAGGTGTGCCTGTGCCGCCATTTTTTACAATCACCACGCAGGCGTGTAACGAATATCAAAAGGCAGGAAAGTTCCCGGCAGGAATGTGGGATCAGGTATTGTCCGCGTTGAAACAAGTGGAAAAGAAGACTGGGAAAAAATTTGGCGACCCGAAGAATCCGTTGCTGGTCTCGTGCCGGTCGGGCGCGAAGTTTTCCATGCCGGGCATGATGGACACGGTGCTCAATATCGGTTTGACGGATGAAACCGCGGCGGGCATGGTGAAGTTGACCGGCAACCCGCGCTTTGTCTATGACTCGTATCGGCGTTTGATCGAAATGTTCGGCGCGGTCGTGTTGGGAATCCCCGATGAGGCGTTTGAAGAACCGCTCAAAGAATACAAAGCGAAGAAGGGCTACAAACTCGATACTGAAATGACCGCCGACGATTGGAAACACATGGTTGGTGTATTCCGCGAGGCGGTGAAGGAGCATAAAGGCTTTGATTTTCCGCAGGACCCGTTCAAGCAGTTGGAACTCGCCACGGAGGCCGTCTTCAAGTCCTGGAACGGAAAGCGAGCCATTGATTATCGCAATCACGAACACATCCCGCATGATCTCGGCACGGCGGTCAATATTGTGACCATGGTTTTTGGCAACATGGGCGATGACTCAGGCACGGGTGTGGCGTTCACGCGCAACCCGTCCACCGGCGATAAAAAGATGATGGGCGAGTATCTGCTCAACGCGCAGGGCGAAGATGTGGTGGCGGGCATCCGCAATACGGATCAGATCGAAAATTTGAAGAACCATATGCCCGAGGTGTACAAGCAGTTCATGGACATCACCTCCAAACTCGAGAAACATTACAAGGAAATGCAGGATGTGGAGTTCACCATCGAGCACGGTAAGTTGTGGATGCTCCAGACGCGCAACGGCAAGCGGACGGCCAAGTCCGCGGTGAAGATCGCGGTGGATATGGCGAATGAAGGACTCATCACGAGAGACGAAGCGGTTCAGCGCATCACACCGGACCAGGTGGATGCTCTGCTTCATCCCCAGTTCGATGAGCAAGCCTTGAAGAATTCCGAGAAATCCGGCGCGCTGTTTGCGAAGGGAGTCAACGCCTCGCCCGGCGCGGCCGTTGGACAAGTCTATTTCGATGCGGACATAGCCGAGAAGATGTCGAAGGAAAACAAGCAAGACGTCATCATGGTGCGTCCGTTTACCAAGCCGGACGACGTACATGGCATGATCGCCGCCAAAGGCGTGCTGACCAGTGAAGGCGGCGCGACATCGCACGCGGCGGTGGTGGCGCGGCAGTTCGGCATCCCTTGTGTGGTCGGCGCATCGGCGATCAGGATTGATCTCGAAAAACGCGAGATGAACGTCGGCGAAAAAACGGTCAAAGAGGGCGACTGGATCTCGGTGGACGGCACGACCGGCAATGTGTTCATCGGAAAAATCCCGATGACCGCGCCGTCACTGGAAGAACAAACTGAGTTATTAACTTTGCTCAAATGGGCGGATGAAATTTGCTCGCGTCCCAACATGCGTGTCGCCCCGAAGGGTTGGCCGACGCGCGGACTGCAAGTGTGGGCGAATGCGGATTATCCGAAAGATGCGCGCCGCGCTCGCTCGTATGGCGCGGTTGGCATCGGTCTGTGCCGGACCGAGCACATGTTCTTCGAG
>JAJPIZ010000051.1 GCA_021324435.1 Anaerolineae bacterium
CAGCCCGTCCGCGCGCTCGGCGTGGACGCGGCGATTCTCTTCGCCGATATTCTGCTCCCCGCCATTCCGCTCGGCGTCGGCTTGGAATTTGCCAAAGGCGAAGGACCCGTGTTGCAGAACCCTGTCCGCACGATGGAGGATGTGAAGAATCTGCGCCCTGTGGATCCCGAATCCGATTTGGGATATGTGATGGACGCCATTCGCCTCTTGCGCGGACCTTTGAGCGGCGTGCCATTAATCGGCTTTTGCGGCGCCCCGTTCACGGTCGCGTCCTATCTCATCGAAGGCGGCTCGTCGCGAGAGTTTCTCAAAACCAAAACGATGATGTACTCCGACCCGCAGACATGGCACGCGCTGATGGAAAAACTCTCCATCGTGTTGAGCGATTATCTCGTCGCGCAAATCCGCGCGGGCGCGCAAGCCGTGCAAGTTTTTGACTCGTGGGTCGGCTCGCTCGGTCTCGCTGATTACGAGCAGTTTGTCCTGCCATATTCACAAAAAGTCCTACAAGCCGCGAAAAAAGAAAACGTCCCTGTGATTCACTTCGGCACGAACACCACAACCCTGCTCCCGTTGATGAAACGCGCAGGCGGCGATGTCATCGGTCTTGACTGGCGCATCCCGCTCGACGATGGCTGGAAATTGCTCGGGGACGATGTCGCCGTTCAAGGGAATCTCGACCCGACGATTCTCTTCGCGCCGCGCGATGAAATCAAGAAGCGCGTCTACGATATTTTGAATCGGGCAAATTGCAAACCCGGTCACATCTTCAACCTCGGTCATGGCATTTTGCAACATACGCCTGTTGATAATGTGAAAGCGGTTGTGGATATGGTGCATAACTACGAGGTACACAGGTAGACACGTACACAAGTAAACACGTGCCTATCGGTATACAAACCAAGATGCCTATGACAATCAATACCCTCGGCCTCATCGCCGCCATCACCGCCTTTCTCTCCATCTGGCTCGGTCACGTCGCCGTCCGCAAAGTGGAAGCGAACGCGCGAAATATCAAGACGCCGATGTTTATCGCGATCGCGCTCGGACTGGTTACTGAATACTGCTCACTGATAACCGTCAACCGTCAACTGTCAACCGCTTTGGGCATCCTCGGCATCACCCTGCTTTGGGACGCATTCGAAATCTATCGTCAGGAAAATCGCATCAAGCACGGACACGCCCCTGCTAACCCGAACAACCCGCGCCACGCGCGTTTTCTGGCAGACCCCGCCTTGCATGCAACAACCCAGGATTTGCTGAAACGCGAACCTCGGGAAATGTAGGCAAATATTCAAGTACACAGGTACACAGGTAGACAAGTAGACAGGTACACAATGGAACACGCACCACTGATAACTGCCCACTGATAACTGACCACTATGAATTTTTTCGGCATCTTCATCGGCATCGTCACCTTCACCATCATCGGACTTGGCTTTCCGCTTGTCATTCGCGGCGAACGAACCTTCGGTTATTTTTGCTGGCCCTACATGATGGGAATCGGCGTCGTTCTTATCCTTGCTTCGCTCTTCACTCAAAACGACTGGGGCTCGGTCATCGTCGGCGTTATCGGCGCGACCTTCGTGTGGGGAAGCACCGAACTCAAAGAACAAGCCATCCGCGCGGAGTTGGGCTGGTTCCCTTTCAACAAAGATAAAGTGAAACTGCCCTTCACGGACATCATCAAAAAATGGAAAGCGCCTCATCTGTGAAAAGTAAAAACGTAGACAGGTAAACAGGCACACATGTCCGAGCTTGTATACCTGTCTATTTGTGTGCTTATTTACTTTCATAACCGACCATCAAACTACGAGACTACTCAACCATGAAACTAACCATCATTGGCGGCGGCATCGCAGGATTATCAGCCGCATACTATGCAAAGAAGAACGCGGCTGATGCACAAGTCACCTTGATTGAAACAGCGAATCGCTGGGGCGGAAAAATCACCACCGACCGCGTCGCGTTTGACAGCATCCCGAATCACTTACGGGACGATGGTCAGTTCATCATCGAAGGCGGACCCGACACCTTCCTCGCCACCAAGCCCTGGGGGGTTGCGTTATGCAAAGAACTCGGTCTCGGCGAACGGCTGCAAGGCACGAATCCAAACAAGAAAAACACTTATGTTCTGAACAAAGGTCGTTTGCTTCCATTGCCCGACGGGCTTGCGATGATGATTCCCACTAATGTGCAAGCCATTCTCAAGTCGCGTCTCGTTTCATGGTTTGGCAAAGCCCGCATGGGACTTGACTTTCTGCTTCCTGCGAAAAATGTCAACCCCGATGGAACTGGGGCAGGCGGCGACGAATCTCTCGGCGCGTTTGTCAGTCGTCGGCTGGGGCGCGAAGCGTACGAAAATTTAATCGAGCCGCTCATGTCCGGCATCTACGCGGGCGATGGCGATCAACTCAGTCTCGCGTCCACGTTCCCGTATCTGCGCGATCTTGAAATCAAATACGGAAGCCTCGCGCGCGGCGCGCTTCAAATGCGCGCGCAATCCAACGGCAAAGCCGTGCAAGGTTCGCGCTCCGCGTTCCTCACCCCCACCACTGGACTTGCTGAAATTGTCGAAGCCCTCATCGAACATCTTTCATCGCACAACGTTGACCTTCGCCTCAACACTCACGCAATACGCATCACTCGCAACTTGCAACTTGAAACATGGAACGTGGAACTTGACACCCAAACACTCGAAAGCGACTCTCTGATTCTGGCAACCCCCGCCTACATCAGCGGAGGACTGCTCGCCTCATTCGACCCCGAACTTGCCTCTGCCCTCCAAAGCATTCCCTACGCCTCGACCGCCACCGTCTCCCTCGCCTACCGCCTGAGCGACATCCCCCGCGAGTTGGACGGCTATGGCTACGTCATCCCGCGCCGGGAAGGACGCAAAGCCCTCGCCTGCACCTGGACATCCACCAAATTCCCGCATCGCGCGCCGGATGGGTATGCGCTCATTCGCGTGTTTGTGGGTCGCGCAGGTCAGGATTTTCCGTGGGATGAAAATAAGTTACTCGAACTTGCAAAGGAAGAAGTGAAATTAACTTCGGGCATCACTGCCGAGCCGATCCTCTCCCGCGTCTTTCTATGGGACAAAGCCATGCCGCAATACAACCTCGGTCATCCCGACATTCTCAAACGCATTGACGCCGCGCTCGAAAAATACCCGGGTCTCGCGCTGGCAGGCAATGGCTATCGCGGTATCGGCATCCCCGATTGTATTCATTCAGGGGAAGAAGCAGTAAAACGGGTTTGCAAGTTGGAAGGCTTGAAGGTTTGAACTTTGAAACCCTCCAAACTGTAAACCTTCAAACAAAATCTCTGGAGTTACTTCATGGATATACAAAAATCAGTCAGCCTCTTTCAAGAAGCGCAGACCCTCTTCCCTGGCGGCGTGAACTCACCCGTGCGCGCCTTCCGCGCAGTGGGCGGACAGCCGCTCTTCATCGCACGCGGCGAAGGCCCCTATCTCTTCGACGTGGACGGCAACCGTTACATTGACTACGTCCTCTCGTGGGGACCGCTCATCACGGGACACGCACACCCTGACGTTGTTAAAGCCATTCAAGAAGCCGCCCTGCAAGGGACCTCCTACGGCGCGCCCAGCCCGTTGGAGATCGAACTTGCCAAGAGCATCATGGAATTCATGCCGAACATCGAGATGCTTCGCTTCGTCAATTCGGGTACGGAAGCGACCATGTCCGCGCTTCGCCTTGCGCGCGCCTACACCAAACGCGAGAAGATCATCAAGTTCGACGGCTGTTATCACGGTCACGCGGACATGCTGTTGGTGCAGGCAGGTTCGGGCGTGGCGACGCTGGGTCTGCCCGATTCGCCTGGCGTGCCGAGCGCGGCGGCATCGGATACGCTGGTTGCGCAGTTCAACGATCTGGAAACGGTGGATGCCTTGTTCAAGAAATATCCCGGCCGGATCGCGGGCATCATCGTTGAGCCTGTGGCGGGGAATATGGGCGTTGTGCCGCCTCGACCTGGATTTTTGCAGGGACTGCGCTCACTCGCCACGCAGCACGAAACAGTTCTGATCTTCGATGAAGTCATGACGGGCTTTCGCGTCCACAAAGGCGGCGCACAGACGCTTTACAACATCAAGCCGGATCTCACGACGTTAGGCAAAGTCATCGGCGGCGGGCTTCCTGTCGGCGCGTATGGCGGCAAACGCGAGATCATGCAAATGGTCGCGCCTCTTGGTCCGATGTACCAGGCGGGGACGCTGTCGGGCAATCCACTGGCGATGAGCGCGGGTCTCGCCGCATTGGAATTGATTCGGGGCGATGAAGTTTGGAGGAAACTGGAGCAGGCTGCGGCGAAGTTGGAGGCGGGAATTTCATCGGCGGCAAAACACGCAGGCATCCCCATTCAGCAAACGCGCGTCGGCACGATGTTCACGACTTTCTTTAGCGAAACGAAGCCCGTTGATTGGAACACGGTCAAAGTGGCCGATAAAATCCGTTTCGGGAAATTTTTCCAGAAGATGTTGGAGAACGGCGTTTATCTTGCGCCGTCGCAATTTGAAGCTGGGTTTATTTCAACTATGCACACGGATGAAGTAATTGATGCCACTATCGCTACGGCTGAATTGGCGCTAAAAGCATTGTAGATATCTTATTCTTGAATTCAAATCTGCATGAAAAGTTGTCCAATGCGGCATATATCATGTATACGGGTATAAGTACCCGTATACAACTATATGCAAAATTATGGCAGTGGTGGAATGCGCCTCCTTATTAAAATGACTAACAAGCTGTTGGAAAATCCTAACAGCTTGTTAGCGGAAAAGTCTCTATCTGGCTTTGATCTATTACGATTAGATAGGCCGTCCAAGCGCCTCATTTGCAAGCTGTAAATGCTCCATACTATATAGTGTTAGCATCTCATAACGGGCATTTTCGAGGATTTCGGCGCTAAATTCGAGGTGAAATGCGACGGTTTTTTGGGCATAACGTGTTGATGGTGGGAAGCCCGGGAGCCGGAAAGACATTACTTGCCCGCGCCCTGCCCGGCATTCTTCCTGAGATGAGCATTGAAGAATCGCTGGATGTAACGCGCATCTTCTCCGTGGCCGATCAATTGCCACCTGGTACCCCGTTGATTCGTCATCGTCCCTTTCGCGCGCCGCATCATACGATCAGTCACGCAGGGCTGGTGGGTGGAGGCAATATTCCCAAACCCGGAGAAATATCGCTGGCTCACAGGGGCGTTTTGTTTTTAGATGAATTTCCAGAGTTCGGTAGCCGCGTCCTTGAAGTGATGCGCCAGCCGATGGAAGATAAGGTTGTCACCATCAGTCGCGCCAAAGGCTCGCTGACATTTTCTGCAAACTTTCAATTGGTCGCCGCCATGAATCCCTGCCCGTGCGGGTATTATGGCGACCCCGTCAAACCCTGCACCTGTGCTCCTGCGGCGATAACAAAGTATCAAAAGAGAATCTCCGGTCCGTTGTTAGACCGCATTGACATTC
>JAJPIZ010000016.1 GCA_021324435.1 Anaerolineae bacterium
TCAGCGCGGACTGTGCGCGGAGGATGCCGCGCTTGTCGAAGATTCGCTCGCCTGCAAGAATCATCACGAGGAACAAGTCCGCGGGTTGGTCCTGCTCGAAGCGCGCGCTATCTTGCAAGCGCGACGCGTGGGCGCGGGGTACGTCCGCAATGCCATCTTCTACGCGCTGGTCGGGATTCTATTCTCAGGCTTCGGTTGGATTCAACTCCGTTTTTTAGGATTGCAGGCGGTATTTTTTATGTTGATTGGCGTGTTCCTGTCGTACGCGGCAGTCGCGAATTATTTGGAGAGCAGGAAGTATAAATAGGAAGAGTCGTTATTCCATCTTGATTAGTTGTCCGACAATTAATCATTGCTTCGCGCTTGACATCACTTTATTTTTTTTGTAATATAGTATCAGGAATTCGCTGAAATAAGCCCGTGGGGGATTTTGATTGACCCCCATAGAAATATATGAACAACTAAAAAGTTTCATCTGATTGTTGATTGCCCTCATAAGCGAAGAGGAATGCATCACGTCTCTGGCAAGTCTGGTTATTCAACAAGGAGGCTAACATGAAGAAAATGCTTGTATCACTGTTGGCGGTTGTTCTAATTGCCGCGCTGGGGACTAAAAGTGTTGTCGCAAAACTCCTGAATGCAAGCGCTGATGGTCTGTTTGAGCCTTACATGACTTATGCGACTGGCGGCGGCTACGCTGTAGGAATTGGTGATTTTAATAGCGATGGACTACAGGATGTTGCAATGACTACATCCGGCCAGCTTCTCGTCCTTTTGCAAAATAGTGATGGAGCGCTTGCAGGCCCTGTTGCATATGACGCGGGGCTACGTCCCGAGTCTTTGGCTGTTGGCGATCTCAATAACGACGGTCGGATAGATGTGGTAGTCGCAAACTATTCGAGCAACACAATCAGTGTCTTCCTCCAACAAACAGATGGTTCGCTTGCACCTAGAACAATTTATCCAACTAACAGCGGACCAGATGCTATCGCAGTTGGCGATGTGAATGGAGATGGCCTGGCAGATGTCGTCGTCTCTCATTGGACATCGGGAAGCATCGGCGTATTTACACAAAATCAAGAAGGTGCATTGAATTCATTGACTGCCTACGCCGCACCACAAGCCGGGTATGATGATATTGCAATAGGCGACGTCAACGGCGATGGACGAAATGATGTTGTCAAGATGAACGGGCAAGGATACGCGAATCCCAATCTGTCAGTTTATTTGCAGAACGCCGACGGAACACTTGATAATGCTATTTCATATACATTGGGATGTACCTGCCTCTCTCATGGAATTAGTATTGGCGATGTCACAGGCGATGGACGAAATGATGTTGTAATTAGCTACGGAGGGAACCGCCCTGCTTCATTTATTGCCGTCTTTGCTCAAGGCGTGGACAGCTCGCTATTAACTCCAGTATCTTACAGCGCTTACGATATTCCAGAACCGGTCGAGCTTGGAGACCTCAACATGGATGGCTTGCTCGATGTAGCAGTCGCGCATGGAGGCTGGTATACCCTAAGCGTCTTCCCTCGGGAAAACAACGGAGCACTGGGCGCCTATTCACTTTACGCCCTTCCCTATGTTAGTCACTACAGCTCACAGGGAATGGCTATCGGGGACATCAATCATGATGGCCTTCCAGATATCGCAATCGCCGACTCAAATAATGGCTTGGTCATCCTCCGCCATGCTCCGCTGGTTGTACCAATGCATGTCGGGGACCTCACAGCAACCAACAGGAAGATTTCGCATGGATGGGATGCTACTGTAACCATCACAGTACATGACTCCAATCACGCCGCTCTGGCAAATGCAACTGTCAATGGGACGTGGAGCGGGGCTTATATAGGAAACGCTTCATGCACAACTGACGCCAATGGAAAGTGTTCATTAACGACAGGCTCCATGCCTCGCTCAAGTACAAGTGTCACATTCGAAGTTGATAACATTGTAAAGAGCGGGTACCAATATAGCCCTCTAAATAATCATAGTAGCAACAATTACAGTGATGGCACAAGCATCACAATTATCAAAACAGATTGGTAATTACGCGCGAGCAGAGCATTTAAGAAAAGACGCCAATCTCAATTGGCGTCTTTTCTTTCAATTTGCTACCTTTCCAAATTGGCTGCGTATGTCCTGTAGAAAATCAAAAGGAGTCATTCGATGAACAACAACTACAAACAATTGATGCGCAGTCGCACGAACCGCATGATCGCCGGTCTGTGCGCGGGGATAGGCAATTATTTCAACATGGACCCAACCATCGTCCGCCTGCTTTTTGTGCTGGCCTTCTTCACAGGCTTTGGCGGAATCGCCCTCGTCTATTTGATCATGGCGCTCATCATCCCCGAAGAGCCGGTGAATCAAGCCCAGTAACAAAATTGACCGTCACCTTCATGGTGACGGTCAATTGATATTCAGCTTAGTGCGTCGCACCAAACAGATGAGCCAAACCGATTAAACGGCTGGCTCTTATTGAGGAGGCTTATCTCGTTTAGAAGGTGCGACGCACTCTCGACTTCATCTCGCCAGTGACAAAAACACATCCTCCAGCGTTGGTTCGCCTGCGGCAATGTTCGCAACATGCACGCCTTTTGAATCAAGCCCAGTCTGCAAAGCAGTTTTCTTCATGCCGCGCTGAGTAATGGTTCGCAGATGATCGCCAGCCAGACCCACGCGCAAGACGCCGTCAATTTCATGCAGAGCATTCAATCCATCCTGCAACGGTTCGGCGAACACTTCCCATACATCACCGGGGATCACTTTTTGTTTCAAGTTGGTGGGTGTGTCCATCGCCAGTAATTTGCCATCACGCATGATGCCGACGCGCTCGCAATACTCGGCTTCGTCCATGTAGTGTGTGGTAACGAGAATCGTCACGCCGCTTTCAGCAAGTTGATAGATCAAATCCCAAAAGGCGCGGCGCGCGGTCGGGTCAACACCGGAGGTGGGCTCATCCAAGAAAAGCAATTTGGGTTGATGCACCAACGCGATGCCCAACGCGAGCCGCTGACGCCAACCGGCGGAGAGCGAACGCGTCAGCGTGGACTCATGCCCGGTCAGGCCGACTAGCTCGAGGGTCTGTTTGATGCGGTTCTTGTCGGTGATGCCATATACGCCGCCGTAAAACGTCAAGTTTTCCAGCGTGGTCAAATCATCATACAGCGCGAACTTCTGCGACATGTATCCGGCGCGGGCGCGCACATCTTCGCTTTGTCGAAACGCGTCGTAGCCCAACACCGTGGCTTTGCCCTCGCTGGGTTCGAGCAAGCCAAGCAACATGCGAATCGTGGTGGTCTTGCCCGATCCGTTTGGGCCGAGATAGCCAACGATCTCGCCCTGTTCCACTTCAAATGAAACATGATCCACCGCGACAAAGTCGCCGAAGCGCCGCGTGAGATTTTGCACCGAGATCACGGACTCACTCATTGGACGCCTCCGACAGCGCGATGAAGACATCTTCCAGACCGGGCGAGGTGACGCGCAAATCTTCGATCGTTCCACCTGCGCTTCGTATCCTGGACTTCAGGCGGCTGAGGACGTCATCGGCTTTTTTCTCTCTGACGCGGATGTGCAGACGGTCGCCGAAGGCTTGCACATCCTCGACATCCGGATCAGAATGCGCGGCGCGACGAAGGACATTCAATGGTGAGCCGCGCAATTCAAGGACGCGTCCAGTCAGGCGATCGCGTAACTGCCACGGCGTGCCTTCCGCGATAATCCTGCCGCTCTTCATGAATCCGATACGATTACAACGCGAGGCTTCATCCATGTATGGAGTGGAGATGAGGACGGCCACGCCCCCCTCGTCCCTTCGGGACACTCCCCCCAAATTCTCCGAATTTGGGGGGAGATGGAGTGGGGTAGATACCAATCGAATCAGCAATTGCCAAAAATCCTGGCGCGTGACGGGGTCAACGCCGGTGGTGGGTTCATCGAGCAACAGCACGCGCGGGCGCGTGACCAGCGCCGAAGCCAGCCCCAGTTTCTGTTTCATGCCGCCGGAAAGTTGTCCGGCGCGGCGGTCTTTGAAATTGGCGAGACCCACAAAGTCAAGAATCTCCAATGAGCGCGGCAACCACTCATCCGGTTTCAGTCCGCGCACTTCGGCAAAGAAGCGGATGTTCTCCAACACAGTCAAATCTTCGTACAGAGAAAACCGTTGCGAAAGATAACCGAGTTGCGAACGCGCGTCTTCGATGTGTTTCTTCACATCATAGCCGCATACCGAACACTCGCCTGAATCCGCTTTCAGCGCGCCGACGATGAGCCGCATGGTTGTGGTCTTGCCTGCGCCATCTGAGCCGACGAGGCCATATATCTCGCCGGGCTTGACGCGGATGGAGACACCATCCACGGCACGCACTTCGCCGAAATGCTTGGTTAGATTTTCCGCTTCGATAAAAAAGGTTTCGTTCACGGCAGTTTATTTTTCAAATGTGACATCAGCCGGCATACCGATTTTCAGTTCGTTGGTTGAGTCGAGCACTTTCAACTTGACAGCATACACTGTCGAACTGCGACCTTCCACTGTTTGCACATTGCGCGGCGTGAACTCGGCCTGGTCAGCGATATGGATAACTTCGGCCTTGAAGGTGGGCCGCGGGCCAGTGGCCGCATCTATCATCACGGTCGCTTGTTGTCCCACACTGATCTCGTGGATTCGATCCTCCGGAACATAGACTGTGATGGTCAGTTCATTGATGTTCGCCATCGTGAGCGCGGTCGCGCCGGGCTGGACAAATTCACCAGGCTCCACATTGCGCGTCAAGATGATGCCGTCCATCGGAGCGTAGACTGTCAGTTTTGCCATTTGCGCATCAATCAAGGCCAGGTTGGCATCTGCTTGTTGGGCCCCGGCCTTGGCCTGATCAAGAGCCTTTCCTGCAGCAACGACCGCTGGAGATTGCAAACCGGTCTGCAAAGCAAGCAAGCGGGCATAGGCAGTGTCAAAACGCTGTTGAGCAACAATGACTTGGCCGCGAGCGTTTTCGACGTCGAACCTGGCTTTACTGTTGAGGAGCGCATCGTATGCGTATTGAGCGGCGCGCAGTTCAGCGAGGGCGGCATTGTAGTTCGCGTCGCCGGCCCTTTGCAAACCGCCGCCTTCCACGGCATTGTCGGTTGTGGTTTTGACGTCATCTGCAACGAGGAACGCGGCGCGCGCGTTCGCCAGCCGCTTTTCCGCGTTGATGAAATCCGCGTTATTCAAATCGGAAATCACCTTTTGGAGATTGGTTTGCGCGTCATCCAGCGCTTTCTTGGCGGCGTCCACTTCGGCCTGTGCGGCGGCAATCTCCTCGGACTGCGAGAAATACCACGCGGGCTGAGAGAACTCATCCGGTGCAGAGAAGCGCAGATCGTTGGAAGTCGAGGCTTGTTCCGCGGCAAGCGCGTTTTGCACAACGGTATCGTAATTGGTTTGAGCCGTCGCCAGCGCGGCTTTGGCTGAGTCGGCCTGGGCGGAGGCGACTGCGCGTTGCGCGGTCAGCAGGCTGTCGTCGAGGTGAAGAAGCGGATCACCGGCTTTGACTGTCTGGCCTTCGTCAACCAACACTTCTTTGATCTTTCCGGCCAGTTCCGGTGAGATGTTGACGGTGGTCGTTTCAATCGTGCCGGAAGCGCTCAGCGTTCCATTGCTGTTGTTGTTCAGCGAACGAATGCCATAGTAAATTGCTACAATCACCACCAGCACAATAACGATGACTGCGGGAAGAGGGGGGCGTTTGTGTTGCATGATTTACTCCTTTGATGAATTTCTAATCAAGCCGTTTGCGGAATCGGAGAGCGGCCGCGCCCATAATCACGACCGCAAAAATGGTCAATGCGATAATCTCGTTCTGAAGCGCATCCACGCCGACTCCTTTCAGGAGCAAGGCGCGAATGATCACCAGATAATAACGAAGAGGGACTGCATACGAAACAATCTGCAGGAATTTCGGCATGGCGTCAAGGGGAAAGAAAAAACCGGAAAGAAAGATGCTTGGCAACATGGTGAACATCACTGTGAGCATGGCTTCCTGTTGCGTGTTCGCGACGGTGGACGCGAACAAACCGATGCCGAGGCTGGAGAGGACGAACAGGCCGGATAGAAGCAGAATCAAACCCAGATCGCCTCGTACCGGGACCTTGAACCACCAGTGCCCGATGATGAGCACTTCCAACACGTCAACAAAAGCCAGCATCACGTATGGAAGAATCTTTCCCACAATCAACTCCCACGAGCGGATCGGCGTGACGATCAATTGCTCGATGGTGCCGCGTTCACGCTCGCGCACCACCGCGGTGGCTGTGAGCAAAGCCGTGATGAAAGACAAGATCATGCCAATCACACCGGGGATATTGAAGTAGGCGGAGATCAGATCCGGGTTGTACCAAACCTGCGTGCGGACTTCCACGGGCGGCGTGATGGTGGCACTGCGGCCCGTCAGTGCGAGCTGTTCGGTCAACACTTTGGTCGCGTAGGATTGACCGATTAACCGCGCCGTGGAGAGGGCCGTCCCACCCACCGTCGCGTCCGAACCATCCAGTACCATAGAGACTTGAGCATTGCCTTCCTGCAAACGATTGGCATAATCGGGAGGGATGATCAAGGCCGCGCGGGCTTTGCCGGTTTCGATTAACATGCGATATTCTGCCTGAGAACCAACCGAATAGGCAATCCGAAAATAATTTGCAGATCGAAAGGCATCCAAGAAGGCGCGCGATTGAGGCGTCTGGCTTTGGTCCCAGACGGCCAGGGAAATATTCTTGACATCGGTCGTGGCCGCGTAACCGAGTAAAAACAACTGGACAATCGGCATGACCAGGATAAGCGCCAGGGTGCGCGGGTCGCGCCAAATCTGGATGAATTCTTTGCGGATCAGCGAAAACAATCGCGAGTTCATAGAAACTCCTTCGATGGTTAATCCAACGTCTTATGGAAACGCCGGGCCGCCGCGCCCATGATAATGAAACCAAACAAGGCAAGCGGGATGACTTGATTTTGAATGGTCCCAAGCCCCGCGCCTTTAAGCATCAGCGAGCGCAGGGTGATGATGAAATATTTCAACGGAACGAGATATGAAATCCATTGCAGGACGCGCGGCATGGCGTCAATTGGAAAGAACAGGCCGGAAAGAAAAATGCTCGGCAACATCGTCATCTGCACCATGACCGTGGCCTCCTGTTGCGTGTGGGCAACCGTCGAAGCAAACAGACCGATCCCCAGACTGGAGAGCAGGAGCAAACCTGAACTCAAAGCGATCAGGCCGAGATTTCCAATCACCGGGACTTTGAACCACCAATGTCCGATGATGAGCGCCTCGATGACTTCTACAAAAGACAAAATAACATATGGCGTGATCTTTCCAACCATTAACTCCCACGGGCGGATCGGAGTCACAATCAACTGTTCGATGGTGCCTCGCTCGCGTTCGCGCACGACCGCGCTGGCCGTGAGCACAGTCGTGATCATAAACAGCAATTGACCGATCACGCCCGGAATCATGAAATAAGCCGAGATCAAATCGGGGTTGTACCAAACCTGAGTCCGAACCTGAAGCGGCGAAGCAGATAGCATTGGCCGTCCCTGCAGAGCGGCTTGTTCCTCAACAATCTTCGCCCCGTACGATTGACCGATCAATTGTGCGACCGATAACGCGGTCGCGCCCACCGACGCATCCGATCCGTCCAGAATCATCGAGACTTGCGCGTTGTTCTCCAACAAGCGGCGATCGTAATCAGGCGGAATGATCAACGCGGCGCGTGCGCTGCCTTGTTCAATCAACGATTGAATTTCAGCCTGCGACGAAACGGCGTAGGCAATGCGAAAGTAATCAGCGGAGCGGAACGCGTCCAGCAGCGCGCGGGATTGCGGCGTCTGACTCTGATCCCAAACTGCGATGGGAATGTTCTTGACATCGGTAGCGGACGCATAACCGAGCAGGAACAATTGCAAGATCGGCATGACCACGATCATGATCACCGTGCGTCGGTCGCGGAATGCCTGAATAAATTCCTTGCGCATGACAGAGACAAGGCGCGAGTTCATGCGGCCTCCCTGATGACACCGTGTAAGTAAATATCCACCATCAGGTCAAAACTGTTTTTGGGCATCAATTTTTTCAAAGATGTACCTTTCAGGAACAGTTCAGTAATGTAAAACGAAAAGAACAACCCTAAAAAAGAACGCAGTAAAACAGGCGGAGGAATGGGCCTCAGGTTCTTTCTGATCTTTACCAGCTTTTCAAAGACCGGCAGAAGTTTCGGCGCAATCTGATTCAATAGAAGAGAAACATGTTTTCCATTGAACTCGACGATTTCGATGAACATCAACTTGAGAATCTCCGGCTCTCTTCCCAATCCCTGCACGAGCGCTTGAGCCGCGTTGTGGATAAACTCCTCGGCTGTATCTCCCTCCGCCGCAAGAATTGCCGGTATGATGTGTCGGTAGGGGTGCTTGGCTTCGATGATCCCGCGGAAGATTTCATCCTTGTTGGAGAAGTGGTTATAGATACCGCCCAGCGCCAGCCCCGCCCGGTCCGCGATCTGGCGCATTGAAGTAGCATGATAGCCTTGTTCCATGAACAGGCCGAAAGCCGCCTCTTCAATGGCGTGCCGCGTGCGCGCGCCTTTGGTTTGAACATCTACGATCATATTTCCTCATCTCAAGAAATTCGAGAAATGAACGAACGTTCGTTTTTATTATAGACGTAGGAGATAAAATTTGTCAATGGTAAAATCAAATCCATGCCCGCCCCCGCCGACGCCCACATCCGTAAAAACCTGCGCTTCAACTTCATGGTCGGCATGTTCGACGGCGGTTCATTTGGTCTCGGCATGGGGTTTGCATCGTTCGCGGCCGTTATTCCTCTTTTCGTTCACCACCTGACAGACTCAGCCCTGCTCATCGGCCTGGTTCCCGCTATCCACAATATGGGCTGGCAATTGCCTCAATTGTTCACCGCCGGCTGGTTGTCCCGCGCGAAGCAGTACAAACCGATGGTGTTGTGGATGACCATCCATGAGCGTCTTCCTTATCTTGGGCTGGCCATCGTCGCGTTTTTTCTAGCGCGATTCTCTACATCCGCCGCGCTCGTTGTTACTTTCCTGATGTTGATCTGGCAGGGATTCGGCGCCGGCCTGGCGGCTAATCCATGGACAAGCATGATCTCAAAGATCATGCCGAAGGAATTGCATGGGACTTTTTTCGGAACTCAAGCCGCGGCTTTCAATGGCTTGGCCGGTATCTCAGCCATCTTTGCGGGTCTTATCCTCGACAAGGTAACGGAGCCGCTGAACTATAGCCTTTGCTTCGCCCTGACCTTTCTTTGCATGGCCGTATCGTACATGTTTCTAGCCCTGACGCGCGAACCGGATTCAGTTCCCGAGGAACAGCATCCACTCGCATTCTGGGGCAAATCACTTGATATTCTCAAACGCGATACAAACTTCCGCGCCTTTTTGGGAGTACGCGTTCTCAGTCAATTCGCGGGAATGGCTTTTGCATTTTATGTGATCTATGCTGTTCAACGCTTCGGAATGAGCGACGCGGCGGCCAGCATCATGATTTCCATTTTACTGATCGGACAGGTGATTTTGAGTCCGTTGATGGGACGCCTCAGTGACCGATGGAGTCACCGCAATGTGATGAGCATCGGCGCGGTGGGCGCGGCGCTGAGCGCTGTTCTGGCATGGAAAGCGGATTCGGCGGGTTGGTTCTACATGATCTTTCTGCTTGAGGCAATTGCCATCATCGCCATTTGGACGATTCCGCTCGCATTCAGTGTCAGCTTTGCCAATAACGAAGAAGATCGTCCGCTTTACATTGGAATGGCGAACACTATTCCCGCTCCGGCCACCATCCTTGCCCCGATCATCGGCGGCTGGCTGGCCGATGCGGCGGGATTTGAGATTACTTTTATTCTATCTGCCGCGAGTGGGTTATTGATGGCCGCCGCATTGTGGTTCATGGTGAAAGACTAAAAAAGACGGATGGGTGTCACCCATCCGTCAACTGTTCATGTTACCCGGGAAAAGCGGAGCAGTTCCTTCTTTTCGTTTGGAGAACGTCTGGAACTTGTAAACTCACAGAAGCTTTGTCCAGGTCAGGGCGTCTCGCTCTTCCCTTCGTGGTGTATTTCAGGTGGTATTCCTATGGGTACCTCCTTTCGTTGTTGTCATCATACAACAAAAAAATTTGAAGTACATTAAAACAGGATGTCAATTTCGTTATGATTCTCTACATGACCTTGATTCACAGGCATTCACTTGTTAGAAAATCTATTCGATAAAATTTTGCCGGAACAAGGTTTATATAAGTCGCATAAGAATAAAAGAAGAGCCTCGGCGTGAGGCTCTTCTTATTGAATCGAGAGAAAAACTTAACCTTACTCTTCCTTCTTGGCTTCCATTTCTTTCTTGTGCGCTTCAACAATCGTGGCCGCGATGTGAGATGGGACGATATCGTAATGATCGAGTTCCATGGTGAAGTACCCGCGCCCACCGGTGATGGAGCGCAACTGCGACGTGTAACGCAACATTTCCGCCAGCGGGACATGCGCCACGATGACCGTGTTGCCGCGCTCGGCTTCCGTGCCCTGCACGCGGCCGCGGCGGGTGTTGAGGTCGCTCATCACGTCACCCATGTTGGCGTCGGGAACAACGATGCGGACATTCATGATCGGCTCGAAGAGCACGGGGCCTGCATCCTGCACCGCCGCTTTGAATGCTTCGCGTCCGGCAATTTCAAATGCCACCGGCTTCGAATCCACGGGGTGCTCCTTGCCGTCATACACAATGACCTTGACATTGCTCATCGGGTAGCCGGCAAAGGCGCCCTGCTCCAACGTGGCCTTGATGCCTTTTTCAATCGCGGGCAGGTAGGAACGCGAGAGATTCATGCCGACCAATTCATCGGTGAATTCAAAGTCTGTTCCGGGAAGCGGTTCAATTCTGAGATGAACCTCGCCGAACTGGCCCGCGCCGCCGGTCTGCTTTTTGTGGCGATATTGCGCGGAGGCTTTTCGGGTGATGCCCTCGCGATATGGAACCTTCGGTTCACGCGTGACCAACCCAACCTGGAATTTGGTTTGCGCCCGGTGAATGGCAACATCAATGTGCTGATCGCCCATGCCCTGCAGAACCGTCTCGCCGGTGGAACGTTCGTTGTGCCATGAGAGAGTCATATCTTCTTCGCACAGACGAGTGAGCGTCGGCGAAATCTTGGCCGCGTCCGCTTGTGTCTTCGGCGCGACGGCCACCTGGAACAGTGCCGCGGGGAATTTGGGCGGAGCAATCGTCAGTGGATGATTTTTGTCGCAAAACGTATCGCCTGTTGCTGTGACGGTCAACTTTGCAACCGAACCAATGTCGCCCGCATGAATGACCTTGACTGCGATCTGTTCCTTGCCGCGCTGAATGTGCAAACCGGACATGCGTTCTTCCGCGCCTTTGTTTTGATTCCAAACGCGCGCATCCGCTTGAATGGACCCGGAGAATACGCGGAAATAAGTCATCTTGCCAACAAACGGATCGGCGGTCGTCTTCCATGTGTACGCGGCTAATGGGCCTGTATCGGAGGCGGTCAATTTTTCTTCGCCGTCTTTGCCTTGCGCCACGCGGGCCGGAGCCTGTGCAGGAGACGGCAATATATCCACGATGTCGTTGAGGAGCGGCAGAATGCCGATCTCGTGTCCGCCCGCGGCGCAAAAGACCGGGATAAAAGCCCCGGAGTGGACCACGTCTTTTAAACCGCGCGTCAGTTCCTCGTCTGAGAGAGAACCGTTCTCCAGATATTTTTCGA
>JAJPIZ010000041.1 GCA_021324435.1 Anaerolineae bacterium
ATGATTTACAACTGTAACAAATAAAACAAGGCCAATATCTGGCAATAAAGATATTTTTTTACCCAGATATTGCTGTCGCTCCCTTCATTGGGAGCGTGGATTGAAACCTGCGCGATAATTAAAGTCGAAAGGATGAAAATGCCAAAGTCGCTCCCTTCATTGGGAGCGTGGATTGAAACGATCTGGACGGTGCACGCCAAAAGCGGTGGATAAAGTCGCTCCCTTCATTGGGAGCGTGGATTGAAACCTCCTCCGCGCTGGTAGGGTTTGGGATTGTCTCAGGTCGCTCCCTTCATTGGGAGCGTGGATTGAAACTTCAAGATGGTTGCAGTATGAGCGGGCTACTCGAGTCGCTCCCTTCATTGGGAGCGTGGATTGAAACGCCCCAAGCAAACCTAAAGCCAAATGACGATAACGTCGCTCCCTTCATTGGGAGCGTGGATTGAAACCCGTAGGAGAAACAGTAACAGTTGGCGTAGGTGTAGTCGCTCCCTTCATTGGGAGCGTGGATTGAAACTTGGCATCAGGCGCTTTACCAGCACCCTCAGGTCGCTCCCTTCATTGGGAGCGTGGATTGAAACACTGGAATAGAGTACAAAAGCATTTCCATGCCAACGTCGCTCCCTTCATTGGGAGCGTGGATTGAAACTCCCGCTGGGCGGCAAATTCCTTCTCGCCCTGCGGGTCGCTCCCTTCATTGGGAGCGTGGATTGAAACATTGAGGCTGGCACAGGCAGGATTGTTGAAGTCAGTCGCTCCCTTCATTGGGAGCGTGGATTGAAACTTGAAGAGAGCGCCCAGGCCGCGGCCGCGCCTTGTCGCTCCCTTCATTGGGAGCGTGGATTGAAACGGCCAGTATTGCGGCTTGAGTGCATATTTCGCGTGTCGCTCCCTTCATTGGGAGCGTGGATTGAAACTCCTTGTGCGCTGTTGCGCCTTTTTGATTGGACTGTCGCTCCCTTCATTGGGAGCGTGGATTGAAACATTGATACCCGCGATAAAGACGGTCATATCAACTTGTCGCTCCCTTCATTGGGAGCGTGGATTGAAACGCAAGGATGAGACCGGCATCATGCAGATCACGGCCAACGTCGCTCCCTTCATTGGGAGCGTGGATTGAAACGGGGTTTGAATGGGCTTGTTGAATGCGAATGTCATTGTCGCTCCCTTCATTGGGAGCGTGGATTGAAACGCCTGCCCGGATGGTTGTTGCGGTGCCGAAGTTGTGTCGCTCCCTTCATTGGGAGCGTGGATTGAAACATCGGGCAATGAAAAGTAACCTTTGAGTTTTGAAGTCGCTCCCTTCATTGGGAGCGTGGATTGAAACTCCGGGCGCACGTCCATCTTGTCGTGCTTGTTTCGTCGCTCCCTTCATTGGGAGCGTGGATTGAAACACAGATGCCAGTAGTGGACAATCGCGGTTGGAGGATGTCGCTCCCTTCATTGGGAGCGTGGATTGAAACTGGCAGGCCATCCTCGGCGATGTGCATCCGCCGCGTCGCTCCCTTCATTGGGAGCGTGGATTGAAACTACGGGATCGCCCCGCAAGTAACGCTCGCCGTTGTCGCTCCCTTCATTGGGAGCGTGGATTGAAACTTGTGTCATTCCGCCCAGGCGCAGGAAGGTAACGTCGCTCCCTTCATTGGGAGCGTGGATTGAAACAGCCAATGCAGGATGAACAGTCTTGAACTCATCGTAGTCGCTCCCTTCATTGGGAGCGTGGATTGAAACAGATCATACCGATTATTATCGCTGTCATAATGAGTCGCTCCCTTCATTGGGAGCGTGGATTGAAACGTGTAGATTATTTTCGGCTATGCGTATTGACACGGGTCGCTCCCTTCATTGGGAGCGTGGATTGAAACGATGAGGCGTCGCCAGAGTTAGCAGAGCGCATGGGTCGCTCCCTTCATTGGGAGCGTGGATTGAAACACCTTTATGGGCAGGCCCGACCTGGCTGACAAGGCGTCGCTCCCTTCATTGGGAGCGTGGATTGAAACACCGATGCAGGCGCCGTGCGAACTGCTGGACTGCGTCGCTCCCTTCATTGGGAGCGTGGATTGAAACATAAGAAGCGATCGGTCGTTTCCGAAAACATAAGTCGCTCCCTTCATTGGGAGCGTGGATTGAAACAATTCCATGGTCTTGATCACGGTGAATGACTCGGTCGCTCCCTTCATTGGGAGCGTGGATTGAAACATCCGGATGCTCTCAAAGGCATTTGGATTTGCGTCGCTCCCTTCATTGGGAGCGTGGATTGAAACACTCCGTCTCAATTTGCAGACGCAATTAAGGATGGTCGCTCCCTTCATTGGGAGCGTGGATTGAAACGCCACAACCACGCCTTGCCAGTCATAACGTTGTGGTCGCTCCCTTCATTGGGAGCGTGGATTGAAACGTAAACGTAAGTATCGAACCCATGCGCTCGTTCGGTCGCTCCCTTCATTGGGAGCGTGGATTGAAACATGCGCTGTCACGTTGATCATCCCCGCGGGCCAGCCGCGCGGTCGCTCCCTTCATTGGGAGCGTGGATTGAAACTGCGTTTATCAATGACTGTCAGGAAGATCACAATCGTCGCTCCCTTCATTGGGAGCGTGGATTGAAACCTGGACGAAATGGACATCAGCGACAAGTTTGACGTCGCTCCCTTCATTGGGAGCGTGGATTGAAACTTATTGAGGGAGAGCGGAAAGATCAGCGTCCGCTCGTCGCTCCCTTCATTGGGAGCGTGGATTGAAACTTGTAGATGCAGAGCTCTTGGTTGCGAAGATGGATGGGTCGCTCCCTTCATTGGGAGCGTGGATTGAAACCCGCCATCTGGGATAACCTGGCATCGCCCTGCGGGTCGCTCCCTTCATTGGGAGCGTGGATTGAAACACGCTCGCCGATCGTGCACCGCCTCCAGCGGTGGGTCGCTCCCTTCATTGGGAGCGTGGATTGAAACTCGTGGGAGACGCTGATCAACGACGACCTGGACGCCCTGAAGGTCGCTCCCTTCATTGGGAGCGTGGATTGAAACTTGCTTATTGCCAGTACATGGATCCGCGCTACGAGAGTCGCTCCCTTCATTGGGAGCGTGGATTGAAACGTGAAGCGTTCACACCTGAGATCATCGAGAAATGTCGCTCCCTTCATTGGGAGCGTGGATTGAAACTCTGATATTTGTCAAGGGTCTGGAGACACCAATTTTGTCGCTCCCTTCATTGGGAGCGTGGATTGAAACTGCGCGGCCTCCAAGGTCTTATTGCCTGCGATTAGTCGCTCCCTTCATTGGGAGCGTGGATTGAAACAGAAAGTAACTTCCATGCTCCATCATCTTGTAGGTCGCTCCCTTCATTGGGAGCGTGGATTGAAACATGGCAAGGCTAGTGGCCATGACCGTCATTGACGTCGCTCCCTTCATTGGGAGCGTGGATTGAAACTTTGTGTAGCTCATAATAGAGTTCGTCTCCCTTGGTCGCTCCCTTCATTGGGAGCGTGGATTGAAACCTCTCAACAGCGGGCGTGGGAGTGGGTGTCGCTTGGTCGCTCCCTTCATTGGGAGCGTGGATTGAAACAACCGCGGCAAACATCCGAAGAACCGCATCCCATACGTCGCTCCCTTCATTGGGAGCGTGGATTGAAACCGGCGCTGGGGTTGATCGGGATGCTTACACTTCGGTCGCTCCCTTCATTGGGAGCGTGGATTGAAACAGTGTGACTCATGGATAAACTGATCACGCCATCCAAGTCGCTCCCTTCATTGGGAGCGTGGATTGAAACAAACACGACGAACTTTGAGCAACCTGAAAATGAGGTCGCTCCCTTCATTGGGAGCGTGGATTGAAACTCTATACACCGCAAACGGGACGCATGGGCGTCGAGTCGCTCCCTTCATTGGGAGCGTGGATTGAAACGAGACGTACACTTGCACAGGCTCACCCGTCGCAAGGTCGCTCCCTTCATTGGGAGCGTGGATTGAAACATATGTTTCCTTGAAAATGCTCCGCCCGAATAAAGTCGCTCCCTTCATTGGGAGCGTGGATTGAAACGTTCCTGGGTTGGCACTTGCCGCCAGTCGTCATAAGTCGCTCCCTTCATTGGGAGCGTGGATTGAAACTCCTTGCCATCTGCAAAGAGCCGCAAATCCGAGGTCGCTCCCTTCATTGGGAGCGTGGATTGAAACTAACGCCGCTGGCTCAAGTGAATCCCGGTCTCGCGTCGCTCCCTTCATTGGGAGCGTGGATTGAAACTTATTTGGGAAAAGAAATGACTTACACCGCCCATCGTCGCTCCCTTCATTGGGAGCGTGGATTGAAACTCGCTGTGATCGTTCCTCCAAACTCGTGTATTGGTCGCTCCCTTCATTGGGAGCGTGGATTGAAACCTTCTGGAGCTGTGCAACGGATTTGCCGAAGGCCAGAGGTCGCTCCCTTCATTGGGAGCGTGGATTGAAACCCTCCCATCCATTGCTCGCGTGATGGGTGGCCTGTCGCTCCCTTCATTGGGAGCGTGGATTGAAACTGATAGAACCGATACCCGAATATGAACTCAATGTCGCTCCCTTCATTGGGAGCGTGGATTGAAACATCTCGTCCATGATCTTGTTGGCAACAGTTGCAAGTCGCTCCCTTCATTGGGAGCGTGGATTGAAACGGCGTAATTCTGCCACGTGGTGGACCACTCGCGGGTCGCTCCCTTCATTGGGAGCGTGGATTGAAACTTGTAAACGACCTGGATGTCCAACTCAATGTAGTCGCTCCCTTCATTGGGAGCGTGGATTGAAACATATCGACGCGACGACGTTCTTGTATGGCATGCACTGTCGCTCCCTTCATTGGGAGCGTGGATTGAAACTCTCGCCGCAATTTCTGCGGCGAGAGAGTTGAGGTCGCTCCCTTCATTGGGAGCGTGGATTGAAACACGCCCACCGATACGGGAACGCCAACCGATACGCGTCGCTCCCTTCATTGGGAGCGTGGATTGAAACGACTGTCCAGAGAATTGCGCCTTACCTGTCTTTTGTCGCTCCCTTCATTGGGAGCGTGGATTGAAACATCAGGATACACCAATGTCAGAGCAAGAGAAAATGTCGCTCCCTTCATTGGGAGCGTGGATTGAAACTCCTTGCAATTGGGTATGAGCAAAACACAGTACCGAGTCGCTCCCTTCATTGGGAGCGTGGATTGAAACACCCGAAGAGGCCCGAATCCGATCGGAGGCGGGTCGTGTCGCTCCCTTCATTGGGAGCGTGGATTGAAACTGACCACTGCCGCGCTCATGGCATCGAATGCGATGTCGCTCCCTTCATTGGGAGCGTGGATTGAAACATATTGGGCAGAAGATCGGTGCCGCCGGCGAGCAGGTCGCTCCCTTCATTGGGAGCGTGGATTGAAACGAATGCCTTCCATGCGAAAGTGATGGCGGACGGTGTCGCTCCCTTCATTGGGAGCGTGGATTGAAACTTATCCTCATCGAAATCTGGTGGCCGCCGTACTCGTCGCTCCCTTCATTGGGAGCGTGGATTGAAACAGTGGAATAATCCACTAACCCAAAGTCCTGATTTGAGTCGCTCCCTTCATTGGGAGCGTGGATTGAAACAACATCGAGCGGGTCAACGACCAATTGCCGCGGCGTCGCTCCCTTCATTGGGAGCGTGGATTGAAACCCTTGTCTGCCAGATCGGGTCTGCCCATGTTGAGTCGCTCCCTTCATTGGGAGCGTGGATTGAAACGATTCTGGAGGCCAAATGAGACGACCGCACTTGAAGGTCGCTCCCTTCATTGGGAGCGTGGATTGAAACCACTTTAGGGAAGGGGCTGGGGGGTAAGTCAGGGAGTCGCTCCCTTCATTGGGAGCGTGGATTGAAACTTTCGACTACAAACAAGACGCTTTAGATTTTTTGAGTCGCTCCCTTCATTGGGAGCGTGGATTGAAACGCAAGCGTAATGTTGATTGAGTGATCCATGATTAGTCGCTCCCTTCATTGGGAGCGTGGATTGAAACGCCAGCATATGGCTCTGCTTGATAATTGCATTATGTCGCTCCCTTCATTGGGAGCGTGGATTGAAACTCTATATTCTGATATCGCGAGCGGCACAAGTAGTCGCTCCCTTCATTGGGAGCGTGGATTGAAACTGGATCCCGGAAGACAATATGCTAATCCGAACGTCGCTCCCTTCATTGGGAGCGTGGATTGAAACAGACCGACCGAGCTTTTATATACGTCACTCATGGGTCGCTCCCTTCATTGGGAGCGTGGATTGAAACTCCTGGAATGGTGAGGAACAGCTTGCGGTGAAGTCGCTCCCTTCATTGGGAGCGTGGATTGAAACGATTTGCGACAAGCTCCAACCGAAGCTATCTACGTCGCTCCCTTCATTGGGAGCGTGGATTGAAACCTTCGTTCTTTCCGCCCATTCGTGCGGCACAAGTTGTCGCTCCCTTCATTGGGAGCGTGGATTGAAACAGACAAGCCCAGCGGCGGGCTAGCGCCCGCCGTGGTCGCTCCCTTCATTGGGAGCGTGGATTGAAACATAAGGTGACGGATTGTAATAACTGTCAATATAGTCGCTCCCTTCATTGGGAGCGTGGATTGAAACATTGATACCATGCCAGATAAAAGCGTTGACCATAGTCGCTCCCTTCATTGGGAGCGTGGATTGAAACATCAATTGGCAGAAGTCTGCCGAGTTTTGCATCAAGTCGCTCCCTTCATTGGGAGCGTGGATTGAAACTAATGCGACAGGGACCGGATACCGTCAAAATGGGTCGCTCCCTTCATTGGGAGCGTGGATTGAAACTTCATTAACCGGCTCCGGCTTATCTGAAGCGACGGTCGCTCCCTTCATTGGGAGCGTGGATTGAAACAACGTTTCAACCTGCAACGACGTCCGCTGTGAAGTCGCTCCCTTCATTGGGAGCGTGGATTGAAACTTGTTCACAAACACTTTCAACGGCAAAGGTCTAAGTCGCTCCCTTCATTGGGAGCGTGGATTGAAACATCCTGTGTCCCAATCCAGATACTCACGCCCTGCGTCGCTCCCTTCATTGGGAGCGTGGATTGAAACAGAGTCGCTCGTAATTCCGGGTCCACCGGATCGAGTCGCTCCCTTCATTGGGAGCGTGGATTGAAACATATCGTAGTTATTCATGCAAACCTCCAATTACGTCGCTCCCTTCATTGGGAGCGTGGATTGAAACTCACACACGCCGACGATTAAGTACATGCCTGCAGAGTCGCTCCCTTCATTGGGAGCGTGGATTGAAACAATGACATCAAGACCATCTATGAAACCATTACGGAAGTCGCTCCCTTCATTGGGAGCGTGGATTGAAACATCAAAGATATAACCAGCGGGAAAAACCTAGCGGAGTCGCTCCCTTCATTGGGAGCGTGGATTGAAACAGGTATTGATGGCAGGCTTCGGCAGTCTTACCCCATGGTCGCTCCCTTCATTGGGAGCGTGGATTGAAACTGGATGTGGCGCAACGCTATGATTGGCAAGGTGTTGTCGCTCCCTTCATTGGGAGCGTGGATTGAAACACCAATGTCAAAAGAATCTGAACCGCAGCGCCCGTCGCTCCCTTCATTGGGAGCGTGGATTGAAACCTACCCCGAACGTATTTGATGCATGGCGATTTTGAGTCGCTCCCTTCATTGGGAGCGTGGATTGAAACCTTGATGGTGAACTGATTGTCGAAGAGATCCACGTCGCTCCCTTCATTGGGAGCGTGGATTGAAACTCGGATGTTGCTGATTTGAAAATATCATCTGCTCGTGTCGCTCCCTTCATTGGGAGCGTGGATTGAAACACACCTAATGGCACGATCTCCAAACCGCCATCCGGTCGCTCCCTTCATTGGGAGCGTGGATTGAAACCACGGCATAGCCGCCCTCGATCAACATCTTGGCCTGGTCGCTCCCTTCATTGGGAGCGTGGATTGAAACTTCTGTGGTTCTTTAATTCTGTAGAGTCGTATTGTCGCTCCCTTCATTGGGAGCGTGGATTGAAACGATACCGATGCCATCGAGTACAAGGTTCGTCATGTTCTCGTCGCTCCCTTCATTGGGAGCATGGATTGAAACCATATTTGGTTTGCGTCTAAAGGCCATATAAGCATAAAGTTAACATTTCCCGCCCTTTATTGACGCACCCCTCCCCCATGCCTTATAATTTCGCCGCGTTCCTGCCAGGGGACGTGCTGGAACTGGCAGACAGGCATGACTTAGGATCATGTGCCGCAAGGCGTGAGGGTTCAAGTCCCTCCGTCCCCATCACAACTTTTGGAGAACCGATTTGAAATTCGAAAAGACCGTTCAAGATGATCATCAAGCGCAGGTGGTCGTGGAGGTGGAACCTGACCGCCTGGAAGCCGCTCGCCGTCGCGCCGCGCGTAAACTCGCGGAGCGCGGCAAAATTCCCGGCTTTCGCCCCGGCAAGGCCCCCTATGAAGTGATCCGCCGTTATTATGGAGATGAAGCCATCTACGAGCAGGCCGTTGATTTGCTGGTGGACGAGGTCTACCCCGCGATGCTGAAAGAAGCGGAGATCGAACCCGCCGCGCCCGGCTCGCTCGAAAAAATTGACGGCACCGATCTCCCCAAGTTCACCTTCAAAGTTCCGCTCGCCCCGAAAGTGGAACTGGGCGATTATCACAAAATCCGTCTGCCCTATGAATTCCAGCCGCCCGACCCCGAAAAACTCGATCAGGCCCTCGAAGAACTGCAACAAATGTACGGCACAACCGAGACCGTGGAGCGTGAGATACGGGAAGGCGATTACATCCTCGTTGACTTGAAATCGGAAAAAGAATCATTGACGCGCGGCGGATTCGCGACCATCGTTCGCAAAGAAAATCGCGACAACGAGTTTCCTTTCCCGGGTTTTGCGCGTCAACTTCTGGGACTGAAAGCGGGCGAGGCAAAAACGATCAGCCACACCTTCCCGAACGATTTCTCCGATGAGACCCTGGCCGGTGAAACAATTGACATCGAGGCTACGGTCAAAACCGTCCGCTCGATGACATTGCCCGAGATCAATGACGATTTCGCCAAAATGGTTGGTCCATACGAATCGCTGGACGCGCTCAAGGAAGTGCTGACCAAAGACATCGAAGCCCGCGCCCGCGCGGCATACGACGATGAATATTTCCCTCGATTGATTGACAAGATCAAAGAGACCGCCACCATCAAGTACGCGCCGCAGACGGTCAACCACGAGGCCGAACATGTTGTCGAAGATCTGCGTAACCGCCTTGCCCAGCAGGGACTCGATCTCGAGACCTATTACAAAATGCGCAACACCGACGCGGCCAGGTTCTTTGAGGAGGAGGCCAAACCGGTTGCGATCAAACGCCTGGAGCGTTCCCTGATCCTCGATGAAGTTTCGCGTCTGGAAAAGATCGAAGTGGACAATGCGTCGCTCGATCAGGAATTCAACAACACACTCACTGACCTGCAGATGCAGGGCTTGAATCTGAACAACATCCGCGGCGGCAGGCAGGGACAACAGCGCGTGGCCGAAGCGGTCGCCATGGAATCCGCCAGCCGCCTGCTCACGCGCCGCACATTGGATCGTTTGAAAGCCATCGCCACCGGCGAATATACCGGTCGCGCCGCGAACGACGAGGGCGCGTCGGAGAAAAAAGCCGAAGGCATGGAAGAAACAGAAAAAACTGAAGGCGAGAAAAAAGAAAGGAAAACAGAAGCCGCTAAAGGGTCCGCGAAAGAAGCGGCTGGTAAAACATCCGGCAAAAGTACAGGTAAGAGTGCAAAGCCGGGTGCATCTATATCGTCCCCGAAAGGGAAAAAGTCAACCAGCAAGAAATGAGAGAGGCTATGAACATTCCTAATTTCAACAATGTCGTTCCGATGGTTGTAGAATCATCCGGCCGCGGCGAGCGCGCGTACGATATCTACTCCCTTTTACTCAAAGAGCGCATCATTTTCCTTGGCACGCCGATTGACGATCAGGTAGCCAATGTGGTTGTGGCGCAATTGCTCTTTTTGAATCATGAAGATCCTGAAAAGGAAATTCAAATGTATGTGAACTCGCCCGGTGGACAAATCTACGCGGGGCTTGCCATCTACGACACGATGCAATCCATTTCGAATCCGATCAGCACCGTGGCTGTTGGCGTGACCGCTTCATTCGGCACCGTGATCCTGACCGCCGGAACAAAAGGCCGACGCTACGCTCTGCCCCACGCGACCATTCACATGCACCAGCCGCTCGGCGGCGCGCAAGGTCAGGCCACTGACATCGAGATTCAAGCCAAGCAGATTTTGCGCCTGAAGGCTTTACTGAATGAAATCATGGCAAAGCACACGGGCCAGACTCTTGAAGTCATTGAGCGCGATACCGACCGTGATTATTATCTCGATGCAAAGCAGGCGGTTGAGTATGGCCTGGTGGATCAAGTTCTCGAGTCGCCTGTAAAACAAAAAGTGTAACTGAGAAATGAGCGCATGATTGGACACGGACTTCACGGCCATCGCTAACCCGTGCGATCCGTGTCCAATTTTTAAACCCTGAATGTTTTCTGTTTCCACATTTTCGATCGTTGCCTGCGACCTCAAGGCGCAAGCCTGGGGCGTGGCCGTCGCGTCGAAGTTCCCCGCGGTCGGCGCGGTTGTGCCGTGGGCCAAAGCCAAAGCCGGCGCGGTCGCAACCCAGGCTTTTGCCAACACGAGTTTCGGTCCGCGCGGACTTGAACTCATGGCAAGCGGACTTTCCGCGGAAGAGACGCTGCAAAAACTGCTCGCCCATGATCGCGAACGCGATCATCGCCAGGTCGGCCTGGTGGACGCCAAAGGCAAAGCCGCGTCGTTCACGGGCAAATCCTGTTCGGAATGGGCGGGATCATTGATCGGGCCGGGCTACGCGATTCAGGGAAATATCCTTGCGGGTTCACAAGTCATTCAACAAATGGAACACGCCTTCCTCGATGCGAAAGGCGAACTCCCTGAAAGGCTGTTTGCCGCGCTCGAAGCGGGAAGCAACGCGGGCGGCGACCGGCGCGGACGACAGTCTGCCGCCATCACCGTCGTCAAGCCGAAGGCAGGTTATGGTGGATACAATGATCGCTGGGTGGATTATCGCGTGGACGATAATCTTCAACCAGTGGCGCGTTTGGGCGAATTGCTTGAATTGCACCGTTTGTATTTTGGCAAGAGTCCAAAGTCGCAGCGCGTCCGGTTGGAAGGTGAAGTCGTAAAAGAAATCCAGCAGATCATGAAAAGCCTCGGATATTATTCACCGACCAGCAGTGAATATGACGATGCGACGCGCGAAGCCTTCCGCGCTTTCATTGACAACGAAAACTTTGAAGAACGCGCCAATCCCGACGCAGGATGGATTGACCGCCCTGTGCTGGAATATCTCTTGAAGAAACTCGGTTGATCTGAAAACATGCTCGATCAACTCTCCCCTCCCGTGCGCGGACTCATCCTCGACATGGATGGCGTGCTCTGGAAAGACGATACGCCCATCGGTGACTTGCCCGGGATCTTCGACCGAATCGCCTCGCATGGACTTCAAGTGGTCCTCGCCACAAATAACGCAACCAAAACTATAGATGAATATCTTTCCAAATTGCACGGCTTCGGCGTGGCGCTCGAGCCGTGGCAAATTGTGACTTCATCGGAAGCGACAGCGCACGTATTGGCGCAGAAGTTTTCCCCTCACCCCTTCACTCCTCTCCCAAAATTGGGAGAGGAGACGGGGGTGAGGGCTGTTTTCGTCATCGGTGAAAACGGGATCGTCTCTGCGTTGCGCGATAAAGGCTTCACGCCCATCACCGATCCAGACGATGAAACCTCTGTGGTTGCAGTTGTAGCGGGAATTGACCGCGGCCTGACGTATCAAAAACTGCGCCGCGCCACTTTACATATCCGCGCGGGCGTCCCCTTTTATGGAACCAATCCCGATAAAACGTTTCCAACCCCGGTGGGACTCGTTCCCGGCGCGGGATCAATTCTCGCGACCCTTGAAGCCGCGACGGACATCAAGCCGATTGTCATTGGCAAGCCTGCGCCGTTTATGCTTGAACTTGCCGCGGAACGAATGGGTCTGACCAAAGACGAATCGCTTGTCATTGGCGACCGCCTCGAAACGGATATCGCGGGTGGTCAGGCGATGGGCGCGAGGACAGCATTGGTTTTGTCTGGGGTCAGCACGCGGCAAGAAGCAACCGAATGGGAACCGGCGCCCGATTTGATTGCAAAAGACTTGGCCGAGTTGGTCGGCTAGAATAGTAAGATCATGTTCATTTATGATCTCGATCAATCTTCGCTGGGTCAACTCTTGCGCTCGTGGGGCGAACCGGCCTATCGCGCCAGGCAAATCTGGCAGGGACTGTATCAGCATTTCTATAATTCCCCTTCTCAATTTTCCAATCTTCCAAAGTCTTTGCGCGATAAGATGGCAACTGAATTGGATTTCATTGGCATCGAACCGATCCGCTATCTTGATTCGAGTGACAAACAGACCCGAAAGACGCTCTTCAAACTGAACGATGGGCATGTCATCGAAGCCGTGCTGATGCGCTACGACAGGCGTCGCACTCTTTGCATTTCGTCGCAGGCCGGCTGTGCGATGGGCTGTGTCTTCTGCGCCACAGGCCAAATGGGATTCAAAAGACATCTTTCAAGCGGCGAGATCGTCGCACAGGTCATGTACTACGCGCGCATGTTGCACGGAGAGGAACAAACCGTCACCAACATCGTTGTGATGGGTATGGGCGAACCCTTCCACAACTATGACAACACCATGGCCGCGATTGACCGATTAAATGATTCGGAGGGCTTCAACTTTGGCGCGCGCCGCTTCACCATCTCGACCGTCGGTCTGGTTCCGATGATCAAACGCTTTGCCGATGAAAAGCGGCAGGTCAATCTCGCCATCTCCCTCCACGCCGCGGACGACGATTTGCGGGTCAGCATGTTGCCGGTCAACAAAAAATACAACACGGAGGAAGTACTGGAAGCGTGCAGATATTATGTCGCGCAAACCGGGCGGCGTATCACATTCGAATGGGCGCTGATCAACGGAGTCAACGACACGCCGGAGCAGGCCAGGAAACTCGCGGCACGACTCAAAGGTTTGCTGTGCCATGTCAATGCAATTCCCCTCAACCCTACCAAAGGATACAAGGGGCAGGCAACAACGCGCGAGCGCGGAATCAAGTTCAAAGAACCACTGGAGCAGGCTGGAATTCCATGCACGATTCGGATGCGCCGTGGTGTTGACATTGCCGCGGGGTGCGGTCAGTTGGCTGGTTCTTTTTTGTAAGTTAAGTTTGTCTTTACTTTCTTGTGATATATTGGCTACGCGCAAGCAATATTTTACAAATACTCTGGCTTGCCTGAACACACGGACTGAATTATAGTCAGCCCGACTATCGAGAGAAGACATGGCAAAACAAACAACAACACAAACAGAAAAAGATCAACTTCGCTGGCTTGAACGTCCCATACATCCAGGTCTGCCGGCAATAACAAATGAGGTCGCGCTTTTTGGATTGATTGTCCTCCTTGCCGTCATCACGCGCTTCTATAACCTCGGGGCGCGCGTAATGAGTCACGATGAAAGCCTGCACTCGTATTTCTCATGGCTCTTATACAAAGGCAATGGCTATGAACATAACCCCATGATGCACGGGCCGCTTCAATTCTTTTTGCCTGCGCTCAGCTATTTCCTGTTCGGCGCGAGCGATTTTACAGCGCGCATCCCCGCCGCGCTGTTCAGCATTGCTACTATCTGCATGACCTGGTACTGGCGACGCTATCTCGGCAAGACAGGTGGACTGGTCGCCGGCCTGTTAATGGTTATCTCACCGATCATGCTCTATTATGGCCGCTATATCCGCGAAGATCCGTATGCAGTTTTCTCCGGCGTGTTAATGCTTTATGTCGTGCTTCGCTATTTCGAGACTGGCGCAAAAAAATATCTTTACTGGCTCGCTGTTGCGCTCGTCGTCCACTTTACCGCCAAAGAAACCTCGTTTATATACGCCGCCCAACTCTTGCTTTTCCTCGCCATCTATTTCATTGCGCGCGTTACTCGCCGCATGTGGGATGATACGCTTTCTTATCGCGGATTCATCATCACGCTCGCGATAGGAATTTTATTACTTGGCATTGGCGCGGGGTTGGGAATCGCCTCCGCCAAAACCTCGACAATTGGCTCGACAGAAGTTGTCGCGCCTGCCAATCCATCGGCCACCGCCTCGCCGCTCGGACCCGCCAACGGTCCGGCCTCCCCTGCCCTTTTCCTCATCGGAGGCGGATTAATGGCCATCGGCATTGCGGCCTACTTCCTGATTCGCGGTTTTACATGGGAGAGCGTCAAGGCCGAGCACTCATTTAGTCTGCTTATCCTGACCGGGACGCTTGTTCTGCCTATGTTAGTCCCCTTCCCCATCAAAATACTTGAGAAATCGCTGAACGTGAAAATCCCGACCACCGCGTCGGAAGTTCAAACGCTCACATCCCACGATGTGATGGTGGTCGGCGCTTTCGTGCTGGGCGCTTTTCTCATTACCATCTTGATCGGCATGGTATGGGATCGAGACTGGTGGAAACTGGCGCTGACGTTTTGGGTTCCGTTCACGGTTTTTTACACCACCGTCTTCACAAACACGGATGGTTTCTTCACGGGCGTGGTCGGTTCGCTTGGATACTGGCTGGCGCAACAGGCCGTCCAGCGCGGAAGCCAGCCGTGGTACTACTACATTTTGATTCAGATTCCAATTTACGAATTCCTGCCGATGCTCGGAGCAATCCTGGCGTTGATCATCGGCCTGCGCCGCAGATTTTCATCAACAAAAACAGACGATGCAGAAAAATCGGAAGTGCAATCCCCATCATCGGAGCAGGAGAATTTTTCCAACACATTCGCGCTGTTGACCTGGTGGGTCGCCATCACGATTATCTCGCTGAGCATCGCTGGCGAGAAAATGCCGTGGCTCACGATCCACATTGCCTGGCCGATGATTCTACTAACAGGCTGGGGCTTGGGCGCCGTCATAGATAAAACGGACTGGCAGAGTTTACGTCAACGCAGAGCGCCATTGGTGCTTGGTGTGATTCTCGTATTCTTCACAAGTTTCTCGGCCTGCCTGCTTTCTTTGCTGGGGACCAATCCTCCGTTTCAAGGCAATGACTTGCAACAACTGCAAGCGACGACTGCTTTTCTATTGCCGGCGGTTGTTGCCGTTGCCAGCGCAGGCGGACTGGTCTATCTTCTGCGCGAATGGACCGGCTTACAAGCCGCGCGGGTTTTCACGCTGACGTTCTTCGCATTGCTTGCCGTGCTCACGGTACGCGCATCGTTCAGAGCGGCCTACATTAATTACGATAACGCGACGGAGTATCTGGTCTATGCTCACGGCGCGACCGGCGTGAAAGATGTAATTAATCAGGCCGCCGAAATTTCAAAACGGACAACCGGCGGCATGGGCGTCAACATTGCCTACGACGCCAGCGCGCCGGACACCGGCGTCTCGTGGCCTTTTGTGTGGTATCTGCGCGACTTCACAAACCAACATTCGTTCGATCAACCAACGCGCTCGTTACGCGACTCGACGATTGTCATTGTTGACTCAAAGAACTTCGATAAGATCGAGCAGGCGTTGGGTCCCGGTTATTACCGCATTGATTACATCCGCATGTGGTGGCCGAATCAGGATTACTTCAACCTCGTCAGCGATCGCCAGCCCTCGATTCCATTCGATGAAAATTATTCATGCAGAGGCATCTTTGGCTTTTTGCAGGCGTTCAAGACGAAAGACTTCTCGCGCATCTGTTCCGCGATCCTTGACCCGCAAATTCGCGCCGGCATCATTGATATCTGGCTCAATCGCGATTACACGGTTTACGCACAGGCCACCGGCCATAACGACCTTACATTGGCAACCTGGCAACCTTCCGACGAAATGCGCATGTACATCAAGAAAGATGTGGCGCAGGAAATTTGGAAATACGGTGCTTTACCTTCGCAACAGACATCGAATGTTGACCCATATCAAGGCAAGACCGTCACATTGGCCGCGGATCTGATCATAGACGCAACCAAGTTAAATACTCCGATGAACGCGCCGCGCTCACTGGCCTTCGCGCCGGATGGAACTTTGTACGTGGCTGACTCGCGCAATCACCGCATCTTACACCTCGACGCAGGCGGGACTCTGATCAATCAGTTTGGCTCGCCCACCGGGAATGATCCCAACAACCCGAATCCCTCTGCCCCGCCCTCCACATTCAATGAGCCGTGGGGCGTAGCAGTTGGGCCGGACGGATCGGTGTACGTGACCGATACGTGGAATCACCGCGTTCAAAAATTCACCGCGGACGGCCAGTTTATAAAGACTTGGGGCGCATTCGGTCAGGGTTCCGCCCAGGATACATTCTACGGTCCGCGCGGGATCGCGGTGGATGCTCAGGGACGCGTCTATGTTGTAGACACGGGGAACAAGCGCGTCGTCGTGTTTGATGCGGACGGGAATTACGTCACACAGTTTGGTTCCGAAGGCCTGGATGCCGGTCAATTCGATGAGCCGGTCGGCATCGCGATTGACTCGAATGGAAACATATACATCACGGATACATGGAATCAACGCATCCAATCCTTTGCACCTTCATCGGATGGATCGAGTTTTATGCCGCTCAAACAATGGGATGTGGCAGGCTGGTACGGCCAATCCCTTGACAACAAGCCTTTCATCGCGGTGGACAATAAAGGTCACGTATTTGTCACCGACCCCGAAGGCTATCGCGTGATCGAATACACCACTGATGGACAGTTGATTCAAACCTGGGGCGACTATGGCGTCACGGCGTCAACGTTCGGACTCGCAGCAGGCGTGGCCGTTGACGCGGAAGGCCGCGTGTGGGTGACGGATGCAGGCAACAATCGAATCATGAGATTCACATTACCTTAATCACAAATCGTCCGATGGGCTTCCATCGGACGATTTTCATTAAAGCGCGGTGGTATAATCGCAACGTTTTGATTCCAAATCACAGGGAAAGCGCATGAAACTACACGAGTATCAATCGAAGCAGATATTTGCCAAGTACGGCATCCCGATCCCAAAGGGACGGGTAGCGGCTACCGCAAGCGAGGCGAAAGCAATTGCCGAAGAGCTGGGTGGCCGCGTTGTTATTAAATCGCAGGTGCTGGTCGGCGGACGCGGAAAGGCCGGCGGTGTAAAACTCGCAAAAGACGCCGATGAGGCTGAACAACTAGCCACGCAAATCCTTGCAATGGAGATCAAAGGCCTGCCCGTTCGCAAGGTTTTAGTGGACGAGGCCGCCGCGATCGAAACAGAAATTTATTTCTCGATCACGAATGACCGCGCTGCCAGGAAACCGGTCATGATCGCCTCGGCGGCGGGCGGCGTGGAGATCGAAGAAGTCGCGGCCAAGACGCCGGAGAAGATCGTCAAGGTTCACGTGGATCCGCTGCTTGGCCTGCGTGATTACCAGGCGCGCGACATTGCCGCATCCATTGACCTGCCGCGCGATTACTGGAAGGATTTCAACAAGATCGCCGCGGGTCTATGGAAAGTGTACACAGAGACCGACGCGACGCTGGCTGAGATCAACCCGCTTGTGATCACAAAAGACAAGCGCTTGATCGCGTTGGACGGCAAGATGATGATTGACGACAACGCGCTGTTCCGCCACGCGGATTTGGCCGAGATGCGCGATGTGGACGAAGAGGCCGCGGCAGAGACCGAAGCGCGCAAGTACGGTCTGTCTTACATCAAACTGGACGGCAACATCGGGTGCATGGTCAACGGCGCGGGATTGGCCATGACCAGCATGGACATTGTTAAACTGTTCGGCGGCGAACCCGCGAACTTTCTCGACATCGGCGGCGGCGCAGGCTCCGATAAAGTGGCGGCCGCGATGAAGATTATCTTGTCCGACCCGAACGTGAAGGCCGTGCTGTTCAATATCTTCGGCGGCATCACGCGTTGTGACGAAGTGGCGCGCGGTATTCTAGTCGCGATGGACGAAGTCAAACCGAAGGTGCCGATGGTTGTGCGTTTGGTCGGTACGAACGCGGAAGAAGGCCGTAAATTACTGGCCGATGCAAAAATGATCACCGCGGAAACATTGGCAGACGCGGCAAAGAAGGCTGTCGCCGCGGCGAAGGGCAAGGCAAAATAATATGAGCATTCTCATTAATAAAAACACGCGCCTCCTTGTTCAAGGCATCACTGGAAACGAAGGATTATTTCACACCACACAGATGGTCAATTATGGAACAAACGTCGTGGCAGGCATGACGCCTGGCAAAGGCGGCGAATGGGTGCTGGATAAAATTCCAGTGTTTGATTCGGTTAAATTGGCGGTGGAAGCAACCGGGGCGAACGCGACCGTGATCTTCGTCCCCGCACGCGGCGCGCCGGACGCAATGTACGAAGCCGCCGACGCCGGTATTCCGCTCATCGTTTGCATCACCGAAGGCGTTGCAGTGCAAGACATGATGCGCGTGAGAGATTATCTTGATCAGAAAAAAGTACGCCTCATCGGGCCGAACTGCCCCGGCTTGTTGACGCCCGGCGAGTCGAAAGTCGGAATTATCCCCGGGGATATTGCCATCCCTGGAAATATCGGCGTGGTCTCGCGCTCCGGCACATTGACCTACGAAGTGTTGTACGCATTGAAATTGGTCGGCATGGGCGCGTCCACTTGTGTGGGCATCGGCGGCGACCCAATCAACGGCACAAACTTTGTGGATGTGCTCGAAATGTTCGAACATGATCCGCAAACCGAAAAAGTTGTTTTGATCGGCGAGATCGGCGGCACCGACGAAGATAAAGCCGCGGAGTTCATTTCATCCAAGATGACCAAACCGGTCGTTTCATTCATCGCCGGGCAGACTGCCCCTCCCGGCAAACGCATGGGACACGCGGGCGCCATCATCGAAGGCGGCGCGGGGTCCGCGGCGGACAAAGTCAAGGCGTTGCAGGCCGCAGGCGTAAAAGTCGCGAAACATCCGGAAGAAATTCCTTCCTTGTTGAAATAAATTGTAGGGTACGGCTCGCGAAGCACGCAAAGCCCACGCCGCGCTGAAATCCTGATCTTCCCAAAAAATACACGGAGTGCCTAAAATCGAATTGATGATGTGTCACCCTGAGCGTAGCGAAGGGTCTCAAACTTCTTGACTTGCCCTTGAAAAGGGAGATTCTTCGCCGCTTCGCGGCTCAGAATGACATGCTTGGGCGGAGAGTGTCACATTGAATTTAGATACTCCCAAAATACAAGAGCCGCCTCAAAGGGCGGCTCTGTGTGTATAATCGCAGTGTTGAAATTACTTGTGCGAGTCGATGTAGGAGACCGCTTCACCGACGGTCGTGATCTTTTGGGCGGCCTCGTCGGAGATTTCGGCGCCAAACTTGTCTTCAAAAGCCATGATGAGTTCAACGAGATCCAGTGAATCCGCTTCAAGGTCCTCGCGGAAGCGAGCTTCGGGTTTGATCTTGCTTTCGTCAGCGCCGAGCAGGTCCACGATGATTTTCTTGACTTCTTCATAAGTGTCAGCCATGAGATAATCCTCCAAAAAGTTGCAATTTTGACGTGCCGATTGTAACACGACAGGTCGTAGGAATTCAAACACAGGAACACTGCCCCATGCGAAAAGTTGCGCCCATCGAAGAACGAAAAGCCGACCACATCAAGATCAATTTGGAAAAGGATGTGCGCTCGGCCCTCACCACGGGGTTGGAAAAATATCGCTTCGTCCATGAAGCCCTGCCCGAAATTAATTTGGGTGAAGTGGATACGAGCCTGACGCTTTTTGGCAAGCGACTCAATGCCCCGATTCTAATTTCTTCGATGACGGGCGGAACGCCTCAGGCCGGGACCCTCAACCGGCGCCTGGCCGAAGCGGCCCAAGCCACGCGGACGGCGATGGGCGTCGGCAGTCAACGCGCCGCATTGGAAAATGTGTCGCAAGCCAGGACATTTCAAGTGCGAAAATATGCGCCGGATATTTTATTGTTCGCCAACCTCGGCGCAGTTCAACTGAATTACGGCTACGCCATTGACCATTGCCGCCGCGCGGTGGACATGATCGAAGCCGACGCGCTTTATCTGCATTTGAATCCTTTGCAGGAGGCCGTTCAAGCCGGTGGAGACACAAACTTCAAAGGCCTGGCAAACAAGATCGAAGAAATTTGCAGGAAGTTGGAAGTGCCCATCATTGCAAAGGAAGTTGGCTGGGGAATCTCGCAACGGACAGCCAAGTTGTTAGCCAATTGCGGAGTCAAAGCCATTGACGTCGCTGGCGCGGGCGGAACAAGTTGGTCGCAAGTGGAAATGCACCGCGCGCCCGATGAATTCACACGTGAACTCGCCGCGACGTTCGTTGGCTGGGGAATCCCAACGGCAGAAGCCATTCTCAATGTCAGGAAAGCCGCGCCAAAGATGGCGATCTTCGCCAGCGGCGGCCTCAAAGACGGACTCGACATTGCCAAGTGCATCGCTCTCGGCGCAACCCTCGGCGGCATGGCGGGCAATTTCCTGAAAGCCGCCGCGGTTTCAAGCGAGAAGGCGGTTGAGATGATCAAGCTGACGAAGAGACAAATTCAAGTCACAATGTTCGCGTGTGGCGTCGAAAAGCTGGAAAGTTTGAATATTGGGAAATTGGTTGAGCGCTGGAATGACATATCAAAATAACGCAGTATCGTAATCATGTTATCCACTCTCAAGCATCTCAGCCTCGGCCTGATGATAGGAATGCTCTTCATGCTTCTGATTATTTCGGGGTTATTGATTCTGAATCCCGGCATCGCTCAAGCGGCGAATCCGTTTTTGCCAACCGGCACGTTCACACCTCCGCCCACCAACACAGCAACGCCAACACTTATTCCAACATTCACGCCGACCTTCACCCCCACCCCCACAGTGCTTGTCATTCCAACAAACGCGCCAATTGACACCCCTGATCCAGTTGAATCGCTGATTAGAGCGGGCGGCCTTATCTTTACAGGCCCTTTATCGAACGACCAGCAACTATCGCTATACAAGGCTTCATTGAATTACATCGCGCCGACCATTCAAGACAGTGTTCGTATTTCAATAAGGGTGAATGGCGTCGGCTACGGAGACCCAACCAACATCTGCGGCCCGCTGGCAATTGCAATGATGAGAGACGCGGGAATCGTCGCAGAAGATGTCGCTCCGCACGATTTCTGGTTATTAAATCCCGCGATTCCCGAAGATCGTAAAATTTTGGATCGAGCCTTTCCCGCGAATCGTTTTTCATATATGAAGTTCACCAAGCCGCTCAACCGAATGGATTGGCGCGCCTTCCCGCTTCAACCCGGAGACTTTCTTTTCGTCTGGCATGGGTCTGGCGGCAACTTCGATCACATGCTTGTGGTCAACCGCGTGGATAGCAATCTGCGCGCCTACGCTGTCACCAATTATGGAACGCCCGACGGATTCACAATTGCCGAAGTCATGTTGTACGATCCGTCCGATCCTAACGCCGGCATCTTTCACACATGGACCATGGAACGCAATCGCCCGCTCGGCTCCACCGGTTTTGGCGGCTTTGAATTGTGGCGACTCCGCGCGCCATGAATGAGGTACTCAAAACAAGATGAGTCTCAAAGAACTTTCCGCGCTCATGCTTCCAGCCATCGAAGCAGAACTTCAACGGCAGGTCGAACGTTTGAATCAGCCGCGCACAAAATCTTTTTATGAAATGCTCACCTACCACATGGGCTGGACGGGCGAAGGCGCCGGGCCTGACGCGGCAGGCAAACGCATCCGTCCGTTGATGGTGCTGTTGTGCGTTGCCGCATGTGAAGCAGACTGGAAGTCCGCCCTCCCTGCGTCAGCCGCAGTGGAACTCGTCCACAATTTTTCGCTTGTACATGATGACATTCAAGACAATTCACCAAAGCGACGCGGACGCTCGACGGTTTGGGCAAAGTGGGGCGCACCGATGGCGATCAACGTCGGCGACGCGCTGTTCGTGATTTCGAATCAAGCGATGCTGGATTTGAGTCGTTCGCATCCCGCCTCGACCGTTTTACAGGCCGCTGCCATTTTGCATGATACCTGCCTCGAATTGACGCGCGGCCAATTCCTCGACATGTCTTACGAAAAACGAACCAACCTGACCGTTGACGATTACTGGCCGATGATCGAAGGCAAGACCGCCGCGCTCATTTCCGCCTGCACACAGATTGGCGCGATTCTCGGCGGAGCGGGTGACGCGACCGTCGAACAATATCGGGTCTTTGGCCGGGACCTCGGGCTGGCGTTCCAAGTCCAGGACGACATCCTCGGCATCTGGGGAAATGAAGCGCTGACCGGCAAGTCCGCGGCAAGCGATCTGGTCGAAGGAAAAAATTCATTGCCGATCTTGTACGGATTAAGCCAAAAGGGTAAGTTCGCTCAACGTTGGGCCGCGTCCGCTATAAGTCCGGCGGAAGTTGCGGAAGCGGCGCAGATGCTTATCAATGAAGGCGCGCAGGAGTATTCCCAGCGCGAGGCGCAACGTCTTACAAATCAGGCATTGGAGGCATTGCAAAAAACGAATCCAAAAGGCGAAGCAGGCAACGCGCTGTATGAATTGGCAGATAAGTTGCTCAATCGTGAGTCTTGATTTATAATCCCGCACGTTCAAGCGGGTGTAGTTCAGTGGTAGAACGCTTGCTTCCCAAGCAAGATATCGTGGGTTCGAGTCCCATCACCCGCTCAAAGTCGAGGCCAGTGCCTCGACTTTTTTGTTAACTTTTTGCAATTCTGCTGTTATGAATGCAGTTCATCCCGCAAGTAAAATCTAACTCGGAGGCCGCATGTCAGACAAAGGGACCATACTCTACGTTGAAGACAACCCCGATAACAGAAATCTCATCCGCCGCGTATTGGAAGCGGAGGATTATTCTGTCGTGGAAGCAAAAGATGCCAATCAGGCGCTGGAACGCCTGCAAACGATGCTGATTGATTTAATTTTGATGGACATCAGCATGCCCGATATGGATGGGTATACGCTGACGTCCAAGATCAAATCCATGCCGGGTTTTGCCAGCGTGCCAATTATCGCTGTGACGGCCAATGTGATGCGCGGTGATCGCGAGCGATCGCTGGAGGCCGGATGCGACGGTTATATTCAAAAGCCCATTGACATTGACACACTCTCTCAACAGCTCGAGCGATTCCTGACGAGGAGCACCAATGGCTAATTTGCCAATTTCAGACACACAACCCCTGCGGAAGCCTGCCATTCCAAAAGATGCAACTGTTCTGGTGGTGGAAGACAACGTCTCCAACTTCGTTCTTATTGCCCGCATGTTGGGCTACCTGGGGATCCATTGCGAATGGAAAACTTCGGGGTACGAGGTTGTTGAATATGCAGACACCCTCCCGCGTCTCGACTTGATCCTGATGGATATTCGTCTTCCTTATGAAGACGGATATGGCGCGCAGAAGAAAATCCGCGCGGCAGATCGTTTTCGATCCGTGCCCATCGTGGCAGTCACCGCGGAGGCCAGCCTCGAACAAATGAACAAGGCCAGGGAATCGGGATTCGATGGTTTCCTTGGCAAACCGCTCGATCCAGATCGCTTCCCCGAACAGATCCGCAGAATCTTGAACGGCGAGCAAGTTTGGGAGTTTGCATAAATTATATATGGAAGCCCATCCGCAGTCTTCGCTTGCAAGCAAAAATCCGACGCGTCGAACCAGCCTGGCAACCACGCTGGCATTAACGCTGTTTGCCTTTACGCTGATTCCATTGGGCCTCATGGCAGGCGCTTCTTATCTCCGCGCCCGCGCGCTTCTGCGCGAGCAAGTTCTAAGCCAGATGCAGGTTCAATTGACAACCCAGATTCGCCAAGCGGATCTCGCCATCAAAACCAAAGAGATTCGCCTCGACCGGCTCGTACGCGGACCGGATTTTGCCAGCGAAATGGAAATCGCCCTGCACGCCAACCAAAGCAGTGACGAGTTCAAGGCTCTCCAAGACAATTTCTCCAATCAGGTCCGCTCGCTTAATCCTGAAATTGGAAAAGCAATTTTCAATCAATATTTTCTGATGAGACCAGATGGGGTCATTCGCATGGCAAGCAACCCGGCCTGGCAGGGCCTGTCACTGAAAGGCACAGCTCTCTACGAGACCTTGAACAGCGCCGATCACGAATCTCTCACAGCCTACGATTTTGCTCCGCTTTATCCGGGTCAATTAATCCTGATTACGATCTCACAATACCGCACACCGACCGGCTCTCACCTTGGGACATTGGTGGGCATCACTGAGTCCCAAGGGCTGCAAGATATTCTACAAGGATTGATCAGTACCACACCAAACACTGACGCGTACTTTATCACTGCCAACGGAACATTTATCGGCACCGATCCATACACAAAACAATTGACAGTCTTCCAGCCGTCAGATTCGCAAAACAAGGCTCTAGGCCCTGCGCTCGATGCTTTGATGAATCAAACGGACATCGTGCCTCAATCTCTTGAGTTTCAAACCACGGACGGCTCCCCGGTCATCGCACAGGCTACATGGGTAAAGACCATGAAGTCCGGGATTGTTTTGGAAATCCACCAAAGCCAGGTGTTTGGCCCATTGAATAGTCTGATTCCATTCACCGTGCTGGTTTTTATCATTGCTCTTCTGGCCATGGGCGCAGTGATCTGGCTCGGCGCGCAACGCGTCTTCCGCCCGCTGGTAACGCTGGCAGGAATTACACAAAAGTTTGCGGAAGGAAATTTCGACCAACGCGCGGAAGTAAAAAGCAGGAATGAAATCGGCCTGCTGGCAAACTCCTTCAACACCATGGCGGAGGAATTAAGTGGAATGTACCGCTCGCTCGAACAGAAAGTGGAGGAGCGCACGCGGCAGATACGCATCGCCGCCGAAGTGGCGCAACGAATCACGTCCACAACCAATGTTGACGAATTGCTCAACCGAACGGTCGAGTTGCTCGTTAGGCAATTTAATTTTTACCATGCCAGTGTGTTCCTGCTTGATCGCGGCGGCAAGTTCGCGATTCTGCGTGCGGCGCATGGCCCAACTGCCGAAGTAATGCTCGGGCGCGGCCACCGTCTTGAGGTAGGTTCCGCATCCATCATTGGATGGGTCACTGCAAACAACCAGCCGCGCATCGCTTCCGACGTGGCGGAAGATCCGATTCACTTGAAAAATGAACTTTTGCCGGAGACGCGCTCCGAGGCAGGTATTCCAATCTCAGTCGGCAACCTTGTGCTTGGAGCGCTGGATGTTCAAAGCAAGGAAGCCAATGTCTTCGGGGCTGAGGCAATTGTGATGTTGCAGACCCTTGCCAGTCAGCTGGCTGTGGCGATTCAAAATGTCGGGCTGGTTGCCTCCACAGAAGTCAACTTCCAGGAATTGGAACGGTTGTATCGAGCCAGCCGCCAGATCGCATCAGCGCAGACAACGGATGACGCATTGAAAGCCGCGGCAAACGTTCTAAAAGATTCGCCTTACCCGGCCTCAGTGCTTTCGATACGCGAGAGACAATTACAGGTCGAGGCTGTGACCGACCCCGATGAAGCAAATAATCTTCGCGATGCAGTTCGGGCGCTAAACAACGATTTGGATGAGGTGCAAAAATACTTATCGGGCAGCCCGGTCATTGCCGAGGCAGCCTCTACCAACCTCCCTGCCCCGCTGATTCGCTTTTCTCGACAAATGAATTATCAGTCTGCCGCCTTTTTGCCTATCATGAGCGGCGACGCGTTGGCCGGGTTGATCATCATGGGAGGCCGCAAGCAAACGCTCACCAGCGCAATCATTCAACCATACGCGAATATGACAGACTTGATCGGAATTACATTTGACAAGATCGCGGAAACCAAATTGAAAGAAAAACAGCTGACAGAGCGCGAGGCGTTGACGTCCATCAGCAACGCGGTTGCAGCTTCGTCTCTTGAACTCAACAAGTTTTATGCCGAGCTACATTCGCAGGTTCGCAAGAACATTGGCGATTATGCCTTCGTGATCGCGTTGTACGATAAAACCACGCAGACCGTGAGCATTCCCTACGCTTATGAAGAAGGGCGCGTGGATAAAATTGAATCGTTCCCCCTCGGCGAAGGGCTGACTTCCATCCTGATTCGCACTCAACAGCCTCTGCTTCTCGCATACGACACAGAAAGACGCGCGGCTGAGTTGGGAGCAAAGATTGTCGGCAAACAGGCAAAGTCATGGATGGGTGCGCCTATGATGGTCCAGAACGAACCGATTGGCGCATTGATCGTTCAGGACCTCGAGCACGAAAATGCTTTCAACGAAGAGAACCTAAACTTCTTTAATGCTATGGCCAATCAGGTCGCGACGGTGATTCATAATGCGAGACTGCTTGAAGAAAGCCGCACGCGCGCCATACAACTCCAGACTGCGGCAGAGATCGCACGCGATATCAGCAGTTCGCTCAATCTGGACGAGTTGCTGGCAAAGGCGGTCAATTACATTCGCGAACGCTTCGACTTTTATCACGCCTCCATTTTTCTGCTCGATCTGCCAGGAGAATTCGCTGTGATTCGCGAAGCGACTGGAGAAGCAGGCGCACAGATGAAGCGCGCCGGTCATAAACTTGGAGTTGGTTCCAAATCCATTGTGGGATACGTTGCAGGGCAAGGCGAGTCATTGATCGTGAACGACACTGCCAAAGACGCTACCTACTATGCCAATCCGCTTTTGCCAGATACGCGCTCCGAAGCCGCCATCCCTCTGAAGGTCGGTGATCGCATTGTGGGCGTGATGGATGTGCAAAGCAGACAACCTTATGCATTCACCGACGACAACATGCGGACTCTGCAAATTCTTTCCGACCAGATGGCCATCGCGGTTGTCAATTCAGAGCTTTTTGCGGAAACACAGGAACATCTTTCACAACATCGTCTCTTGCATCACATCACCACAACGACCGCTTCCGGCTCGACCTTGGAAGAAGCCCTTGATAACGCTGTCACAGGTTTACAAGTAACACTGGGCGGTGATCGCGTGACAATTCTACTTGCCGATCGTGAGAAGAAAAAACTGGAAGTAAAAGCCGCTGTCGGCTACTCCGAAGAGATTATGCAATTGACAATCCCGATCGGCACCGGCATCACAGGATGGGCTGCGGCGCATCGGCGCTCACTGCGCGTCGCTGACGTGACGGAAGACCCGCGCTACATTCAAGCCAGCACGAATACACGCTCGGAGCTTGCAGTTCCGCTCGTTTATCGAAACGAATTGCTGGGAGTTCTAAACGTGGAAAGCGAACAGGTTGGGGCATACACAGAGAACGATGAAGAAATGCTCGGCACACTGGGCGGAAGTCTGGCGGCCATCATTGCCAACGCTCGTCTTCTGGAGCAAATCCGCAATCAGGCAGAGCGCGAACGCGCCTTGTATGAGATCACCAACAAAATCCGCCGATCAACAGACATGCAAACGATTCTGGCGACCACTGCCAGTGAATTAACAAAGGTCGTCGGAGCGCGGCGCACACAGATAAAAATCGGCACAGGCAAAAAGAATGGCGACGGCTCCGACAAGGATGGCGGCCAATGAATATAAACCGCATATTGCCACTCAATCAAACAGACGAAACGGCCGGAGGGGTCTTCAGGAATTGGCGTGAGCATTTTGTCGGCCCGATGCTGATCGGCGCGTTGATCTTCGGCGCGCTGGCCCTTGTGCCAGCCTTGCTTGCCGCGCAAAATTACATGCTGGATGTTATCTTCGTCTTTGCATATCTTGTGCTGATTGCAGTCGCCTTGATTCGATTCCCATTTTGGCTCAGAATGGGAATCTTCCTCTTTGTAGCATTCATGCTGGGATTGAGCGAATTGCTCTCGACCGGCATCCTGGGCGACGCGATATTTTTCTTCCTCGGTTTTATCGTACTCGCGACCATGATGTTCTCGCCTCGCGCGGGCATGGTTGCTACGGCAATCACTTTGCTCACATTCGGCATCATAGGCTGGCTAACGCTAAGTGGCCGCATTGGCTTTCTGACCCCGGACGCCATGGTTGCAAAAACAGCGGACTGGTTGAGCGCCGCGGCCACCACTTTACTCTTTAGCGCCACAATTATCATCGGTCTTCGCCAACTGCATATCGAATTTCTCGACGCGCAAAAACAAACGGCGACTGTTTTGGATCAATTGGAAAAGGAACGAGGCCTGCTGGAACAACGCATTGAGGAAAGGACTTCGCAACTTCAGGCCGTCAATGAGGTAGGCCGCGCGGCCAGCGCCATCCTCAATACTGAAGAACTGATCACTCGTGTTGTGAATCTGATAACCGACCGGTTTGGGTATTACTACACCGCCATCTTTATTGTGGACGAAAAGGGAGAATGGGCGCTATTGCACGACGCGACCGGCGAGGCCGGACGCGTACTCAGAGAGAACAAACACAAACTTCGTGTGGGCGGAAACAGCATGGTGGGAACCGCGATTGCAACGGGCAAAGTCCGCATCGCGCTGGACACCGGAACGGAGTCCGTGAGATTTGAGAATCCCCTGCTCCCCTACACGCGCTCTGAAATTGCCCTGCCGCTTATCGTGGGCGATCGCGTTCTCGGAGCATTAGACGTGCAGTCCACACAGGAATCCGCATTTGGTCCACAAGAAATCGAGACCTTGCAAGGCATGGTCAGCCAGGTGGCAATCGCGTTTGAGAATGCCCGCCTCTTCCAAAACGCACAGAGGAATCTCGATGAAATGCGGGCGATTCAACGACAGTACACGCTCGAGTCCTGGAAGTCTTTAAGCGAGAACAGTGAACTGGATTATCAGGTTGGCGATGAAGATGCATCTGCAACACCGGCAAGTCTTCAAGTCCCGCTGACGCTCAGAGATGAAATCATCGGCCAAATCAGCCTCGCAAGTGAAGGCGAATGGACGCCCGAGCAAAAGGGGTTGATCGAGGCTGTTGCCACGCAAGCCGCCTTGGCGCTTGAGAACGCGCGCCTGGTCGAAGAAAGCCAGGCATCTGCCGCGCGCGAGCATCTGCTGGCCGAGATCACAACGAGGATTTGGGCATCCACAACCACGGACGGAATTTTACAGGCGGCGGTTCGCGAACTTGGCCGCGCCTTCGACGCGAGTGAAGTCACCGTCGAATTGAAGGTGGAAGACAATGATTGATAAAAGCACTTCTATTACTCCGCGCGCCGATCAGACCCAAACTGCTCCCTCTTCGCAAGCCACGAGATATGCAACCATAGGTGTTGCTTTCGGGCTGTTATTTCCCCTCATAGCCACATTGCTTGAACTCGTGCGGGATCAACTGCCGTTTAATCTTGTAAACATCGTCGCAGAGCAACGGAGCGAGTTCCTATTATGGATCATTGATACCGCCCCCCTGTTCCTGGGCATCTTCGCGTGGTTGGCCGGCTGGCGACAAGACGCGCTCCTAAAAATAAACGAGGCGTTGAAGGCACGCGAAAAAGAGATCGCATCCATCAACCTGGACCTTGAGCAACGCGTGGCGGAACGTATGCAAGCTCTGGAAGAGAGAAATTCTCAAATGCGCGCGTCGGTCTTCTTTGCGCGGGAAATTGCCGAAATCCAGGATATTCCAACGCTTATCGCCGAAAGCGTCAAACTAATTACACAGCAATTCAAACACTATCACGCCGCCATCTTTTTACTCGACGATCAGAGGAAATACGCGCTTATTCAGGCGGCATCGTCAGATGCAGGCAAAAAATTGGTCGAGCGCGGCTATCGTGTGCAAGTGGGTGACCAAAGCGTAGTAGGACGGGTGGCCGAACAAGGCAAACTCTACAATTTCACTGGCTCGCTCTTCTCTGGGGTTAGAGACCCCGAAATGCCGCGTACACGTTCGCAGATTGCCCTGCCTCTGTTTGTGCGCGGAAAAGTAATCGGCGTGCTGGATGTCCACTCGGAACAACTACAAGCCTTCAGTCAGAATGAGGCGGAAGTTCTTCAATTGCTGGCAGACCAAATTGCAATCTCCATTGCAAACGCGCGCCTCCTGAGCGAGTCCCAGACAATTGCTAATCAACTTAAAACGATTACTGCTGAACAAACCCGCAATGTTTGGCAAGCGCGTTTGAAGTCACGAGGCCTCGCCTATCAGTTCACGCCCGCCGGCATCAAATCTATCCCGGCAGGAGCCCGCCCAAAAGATAAGGATGAGCTGAGCGTTCCGGTAATTTTACGCGGATTGGAAATCGGCAGTATCGGATTGAAACGAAAAGATGGGACCCGTTGGGCCGAGGCAGACCGGGAACTTGCAGAGAAGGTTGCTAATCAGGTGGCATTGGCCCTTGAAAACAGCCGCTTATTGGATGAAACACGCGAGCGGGCACTTCAAGAGCAGGCAGTCGGCGAGATTTCGGCGCGCTTCAGCCGCTCGCTGGATGTAGATGCGTTACTGCAAACTGCTGCGCGCGAGCTGGGCACTCTGCCTGAGGTGGCCGAAGTCGCCGTATTTGTCGGCACGGATAACAATAAAGACAATAAGACAATGGACGGACAAGTCCGAGAGAAACTGCGATGAACTCTATAGACTTCAGAAAAAGACTCGCCTCATTTGGTTCGCTGATCAAGAAACTGAACAGCAAACTGAGTCTGCGCGCCAAATTAATCATTTCGGTGGTTGGCGTCTCAGTCGTTTTCCTTGCCATATTGGCTTATTACAATTATCAAAACACTCGCAAAGAACTGACCGATGGCCTCAGCGACAGTCTCCGCAACGTTTCTCAAGTTCAGGGCGCGGCGATAGGAAATCTTCTCGTGCGGCAGATCAACTTGTTGCAATCACTTGGCAGTAGCAAGACAATTCAGGATATGGCAACCGCGTGCAACGAGACGCATTGTGGAGATCCACAGGTGCAGACGGATCTGGCCACCCTGGAGGCGGAATGGCAGGAAGCAAACGCCGCACACACCGACAACGATCCGCTTGTGCAATCGGTTATCAACAATTCAGCCGCTGTTGAAATCAACAGTTTTCGCGAAAATTTCCCGGATAACCTGGAAGTGATTGCCACGAATCAATACGGCCTCGTTTTGGCCGCTTCCAATCGAACGACGCATTACTCTTACTTGAATGAAACCTGGTGGCGCAAAGCCTATGACAATGGACGCGGCAACATCTATATCGGTGAGCCGGAATTGATTCCGAACATCAATCAATATGCTTTTGTGATTGCTGTGCCGCTTCGCTCCCCAGGAACTCGGCAAGTTATCGGCGTTCTGCGAACGGCTGTGCGTCTTTTGCCGGCTCGCGATCTTCTCGCCTCGGCCCAGATCGGCCAAACCGGTGCGACTGCATTGGTCTTCCGTGCAGGTAAAGTTCTCAACGACCGAGGCGTTTTGGAACAGTGGCCTTCATCCAACATTCTGCAACTTAGCGATACGCCGATGACAGAAGTTATGCAGATGCCACTAGGCGAGGACAATCAGCAACGTATTGTCAGCCAGGCCCGCGTTGAATCCTCTGATCCCGCTCTGGGAAATTTCATCTTTACGTTGCAATGGCGTGTGGTAGTGAGCATTGATCCTGCCGAAGCGCTGGCGCCAGTCAACCAAGCCGCCCTGAACAACCTGACAATCAGCCTCGGTATTCTGTTAATCTCAGCCTTGCTGGCGCTTGCATTGACTCAATATTTGACCGGGCCAATCCTCCGCCTGACTGCCGTGGCCGAACGCGTGCGTTCCGGCGACCTGAGCGCCCGCGCCAGAGTGGAAAGCGAAGATGAAATCGGCGTCCTTGCGCAAACCTTCAACCAGACAACCTCACAATTAAGCGACCATATTAATACATTGGAACAACGCGTGGCAGATCGTACTCAGGACCTTCAGCGACAAACCCTGCGTCTGCGTGTGGCTTCTGAAGTTGCCCGCGACGCCGCGGCGTCGCCGAACCTCGATGAGCTTCTCTCCCGCTCCAGCCTGCTGATCCGCGATCGCTTCAACTTCTACCATACCGGCATCTTCCTGCTTGATGAGAAAAAAGAGTATGCCGTCTTGCGCGCCTCGCCGACCGAAGCCGGCCGCGAGATGATGGCTAACAACCATCGGCTGAAAGTTGGCGAACAGGGCATCGTCGGACGCGTGGCCGCGACAGGAGAGCCGCGCATCGCACTCGACGTTGGAGCGGATGCCGTTTTCTTCAACAATCCCATGCTCCCGCGCACTCGCTCAGAAATGGCGCTTCCTCTCAAGACGGCAGAAGGCGTCATCGGCGTGCTGGACGTGCAAAGCGATGAACCCGAAGCATTCACGCAAGATGATATTGCAATCATCCAGACCATGGCCGATCAACTGGCAACGGCCATTGAAAGACTTCGCTTGTTCCATCGCGTAGAAAGCAACTTAAGAGAGATGGAAAGGACCTACAGCGAATTTACGAACCGATCCTGGACTGCTTTCACGCGCGGCGGTACTCAGAACTTGGGTTACAAATTCGACAACATCCGATTGGAATCAATACAGCAAGTTCCAAATGAAGCAAAAGAGGCGATCAAAACAGGAAGTATTGTCGTAAAGCAAAAGTCCGGGAAAGAAGCGACGGAAACAGGGCAGGTCGCGGCGATTCCCATCCGCCTGCGCGGACAGGCCATCGGTGCCATTAATGTCCGCTTCCAAAGCCCGGAGGTATCCGATAAAACAATCGCCATGATCGAACAAGCCGCGGATCGTCTGGCCACAGCTCTTGAGAACGCCCGCCTGCTCGAAGAAACCAGACAACGCGCTCAAGCCGACACGTTGGTGAGCGAACTCGCAGGACGGCTACGATCCACGCTTGACCTGGAGACTGTTCTTAAAACAGCCGCACAAGAACTGCAGAAAGCTTTTAACTTGAAAGAGGCCGAAGTGCGTTTGGGCCTGCCAAACGCGCATGAGCCCGAAAAGAAGAACGGCAACAGACAATAGCAATAAGTCTACGTCTGAAACAATGTCCCGAGAGAACAGGGTCCGTCCTATGACTACCAGCAGATCACTTTCAACTATCCCTTCTCAGCGAGAGCGAAATGCAAAAATTATTGCCGCTTGGGGTGCGGGAATTTCCGCTCTTACTGCCGGTTTCTATGATTATGTAGCCATGCAGAGCGGCGCATGGCAGGTATTCGCGGTCAGCATTGACGTTTGGCTCTTAGCGGTATGCATGCTGATTAGCTTTTTCCTCATACGCCAGGGACGTATTCGAGCAGGCATATGGCTTATATTAATTTCAGCATACATCAGTTTCGCTGTGCCTCCACTCCTGCTTTCAGGATTAGGTTTAATTCTTGGAACCAGCCTTGCCATCCTGATCACCATCGTTGCCAGTATTTGTTTGGAGGGGCAGGAGGCCGAACGCGCGATATTCCTTGGGGCAGTATTCTCAGCACTTACCATCTTTATTGATTTATTCGTTCCAGAGGGCCGCCTGGCCGCGCCGGCCATAATGCAACTGGGGCTTACAACATTCCTGGTTATTGCCGCGTCTATATTTGGCATTGTTTTCGTCCGCCAGTTCCAGCAGTTCAGAGTGGCGGCTCGCCTCTCTGCGCTGATTCTGATGATCTCGCTTCCCGTTGTTGCGGCCATAGCAATTGTAGTCACATCCCGCGCGGGGGCAATCATTGAAGAACAAGCCAATCAAAGCCTGAGAGTACACGATCAAATCGTAAATACCACCTTGAACACATGGCTTGACCTACATGGCCGCGCCTTGACAGAACTTGCCAGTCTTCCTGACATTACAAGCATGGACCCGCAGCTACAACGGCCTGCCTTGGTCGCAATGGCAAAGGCATATCCAAACTTATTCCTGGTTCAGACCACAGACCTTAACGGCATCAATATTGCACGCAATGACGGCGCGGCGCCAAAAGATTATCATGATCGGAACTGGTTTCTTGGCGCAAAGTCAGGAGCGCCCATCACTCTAGAGGCGTTAATCAGTCGAACCAACGGTAAACCGGCTCTTAATATGTCAACGCCTATCAGAGATGCCTCAGGGAGGATCATTGGCGTTGCGTCCATTGTCTCTACATTAGATGATGTTGCCAATGAAGTGATATCAGCTACAGGCGAAGGCAAAGAAATTCTTATTTTTGTTGTAGACAATAGAAATAATGTGATTGCGCATCCTGATCCCGCATTAACCGAAGGGGATAACCTGCATGATTTCAGTAATTATCCTCCTGTAGCAGCAATGCGGAAGGGAACCACGGGCATCATGGACTTCACTGATGAGAACGGTACTCGGTGGCGCGCTTACATTTACTTAATGGACAATGGCTGGGGCGTTATTTCCCAGGAGCCTATAAATCTACTATTAGCCCCTTTGTATCTGTTTCAGAAGATTGCCATAGTGATTGGAATGGTCGGCCTCGCTATCTTGTTAAGCATAGCATGGCTCACGATTCGCCGTACGCTGAAGCCCATTGAAGGGTTAACCGGGACCGTGGAAGCCGTTACCGCGGGCGATCTCACACGCATGGCAGAAGTTACAAGCGGCGACGAAATTGGCATATTGGGCGAGGCATTCAACAAAATGACCGCCCAGATTCGAGAGTTAATTGGCGGGCTGGAGCAACGCGTCTCCGAACGCACGGCAGAAATCGAACGGCGCGCATCGCTGTTGCGCACAGCGGCTGAAGTTGCCAAAACATCAGCATCCATTCAGGACCTCGATGCGCTCCTCAACCAGACCGCGCGACTGTTGAGTCTGCGATTCGGTTTCTATCACACAGGCATCTTTCTGCTGGATGAGGCTGGCAAGTTCGCCGTGCTACGCGCCACTAACAGTGAAGGCGGCCAAAGGATGCTGGTTCGAGGACACAAACTCGAAGTGGGACGTGTGGGCATCGTGGGTAACGTTGCTCAAAGTGGACAGGCGCGCATCGCTCTCGACGTTGGAGCGGATGCTGTTTACTTCGATAACCCGGATTTGCCGAATACACACTCCGAAATGGCTCTTCCATTAAGCGCTAAGGGACAAATCCTTGGCGTCCTCGATATACAGTCCACCGAGCCTCTTGCATTTACCCAGGAAGACATTGAGACTCTGCAAGTGGTCGCCGACCAGTTGGCAATTTCAATAGAGAATGCGCGTTTGCTGGCAGAGAGTCAGGCCGCTGTAGAAGCGACCAGGCGTGCGTTTGGTGAAATCGCGAGCATGGCATGGAAAGAGAGATTGGGGGCCGATGGGGCAATTGGCTTCCGAACCACCAGCGAAAAGAGCGGGGTATCTATGATAGATGCAGGCAACTGGTCACCTGAAGCGCTCAAAACCGCCATGGAGGCAAAAACAACAGCCTCCAGCGATGGAAGCACAATCTATGTACCCATCCTTGTGCGCGGACAATCCATTGGCGTATTGAAACTGGCAAAACCAGAGCGCGCCCAGTGGACCGAAATCGAGCAACAAGCCGCCGAGGTGATTGCCGATCAATTGAGCGGCGCGCTCGAGAGCGCCCGCCTCTTCGATAGCGCTCAACGACGCGCCGCCAAGGAACAAGCGCTGGGCGAGATTACATCCAAAATCAGCGCCTCTACGAACATACGAAACGTCCTCCAAACCGCAGTGGAAGAATTGGGACGCGCCATTCCCGGCTCAGAAGTTATTATCCAGTTTCAAGGCGGCAGGGAAGTTGAAAGGTCGGAGAATTAATTAACATGAAAAACATTTCTCCCCAGAATAAAACCTCCTTCGGGGCTTTCAGTTTTCGCACAAGGCTGATCGTAGGCAGTGTGTTCATTGCCTTTATTGCCATTGCAGCTATGGGATATTACATTTACTATCGCGCCCAGGCAGAGAGTGCGTATCTGACCAATCAACTCGATCAAAGTGTACAACAACACGCAGAAGATGAACTGTCCGCTGTCAGCTCGGAACAGGCAAACGCGCTCAACAATTTCTTTGCATCTGCAAAGAAAGATATCGTCAATCTCGGCTCAACGACCGAGAAGTTTTTCGCGCAGGAGACCATTCTGGGAACCGGAACGTATTGGGACGCGACTCAGCAGTTATATCGTCTGCCGAACGGAAGTTGGGACAATCAGAGAAGCGATGTTGGTTCAGTCTTCATCCCCGCCAGCGTTGAACTGAGCGATCCGCTGAATCAAGAACTAAATACGCTCAAGCAACTGGATTTTGTCGCACCGACCTTCCTCAAATCCAATCCGGATGCGATTGCAGTGTACTTCGGTGGCGGTCCGGGTGAGACCATTTATTATCCAAACATTGACCTGGCGTCTTTAGTGCCCCCGGATTTTGATATTACCAAACGTCCCTGGTTTGTAAAAGCCGCGCCTGCACAGAATCCTTCACACGCGCCCGTTTGGTCAGACCCGTATCTGGACGCCGCTCAAAACGGCCTCGTAATTACCGGAAGTGTTCCTGTCTTTGACTCGAGAGGAAACTTCCGCGGCGTTGCCGCGATGGACTTCCAACTGAACCGAATTACAGCCCTGGTCTCCAACATCAAAGTTGGTGAAACCGGCTATGCCTTCCTTGTAGATAAAGATAAACGGCTGATTGCCATGCCGCCAGCCGCCTACGCAGATTTGGGGATCGCGCCCGACGCGTTTCCCCTTGGACAGCCTCTTGATCAGACCAAGGCGCCGCCTCAAATTCCCGCCTATTTCTGGACCATTCTAACAAGCATTAGCACCGGGCAAAGCGGCCTGGAAACAATCTCTATAAACGGCATAGAGCGGTTTGTTGTCTATCGCCCTGTCCCGGAAATCGGTTACGGCCTTGCCATCATTGTTCCGTCTCATGAATTGCTCACAGGCTCCATCGCTGCAAAAGAACAAATTGCCCAATCTTCCAAGAACACATTGGTACTGAGCGGTCTGCTGGTAGCCGCAATATTACTTGTTTCCCTCATCGCCGCGCTGACGCTGGGCAATCGGCTGGCGCGCCCACTTGGCGAGTTGACGCGCACCGCTGAAGAAATCGCCAGCGGCAATCTTGAAGCGAAAGCAGAAGTACACGGACAAGATGAGATCGGCGTATTGGCCGCGGCCTTCAATGTCATGACATCGCGTTTGAGAAACACCCTTCTGGGACTCGAACAACGGGTCGCGGAACGCACGTCCGAACTACAAATCGCCAACCAGAAGAACGAACGTCGCGCCCGGCAATTTGAAGCCATCGCACAGGTGGGACGCGCCATCAACTCGATTCGCGGAACAGAAGAATTACTGCCAAAGATTGCGTCCGTGATCAGTGAGCAATTTGGCTATTATCACGTCGGCATCTTCTTGAACGACGAAAACGATTTCTTGACCTATCTCACAGCCGCCAACAGCGAAGGTGGGCAGAAAATGCTGGCGCGCGGCCACAACCTCCGCGTTGGCGAACAAGGCATTGTAGGTAACGTCGCAGGCACCGGTCAGCCGCGCATCGCCAGCAGTGTAGGCCAAGATGCGGCGTACTTCAACAACCCGGACTTGCCCGAGACGAAATCAGAAATGGCTTTGCCTCTACGCTCTGCCGGAAAAGTAGTCGGTGTGCTGGATGTTCAGAGCACGGAAGAAAATGCTTTCTCAGACGAGGATGTCAGTGTGCTGAACACGCTAGCCGATCAGGTTACTCTCGCGATTGATAACGCGAGGCTGTATGAATCCACGCGCCGATCTCTTGAAGAAGCAGAAGCGTTATATCGTCAATATCTGCGTCAGGCGTGGAGCCGACTGCCGCGCGAACAGCAACTGGCTGGATACCGGTACACGCCGCGCGGTGCGGCGCCACTGGACGCGCCCGTCAGTTTGGATAAAGACCAGGAGCAAACTCATACCCGCCTCACGGTCCCGATTAAGTTGCGTGGAGAGCTGATTGGCAATTTGGTCATTCAATCACAGGATAATCGGAACTGGAGTCAAGATCAGATTGACCTCGTCGAGGCAGTCGCGGAGCGAGTGGCACTATCGGCAGAGAATGCGCGCCTCTTCGACGAAACCAGCCGACGCGCGGAGCGCGAACGAATCGTTACTGAAATTACTTCGAAGATTCGAAGCACCAACGATCCTGATGAAATGATTAGAACTGCACTGGACGAACTGAGAAACGCTTTGGGCGCAACGCAAGTCCAGTTAATCCCACAAGCGATCAATGTTTCGCAGGACAACCAACACGAAATTTATTCTTCAACCCCGCAGGACACCAAAGACGGGCAACGCGGAAATGGAGCGAAAAAATGAGTTACATAGTCGCGATATCGAACGAAAAGGGCGGCGTCGCAAAGACGACCACCACACTTTCGCTGGGCGCCGCGCTGGCAGATGCTGGAAATAAAGTTTTGCTGATGGACCTCGATCCGCAGGCGAACCTGACGCTTGCACTTGGCATTGAACCTGGCTCTGCGGCAGTCACCTCCAGCCACATCTTGATCGAATCCGCGCCATTGATGAGCGCGCGGCTTGCGAGTGACGTTCCAAATCTCGATTTGATCCCCTCACACTCCAGCATTGAAAGCGCAGAGCAATTTCTGCCGGTACGAACTCATTACACTGCCGGGCTTAAACGAGCCATTGAAAATGCGGGGCCGCTCCTCTATGATTATATATTGCTTGATTGTCCCCCATTCCTCGGGGCGATCACTACAAATGCGTTAAGCGCCGCCGACCTTCTGCTTATCCCAACCCAGGCCGAGTATTTTTCAGCCTATGCCCTGCGCAACATGATGGGCATCATTCGACGGGTGCGACTTGAAAGCAACCCGGCGCTCGGCTATCGAATTCTGATCACCTTGCTTGATCGCCGCAATCGCACACACAGAAACATTCAGGAACAACTTCAAAACACGTTTGGCGAAGGCCTTTTCAAAACCGTGATCGAAGTGGACACAAAACTGCGCGAAAGCCCCATCGCTGGTCTGCCCATCACACGTTACAAACCCGGCGCTCGCGGTTCGCAACAATATCGCGAACTGGCCCAGGAGCTTATGGAATATGTCAAAGAAAAAGATCAACAAACGGCTTGAGCATATCTTCGACGACGTCAGTAAGGAAGATGTCAAACCGCAAAAACGGCCTTTGAAAAAGACCGGGATGTTGTCGCCTTCCAAACTCCCGCCTCCGCTGCGACCGAAAGCCGCTCCCGCCAAACCCGCCGCCCCAAAGCCGGAAGAATCTCCCGTTGCGCCGTCCGCGGTTACAAGTACAACCGGCGCCATGTCCCTCGCCTTTCGCAAGGACGAGAAAAATTGGGCGACATTACGCGTCGTAGATGATTCCGCGCCGCGCACGTGGGCCATGGAAGAGCAGATGCTCGTCAAACAAGTTGCCGACCAGTTGTCACTGGCTCTCGAAAATGCCCGGCTGTTTCAGGAAACGCAAAAGGCTTTCAGTGAAACCGAAAGCCTCTATCGCGCCAATGCCGAACTGAATGCAAGCCAGACATTCGATGACATCTTCGCCATCTTGAGAAAGTACACTATTCTCGATAAAGCCCATATTGGACGCTTACTACAATTCGATCGGCCGTGGAACGATCAACAAACTCCCGATATGATGACCTTGATCGCGGACTGGCCCACCGATCCCTCCAATCCAAGCCACCAGGCGGCGAAGCAATCTGTCAAAGATTATCCCGCAGTCAAGTTCCTGAGTCCAACAGAACCAACTATCGTGGAAGATACCGCCACCGACGAGCGCCTCGACAAGAACACGCGCATACTTCTGGTCGAGCGTTTCAAGGCGAAAAGCGCATTATATGCGCCGCTCAGCATCGGCAGGGACTGGGTTGGTTTCCTCGCCGCGTATTATCCAGTACAAGTTTCCTTCACGAAAGAGAATCTTCAACGGCTGATGTCGCTGATCGGGCAGGCCGCTATCGCCATTGAAAAGAACCGGTTATTCCAGGAAGCGCAACGCCGCGCGCGCGAAATGGCCGCACTGGCGGAGGTGGGCCAAGATGTGTCCGCTTCTCTTGACCTTCAGACAGTGTTGGAACGAATCGCCACACATGCCAAAGACTTGCTCGGCTCCGTCAGCAGTGCTGTGTACATTCCCGAACCAAATGGGCAAGTCTTTCGAGCAATTGCGGTCGTTGGCGAAGAGGCCGATGCCATTAAGAAAGATGCGATCAACCTTGGCGAAGGCCTCCTCGGTGGCATTGCTCACAGCAAAAAAGCAGAGATTATCAATGACGCACTTCATGATGACCGCGCCGTTCCTGTGGCCGGAACAGAAATCAAGCCTTATGAGCATTTGATGGGCGCGCCTCTCATGGCCGGCGACAGAGTCAACGGCCTGATGGCCGTGTGGCGCACCGGACGAGGAACGGAATATCAACCCAGTGAATTGGATCTGCTTGTGGGGCTTTCGCGGCAAGCCTCCATTGCCATAGAAAACGCGCGTCTATTCGAGGAAACACGCGAAAGTCAGAAAGCCGTGGCGCGTTCTGAATCTGAATTACGCGCCCTGTTCGCGGCCATGAATGATGTGATCATCGTCTTGGATAAAGAAGGCCGTTACGAGCGCATCGCTCCAACCAATCCTTCCCGCTTGTTCCGACCACCCGAGGACATGCTTGGCAGGAAAACCAGCGAGGTTTTGCCGCCCGAAACCAGCAAGCCCATCATGGCCGCTATTGAGCAATCCATTAAAACAGGCGAAACGGTCAAACTGGAATATTCGCTGGATATCAACCAAAAAATCTACTGGTTCGACGCAAGCGTTTCGAAACTTAACGAAAATCAGGTATTCCTCGTTGCCCGCGATATCACCGAGCGCAAGTACAACGAATTAATTCAAAATGCCATTACCCGCATCTCGGAAGGGGCATTAGCCTCGCCCGACATGGTCACTCTTCTGCGCACGATCCACGAAAGCGTGAGCACATTGATGCCGGCTCGCAATTTTTACGTGGCGCTTTACGACGAGCGCAGTGATCTGATGACCTTCCCATACTATCAGGATGAACACGATGAACCCTGGCCTCCGCAAAAACCCGGGCGTGGTTTAACAAGTTATGTATTGAGGACCGGAAAGCCTTTGCTCGTCACGCCCGAAGTATATGATGAACTGGAACGCACCGGCGAAGTGAAGGGCGGCGGCACGCGCGGGACCGATTGGCTGGGGGTCCCGTTAAGAAGCGGCGCTCAACGCCTTGGCGTGATGGTCGTTCAAACATACGATCCCCATATTCGACTCACGGAAAACGATCGGGATACTTTAAATCTGGTCGCGGCTCAGGCCTCCGTGGCAATCGAGCGGAAACGCGCCCAGGAGGATCTTTCCAAATTCAAACTCGGCATTGACCATTCAGACGACGCGGTCTTCATCACCGATCCCGATGGTACGATCATCTACTCTAACCCCGGTTTTGAAAAAATTTATGGCTTTAGTCAACAGGAAGCGATTGGAAAAACACCACGCATCATTAAATCGGGTCTCCTTTCGCCAGATGACTATAAACAATTCTGGGCCACTTTGTTATCCAAAAATACCGTATCGGGCGAGATTACCAACAGAACAAAAGATGGACGCCTTGTCCCAATTGCAGGTACAAACAGCCCAATCCTGGATGAAGCAGGCCGCATCATAGGTTTTCTGGCCGTTCATCACGACATGACCGAAACGAAGCGCACTGAAGAGGCTCTCAAACGTCGGAATGAATATCTCGCCGCGTCTGCAGAGATCGGTCGTCTGGTGACTTCCACTCTCGACCTGAACACCATCTTTAGCCGCACCGTCAATCTGGTCAGTGAAAGATTCGGTTATTACCATGCCGCCATCTTCGTTGTGGAAGAGACCGGATTCAATGCCGTGTTGCGCGAGGCCACAGGCGCGGCCGGCGCGGAAATGAAGCAGCGGGAACACAGCTTGCCCGTCAACGATAAATCCATTGTGGGAAAGGTTGCCCTCAATGGCGAGCCGGTGGTGGTGAACAACACTGCCCTCGATTCAATTCACAAACCAAATCCCTTACTTCCTGAAACGCGCGCGGAGGCGGCCATCCCATTGCGCGTCGGAAGCCGCATCATTGGCGCGCTGGATATCCAATCCCAAAATGTTGGCGCGTTCACGCAGGACGACCTGGCAGTGCTTCAAATCCTCGCCGATCAGGTTGCAATCGCTATTGACAACGCCCGATCATACGAACTCTCCCAACAGGCTGTGATGGAAATGCGTGAGCTGGACCGCCTCAAGAGTCAATTCCTGGCAAACATGAGCCATGAATTGCGCACGCCGCTGAACTCGATCATCGGCTTCTCGCGCGTGATTCTGAAAGGCATTGACGGTCCAGTTACTGATTTGCAACAGCAAGACCTCACGGCTATTTATAACTCCGGCCAACATCTGCTCGGTCTGATTAACAACGTACTCGACCTGGCAAAGATGGAGGCCGGCAAGATGGAGCTGGCTTTCGATGATGTGAACATGACAGACTTGATCAGTAACATCATGTCCACCGCCAGCGGCTTGGTGAAAGATAAACCCATCAAGCTTGTCCGCAACATTCATGCCGATCTACCCATGGTCCGGGCGGATGCGCTCCGCGTACGTCAGGTTCTGCTAAACCTGCTCTCCAACGCCGCGAAATTCACAGACGAGGGCGAGATCACTGTGGACGCGTATGTTCAAACCAGCGGAACGGGTCGTAAGGAAATTATTGTCAGCGTGACCGATACCGGTCCCGGCATCGCCGCGGAAGACCAAAGCAAACTCTTCCAACCGTTCTCGCAAGTGGACGATTCCCCCACACGCAAGACCGGCGGGTCAGGTCTCGGTCTTTCGATCAGCCAGCAATTGATCCACATGCACGGCGGGAAGATCGGCGTACACAGCATTGTCGGGAAAGGAAGTACCTTCTATTTCACTCTGCCCATTGCCAGCAGTAAAGACGAAGCGCACGGTCAGAGAGGTGACGCAAAAATCGTTCTCGCCGTGGACGATGATCCACAGGTCATCGCGCTTTACGAGCGATACCTTCAGCCGCGCGGATATCAAGTAGTTGCCCTTACGGATCCCAAGCGCGCGCGGCAAAGCGCGCGCGAGCTCAAGCCGTACGCGATCACGCTTGACATCATGATGCCGGGATACGACGGCTGGGCCGTCCTCAATGACTTAAAAGCAGATGGCGAAACCCGCGACATTCCGGTCGTCGTCTGCTCCATCATCGAGGAACAGGAACGCGGCTTCAGCCTCGGCGCGGCTGATTATCTGCTGAAACCGATTCTGGAGGAAGACCTGGTCAACGCGTTGAATCGACTCAACGGAGATGGAAGCATTGGCGAGGTCCTCGTCATAGACGATGATCCGAATGCCCTGCGGCTCATGGAAAAAATATTCAAAGCGCACGGCAAATACAAGGTTACCCTGGCCGAAGGCGGCAAACGCGGCTGGGATATGATCTCGTCCCACACGCCTCAAGCTGTGATTCTCGATTTGTTCATGCCCGAATTAGATGGATTCACCATCCTCGAGAAGATGCGTGAAAACGCCAAGATGCGCGACATTCCCGTGGTCGTGGTCAGCGGCGGCGATTTGGACGCCGAACAGAAAAAACAAATGGCCGAGTTTGGTCAGCGCTTGGTCAGTAAAGGATCGCTCAACGAGAACGATCTATTAAACACAATCGAGCGCGCCCTCAAACGCGTCGAACCGAGGAAATAAAAACAAGAATGGCATTCACCATCAAATGTCTTGATTGCGGACATACTGCACCCTATTTTCCAACATCAACCAACTGCCCACGATGCAACAGCCAGTGGCGCGAGGCGGAATATGACTACGAGACATTCGCCAAGACTCTGCCTCTTCAACTCCCGAATCGTCCTTTTGATTTGTGGCGGTATCGCGAACTTCTGCCGATTCGCAACCCAAACCCCACATTGACTCTTGGCGAGGGCGGGACGCCGCTGGTTCAAGCCGTCAATCTAGGGATGATGCTTGGCACGCCGAATCTGTTTATAAAAGATGAACGACAAGGGCCAACAGGTTCTTTCAAAGACAGGCAGGCCGCCGTCACCATCGCGGCGCTCAAGGAAGCAGGCATCACAGAAATGGTCGCGGCGTCAACAGGCAACGTGGCGATTGCGTATTCAGCGTATGCCTCGCGGGCCGGGATAAAACTCTGGGCTTTTGTGACCAGCCTCGTTCCAGCGGTTAAGATGCGGGAGATCGCTTTGTATGGCAGTCAGGTGGTAAAAGTCACAGGTTCATACGATCAGGTCAAGCAGGTTGCGGCGGAGTTTGCGCGCCAGCGCAGTCTCTATCAAGATATGGGGGCGCGGACGATTACATCCATTGAGGCCATGAAGACCATCGCGTATGAAATCGCGGAACAGCTGACGGCTTTCCAGCCCATTACGACCAACAACGGAAAGCCGAGCGTGTGGCGCACGCCCGACTGGTATGTGCAAGCCATCAGCGGCGGGATGGGTCCGCTTGGAATCTATAAAGGATTCCGCGAGTTGAAGCAAATGGGACTGATTGATCGCATTCCATCCATCGCAGTCGTTCAAGCCGATGGTTGCGCGCCGATGGTGAATAGTTTCAAGCAAGGACTCGAAACGGCTATTCCGGTCACCACTCCAAAGACTCATATCGAAACCCTTGCCACCGGCGACCCGGGACGTTCTTATACATTATTGCGCGAGCGCGTCCTCGAGACAAAAGGCGCCTTTGAAAGCGTTTCCGATGAAGAAGCCTTCCGCGCCATGCACGTACTGGCAAAGATGGAAGGTATTTCTGCCGAACCCGCCGCGGCGGTTGCTTTTGCCGGTCTGTTCAAACTGATTCGTGCGGGCGTCATCAAACCGACCGATACGATCGTTGTCAACTGTACGGGGCATACCATGCCCGCCGAGGAATTTGTCCTCGGCACAAACTGGACGCGCGATGTTGAATTCCCGACAAAACAAACGGCCACGCCGGAGGAAGGCCTGCTGTCTGCACTTAACCAGGTCGCTCCCAATCGCTTCCCCCGCGTAGCCATTGTGGACGATACTGCCGAGGCGCGCAGGTTGATCCGCAGAATTCTGCAATCCCAAGGTGACTTCAAGATCTTTGAAGCGACCAACGGGCAAGAAGGACTTGAACTGATCCAGCGCGAACTTCCTGACCTGATCATTTTGGATTTGATGATGCCCGAAATGGACGGCTTTGCTGTGATGGACGCCCTGAAAGCGAATCAGGAAACAGCGAATATCCCGGTGATCGTGGCAACAGCAAAAGAACTGACAGCCGATGAAAAAGCCCGCCTCGGCTCGCAGATTCAATCCCTGATGCAAAAAGGCGATTTTCTCAACGATGAATTTCTCGATGAAGTGAAGGCATTGATCAAGTAATATAGGTTGGATGAATCACACTACTGGTTGCTGATGCACAAACGAAATAACGGGATTATCGCGGCGCTGAGTTCGGCAGTCTTCCTTGGGCTTTCACCTGTGTTTGGGAAACTGGCAATCAACGCTGGGTTCTCGCCGCTAGCGGTCGTCGCCCTGAGGACCAGCATGGCCGCGGCTCTGGTCTTCCTGATCGTCCTCATCTTTTATCGTCAATTCCTTTATATCTTCCCGGTTGGATTAATCGGTTGCTTTATCGCCGGCGCAATCAACGGTCTCGGCTCGATTTTGTATTACATGGCTCTGCATCGCTTGAGCGCCAGTGTTGGGCAAATGCTATATTCCCTCTATCCGTTCTTCGTGGCGATCTGGCTCAGTCTGGATCATCAACCACCCAGTCGTTTGACTCTTTCCCGCATCGCACTCGCGACGCTGGCTGTGCTCCTGCTCACCAGCCTCCCCTCCCACCCGGCAGATCCCACCGGCGTATGGATGATGCTCGGTTCAGCTGCGCTTTACGCTTTGCATCTGCCTATCAATCAAAGAGTGCTCTACGAGGTCCCGGCGCCGACTGTTACGCTGTACACATTAGTTTCGATGAGCGCCGTCGTGGCGCCTGCCTACTTGCTGTTCGACAGGCAATGGCCAACTTTGGCTCTTCCCTGGTGGCCGGTCTTTGGCTTGACCTTGGTGACATCGCTCTCACGCCTGGCTTTGTTCCTCGGCGTCAAGCACATCGGTGGAATGCAAACGGCGTTACTGGGGTTGGGAGAATTGCTGGTCACAATTTTCTTTAGTTATGTTTGGTTGCACGAACAGCTTGCACCCATACAATGGCTGGGCGCAGTCGGCTTGGCGATCAGCCTCTTATTAGTCAGACTCGAAAAACCGCTATCCATCCCTCACGGCAAAAGCGGATGGCTCTCTTGGATTCGCCCGCCGGATATTCCACGCGATATTCCGTGGGGACCGCACGAATAAAAAGAGCCGTCACAAATTCAATGACGGTTCTTTTTATTCCTTCGCGCTAGAGTTATTTTCCACCCTCATAAACATAGCCCGTACCTCGCACGCTGGCCACGCGTTCCGACAATGATGGAAACTGCTCCAATTTATGGCGCAGTCTGCTGACCAGCGGGCGCAGGATTTCCGGCGCCTCACGTTGAGACGTGTCGTATCCCTGCACCAATAAAACCAATTCGCGATGCGAAAATACTTTGCCTTCGTTTTCCATCAAGATTCGCAGAAGGCGCCCCTCGGCGGGAGTCAAATGTTCAAGTTTTTTTCCAAAGCGAATCTGCCGACGCGAGAGATCAACCACCGTCCCATCTTTTAACTTGAATTCTTTGATGGTTTCGTCCACGTCTGCCACCTCGCCGACTCCGCTCTTGGCCTGGAGCTTTGTATTGCGCCGCGTGAGTCCCTTTTTCACACTTGCAATCACCTGGGCAGGCGCGGCGGGCTTGGTCAAATAATCGTGGATGCGCAGGCGCAAGGCCTGAATCGCCGAGTCTGTGGAGCCATGCGCAGTGAGCAGGATGACCTCGGTATCCGGCGAGGTTTGATTGACCACCTGCACGACCTCCAGGCCGTCCATGCCGGGCATGCGCAGGTCAACGATCATCAAGTCAATGGGATGTGTGCGGAGATATTCAATGGCCGCCTGACCGTTGGAAGCCGAGGCCACATTGTATCCTTCAAGTTTCAGAATGTCGGTCAGCGACTGGCGCGCGACGTTCTCATCGTCCACAACGAGGATATTCGATTTCATTGCTTCTCTCCTGTAGGCAGAAAAACGCGAAAGGTGGCACCCTTTCCTTGATCCGGTAGCAGTTCAAGGGTCCCGCCATGGGCCGAGATGATGTTGTAACTGACGGTGAGGCCGAGGCCTGTCCCGCCTTCTTTGGTGCTGAAGAACGGTTCAAAGATGTTGGATTGTTTTTCGCGCGGGACGCCCGGCCCGGTATCTTGAAATAAAATCTCAACGCCGCCTCGCGCGGCGCGTCCCGCGATGCGAAGCGATCCGCCATCCGGCATGGCGTCAAATGAATTGAGAATCATGTTGATGAAGACCTGTTGAATTTGACTGCTGACAGCCTGCACGGGCGGAAGAACTGCCGGCAACTCGAGCTTGACGCGAATGTCGCGCTCATCCATTTGCTTTTGTGTGAGATTGACCACGTAACTGAGCAATTCACCGAGATCAACCAACTGAGATTGGACGGCGCCGGGGCGATAGAAATCCAACATGCGTTGAACGGTGAGCGACAGCCGTTCGAGTTCGACGCGCGCCATGTCAAAATATTCCTTGCGTTTTTCAGCAGGCAAATCTTCTCGACCAGCCAGATGTAAACAATTCTGCACAGATTGCAGAGGGTTATTGACTTCATGCGCAATGGATGCGCTCAATCTCCCGGCGGCGGCCATCTTCTCGGCTTGCAATAACGCATTCTGCGATTCTTCGATCTTGCGAACGTAGGCGCGTTGTTCATCATAAAGACGGGCATTCTCGATGGCGGCCGCGGCCTGGCGCGACAAGATCAGAAACATCTCCATATCGGCTTCACTGAACGGCGGTTCGTTGAGATTTCGGCCCGCGAAAAACACGCCGCGGAATCCCTGCCGCACAATCGGCACAAGCATTGCCGCGCCAAGTTGGGCCTTATTCAATCGCGCTTGCGCATTTGCATCGCCCGGGCCGCTGGCATTGACCATGATCGGCGCGCCGGTGGCATCCACCTGAATAATGAAATCCGCCAGCATTTTTCCCTGGCTCGCGAGGGGAACGAACCTTCCCTCATCGGAAGAATATTGATAATAGGCCGCATGAGCGCATCGCAAATGTCCTAGAATTGCGTTGACAATCAATTCCAATAGAGACCCACTGCGGGTTTCAGAGAACAACGACTCGGTCACTTCAAACAATGGACGCAATGCGTAGATGCGTGCCGCGTCGCGTTTTTGTTGACTATCCATCAGCGCTTGTTTGACTGCATCTACAAGTTCGGCACTTTTTTCAAATGGCTTCAAGAGCAAACCGTCCACACCCTGACGCAAGGCATGGATCGCGGTTTCGACGGTGCCAAACCCGGTCATGACAAGGATCGCCAGATCAGGCTGAAGCCGGCGCGCGTGAGTAATAACTTCAAATCCATCCACGTCCGGCATACGAATGTCCACCAGAAGAAGATCAGCCTTGTTTTGTTTCAACCATTCCACCGCTTCGCGCGGATTGGTCATCGCCGTCGCAGAATATCCGGCCCGCGAGAGGAGGCGTTTGCACAACAGCGCAATGCCCGGTTCATCATCTACGACAAGAACAGAAATAGGGTCCATAATCAGACCGGCAGCCATACAGTAAATGTCGAACCTGCGCCAGGCTTACTCTCAACTTCAATGGTCCCGCCATGATCGGTTACGATTCCATACGTTACAGACAGGCCCAAGCCTGTGCCTCCAGCGTTTCCCTTTGTCGTATAGAACGGCTCGAAGATTCGCTCTTTGCTTTGCGCGTCAATTCCCACGCCGCTATCTTTCACTGAAACGATCACCCATTCGTGATTATCTCTGGCGCGCGTTCCCGTAGCAATCTCCAGTTGACCGCCGTTCGGCATGGCTTGCAACGCATTGTGCACTAGATTCAACAGCACTTGCTTTATCTGATTGCTGTCCACAGAGACCCACGGGAGGTCTTTGGCAAACAGAACATCAAGTTGCACACCGCTGGTATGGATGAGATGCTTCGTCAGCGCCATGACATCATCCACAATCTCGTTCAAATCGGACTTTGAGCGGGTTCGTTCGCCCTGGCGGGCAAAATCCAACAGCCGCCTGACAACGCCTCGCGCCCGCAGAGCCTCATGCAAAACCATCTCCATATCGGCATGATGCGGCGCATCTCTGGGCGTTTCATCCAGAATGAGCTCGGTGAAACCTGTCACCGTTGTGAGCGGGTTATTCAATTCATGCGCGATACCGGCGGCCATTTCACCCACCGCGGCGAGTTTAGCGGCCTGCACCAATCGGCTCTCGGCCTCGCGCTGGGCAGACATGCGCGCCCGCAATTCCACTTGTGCGGCGCGCAGTTGATTCACAGTCTCCTGCAACCGTTGATATTGATCCGAACTCAGAACAACGGTAGCCAATACGCCCGCCAATGACTCCATCGCCAAAAGGTCGTTGTTCGTAAACGCATTATGCTGACTGCTTTCCACGTCAATAAACCCAAGAATGCGATCGCCTTGTTTCAATGCAACGCACATCTCCGAGCCGGCATCCCAGCCCTCCAGTTTTTTGTATAGTTGATCCTGGCTGGTATCATTGACCAATATGCTTTCGCCTGTGTACAAAACATGACCGGTAATGCCCGCGCCAGCCATAAAAGCATCGGGCTTCAGAAGACGCCGCACCAGCGACCCGCGCGAGCCGCCAAATCCAACCACCGGTGATTGAGAATTTTCACTCGCCAGCATGACGACCGCCAACTCATAAGCAAAGTACTGCGCGAGCAAATCTGCAGTGACTTGCGCCATTTCCTGCTTATCGCTGAGACCGATGACCTGTTGGACCATCTCGTGGATCAAACCCAGATTGCGAGCGCGGGCCTCCGCCTCTTCGCGCAAACGGCCATATTCAACAAGACCGGCAAGATGGCTGGCGATGACGACCATGAGGTGTTCATCGTATTGACTGAACGCCTCGGCTTGCACGCTTTCAAGCGAAAGCAAGCCAATCGTCTGGCCGCGATATTTGAGCGGGACGATGAGGCTGGATCGAGCGCCAGAATAGACAGGTTTGAAATCAGGAGAGGAATCATTCAGCCGTAGAATCCGCCCATTGAGGAAGGGCAGAATATGGTGTCCCGCGAGAGCCGTGCTTTGCGAACTAAATTTTCCATCGCGGGTGCGGAATTCGCGCACAAGCCTCCCGTCCACCGAGGGCAAATACAACGTAATCAATTCCGCGCTGAAGGAGCGCACGAGCAGGCCAAACACGCGTCGCGCAATCTGTTCGAGATTTTGCGCGGAGGATACAGTAAGCACAAAATCGTTGAGCAAAGCCAGGCGTTGCAGATGGCCCGTCAACTCATTGAAAGTGACAATGATCTCTACCGACGGGGCCAGCCGACGCGCGAGTTCGCGCAGACGTTTTATTTGGGAGGCAGTGAACTCTGCCTGCGCCCATAAAGCTACCGCCCCGATCAACCGCTGACCAATGACAAGCGGAAAACAAACCCAATAATTTGTTGATTTTCGAAGCGCGTGAGGCAGATATTCCCATTCAGGGCGCTCCCGTGTAGCCGCCATATCAACCAGATTGCGATTCATCCGCCTAAGCAGAGTGTTTGACTCAATCGAAAGCGAAAGGCCGGCTACACGCGCATCATTGAATTCAGCCATGACATTAAGAGTATCGCCGCGATGGATTGCAAGCCATCCGCCCTGCGGATTCACCTCCTGTGTAAAATTGGAAAGCACGCGCTCGAGCGCGCGCGGCATGTCGTAGGGAAGTTCGGTCTGAAGGGTCGGCAGGATATTTTCCCTGCCATTCTCTGCAGAGTCTTGCATGAGTCCGGCGATTAAACGCCATATCCGTTGCGCGCCCGCGTTTTGTTTGCTGGCGCCGACAAGAATTAGGCGGGAAGTTTCGGGAATTGGAAAAGCATACAGACGCGACGCTCCCAGTTTTGCGCTGGCCGGCAAAGGGGCAGGCCGAGCCGATGTGCCTTTGAACATGTTGGAGAGCCACGCGTCCAATGATCCCTCGGAAAGAAATCTGATCAGGGTAGCGCGTTTGGATTTCGGCAAACGATGCGCGGTGTGAATGAACAAATGGCCGCTGTCTCGTTCGACCACCGCCGCCCAGGCCGCGGCTGTCAGTTGGCAGGCTTCTTTGAGCCGAGTCTCGGCATTTTCACTCATTGGCTACACACATTTCTCCCTAAAATTATACAGCACGAGCGGATGGTACAATAGCCCTCAAAATGACCGATTTAATTGTGATTGGCGGCGGGCTGGCCGGCAGTGAAGCCGCCTGGCAGGCCGCCCAACGCGGTCTGAGTGTTGATCTTTACGAGATGCGGCCCGCCCTGTCAACGGGCGCGCACGAGACCGAATATCTGGCGGAACTGGTCTGCTCGAACTCGCTTGGCTCGAATTTGCCGGACCGGGCTTCCGGCCTGCTGAAAAACGAACTGCGTCGACTCGGTTCCATGCTTTTGGAATGCGCCGAGGCCGCGGCGCTTCCCGCGGGCGCGGCTCTCGCTGTGGACCGTGAACTCTTTGCGCGAACTGTCACCGAGCGGATTCAGACTCATCCCTGCATCCGGGTCATTCGCGAAGAAGTTACCGATCTTCCCAGGGCATTGGCCATCGTCGCCTCCGGCCCCTTGACCTCGCCCGCGCTCTCGCAAAAAATTGCCGAACTGAGCGGTGAGCAACATCTCTATTTCTTCGACGCCATCGCACCGATTGTCTCTCGCGAGAGCATCAACGTGCAAGTCGCTTTCCGCGCCTCGCGTTACGATCAGGGTGGAGAAGATGGCGGCGATTACATCAATTGTCCATTCACCAAAGACGAATACTATGCGTTCGTTGACGCTCTGCTGGGAGCCGAACGGATTGAATTGCGCGCGTTCGAAGATGCGATTCGCTCGGGCGTAAAAGCCGGCCATTTCTTCGAGGGCTGTCTGCCCGTGGAAATCATCGCCGAGCGCGGCAAAGATTCGCTGATGTTCGGTCCGATGCGGCCAACCGGCCTCAAAGACCCGCGCACGGGCAAGCGGCCTTACGCAGTCGTTCAACTGCGACAGGATAATCTTGCGGGCAATCTGTTCAACCTTGTTGGCTTTCAAACCAACCTGAAATATCCCGAGCAAAAGCGCGTCTTTCGACTCATCCCCGGACTTGAAAAAGCGGAGTTCGTGCGTTATGGGCAGATGCATCGCAACACATTCATCGCGTCGCCAAAACTTCTGCGTCCCACGCTTCAATTTCTCGAACGCGATCATCTATTTTTCGCGGGGCAGATCACCGGTGTGGAGGGGTACATGGGCAACATCGCCACCGGCCTGCTGGCGGGCATCAACGCCGCCCGCGTTCACAAAGGACAACAGCCTCTCACGCTTCCACAGACCACCATGCTCGGCGCGCTGTGTCATTATGTTGCACATGCCGATCTCAAAGACTTCCAGCCGATGAAAGCCAATTTTGGAATTCTGCCCGCGCTGGACGAAACAACCCGACTCGGTAAACGCGAGCGCGCTAAGTTCTATGCAGATCGCGCACTCCTCGATCTTGAAGAGACTCTTACATTGCATGAATAGACGCAACACCATCCTCTATCTTTCGGCAATCGGACTTTTATTGATCATCGCGCTTGGCTGGTACGCGCGGGCGTTCATTCTGGACCGTGAGGCGGCCGCCACGAAATTCAGCGGCGACCGCGCCTATGCCGACGTGAAGACGCAAGTGGCGTTCGGGCCGCGCATTCCCGGGTCGGACGCGCACGCCAAAGTCCTGGATTGGATGCGGAGCGAACTCGAGCCCGCGGGCTGGCAGGTGGAGATTCAACAATCCGAATCCATGGGGCATCCCATCCAAAATCTGGTCGCGCATCGCACCAACGAAGCACCGCAGATCATTCTCGGCGCGCATTACGACTCGCGCATCTACGCCAACCGCGATCCTGATCCATCCAAATGGACTCAGCCCGTACCCGGCGCGAACGACGGCGCGTCGGGGGTTGCCGTCCTGCTCGAACTCGCGCGAAGCCTGCCCGACGACACGGTTCCGATTTGGCTGGTTTTTTTCGACGCAGAAGACAATGGCGAAATTCAAGGATGGGATTGGTTGCTCGGCTCGAAGGCATTTGTTGCAAAAATGATCGAGAGACCAAAGGTTATGATTCTGGTGGACATGGTCGGCGACTCAGATTTGAGCCTGCCAATGGAAGCTAATTCCGATCCTGCGCTCCGTGAATCCATTTGGCAAACCGCGGCGGATTTGGGTTATGGACAGATCTTTATCCCGGAACCCAAATATTACATTGAAGACGACCATATCCCCTTCATTCAGGCAGGCATCCCGTCGGTGGACATCATTGACATCAACTACCAATACTGGCACACGACTTCCGATACGCCCGAACATGTCTCCGCGCAAAGTCTGCAAATTGTCGGAGACGTGTTACAAACCTGGCTTTCCCAACAAAAACGATAATCGAATTAAAATTGCCAAAAGAGGCGGCACGGCGTACACTTGGGATAAGTCGAGCCAAACATGAAAGCCAATGAGTTGCTAAACCAAATTCGAGCGCCCTGGTTACAGCGCGTGTCGGTCAGTATCGCACGCGGAGCCGGGTCGCGCGAGGGATTTAGCCAGCAGCTGGATCGTCTTTTCAGTTGCCTGCAACAGGCGGTTACCAGCGGCAACCCGGCCTGGTTGGATTCGGTCATTCACGAGTGGACCGGCTCCCCTACTCTGACCGATCTTCAGCAAAGGCACAATAATGTTTCCGACCTGCTCAACAAAATCATATCCATCACAAACGATGTTGCCATCGAGAATCTTCCAGAGCAAGACGCACTCGATCTGTTAACAACGGTCATGCCCATTTACACCTACGCGCTCGAGAAGACTGCGCGCCTTGAAATGGAGGCACGCGTCACGTACATCTCAAACGAACTGGCTGAGATGCAACAAAAGCTGGAACGCCTCGACCGGTCAAAGTCCAGTTTTATCTCGGTTGCGGCGCACGAACTCAAAACACCGTTGACCCTGATCGAAGGCTACACAGCCATGATGCGCGACCTCGTAAGCCCAAACAGCAACGGTCAGATAGACACGTTGTTGAACGGCGTGAACATCGGCATCCAGCGCCTGCGTCAGATCATTGACGATATGATTGATGTCTCAGTGATAGACAACAATTTGCTCTCGCTCAATGTGCAACCGCTGTGGCTCAGCCATCTATTCGATTTGCTCAAACACGACCTCGAAGACGTGATCCGCGAACGACATTTGAACCTTGAAATAAAACCGTTTCCCGGCAGCGATTTATGGATCTACGCCGACGCCGAACGGCTCTATCAGGGACTCCATAATGTGCTCACCAACGCCATCAAATACACCCCCGATCATGGCCGCATCACTGTGGACGGGCGAACTCTGCCCGGCTTTATCGAGATCACTATCGCCGACACAGGCATCGGCATTTCGCCTGAACACCAGAGCCAGATTTTCGAGAAGTTCGGTCAGCTGGGTCATAGTAATCTACATTCGAGCGGCAAGACCAAATTCAAGGGCGGCGGTCCTGGATTAGGATTGCCGATTACACGTGGTATCATCGAAGCCCATGGCGGAACGATTTGGGTTGAGTCTCCCGGCTATGACGAGGAAAAATGTCCCGGCTCGACATTCCACATTTTGATCCCGTCCCGAACCGAGCCGACCGATCCGAAGATCGCAAAACTATTTGGCAAATTAGAGAAAGTGCAACCGGAACCTGATGGCAAAGAGAATCCCCCAACCGACTCAGCCGCCGCGTGAACGCGCGTTTCTGGTCGGCGTTGAAATTTATCAGCAAAAACATAACCTTTCACTCGAAGATTCGCTCACCGAACTCGCCCTGCTCTCCGATACCGCAGGGCTTGAAGTCGTTGGTCAACTGACGCAGAAACTCATCCACCCGCACGTTGAAACATACATCGGCCCCGGCAAAGTGAAGGAACTCAAAGCGCTCGCCGAAGAAACGCTTTCGCAAGTCATCATTTTCGACGACGAACTCTCGCCGCGCCATCAACGCGAACTCGAAAAGGCGCTTGGCCCCAACATCCGCGTGCTGGATCGCACCGCGCTGATTCTCGACATCTTCGCCCAGCACGCGCATACCGCCGAGGGAATGTTGCAGGTGGAACTGGCGCAATATGAATATTTCCTGCCGCGTCTTACGGGACAATGGACGCATCTGGCTCGACAAGCAGGCGGCGGCGGCGGACGAACCGGCTCGACCGGCGGCGTGGGTCTACGCGGTCCCGGCGAGACTCAACTTGAAGTGGATCGCCGCGCCATCCGCGCCCGCATCGCGCACCTCAAGCGCGAACTGGAAAAAGTCCGCGCGCATCGTATGAGATATCGCGCTCAGCGCAAACGCTCGCGCATTCCAACGGTCGCGCTGGTCGGCTACACCAACGCGGGAAAATCAACATTGCTTAACCGCCTCGCAAAAGCGGATGTATACGCGGCCAATCAATTATTTGCTACGCTTGATCCGACCACGAGGCGCATTGAATTGCCGGGCGGCTATCAGGCTCTGCTCACCGACACGGTCGGCTTCATTCAAAAGTTGCCGACAACGCTGGTTGCGGCATTCCACGCGACATTGGAAGAGATTGCCGAGGCCGACTTGCTCCTGCATGTGGTGGACATTTCTCATCACAACGCGTTGAATCAATATAAGTCCGTGCAAGAGACACTGAATGAGATCGGCGCGGGACATATCCCAACCGTCACAGCGTTGAATAAAATAGATCGCCTCAGCCGGCCCGAGGTCGCGCGTGAGACGGTTCGAAATTTTCCCAAAGCAATTGCCGTTTCAGCGCGCACCGGAGTCGGTCAGGCCGAATTGCTCGATTTGATCAAACAGGAACTTTATGAAAGATATACACCCGTGCTCGTCCGCTTGCCATATCAACAAGGTGCGCTGATCTCGCTCTTCCATGAAGTGGGCCAAGTCGAGCGTATCGAACACGAGCGCGGCGGAGTGCTCATGCAGGGACGAATTCCGGGGCGACTGGCCGCGCAATTCTCACCGTGGCTGGTTACGGAGAATCGCGCGGAACTTGAGCGAGAGGAGGAGGTCTGATGTCAAAATTGTTCGACTGGCTTTCAGAATTTTTAGCGCATCGCAAAGGATTGCTGCCTCTGCTTGGAATCGTATTTGTCCTCTGTAATCTTTCCTTGCAATTCCTGCCCTTCACGGGCTGGCTGGCCAGCAGCAATCTTATGCTTCATATCGGATTGATTATCGCGATTTTGGGATTAATGCTTGCATGGGCATTGTAGAACAAAACGAAAAAGAGAACCGCTTCTGGTTTTACTTCTTTCTGGCCGGACTGATTGTCGGCCTTATTTTACGTTTTTACCTCGCCAGTTTCGCGAAGATGCCGGGTCATGGTGACTCGGCATTCTACTATACGGTCGCTAAAAATATAGCGCTCGGCCGCGGCCCGGTAATTGATTACATCGTCTATTTTTTCAGCGGGCTTTTGCCGCTTCCCCACTACGCGGGCGATTTTTGGAATCCGACTGCCGGGTATCTAATCGCGATTCCGATGATCATATTCAGGAGTACATCCATCCATGTTGCGCTCATCGCGCCCATTCTGACCGGAATCGTCCCGGCTATTGTTGGGTATCTCGCTGGGAAAAAATATTCCGGTTCGATTACCGTCGGGGCGCTAACCGGCGTTCTAACTTTCTTTTCACCGTTCCAAGTCTGGTTTTCTACAACAACCGAAGCGATCATCTTCTCAGGCGCATTTGGGGCGTTTGCGCTTTATTTCATGATGAAGGGTGATGAATCGCCGCGCAACTACCTCGTCGCGTCCATTTTCACCGGCCTGGCAAATTTGATTCGCCAAGACACTATTCTTTTGCTTGGTGTGCTTGGGATTTGCATACTACTCGCAACAGTGCCGTGGAAATCAAAGTTAATCGTTGCCAGCGCGGCGGTCGGGATTCACCTACTCATCCTTTCCCCGCTTTTAATCAAGAATTACATGGAACTCGGATCGCTCTTTCCAGCCGGCCCGGCCAAGACGGCCTTCCTAACCACATACGAAGATTTTCATTCCTACAACAAAGAGATAGACTGGCGCACATTGCGCGCGACATTCGGGATTCGGGGCATCATCACAAAAAGACTTCACACCGCTTGGGAAAATATCGGCCAAGTGGAATATTTCATTGACCCGGTGCTTGAATGGCTCTTCTTGGCATCATTAGTAGAGCTCATTTTCATTCGCAGAAATTTCTTGAAGTTGAAATGGCTCTTGCCAGCATTTCTTTTCGCGGCGTTTGAATATTTGTTTTACACGTTTGTTGCCAGTTACTCCGGGCCTGGCTCGCTAATCAAGAGCCTCGGGGTCTTGATGCCATTTATTTGCCTCATGATCATTGATAGCTGCGCCGCTTATCTTCGACCAAAGTCATTACTCTTCAGCGCAGTTATTTTGCTATCTGTTTATTCGGCCTACACCGGTTTTCGGAGAAATTACGCCTCCACCGTCTATTACAACGACATTTATGGACAATATAAAATTGTTCAATCAATTGTCGCAGAAGACGCTGAAAAAAGGGGAATAGAAGCCAGCGACATTTCGATTATGGCGCGTGACACGTGGGACGTGTATGAGGGAACCGGCTTCAAAACCGTCATGGTTCCAAACAACAACGTGGACACGATCTTATTTGTGGCCCAACACTATGACACTCATTACATTCTTCTTCCAGCAGACCGCCCCCAGTTGCAAAAAGTTTACGACAATACAACACCTGATCCTCGGTTCCATCTTATAGCATCTATCCCCAATTCCGATCTAAAAATATTTTGGATGGATTTTGGTCCATAGCAAGTCGGGTAGCATAAACCCTTGGCTCCGAGTTTGGTCATTTGATAATTTCAAAAACAATTGATTCTTGATCTCGATACACCTCTCGCATTCGAGGGTCGCTTTCAGCGACGTTAATAAAATCGCCGTGCTGCAAGTCACTGATCACGTAATGTGCGCCGAATTCATTCGGAATCGCCTCGGACAAGTCGTAAATTTTGCCATTCGTGATGGAGACCCACAAGTTATATAGGCCGGGATTATAGAGTTGCATGTAGGTCGGGTCAAGTCCAATCAAGTACGTATTGTATGAGTCATAATAAAAGAGACGCGGAAAATCGTCCCAATCCGTTTGAAAGACGCGCTCTCCCGGTTTTGTATTTGCCATCAGCCATTTCGTAGCGCCCTCGTAAAGCGTATAAGGCTTCGAGCCTTGAATGCTAAGCACGGCGTCGCGGTATGAGATATACATTCCGAACAACAACAAAACGGGCAGCAAGAACGGAATAACTTTATGATACAGAGCCTGAATTGGTTTTGGGAAAGGCTCCGATGATTCGATCCCATCAGATCCACTCAAAAGCGGGGACCAGGCCAATGCCGCGAAAATCAACACAAAGGGCGGGAAGTATTCGATGAATCGCCGCGCTTGAAACAGCATCAGACCAAACACCCCAACTGCAAAGAAAGCAGTCATTAAGGAAACGTCCATGCGCTTCCCGCGTAGACCGAGTCCCAGTGCGCCGATCAGGAAGAGGGTCAACGCGAGAGGCGAATTACTCAACAGCTGGCCGGTACTGTAAGGAAACCATTCATTGCCCACGCTGATCGAAGTCGCGTTTGTAAACTTCGGCAGAAGATGCCGATAAATGAAAACGAGGTCGTGAGGAAAGTATACATTGATCACCAGCCCGAGGATTGTGCCCGCGACCACACAAGCCAGCGGCCGCCAATTGACCTTGCCTTCTGTCAGGAAAACCGCAACCAGATGAATCGCCGCCAGCGCAGGCAGCAAAATAAAAGCATCGTACATCCATACATATAAAAATGCCAGAACGGCCAAATGTCTATTTTTTCCTGTCAACAGCCAATGCATTCCTAGGGTCAGCGCGCTCAAGGAGAGAGAAAGCGGACGCGTGATGCTCATGCGATACAGAAACGCCTGCGATACCGCCAACAGGCCTAGGGACCAAAATTCTGCATAGCGCACTTTTTGTCCGCGCAGGAGCCACCAAACAGCAAGAAAGGAAAGACTGGCAAAAAACACTGCCGACCACTTTGCGCCAAGGCGCAAATCCCCAAACGTGAAGGGAATCAGCGCGACATGATAAAGAAAATGATGATCGTAAAATTCCCGTTCATTCAAAATCGTCAGTGGTAACCAGATGAAATCGGGCTTCAATCCCTGTTCGCGCATGATGAGCGCCATCTTGATGTGATAAAAGCCGTCGTTATCGGGCATGTTCGGCGTGGAAAATTGGATGCCGGCCATAAAAGCAAAGAAGACGGCAAACAACAAGATAGCTTGCGCCCAAACAGTCAATTTCGGCCAGAAAAGATTCTTCATAAGAATTACCTATTATAAACAGAAGCGACAGATGTATCTGTCGCTTCTGAATCACAGCTTTGCCGCCTCAAAACTAGACCTTTGGGCCTGCCGCCAAAACTTCCGGGGGGCAGCCATCTTCGAATTTTTTAAAATTCTCTACAAAGCGCGCCGCCAACTGACGATACTTTTTATCGTACTCTTTTTTGTCCGGCCACGAACCGGATGGATCGAGAACTTCATCCGGCACATCCGGGCATTTGGTTGGGACTTCAAAACCAAAGACTGGGTCTTTTGCAAATTTGACTTTGTCCAGTTTGCCGGTCAGCGCCGCGGACAGTAACGCGCGTGTGTACTTGATGCTGATACGTTTGCCGATGCCGTAGGCGCCACCTACCCATCCGGTATTGACCAACCAGCATTTGACCTTATATCGCTCGATCTTGCGTCGGAGCAAATCAGCATAATAATATGGATGATGCACCATGAACGGGCCGCCAAAACAGGCCGAGAACGTGATCTCCGGTTCATCGCGCAGACCAACTTCCGTGCCCGCGATCTTAGACGTGTAACCCGAAATGAATTGATACAGCGCCTGATTTGGAGTCAACCGCGCGATGGGCGGCATCACGCCCGACGCGTCGCAGGTCAGGAAAATGATATTTTTAGGATGACCCGCTTTCTTTTCTAGGACAGCATTATCAATGAACTCAAGTGGATAAGAAGCGCGCGTATTTTCAGTCAGCGAATCGTCGTCAAGATCAATGTAGCGCGTCACGGGGTCAAATGGAATGTTCTCAAGGATGGTGCCAAATCTTTTCGTTGTCGCGTAAATCTCAGGCTCGGCGGTCGGCGAGAGGCCGATGACTTTGGCGTAGCATCCGCCTTCAAAGTTGAAAACGCCGTCGTCGCTCCAGCCATGCTCATCGTCCCCGATGAGGCGGCGCGTTGGATCCGCTGACAGCGTGGTCTTGCCCGTCCCGCTGAGTCCAAAAAACAGCGCTACATCATTTGTATCCGCTGGGTTGACGTTGGCAGAGCAATGCATCGAAAGTACACCTTCCAACGGAAGCAGATAATTCAAAATCGTGAAGACCGATTTTTTGATTTCGCCCGCATAGGCCGTGTTGCCGATGATGGCAAGTTTCTTTTCAAAGGAAAGACAAATAAATGTTTCACTTGCAGTGTTATCCACCGCGGGCGCGCTTTTGAATGACGGCAATACGATGATCGTAAAGTCTGGAACAAAGCGTTTGTATTCTTCGAGCGACCGCGGGACTAAAAACATGTTACGTACAAACATACTGTGCCACGCCAGTTCCGTCACAATGCGGACGGGCAAACGATAGTTTGCATCCGCACCGGCGTATGCATCCTGGACAAAAACGTCGCGCCCCTGCAAAAATCCCAACATGCGGTCATACAGGACTTCAAACTTTTCCGGTGCGAACGGACGATTGTACACGCCCCACCAGACCCTGCCCTCCGAGTCGGCTTCACGCACGACGAACTTATCCGTCGCGGCGCGCGCCGTGTGTTTGCCTGTGTTGACGACGAATGGCCCGCCAATTGAAGTCACACCCTCGCCTCGAAATACAGCTTCTTCGTAAAGCGCTTCGGTGGTTAAATTCCAATACGCCAAACGCAGATTTCCCACGCCTTGATTCGACAAGTTGTAATCTGCTTTTCGAGTTTGAGCCACAGACTCGGCAGGAGTTTTGATATTCAGCAGATTGTTCATAGCCAGTCTCTCACCATTTTTTTATCGCCAATATAAATTTCATTCGGGCTGGTTGGGTCAAGCGCCCATTTGATGCGCGCGATGCCTTCCGTCACATCTTTTACCGTGCCACTGAAGGACAGACGAATGTGTCCTTCCATGCCAAACTCTTTGCCGGGCACTGTTACGACTAACGCTTTCTTCAAAAGGAATTTCGACAACTCAACCGAACTGCTGTTGAACGCGCGCAGATCGGGCAATGCATAAAAAGTCCCGTCCGGCGGGATGAGCCGCGCTCCATTGAAGGACTTCAATTCCTGCAATAAGACATCGCGATTGTTCTGGATCTGCAAACGGATCGCCTCCACCACGGACTGCAAACCGTTCAGCGCGCCCTCCGCCGCGGCCTGGCTGACGGGGCTGACGCCCGACGTGGTCTGGGCAGTGACATTGGTCATCACACGCACAAGGTCACGCGGCGCCACCACCCACCCGACGCGAAAACCGGTCATGCCGTAAATTTTCGCTACGCCATTGACGATGATGATGTGAGAATCTTCGATATCTTTTTGTGTAAACCGAGTGGCTGGAACTGCCTCTTTGCCATCAAAGACCAGTTTGTGATAAATATCGTCGCAGACCAAAAAGATTCCCTTGCGTTCACAAAAGTCAACCAGCTTCTCAATCAATGCGGGCGGATAAATCACGCCGGATGGATTATTCGGACTGTTGACGACAATCGCTCGCGTGTACGAAGTCACTGCGCGCTCAATATCTTCAAAACGCGGCGTGAACGTCCCGTCTTCCGGCGTAACAATCACCGGCCGCCCCATGCACATCTTGATAATTTCAGGATACGACACCCAGTACGGCGCGATCACGATCACTTCATCCTGCGGATTCAAAATGGAAAAGAAAATATTAAACAGCGATTGTTTCGCCCCGTTGGTGACGATTACGTTTTCCGGCGCGACAAGCCGGTCATAATTTTCCTCGGTGTAGCGGACAATTGCTTTCTTGAGCGAAGGCACGCCGTCCGCGGGTGTGTATTTCACTTCCCCGCTGGTCAGCTTTGCGGCAGACGACAGGATGGCATTGATCGGTGTTTTGTTCTTCGGCTCTCCGATGCCTAAATGTATCACCGCTTCACCGCGTTCGCGCAAAAGTCGCGCTTCTTCATTCAAGGCCAGGGTTGGAGACTCGGCGATTTCACTTGCTAATTTACTCAACTTCATTTTCCAATTCCTTTCCCTCCTCTTTTATACGCAGGAGAGGGGCCGGGTGAGATAAAAACAAAATCTGGTCAGGCTTCTCCCTGACCAGATAGAGTACATCCAGTTACACTGACAGAACCGCGTCGCAAGCGGCATCGTCAATTGTGTTTATGTCGGACAAATTGCTCACGCCGCCATTATACTATATGTCACAAAGCGTCATTCGAGCGCGGCAAAATCGGATGGATTCCCAAGCGGCAAGCCCACCGCCGATGAATCGATGCGGCGAATCAGGCCGATGAGAACGCTTCCGCTTCCAACCTCGACGAAGGCCTTGATTCCGTTTCCAATCATCCTCTGCACCGACTCGGTCCAGCGCACGCGCGATTGCATCTGCAATTGAATGTCCGCGCGCAATTCCGCCGCAGATCGAATGACATTGGCATTCACATTCCCAATGATTTGACCTTCCACGCCTTTGATCGACGCGGCATTGACCGCCTCATTCCACTCATTTTGAATAGATGCCATTAACTGCGAGTGCGCGGCTATCGAAACCGCCAGCGGGATGGCGCGCTTCGCACCCGCGGCTTTTGCGCCTTCCATGGCGCGCTCTACTGCGGCCTTGGCGCCAGAGATAACCACCTGCCCAGGACAATTATCGTTTGCAACCTGAACGGATTCACCCTCGCGGCTCGCTTCAGCACAAACTTTTTCCAGTGCGGGAATATCGAGATTCAAGATGGCAGCCATGCTTCCGGGTGCAAGTTCACCCGCTCGCTTCATCAACTCGCCGCGCTTGCGGACAAGTCGCAGGCCGTCTGCAAAAGACAAAGCCTCAGCCGCCGCGAGAGCTGACAACTCGCCAAGCGAATGTCCCGCCAGCGCGGCCGGTTTGAGGTCCGGGTAAAGATGCGTGAAGACTCTGTATGCGGCCATCGAGTGAACGTACAACGCAGGCTGAGTATTGACTGTGTCATTCAGTTCAGTGTCTGGCCCATCCCACATCAATTTCGACAAAGCAAATCCAAGAATCGAATCTGCTTCTTCAAAGGTCTGCCTGGCAACAGGGTATTGCGCGGCAAGATCGCGTCCCATACCCACGGATTGCGAGCCTTGGCCGGGAAAAACAAACGCGGTGGTTTTGAAATCAAGTTTCATTTTCTCTCCAGCGTTTTAAACACAAACGAGCCGTGTTCGTCACGGCTCGTTGCGAATTACCCGGGTTGTTGTTTTTCTTTTTTGACTTCAAACACTTCGCGTCCCTGATAGTGGCCGCAGTTCGGGCAGACTGTATGAGGCAATCTCATCGAGCCGCAGTTGGAGCAGGCAACCAGGTTGCGCGATTGCAAAGCATCATGGGCGCGACGGCGGTCGCGGCGGCCCTTCGAGTGTTTGCGCTTGGGATGTGGGGTCATGACGTTCTCCTTTTACATAAGTAGCAGCAACTTAAGTTGCTACTACGCGTTTTCAACGAAGCGGGCGGATTATATCGGCAGAAGGCAGTGACGTCAAGCCTGAAAGGTTGTAGAATTGAAAGGTATGGAAGTGCAGATCGCGGTATCCAAAGTCAACAAGTACGCGTCGTCCGAAAGCGGAGACACACTCGAGGCTATCGAGCGTCCGAATGGCGGATTGTCTGTTGTCCTGGCGGATGGGCAAACCTCCGGCCGCGGCGCAAAAGCGGTTTCGATGATGGTCGTTCGCAAAGTCATCGGTCTGCTGGCCGAGGGCGTGCGGGATGGCGCGGCGGCGCGCGCTGCCTCGGACGCGTTATTCACTGACAAACAAGGCAAAGTGGTCTGCACCCTGAACATCGCCTCGGTGGATTTGCATAGCGGCACAATCGTGCTCACTCGCAACAATCCTGCTCCCATTTTCATCTCGCGTGGCGGCAAGACGGATTGCCTCGCGGCGGAGAGTGTGCCGCTTGGCGCTTCCCGCGATGTGCGACCTGTCATCACGGAAATTGAAATTGAAACCGATTTGACGATTGTGATTTACACCGATGGTTTGACTCACGCCGGCGAACGCCGCGGTCAACCGATGGATGTTTGCGAAACGACCCGTTCTCTGCTCGAAGAACAAGACCCGACGCCGCAAGAACTGGCTGATTCGCTTCTGAATTATGCGGTCAAACTTGACGAAGGCCGGCCAGCCGACGACATCAGCGTACTCGTCCTGAAAGTTGTCCCGCGCACCGGCGACGAGGTCCGCCGCATGGGAATCAGACTCCCGATTAATTCGTAAATGGATGAGCCTGGCAGTAAACGTTTCCTGATCGGCATCGTTGGGCCGTGCGGCGCGGGGAAATCCACATTGATCGCAGAGTTGGAAAGGCGGGGCTTTCGATGCCGCCACATCGCGCAGGAACATTCGTATGTGCCGAGCATGTGGCAAAAAATTACCAATCCTGACTTGCTGATCTTTCTCAATTCATCCTTTGAAGTTTCCACCCGCCGCCGCAAACTCAACTGGACAGAAGCCGACTACACCGAACAGCAACGCCGCTTGACTCACGCCCGTCAACATGCCGATTTGCTCCTCGAAACCGACTCCCTCACACCCGCGGAAGTTCTGACAAACGTCATGGAGTTTCTCAAAACAAAAATGCCGTGATGTGTACCGATTATCACTTTTCAGTAGTATAATCACGCCGCGCCAGCCAAAGGCTGGTATTTTTATGGTTCAAAATACCGAACCACTCGATGGAGTGAATCATGCGTAACCGGAATTTTTGGCTGATTGTAATCATTGTGCTGGTCGCCTTTTCGATTTGGGTGGACCTGGTCAACAACATCACCATCGCCAATCCCCTCAACGATAAATTACTCGTCAATCGCAACACCGAACTTCGACGCGGCCTTGATACTCTCGGCGGTCTGCAAACTCTGCTCGAAGCGGACGTCGCCAACTGCGCCGGAGTGAAACAGGATGATCTCAACGTGACGCGTCAAATCCTCGAGAGCCGCGCCAACGCTTTGGGCGTCAGCGAGATCGTCATGCAAGTCGCGCCACCGTGCCGCATCGTGGCAGAATTCCCCGGCGTAAGCAACCCCGAGCAAGTGGTCGCCGCGCTACAACAGACTGCCTTGCTAGAATTTGTTGATATGGGCGCTTCGCCCGTCGCGGAAGGCACCATCATCCAGACGGATTACGATCAGACCGCCACGCAACCGGCATCAACACCTTCAGCCGCTTCCACGCCCGAAGCGACCGCAACGACTCAGCCCGGAGCGACTCCGGAAGCGACTGCAACAGCCCCTGCTATTATTTATCACACAGTGATGACCGGCGCGAGCCTCGACACGGTCGCAGTTCAGGTCGGCTCCACGCCGGGAACCTATGTGGTCAGCTTTGTGCTCAAGCCAGACGCAAAAAAGATTTTCGCTGACTTTACATCCTCTCACATCGGACAAATCCTCGCCATTGTTTTGGATAAGCGCGTCATTTTTACTCCATCCATCAAAAATGCCATCACTGACGGACAGGGGATTATCGAGGGCAATTTCACATCTGACACAGCCAATACTCTCGCTGTGCAACTTCGCTACGGCTCCCTTCCTGTTCCAGTGAAAGTTGTAGAAAGCCGCACTGTCGGTCCCACCCTCGGCGAAGAGTCTGTTCGCAAGAGCCTGATCGCAGGTTTGATTGGCCTGGCCGTCGTAGTGCTCTTCATGGGTCTTTACTATCGCCTGCCGGGCGTAATCGCAGACCTTGCGCTCATCATTTACACCTTGATCACGCTCATGCTTTACAAGATGATCCCCATCACTTTGACTCTGCCGGGCATCGCGGGTTTCATCTTGAGCATCGGCATGGCTGTGGACGCAAATATCCTGATCTTCGAGCGCCTCAAGGAAGAACTCCGCTCAGGCCGTTCCCTCCAGCAAGCCATTGACCTCGGCTGGAGCCGGGCCTGGCCTTCCATCAGAGACTCGAACACCTCCACGCTCATCACTTGTTTCATCTTGTTCATCTTCGGCAATACATTCGGCGCCAGTATGGTGAAAGGCTTTTCCATCAACCTCGGGCTTGGCGTGCTCATTTCACTCTTCACGGCCATCATCGTCACTCGGACGTTCCTGCACCTCGTGCTCGATAATCTAAAACTCGGCGAACACCCCAGATGGTTTGGGCTTTAGGATGAAGATATGAATATCATCAAGAATCGTTATCTCTATTTTCTGATTTCTCTGCTGGTCATCATTCCAGGCATCGTTTTCATGACATTGCACTGGACCAGCACAGGCGAAGGGCCGCTCGCTTTGGGCATTGACTTCAAAGGCGGCTCGCTCCTTGAAGTCCAGTTCGCAGGGACGCGCCCCACATTCGACGAAATCAAATCGCTATACGCGCAACTCTCCACCGCGGATGCGCCTCTCGGAGATCCCATCATCCAGCCAGTGGGCACAGACTCTTACTCGATCCGCTCCAAGCAAATGAGCGACGTCACCAAAGGGAAAATGATCGCGGAAATGGAATCCAAGTTTGGCGCAGTCACCGTGCTTAACTTTTCCTCCGTCTCTGCGGCCATCGGCGCCGAAGTAACCCGCGCCGCCGTTTTTGCCATCTTGATGGCCGCGCTCGCGATTGTCTTCTATATTTGGTGGGCCTTCCGCGGAGTAGATCATCCCGTCCGCTATGGCACTGCGGCTATTATCGCTATGTTCCACGATGTGTTTGTCGTGCTCGGCGTGGAGGCTATGCTCGGCTATCTCCTGCACTGGGAAGCGGATGCTCTCTTCCTGACTGCTTTGTTAACCGTGATCGGCTTCTCCGTCCACGATACCATCGTGGTGTTCGACCGCATCCGCGAGAATGCAAATATCTATCGTCGCATAGACTTTGAGACAATGGTGAATCATTCTGTCGTACAGACGCTTGACCGTTCCATCAACACACAACTCACTGTAATGTTAACGCTGTTTGCATTGGTATTATTTGGCGGCGACACGATTCGTCATTTTGTGATCATCCTGCTCGTCGGTATCTTCTCCGGAACATACTCGTCCATCTTCAACGCCTCCCCCATTCTCGTGGTATGGGAAAAGCAGGAATGGAAAAACTGGTTTAAGCGCAAAGAAGCAGAGATGACTTCATAAGGTCTCCTCCGTCTGTATGATTAAACATGGCGCATCAAAGCAGGTGCGCCATGTTTTTATTATTGATAAAAAATTGAGGAATAGAATTTTGAAGCTACAGTGGCTATACGCAGACCAAAACCCGCGTCGCTCCGCCCCGAAAAGCGGATTCGCTTCGAGGGTCGCGTCAATGCCTAAACCGGCGACCCGTTCAACGTCGCGAATGAAGCGGTTCTCATCTTAAGGAGACTCGTTATGATCTTTCTCCATGGATTTCTCATTGGCTTCGCCATCGCCGCGCCGGTTGGGCCAATCGGCGTACTGTGCATCCGCCGAACGCTGGCAAATGGAAGACTGATCGGATTCGCCTCCGGCCTCGGTGCCGCAACCGCCGACATGTTTTATGGCGCGGTCGCGGCGTTTGGTCTGACAGCCATCCAAGATATTTTGGTTGGGCAACAATTTTGGTTGCATCTTTTAGGCGGGCTATTTTTGATTTACCTTGGCATCAGAACCTTTCTCACCAAACCAACAAATAAACCCGCGATAGGAGATGTGAAACGCGGATTGTTTTCTGCTTATCTCTCCACGCTTGGCCTGACACTGACAAACCCCGCCACAATCCTCTCATTCGCAGTTGTGTTTGCGGGTATTCTTCCAACATCCATGGTTCGCGGCTCATCTTCTCTTGCGCTCGTTCTGGGAGTTTTCGCTGGCTCTGCAACATGGTGGCTGACTCTGAGCGGCATCGTTGGTTGGTTCCGCGAGCGTTTCACACCGGCGTGGATGACCCGGGTCAATCGCATAGCGGGAATTGCCATTTTGGGCTTTGGGCTTGCGGCGCTCACAATCAAATAAGAAAAGTTTGAAGATCTTGTAGCCCCTGCAAACTTTTGTAACAGGAACATACCCAAAATGAAAAGACTCCCAACATTGGGAGTCTTTCAGCTGGGGGCAATGGATTTGAACCACTATTAACTGATCCAGAGTCAGTCGTCCTGCCATTAGACGAGCCCCCAATGCAACCAGCGGGCGGTATTTTAGCACGCCCTTTTGAATAAAGCAAGCAAACTATTTTCTCGCCGCGCGGCGGGTGTTGTCCTCCACATCGAGGAAGATCAGCAACCCCTTTGAGACCGCCTGCATCGCGGCAAAATATAAAGCGCCATGCAAAGGTCGTTCGAGAATGTAAAGGACGCTTTGCAAATAATCTGTAAAGCCCGGCATATACATCAGCCCGCGCAAAATCTGCAGGACGAAGGTGCCCATCCCCGTCACAAAATCCAAAACGTAGATCGCGGCAACGATCCACGAAAGGATTTCGATCACGCGCGCCATGCGTATGACCGCGTCGTGGTCGAAATAAGTGCCAAGAAATTTCTCTTTATCTTCAGTCATTTCATCGCCTCCAGCATTTCAATTGCTTTCCGAATTCGCGCCAACACCTTCTCGCGCCCAATGATCTCCATGCTTTCAAACAGCGGCGGGCTGACTTTCTGACCCGTGACCGCCACGCGCAGGATGCCAAAGACTTGTCCCGCGCTCAATCCCATTTTCTCGACGAGTTCACGCATCGGCGGCTCCGCCGCGTGGACCGTCAGCGGATTCACTCCATTCAGCACGGCCAGCGCCTGACGCGCCGCCTCCGCAGACTGCGCGGGCGTGAGACCTTTAGCAATCAGTTCTTCGGGCTTCGGGTCAACATTTTCTTTGAAAAAGAAACCGGCCATATCCACAGCGTCATCAAGCGTCACGATGCGTTCCTTGACCAACGGCGTCAACTTCATCAGCACGTCGTCTTTGACGGAATAACCTGCTTTGACAAAGTAAGGTTTGATACGCGCGGCCAGCTCAGGGTCCGGCAGGAGGCGGATGTGAGTCCCGTTGAAATGATCCAGTTTGGTAAAGTTGATCGCGGCGGGCGACGGATTCAGGTGCTCGAGGTCAAATTTTTCGATCATGTCGTTTAAAGTCAACACGTCGCCATCAGAAACGCCCCATCCCATCAAGACCATCCAATTCAATAAACCTTCGGGGATGAACCCAAGGTCTTGCATGTCCTTGATGAAAATGGAATGGCCGTCCTTGATCGCGTCGGCGGCTTCACGCTTCGACATTTTGCCTTTGCCGCTCGGTTTGAGAAAAACGGAGAGATGCACCCATTCAGGCTCGTCCCAGCCAAAGGCGCGTACGATGTTGACGTGAAGTGGAAATGTGCCAAGCCATTCTGAACCGCGAAAAACGTGTGTGATTTGCATGAGATGATCGTCCACCATCGCGGCAAGATGATACGTAGGCAGGCCATCGGATTTTAGAATGACATAATCATCAATGTTTTTGTTTTCGATCACGATGTCGCCGCGCAAAACATCGTGCGCGGTGGTCGAACCTTCCTTGGGCATTTTGAAGCGAATAACATATTTCTCGCCGCTCGCCACGCGGCGCGCGGCTTCATCTGGAGAAAGTCTGCGGCACAGACCGTCGTAGTGCGGGGCCTCTTTTCGCTTTTGCTGTTCCTGTCGCATCTTTTCGAGGCGATCCGGCGTACAGAAACATGGATAAGCATGGCCTTTATCAACAAGCATCTTCGCGTGCTGTTGATAAATCTCGCGGCGTTCGGTTTGACGATATGGTCCGAACGGCCCGCCAACATCCGGACCTTCGTCATAATTAAGTCCCAGCCAGCGCAGTCCGTCCATGATCTCCTGCTCCGCACCGGGGATTGTCCGTTTTATGTCCGTGTCTTCGATGCGCAAAATGAATTTACCGCCCGTCTTTTTGGCAAGCAGATAATCATAGAGTGCGGTGCGCGCTGTACCGAGGTGCATGTGCCCCGTGGGCGAAGGCGCAACTCGCACGCGCGCAGGTTTGGTGTAGTCTGTCATTTAGAAGTCCAATTCCTTATGCCTCATCACAACACTTTCGACTAATCCAATCCCGATCATCAATGACATCAAACCTGAGCCGCCGTAACTGATAAACGGCAGCGGCAAGCCTGACACAGGGATGAGGTTCAAGTTAACTGCGATATTTGCCGCGCCCTGGAAGAAAATCAGCAAAGCTACGCCGAGTGCAATCATGGCTCCCGAAACATCGCGTGCTTTTTGCGCGGCGCGAATACAGCGCCAGATAATGAAAGCTTCAATCAAAATAATGATGATCGCGCCAATGATGCCAAATTCCTCCGCCGTGGCCGAAAAGATAAAATCCGTGTGGCGGACTTTGAGAAAGCGCAGTTGAGTCTGTGTGCCGTGACCGTAGCCTTTGCCAAACAGTCCGCCGGAGCCGATTGCGATCAAAGCCTGCTGAACATTGTATACCGCGCCGTGTCTCGCGTTTGGATCCGGGAACAGGAAATTCAAGACGCGCGCCTGCTGGTACGGCTGAAGAAACGGGAATGCAATAAATGCCAGCAGGATAACCGCGAGACCCAACCAGAGCAGTTGCCTGATGCCAATGCCGTTCATCCACACCATCCCCGCCCAGATGACCATGGTCACAATCACGTTCGAGAGATTCGGTTGAAGCAAAATCCAGATCACCAAACCCCACACCCAAGCGAGACTCTTCGCCAGCCACTTGAGATCGCGCGGGTCATTCTGACTTTTCTCAAAATAACGCGCCAAAATCAAAATCACGACGATCTTGGCGAACTCGGTCGGTTGCACAAAGAGCACGCCTACCTGGAACCAACGTTGTGCGCCGAATGCGGCCTGCCCCAACCCCGAAAGCGAGATCAGGAACAGCATCATCACAATGTAAATTGGGAGGTAAATGGAAAGCCAGTAACGATAATCAATACTTGCAAGCAGGATAATCACCGCGACACCGGCCAGCGCAAAATAAATTTGACGCACATCATAGCCGGCCAAATCCAAATTACCCGCGATGGCCGAATGGATCATCATCGCGCCGAACGCGCTGGCAAGCACCATCGCGCCCAGAAGAAGGAAATCAAAGTTACGCCAGGAAAGCCCGCGCATGCTACACTATCCCGCGCGACGGCGTGTCACGCTCCTCAAAGGGATGTCCGCGATCAGCCGTTGTGAGCGGCCATCATGCTCCACGTCAATTTGCACCGCGCTGGCATCAATATCCACATGCCGCGAGATAACCTCAATAAGTTCATCTTTTAGAGAATCCAATTCCGCAGGGGTTAAATCCGTTCGGTCATGGATCAGCACCAACTGCAAACGTTCCTTTGCGCTCTGCGCGCTCCGTTTCTGTCCGAACCAGTTCACGCTTTCCTCCCTCCAGCCATTTTCTGGATTCGATCCCACAATCCCGGCTGCTTTTCCAAATCTATAAACGGAACTTCTTCGCCCTTGAGTCGTTTGGCGATGTTACGAAAAGCCTGACCAGCACGGCTCTTTGAATCTTGCGCGACAGGCACACCGCGATTCGAACCGACGATCACATTTTCATCTTCGGGTACGATGCCAATCAATTGGATTCCCAGCAAGTCAAGCACGTCCTCTGCAGAAAGCATGTCATGCTGTTTGACAAGCGCGGGATTCAAACGATTAAGGATCAGCGCGGGGCTTCGCTTTTCCTCGGCCTCCAGAATTCCAATCACACGATCCGCATCACGCACCGCGGAGACCTCGGGGTTGGTCACCACCAGCACACGGTCCGCGGGAGCGATGGCGTTGCGAAAGCCGCGCTCGATGCCGGCTGGAGAGTCGATAAAAACATAATCAACTTCCGGGCGGAGTTCGTTGCAAAGACGCGTCATGTCGGACGGGGAAACCGCACTCTTGTCCCGCGTTTGAGCCGCAGGGATTAGATACAGCTCGTTATAGTGTTTGTCGCGGATCATCGCCTGACGAAGTTTGCATCGTCCCTCAATCACATCCACAAGGTCGTAGACGATGCGGTTTTCAAGTCCCATCACCACGTCAAGATTGCGCAAGCCAATATCACCGTCAATGCAGACAACCTTGGCTCCATCCATGGCGAGCGCTACAGCGATGTTCGCGACGGCGGTTGTCTTGCCAACGCCGCCCTTACCCGACGAAATTGTGATCACTTGTGCAGTCATGAGTTATCCTGTTTACCCTGGTTTCCATGCTTCGATAATAACTCGTTCGTTTTGGATAAATGCCATTTCGGGCTGACCTGACTCTTTTCTATCCGAAAGATTCACCGCCTCTTCCGCGACCTGTAAACGGATCGGCAACAAATCAAGTGCGCACACCACCGCGCTTTTATCCCCCTTCGACCCCGCGTGGACCGCGCCGCGCAGGCGCCCCCAAATAACGACGTTTCCCTCAGCGATGATCTCTGCGCCGGGATTAACATCGCCCAACACGACCACATGGCCTGCAAATTCAACACGCGCCCCGGATCGAAGAGTCTTGTTTACAAAGAGCGCCGTGCCTTCGCCCAAATCCTGAACTTCGAAGCGGCGTTCTTCTTCCGGCCGGGGCTTCGAGATGCGCGTTGCCAGCCCAAGCAATTGGGCCGTCTGTTCGGTTGTCGGCGACTCGCTCACCACCGCCCACAACGCAACGCTCCGTTCCGAAAGCCGGTCGCGCAATTCCACCATCTCATTGACTTTAAGAATCTGCGCGCCAACATCCAGCGCGAGACGCGCGCCCTGAAAGAATGCCTGCTGGCCGTCTATCTGTTCCAGCAAGGCGGCGCGCTGTTCTTCCCATGGCGCATCCGTCAGGGACACCAGCAAGCCATCGCGTAATCCTTTGATTTGAACTAAAGAGGCCAGATCATCCATTGGAAGTTGCGCCAAATTATAGCATGACTAAGCGCAGACTCGCCTCCGCAGGATGCTGCACGATCATCCCCCGTTCCCGGCAAGATCAATGGCTTTCAACTCGAAATAAGCCTTCATCACTCTCGCCACCACCGGGGCCGCCACGCTGGCGCCCTCGCCGCCGTTATATTCAAAGGCTACAATCACGATCTCAGGGTCGTCGTAAGGCGCATAAGAGATCGTCCACGAATGTGTAGGCCAGGAACCGAATTGGCAACGCTGCGCCTTGAGGGCAACGTCATCGCAGTACTCGGCGGTGCCTGTTTTACCGGCAACCGCGATGGGCAGCGGATAATCTTTAGTGTATATATTATGCAACGTACCGCGCGGATCGGTCACGGCCATTCGCATTCCGATTTGAACGTTCTTGACAACACTCGGATCCACCACCTTCATTTGACCGGTCTTCTGGCAATTGCCTCCTCGGCATTGATATTCTGCGATACGCGGGTCTTTGGTAATATCCCATTTCATGTTCGGCACAAACGGCGAGATTTGATAACTTCCGGCGGGTAATGTATCAACTATGGTCCCGTCGTTCAGATTCTTCCATGCCTCACGTCCACTGTTCTCATCAACGGACGGAACCCACAGGCTGAAATCTTGAGGATTAAACCAGACCGTCTGGACCTTGCCTTCGCTGTCCTCAATACTTTTGATGATGGTCGGTTGCATCAGTTTTCCGTCATTGGCCATCGTCGCGCCAGACATCAGGACTTGCAGAGGCGTTGCCAATACATAGCCCTGCCCCACTGTGGCAATGTACGTATCGCCCGTAGACCAATTCTCTGCCTGATGAATACGCTTCCATTGCGGATCGGGAATTAGGCCATCCACTTCACCCGGCAATTCAATGCCGGACGCCGCGCCATAACCAAGAGCGCGCGCATATTCACCGAGGCGGAAGATTCCGAGACCGCCGTTCTTGATCTCATTGCCATAACCGCCGCCCAGTTTATAGAAGCATACGTTACTTGAATAGGCGATGCAATGATAAAAATCAAGCTGACCAAATCCATCCGGATTCTTATCGTAAATCCAGTCCACGAATGGGCGAGTATTATTCGGACCACAGGGTTGGTTTGGCGTGAACTGCTCGCATAATTCCAGCTTGCCCGGTGTTTGTATGATCTGACTTGTTGTAACAACACCCTCGTTCAAAGCTCCGTTGGCGGCAGACAATTTGAATACAGAGCCGGGTGGATATTCGCTTTGAATTGCATTGTTCAAGAGTGGGTGGCGCGGGTCTTGATTCAATTGCTCGTAATAGTAGCCGGGAATAAAACGCGCCATGCGGTTGTTTTCATACGTTGGATACGAAACCATTGCCAGGATTTCGCCCGTCTTTGGATTCATCGCAATCACAACTCCGCTGGAGATGCGGGTCTTGCCAAAGTACATGTTCCAATAATTGATTTCATATAGCAGGGAGGCTTCCGCCGCTTGTTGTAATCGCGTATCAATTGTCAAGGTGAGGTTATAGCCGGGGACCGCGGCTTTCGGAGGCTCGATATTGCGCAGTTCCTTGCCCGCCACATCCACTTGAACAACACGTGAACCGTTTTGTCCGGCCAGAACATCCTGCATGGACAGCTCGATTCCAGCGTAACCGACCTTGTCCCGGTTGGCGACAAATCCCTTGGCAGTTAACTGCTCCTCAAGCGCCGCCGGGATCGGACCGAGGAAACCGATCACGTCAGCCGTCAGGGACCCGGTGGGGTAGTCGCGAATCGGGTTGACTTCGATGCCGACGCCAGGCCAGTCAATAGACCGTTCCTGCACCAAGCGAGCGACTTCCTCAGAAACGTTACATTTGATCTTGACGGGAGTATATGGCGCAAGCGAATCGCCCAATTCAACCAATTGCGCAATACCAGGACCTTCTACACACGGGGCATACAATTTGGCTTCTTCCAATGTGCCATGGTTGATCGGGACACCCGTTAGAGCAGAAATGTCGCGATAGATGCGTTGAATGTCTGCATCATCATCTGGGATGTTGGCAGGGGTAATCGTCAGGTCATACGAGGCAATATTGCGAGCAAGAATATAGTTATTACGGTCATAGATGATCCCGCGCGGCGCAGGAGAGCTGATCTCGCGCGTGTAGTTATCCACCGCGCGGAGTGTCCAGTTCTGACTGCCAAATACTTGTAAAGAAAGCAGGCGGCCCAGCAAAGCAGTTAATACAAGCAGGATTAATGCGTAAATTACAAACAGACGCCAGGTCTCAAAGCGCGAAGACCGAGGCAGAGAAGACGAACTCATATTTCCTCCATCGAGGGAAACACCCAGCGCGCCAAGTCGCGCATTACACCAAATAAGGGGATCGCCAACAGCATGTTCAGCAAAAGGCTTGGGAGTGTGATCAGGCCCATTGAGTCGCCAAACGGCAAAGGGTCCCCCGTGAGGCGCAAGTAGGCATAAGTTGTCAGGTGCATCAACAACGTCCCAAGGAACGTCACGCTGAACATCGCGAGCAATGGGGTCTCCCAAACGCGTCTCTGAAGCAACAGAGCAAGAAAGGCAGTGCCCGCGTAGCTGAAGAAATAAATGAACCAGGGCAAATGTGATGTGAAACTGACCATGATGCTGGCAAGAAAGGCCCAATGAAAAGCAGTGGTTACACCTTCCTGCAACGCCCACGCGGCCAACAGGACGAGGATCAAGTCAGCATAACCGGCTAACAGAGTAAGCTGGCTGACAATCGCGGACTGGAGAATCACAGCCAGGGCCAATAGAGGTATTGCCACGATATTACGCATATCAAGGAGTTGTGGTGGGAATCAAAGGAGCGATATCAACCGAGCGGAAGTTGGTGATGACCAAAACAATTTGCAGACGGCTGAAATCCACCGCGGGTTGAACTGTGGCTTGCTGAAACAATTCCGCGGGAAGTTTTCGTACGTTGACCACCTGGCCCACGATCAAGTCGGCGGGAAAGCCACCGCCCAACCCCGACGTCAAGATGAGATCGCCGGGCTGAACCGTTGCATCTTGCGAGATCAGATCCAGTGCAACATCACCGGTCACAGAACCAATCAGCATGGCATCGGTGTTGGCGTTTTTGAGATGGACATTTACGGACGAAGCGGGGTCGGTGACTAACTGCACGCGGGCCGCATCTGCAATCACCGCATCCACGCGTCCCACCAGACCTTCGTTCGTGACAACCGGCATCCCGCGCAGAATCCCGTCGTTCGAGCCGCGATTGATAATGATGTAGTGAAGGAACGGGCTGGGGTCGCGGCCAATGACCGACGCGGCCTTGTAACTGCTTTCAGGGTTGGCGCGCGAGAAATCTACAAGCGCCGAAAGAATCTCCGTCTCGGTGACGCGTTGCTGCAAGTCAATCACCTGCGATTGCAATTGTGAGACTTGCGCTTCCAGTTCGGCGTTGCGGGCGCGTAGAGTCACGATATCGCGCGGCGCGGCCAGGAATTGCTGGATGGCCAGAAAGCGCGTGGAAAACCATTCCTGCACGGAAACGAGACCGCCTGTAAAACGACCGGAAACTGAACTGAAGAAACCGCCGAAGGCTAGTACGAGAATCCCCCCCACGACCAAAAACACAACGGTTGTTTGCAAAGTACGGGAAAATGTATCTTTCATTTTTTAAAGCCACAAAGCGAACGCGGGGTCGAACACACGCTATGCTTTGTGACGTGTACTTCCGCGCTCCAAGCCGACAAGAAAACGGCTAAGATTGTCAAAGTCTTCATAAATAATTGCGGCCCCGCGTGCCACACAAGTCAACGGATCTTCGGCGACCCAAACGCGTAGTTTGAGTTCATCAGTCAGCCGGTCTGCGAGGCCTTGAAGCAACGCGCCGCCACCCGCGAGGCAAATGCCGATGTCCATCAAGTCCGCCACGATTTCCGGAGGGATTTCATCCAGCGCATCGCGTACAGTGTCAATAATTACTTGTACCGAACCGGAAAGCGCCTCGCGAATTTCGACCGAGGACACCTCAATCGTCTCAGGCAAGCCCGTCACCAGGTTGCGTCCGCGAACTTCCATCGTTTTCTCAGGCTGAAGAGGATACGCCGAACCGATCTTCCACTTGATTTGCTCGGCAATGCCTTCACCGATCAATAAGTTATATTTGTTCCGCACGTACTGCACGATGTCTTGATCCATCTCATCGCCGGCGACGCGGAGCGAGCGCGAGGCAACCACACCGCTCATGGACATCACCGCGACCTCTGTCGTTCCGCCGCCGATATCCACCACCATCGAGCCGCGCACCTCCCCGATGGGCAGACCGGCTCCGAGCGCCGCCGCAATTGGCTCCTCGATCAACATGGCTTGGCGCGCGCCCGAAGCCATCACCGCGTCATACACGGCGCGCTTCTCCACTTCCGTCACACCGGTCGGGATTCCGACCACCACGCGCGGCCTCGGGAGCGGAACCACGCTCTGCTCGTGAACCTTACCGATAAAATACTCAAGCATAATTTGAGTCACATCGAACTCTGAAATAACACCATCCCGCACGGGCCGAACCACCACCACATTGGTAGGTGTACGGCCAACCATTTCCTTGGCTTCCAGGCCAATCGCCAGTGGCAATCGCGAGCGTTTATCAATTGTTACCCATGAGGGTTCATTAATTACAATACCCTTCCCGCGAACGTGGACCAACGTGTTTGCGGTACCCAGATCAATTGCTATATCTAATGAGAACAGGCCTAACAGCCAGTTTATGGGGTTGAAGGCCAAAGGAGGCTCCTCGATGAGAATCTATGCAGAACTGCTGTGCTGGAAATGATTATATCATAAGGGTACACGAGCAGTTTGTGTAACCTTTGAGCACAGCGCGGGTTAAAGATTTCAAATGAAGGTCAATATATTCTGGAGTCATTATGTCGAAAATTGCGCTTGTCACGGATAGCACGGCTTACATTCCTCCTGATCTTGTCAAAAAACACAATATCACGGTCGCACCGCAGGTCTTGGTCTGGGGAGATCAAACCTATCAGGACGGGGTGGACATCCAGCCGGATGAATTCTATACGCGTCTCAAAACCGCAAAGGTCATGCCGACCACCTCACAGGTCTCGATTGTCACCATGCAAAATATTTTTCAAGGACTGGTTGACAAAGGATTCGAGGTGCTCGGCGTGTTCATTTCGGGCAAACTCTCCGGCACCCTTCAATCTGCTACACAGGGACGCGAGGCTCTCGGCGCCGCCGCGAGCAAAGTCACCATCGTAGACAGTAACTCTACGGCGATGGCCATGGGTTTTCAGGTGCTCATGGCCGCGCGAGCCGCAGAAAATGGCGCAAGCCTCGCTGAATGCAAAGCGTTAGTAGAAAAGGCGCGAGAGAAGACCGGGGTCTATTTTGCGGTGGACACGCTCGAATTCCTGCACCGAGGCGGGCGCATCGGCGGCGCGCAACGTTTCATCGGGTCGGCGTTGAATCTCAAGCCGATTCTCGCGCTCAAAGACGGACGCGTCGAGGCCGAAGATCGCGTCCGCACAAAAAGCAAGGCGCTGGATCGCGTTCTCGAGTTGGTCAGTGAACAAGTCAAGGGCAAATCCAACATCCGTCTCGCGACTCTTCACGCCAATGCTGAACAGGAAGCGCGCGACCTGCTGAACAAAGCCAGCAAAGAGTTCAACGCGATTGAAAGCATTCTGTCGTCAGTGAGCCCGGTGGTTGGCACGCACGCCGGGCCGGGCACAGTTGGCTTGGCTTACATGGTCGAGATGTAACGTTTCCTTCGCGACAATTTTTCGTAGGGCGCAGTGCTGCGCCCTACTTTTTTATACGGGTATAATTCAAGCATGAAGCGCCTCGACCCCTTGGTGATTGGCATTGCTGGCGGATCAGGCTCCGGCAAGACCACCGTAGCGCAGGAAATTCTCAACCGGGTCGGTCCCGATCGCATCGCTTTTCTGCAACATGATTCTTATTACAAAGATCTAAGCGGACTGCCCCCTGCTCAGCGCGCAGAAGTCAATTTCGATCACCCAAATTCACTCGAGACTGATTTGCTGATCGAACACATCGTATCGCTCCGGGACGGCAAGCCGGTGGAGGTCCCGATTTACGATTTCTCCACCCACAGCCGCACCCGCCAGACCTTCACCGTCGCGCCGCACCGCGTGATTTTGGTGGAGGGCATCCTGATCTTCGTTGATAAGCCCCTGCGCGATTTGTTTGATGTGAAAATATTCGTTGACACCGACTCAGATATCCGCTTCATTCGCCGCCTTCAACGCGACATCGCCGAACGCGGACGTACTACCGAGTCTGTCATCAAGCAATACCAGACGACGGTGCGCCCGATGCACCTGGAATTTGTCGAACCGTCGAAGCGCTACGCAGACGTGATCATCCCCGAAGGCGGATTCAATGCCGCCGCGTTGGACATGGTTGTGGCCCGCATCGAGGCTCTGTTAAAATAATTTTTGAAATCCTGGAGGGGCCACAGCATCGCTGTGCTCTTACCACATAAATGGAATAAGGAGACTAAATGGCAAAACAATGGAACACCCCGCCCGCGATGATCATTGACCCCAAAAAGAAATACAAAGCCCGCATGGAAACAGAAAAAGGCACAATGGTTATTGAACTCTTCGCCGACAAAGCCCCCAAGACCGTAAACAACTTTGTCTTCCTGTCGCGTGAAGGATTCTACGAGGGCATCATCTTCCATCGCGTCATCGCGGATTTCATGGCGCAAGGCGGCGACCCCACCGGCAAAGGCTCCGGCGGGCCCGGCTACAAATTTGGAGATGAGTTTCATCCCTCCCTTAAGCACGACAAACCCGGCCGATTGTCCATGGCAAATGCAGGTCCCGGCACGAACGGCTCACAATTTTTCATTACCCACCTCCCTACTCCATGGCTGGACAACAAACACAGCATCTTCGGTCAGGTCATTGAAGGCATGGATGTATTGATGTCCATCCCGCCGCGCGACCCGATGCGGCCCGAATATCCCGGCGTCAAAATTCTGAAAGTGACCATTGAAGAAACTGCCTGATTCAAAATCAAAACGCGAGAGTCAAGGCAAGACCGGCGCGCGAAAAATTCTTCAAACCGAGACAGAGCCGGGGAAGATCGAAGAAGTTGAGCGCTCCAACGCGTTGACCAATCTCTTGCGCGTTTTGGCTTTGGTTGTGGTCATCGCGATTACGATCTACATTTACAGTATCCGCGACCGCGTCAAGGATTTTGCCGAATTTGGTTATCCGGGCATTTTTCTCATCGCCCTGCTTGCCAACGCGACTGTCTTTCTCCCCGCGCCGGGCGTGGCAGTTGTGTTCGCAATGGGAAGTATTTTCAATCCGTTCGGCGTGGCTCTCGCCGCAGGGACCGGCGGCGCGCTGGGTGAACTCTCCGGCTATCTTGCAGGCTTTAGCGGACAAGCCGTCGTGGAAAGAACAGACCTTTACCGCCGCATCCGTCCCTGGGTCAAGAAATATGGCGGGTGGGCTATCCTGCTTTTCTCTGCCATTCCGAATCCATTCTTTGATGTTGCAGGTGTCGCCGCAGGCGCGACAAAGATGCCGCTTTGGCAATTCCTGCTTTTCTGCACATTTGGGCAAATCATCAAGATGGCGATGTTTGCCTACGCAGGCGCGTTTTCGATCACATGGCTTTCTAATTTATTTATCAGATAGGAGACCAAGATGGCTGACTACAAAAAGATTGACGCATATCTCGAAAAGAATTTGGACAAAAGCATTGCCGAACTGTCGAAACTGGTTGCACAGCCCAGCGTCGGCGCGCAAAACCTCGGAATGAAGGAATGCGCCGCGCTTGTGGCAGAGATGCTCAAAGCGCGCGGCTTCAAAGTGGAGATCATGGACACGCCCGGCGCGCCCGTCGTCTTCGGTGAACGCAAAGGCAAGTCGAACAAAACATTGCTAATCTACAATCATTATGATGTCCAGCCGCCGGAGCCGCTGGAGTTGTGGGAGACTCCCCCGTTTGAGCCAAGTCTGCGCGAGGGCAAATTGTATGGCCGCGGCGTCAGTGATGATAAAGGCCATATCGTGTCGCGTCTCTTCGCGATCGACGCGCTTCTCGATTCATTTGGCGAACTGCCATGCAACATCAAATTTATCATCGAGGGCGAGGAAGAAACAGCCAGCATCAATCTATTTGACTTCATCAAGAAGAACAAAGACAGACTCAAAGCCGACGCGTGCATGTGGGAATTCGGCGGCGTGGATCATCGCGATGTGCCAATGGAATATCTCGGCTTGCGCGGCATCTGCTACGTGGAGTTGTCGGTCGAAACCGCGAGTATTGATGTCCACTCCGGCCTCGGTGGTTCGATCTTCCCGAACGCGGCCTGGAGATTGGTCTGGGCGTTGAACACACTCAAAGGCGAAGACGAACGGATACGGATCCCCGGCTTCTATGACGCGGTCCGCCCACCGTCAAAGAGAGATCGGGAACTCATCGCGGCGATGCCCGAAGTGGCAGATGAATACAAGTCGCGTTACGGCGTCAAACAATTCATCAAAGGTCTGACCGGCGGCGTGGAATTGCGCGTCGAGGAAGTCTTCACGCCGACTTGCACCATTTGTGGACTCACGTCGGGATATCAAGGCCCTGGATCGAAAACGGTCTTGCCGGCGCGCGCCTCGGCTAAAGTTGATTTCCGCCTCGTCCCGGACCAGGAGCCGGATGACATTCGAAAAAAGCTTCGCGCTCACCTCGACGCGCAGGGCTTCAGCGATGTGAAGATCACCGACCTCGGCGGCGACCCACCCGCCCGTACTGACCCCGATGACCCATTCATTCAACTTGTGGCAAAGGTAGCAGAAGAAGTCTATGAGATGCCGATGCAACTTGTGCCGATGGTCGGCGGATCGGGGCCAAGCCATCCGTTCGTACATGACCTTGGCCTGCCCGTTGCAACCGGAGGGCTTGGTCATCCCGATACACGCGCCCATGCCCCCAACGAAAACATTCGGCTTGATCTTTATCTCAAACACGCGCGGCACATGGCGCGCATCATTAATGAGTTTGGAAAATAACTCGCACCCAGCCTCCCCCATTTTCTTTTGGAAAATGGGGGAGGTGGTTTATGACCTTCTTCACCCCAAAATCATGACGGCCTTTCTCCGAAATCCGCTTACAATTTTTTCTGCGATCTCGTACATCAAATCAATCGCTGAAAAGGAGCGAACATGTTTGTCGGTGAAAGAATGTCCCACCCGGTAATTTCTGTCTCACCAGAGACTCCCATCCATGACGCGTTGGCGCTATTCAAAAAGGAGCACATCCGCCGCGCGCCGGTGATCAAAAACGGCAAATTGGTCGGCATCATTTCAGAGACCGATTTGTTGAACGCCTCGCCTTCGCCGGTTTCGAGTCTGAGCATTTGGGAGATGAACTATCTGCTCAGTAAAGTGACGGTCAAACAAGTCATGACAAAGAAGGTTATGACTGTCGAAGAAGATACACCCATTGAAGAAGCGGCTCGCATCATGGCTGATAACAAAATTGGCGGCCTGCCTGTTCTGCGAAGCGGCAAAGTGGTCGGCATCATTACAGAGACCGATTTGTTCAAGATCTTCCTCGAACTGATGGGCGCGCGCGACAAAGGCGTCCGCGTTACAGCCCTGCTCAACAACAAGCCGGGCGAGCTCGCCAAGATTACAAAAGCTATCGCGAACGCCGGAGGCAATTTCATCGCCTTTGGGCAGTTTGCCGGGGAAGACCCCAGCACGCAACTTGTTACCTTCAAAGTGGAAGGGATGACCAAGGCCGATGTCAGGAAGGCAATCTGGAATGTAGGGAAGGAAGTTTGGGATATTCGGTAATGCGAGAGTGAGAAATGAATAGTAAAAAGAGAGACCCGCGATGGGTCTCTCTTTTTTGCGCGCTTATTTCTTGAAACGCGAGGGACGCGAAGACTTTCTGTTTGAATCTGTTCCGCGCTTGAATCTATTTCCAGGGCGTGGTTTACGCGTAAACTTGGGCGTTTCTCTGCTGGCGATCTCCTCGCCTTTCAATTCCGCGACTTCGTTGACTGTCAGATGACGCCACTCACCGGGTTTCAACGTTCCAAGTTTCAACGTCCCGATACGGATGCGCACGATGCGAACAACGGGCAAGCCAAGCAATGAGCCGATCTCGCGGATCTGATGCTTGCGCCCCTCCCCCATCGTCACGCGCAACCACGCGCCTTTGCCTGCTCCCGCTTCAGCATAGACTTTGGCGGGCGCGGTCTTGTATCCATCTTCCAGCACAACACCGCGCCGCCATGTTTCCAGTTGTTCAGGGTCGGGGCGACGCGCAACGAGAACCTTGTATTCTTTTTCATGCCCATAGCGCGGATGTGTGAGGCGATTTGTCAAATCGCCATCGTTGGTCATCAAAATTAGGCCCTCACTGTCCCAATCCAAACGGCCCACAGGATAGAGATGCCCGCTTTCAGGAAGCAAATCGCGGACGGTTTTGCGCCCCACCTCATCGTCAATAGATGAAATCACATTACGCGGTTTGTAGAGGGCGATGTAAGTCAGCTTTTCCGGCGCGGCCAACGGTTTGCCATCCAGCGTGATC
>JAJPIZ010000011.1 GCA_021324435.1 Anaerolineae bacterium
ACGTGGCGGGTTTCCTGTACAGAATTTGGAGTTATTTTATCCATAATTTCGTCGTTGCCGATGCGTTCGCTGAAAGGGTTCCGGATATGCAGTTTCAATATACCTCTTACATACTTCCATTGATCGTAGCCGCGATCATTTCGAGCTTGGTTGCGATTTATTCATGGTCGCGGCGTTCGTCGCTGGTCAGCGCAGCTGCCCTAGCCTTCATGGCCGCGGTCATTACAGAATGGTCCCTGGGTTATGCTCTGGAGATTGCAGGCGCAAACATCGAGACGAAATTATTCTGGGGGAAAATTCAGTATATTGGAATTGCCGTTGCTCCTTTGGCCTGGTTTGCCTTTGCTGTCACTCATTCCAATCGTGAAAAGAGCCTGACAACTCGCTCGATTCTACTTTTAGCGATTGTCCCGACTATTACGGTGCTTCTCGCTTTGACCACGGAACGACATGGTCTGATTTGGAGTGAGTTTCATATTGAGCAGGCCGGCGACTTCTCTGTGCTGGGTGTTTCCCATGGGTTATGGTTCTGGGTTCATTCGGCCTATTCTTATGTTTTGTTGCTATGGGGAACTGTTGTTGTCATTCTCCGCTCCATCTGGCGTAAGCGAGGATTGTATCGGCGCCAGGCCGCGACTATGCTTGTCGCGGTGCTTGCGCCGTGGATTGGCAACGTCATATATCTTTCCGGTCTAAGTCCTATCCGTTTCCTGGATTTGACGCCCTTCGCGTTTACCTTTTCGATTGCCGCTCTTGCGTTGGGAGTCTTTGGATTTCAATTGATTGACCTGGTGCCTGTTGCACGGGGCACGGTGATTGAGGAATTGAAGGACGGCATTATTGTGTTGGATGCGCGGGGAAGCATTGCGGACATCAACCCATACGCGCAAAATCTGCTTGGGCTATCGGCTTCGCAAGCGATTGGAAGACAGGCTTCAGATGCATTTGCTCCGTGGTCGAATTTTGTGGAACGTTATGCCGGCGTCGCAGATACCCTGGATGAAGTTACGGTTGGTGAGGGCGAGTCTCAGCGCTGGTTCGAAATGCATTTGTCATCTTTATATGATAGGAGAAAGCGCTTTATTGGCCGGGTAATTACCCTTCATGAAATCACTGGCCGCAAACGCGCTGAGGCTCTTGTGCAGGAGAGTGAAGCCCGCTATCGGCAACTTGTGGAAAATGCAAGCGATATCATTTATCGTATCAACCTGGACGGGCATTTCACCTATGTGAACCCACCCGCTCTGCATCTCATGGGGTTTCGTACCGAGGCAGATGTGCTTGGAAAGAGTTATTTGGATCTCATGTTGCCCGAGTGGCGTGACAAATCGAAGCGATTTTACATGCGCCAGTATCTCAGCCGGCAGGCCAATACATATTATGAGTTTCCGGCCCTGACTGCGAACGGAGAGGTGATTTGGCTGGGACAGAGCGTGCAGGTAATTGAGGAAGGCGGTCGAGTTGTCGGCTTTCAGGCCGTGGCGAGAAACATCACCGAGATTAAGCAGGCACAGGATGCATTGGAAATTGCCCGCGACCAGGCGCTCGAGGCCAGCCGCCTTAAGAGTCTGTTGCTGGCAAAGGTCAGCCATGAATTGCGGACGCCGTTGTCCGGAATCCTGGGATACGCAGAACTGTTGCGCGCAGATGCGTTCGGTGATCTTACTGAACGCCAAAAAGGCGCCATTACCCACATGATAGACAGCGCGCAGTACCTTAATGAACTGATCAATGAGTTGCTGGATGAGGCTCAGTTGGAAGCCAGGTCTCTTGTCCTTCGGCCGGACTATTGTTCGCCGCGCGCCATCCTGAAAAAGGTCGAAGCCAATATGATGGTCTTGGCGCGCGCGCGTGGCCTGGGCTTTTTTGTCGAGATTGATCAAGCCTTCCCTGAAACCATCTATTCGGATGAAAGACGCTTGCAACAGATATTGATCAACTTGATTGGTAATGCCATCAAATTTACTGAAGCTGGCGAGGTGCGCGTGAACATCTCTCAGCCCGAACCTCAGCATTGGCGCATAAAAGTTGCTGATACGGGCGTCGGCATAGCCAAGAGTGACCAGCCCGCTATCTTTGAGCCCTTCCACAAAGTGGATAATTCCATGACGCACTATAATCGCGGTGCCGGCCTTGGGTTGTCCATTACCAAGCAGCTGGTTGATTTAATGGGAGGTAGCATCGCCCTCGAAAGCCACGTGGGGAGGGGTAGTACCTTCACTGTTTTATTGCCGCTTATTGGGGTCCCGCCTGAGGGAGATGGGTCTAGGCCGTTTGCATTGATTGTCGAGGAAGACCCGAAACTCGCGCATATTTTTACGACCATCCTCAGAGAAATCGGCTACAGAACCGAAATTGACGCACTAGGGGACCAGGTTTTAGACAAGTTGTCTTCTAAACGCCCTGCGCTCATCGCCCTGAACCTTCACATGCCTTTGGTAGTTAAAACGAAGATGCTGGATCAGATCCGTTCAAATACGCGTTGGGCCGGAACGCCGGTGATTGTGATGACCAATGACCCCCAACTTGCACAATCGCTCGAAGGGCAAGTGGAGGCTGTACTGACCCAGCCGGTCAGCTTCGCCCGATTCACAGAGATCGCTATTCGTCTGGTCTCAGGCGAAGCCTCATAACGTCTTTTGATTATAGAAGGGAAGACTGCCATGCCCAAACCGCTCGCCTTTGTCATTGAAGATGATCCGGCCCTCAGTGAAATTTTTTCGATTGCTCTCCAGAATGATTTCGAAACCCGCACGATTATGGATGGCGACGCGGCGCTCGCACAACTCGCACAAACTGTGCCCGCGGTGATTGTCCTGGATCTGCATCTCCCTAACATTTCCGGCGCAGATGTTTTTGCCAGAATCCGCGCCGATGACCGCTTCGCCAACACACGTGTGATTCTGAGCACGGCGGATGCAGTCCAGGCAGAGATTTTGCGCGAGCAGGCTGATTTCGTCCTGCTCAAACCGGTCAACCCGCTTCAACTGCGCGATCTGGCTTCCCGTTTGCGCTGATGTCCGTGATTGGTCCGCTGAAAATAAGAGGACAATGTTCGCTTGTCTCATTTTGACTCGTGTTCTCAGCCTCGCGCGCCAAATTGAAATGACTGCGAAAAGTGCGTCGCACCAAACCGACAAGTGAATCTGCTAAACGAAATATATCCTGTCTTTTGGGCGCGCCCGTTATAGAAGGGTGCAAGGCGCCCTCTGCTCACATCCCCAGCCACTTCCCGGCCTCGCGCGCCAAATTGATAGCAGGCCCCTGCCGCGCGGTGCAGGGAGGCAGGGATTCCAAGAACAGCCGCCCGTATTGCTTGGTCAACACACGGCGATCCAAAATAGCGACCACGCCGCGGTCAGAGGCGGTGCGAATCAGGCGGCCAAATCCCTGACGGAATTTCAAAATGGCTTCGGGCAAGTAATATTCGCTGAATGAATCTTCGTACATCTCGGAGCGCGCCGCGATCAACGGATCGGTGGGAACGTCGAACGGGAGTTTCGTGATCATCACAACCGACAGGGCCGCGCCGGGCACATCCACGCCTTCCCAAAACGAACGCGTGCCGAGCAGAACCGCGCGGTCCGTGGATTTGAATGATTCCAGCAAGGCGTTCGGCGACGCGCCGTCACCTTGTTCGTAGACAAAAATATCTTCGCGCGCCAGCGGCCCCGTGATAGCCTGCGCGGTCTTCTTCAATGCGGCGTAGGATGTAAACAGAACCAGCATCCGCCCGCCGGTGGCTTTGGCTGTGGAAACGATGGCGCGGTCGAGTGCTTGCTGATAACCGTTGATGTTCGGCTCGGGAATATCATTGGCGATATAAAGCAAAGTCGAACTCTCGTAATCATACGGCGAACCGAGTTGCATCTCGTCCGCTTCGTCCGCGCCGAGGGTGTTGCGCAGATAACCGAACTCGCCGTGCGCGGTCAGCGTGGCGGAGGTGAGAATAACCGATGACTTTTCGTGCCACAAGACTTTTTCGATCAGCGGCCCGACCCTCAGCGGCGCGGCGTTGAGTGACAATTTGTTTCCGTTTGGGTTGACCTCGATCCAATACACCTGTCCCTCGTTCGGCGCGCTGATCATGCCGGTCACGTTCATTTCAGCCTCGGCTAGTCTGCGATAAACATTACTCAAATCGCCGATCACATCTTCGAGTTCGTCGTGACCGTCCGCGAATAATTCCGAGCAGGCTTTGTGTATCTCTTCGATGCCTTTTAGCAAAAGCCTGGCCGTCTCTCCAGCGGCATCCCAACTAATTTCCACTTCATTCCAGCCGGGCATGGCGCGCGTGGCGGGCAGAACTCGCATCTGCCAGTTGTAATTGCTTTGCGGCTGTCCCTCACGTTGAAGTTTGGCAAACTCAGCAGCGGTGGTGAAAAACTCGCGGTTGAGTTGTTCGAGACGGAAGGCGCTGTCGGTGGCGCGGCTGACCTTTTGCTGAAGCAGGCCAAAGTCCGAGGGACGAAGCGTTTGGCGAGTCTCGCTGAGCACGCGTCCCAGAATCCCTGCGTTCGATCCGCCGATCTCTTTCATCAATCGCTCGAGATCGAATTGGGTCAAACGAAAAGAAAGCGCGCTGGTCGTGGCTGACTCGAGATGATGACCTTCGTCAATGATGAGGTGCGAATAATCGGGCAGGACTTTGCCCTGGGCGGCGATGTCCGAAAGAAGCAGCGCGTGATTAACGACCAACAAATGCGCGGATTGCGAGGCGGTTTTGGCGCGATGAAACGGGCACGCGCCGCCCGTGCGCTTCAAACATGTTTCGGTTGTGCAGGCATCGTCCTCCGCCGAAAGTTTCAGCCACACTTCGCGCTCGACGGGGCCGTTGAGATTGAGCGCGTTACGGTCGCCGCTTTGGTCGGTCAATTGCCATACCATCACTTTGGCGAGCACGCGCATCTCGTCTTCGTTGCGCGGGCCGAAATGTTTCAAATTATCCAGCCGACGCGGGCAGAGATAATTGGCGCGGCCTTTCATCACCGCCGCGCGCAAATCGAGATTGAGCGCGGCGCGCAGATCGGGAATATCTTTTTGGATCAATTGGTCTTGAAGATTGATCGTATTGGTCGAGACAACGACGCGCGTATTATTTTGGATGGCGAACAGCGCAGCAGGCACGAGATAGGCAAACGATTTGCCCACGCCGGTTCCGGCCTCGACCATTAAATGGTTCCCGTTTGAAAGGGCTTTGGTTACAGCCCTGAGCATTTCCACTTGCTCCGGTCTCTGCTCGAAGGATTCGAAATATTTTGAAAATGGTCCGCCGTACTCCAGCACTGATGCAACCTCATCGGCGTCGAGCGGAGTTGGTGTTTCAGGATTTTCCAGCGGCGGATATTTCGAATCATCGAACCATTGCGCCGCGTTCTTCTTGATTTTTTTGACTTGTATGCCCTCTTTTGCTTTTGCTTTCAGAATTTCCTGAAACACATAACTGGCGTTCCATACCAATGGCTCGCTCAAGCGGACGATCTCCGCGACCAAATCGAGTGGTAGTCCGCGCGCGATCTCATACAGGCGATTGAACGCGGCCATTGTGACTTTGGCGTCGTCCATTGCTCTGTGCGTGGCGGGCAGGAGAATTCCCAGTTCTTTTCCGAGTGAACCGAGGTTGTATCGGCTGGCGGTTGGGAGCAAAACCGCGGCCAGTTCGTACGTGTCAATGATTTCGTTGAACGCGAAGGGGATTTGCTTTTGCAGGAAGCCAACATCGAAACGGACATTGTGTCCCACGATGGGCGCATCGCCAACGAAAGCCTCCAGTTCATGGGCGACATCGCGCACGCGCGGAGCCTGTCTCAGCATGGCATCGTCAATGCCGGTCAGTTGTGTGATGAATTCGGGGATATGACGATTCGGATTGATTAGCGATGACCACTCGTCTTCGACGCGATTGCCTTTGAATTTCACCGCCGCAATCTCGATGATCGAGTCGCGGCTTTCGTCGAGGCCGGTGGTTTCGATGTCTATGGCTACAAATGATGTCATGAAATGAACGACTTTGAAGGAGATTTTGGAATTAGAACAAGTGTACCATAGAATAATAACACGTCATTGCGGGGGTGCATAACGCTTGAAACAATCTCCAAACTTAGCAGGGGATTACTTCGTCGTGCCCTTCGAGCATTCCTCGCAACGATGTGTCAGGGTTATTTATTCCTGCGGCAGAACCGACTTTATCTTTTCTAGCGCTGGCGATCCCAACACTCGTCCCTTTTGACGGAGGAACTCCTTGAGTTGCTTTATCTTCAATGCGGGAGCGGGCGCGTCGGTCGTGTCAATTTCAACTTGATCGGAGGTGAATACCAGCGCGCCTTGGATTTCGGGAATCTCGTTTTCGTCCATCTGCTTCGCAAGATATTTCTTCACGGAGTTGATCTGCGATTCCATTTCAAGATCGGGGCGGCCAATGCCTTCCTGGCCGAAGATAGTCATGTAAGCTTGCATGAATCCGCCGCCCGTGAGTCGCCAGCGATTCTTGTAATAGGTCACCTTGCCGCGCTGATGAAAGGGGAGTAATACCCAGACCCCTGCCGCGCCGACATATAGATGGGAAGCGGGCGTTACAAAATGATAAATCGTATCTTCGTTGGATAAACCTTTGAGTGCCGTATCCAGTTGTTCATCAATGCGCGGGCTGCGTCCCCAGCGGTTGGAAAAATACATGCCGATTTGCGTCATGGTGAAGCCGACAACTAATGCTATGATGGAATATGTGAGCAAGTCCACGCGCGTGAATGAGATGTACATACCCAAACCAAGCACGGCCAGCGCGCCAAGGCTAAGCCACTGACCAATCCTCGCATTGCGTTGGATCATCTTTTCGTTTTTGATGGTTTTCATTTTTGTCCCATGTAGTAGCGACTTAAGTCGCTATTACGAAATTATCTCTTCAAACTTTCTTCAATCGCAGATTTCATTGCATCCAAAACCTTTGCCTCCGCGGCATTCTTCGCCACGCGTATCGCGTTTTTGATGGCGTACGCGTCCGAGCGGCCATGCCCGATGAAGACCAGTCCGTTTACCCCGAGCAGGGGAGCCGCGCCTTCTTCAGACGGATCGAGCAGTTTCTTGAGTTGACTGAGCGCAGGCTTAACCAGCAATCCGCCGATTTTCGTCATCAGGTTGCCGTTCTTGATCATCTCGCGGATCTTATCCACCAGCAGTTTAGCCACCGCTTCGTCGGATTTCAGCATCACATTCCCAACGAAGCCGTCCGTCACCGCCACATCCACTTTGCCACCGATCACTTCTTTGCCCTCGACGTTTCCGAAATAATTAAGCCCCGATCTCTTGATCAATGGCGTCGCAGCCCTCACCAGCTCATTGCCTTTGCCTTCCTCCTCGCCATTGGAAACGATCCCCACTTTTGGGTTTTTCACGCCGCGCACTTTTTCCGCATAGATGCTTCCCATGATGGCAAATTGCAGAAGATTTTCTGGTTTGCAGTCCGGGTTCGCGCCGATATCAAGCACGATGCAGATTCCCGTCGCGGTTGGGAATGGACCAGCCAGTGCGGGACGATCCACGCCGCGCAGGCGGCCAAGACGAAACAGCGCGGTGACCATTCCCGCCCCGGTGTTGCCCGCGGTGACAAAAGCGTCCGCTTCTCCGCGCTTGACGAGGTCAATGCCTACCGCCATCGAGTTTTTCGCGTCCTTGTGCCTCGCTTTGAAAGCCAGGTCCTCGCCTTTATCTTCCATCGTCAGCATTTCAGGCGCGTGGACGATGCGGATGGGCAAACTGCCCGGGTTTTGCGCGCTGAGCACAGGTCTGATTTTTGATTCGTCGCCCACTAAAATGATTTCAACACCATATTCACGCGCGGCCATCACCGCGCCTTCCACATCCGGAGTCGGATAATTATCGCTCCCCATCGCGTCCACAACAATTCGAGTCATAAGTCCTCCGCGATGTCACTCTGAGGGCGCATTGCGCCCGAAGAGTCTCAGTGAATTTGAGAGACCCTTCGCTATGCTCAGGGTGACATTGAAATGTTTTGCTTGACAAGCAAAGCAAGCCGATTATAATACGGCCTGCTTGCATCAAAGTGTTTTGTTTTGCGCTGGTGCTGGAATTGGCAGACAGGCATGGTTGAGGGCCATGTGCCGCAAGGCGTGAGGGTTCAAGTCCCTCCCAGCGCACACAGAGAGTTGCAGTCTTCATCGAAAATCCCCGAGTACTCGGGGATTTTATTTTATGATTCGCGTTGAGCGGAGTGGTGTGTAGCGTTACATAGTTGAAGCGCAAAGCGATGTTCGGATGCCCTTCGGCTTCGCTACTCAGCGCGAACAAATACGCGAGTTATTCATGTCCGCCGGAGCGATAGCGATCAATCAGCGCTTTCGTGCGCGGATCTTTGGGCGATTTGAAAATAACTTCAGGGGTGTTTTCTTCGATGATCTCGCCATCGGCCATGACAACCACCCGGTCGGCGACTTCGCGCGCAAAGCCCATTTCATGAGTCACAACCAGCATGGTCATGCCTTCCTGCGCAACTTTCTTCATCACGTTCAGCACCTCACCGATTAATTCCGGGTCCAGCGCAGAGGTTGGCTCGTCGAACAGCATCACCTTCGGTTCCATAGCCAGCGCGCGCGCGATGGCCACGCGCTGTTTCTGTCCGCCGGAGAGACGGTTAGGGAACTCATCCTTCTTAAAGAGCAAGCCGACCCGATCCAGATTCATCTCGGCAATTTGCACGGCCTTTGCCCGATCCATGCCCTTGACGATGACAGGCCCCTCGGTGACATTGTCGAGCACGGACATGTGCGGAAACAAATTGAATTCCTGAAAGACCATGCCGGTTTTCAATCGCACCTCGTGCACCAGCTGACGATGTTCCTTGCCTCTGCCGCCTGCTTTGACAACAAGTTTATCCACCTCGATCGTTCCAGCGGAGGGTTCCTCCAGGAAGTTGATGCAACGCAAAAGCGTGCTTTTCCCCGAGCCGCTCCGTCCGATGATGCAGACCACTTCCATCGGTTTGACTTCGAGATCAATTTTCTTTAAAACATGCAGGCGGCCAAAGTATTTATCGAGACCTGTGACTTTGATAATGCTCGACATGTTAACGGTCTCCTTTGGATAATGTAGCTTCCAGCCGGCTTTGCAGGGCGGTTAGGATCAATGTCATCACCCAATAAAAAATGGCGGCCATGATGAGGGCTTCAAGATTATGGAATTGGGCGCGTCCAACTTTCGTAGCGCGCCACATCAGTTCATGGACAAAGCCTGTCGCCGCGACCAGCGCTGAGTCTTTGGTCATGGCGATAAATTCATTTCCGGTGGGAGGGATGGCGAAACGCAATGCCTGCGGCAGGACGATGCGTTGCATGGTTTGTCTCGGAGTCATGCCGAGGGCCATAGCCGCCTCGCGCTGACCTTTTCCCACAGACGAAAGCCCGGCGCGGAAAATCTCAGACATATACGCGCCGTAGTTGAGGCCGAGGGCGACCACGCCGGCCAACGTTCCGGAAAGAACGATGCCGAGTTGGGGCAGAGCAAGGAAGAAGAAGAAAATCTGCAAGTAGAGCGGAGTGCCGCGAATCAATGAGACATAAAAAGTGCTGAGCGCATAAATCGGCGGGTTGGTGGAGAGTCGCCCCAAAGCGGCCAGCAGCGCCAACACGGTGGCAAACGCAATGGACAGGAATGAAATCTTGATAGTTTCCCACAGACCGCCCGCGATGAAACCCATATTTTCTTTTATAAAGTTTTGGTCAAGGTTGATGGTCTTTATTGAAAAACTGCCAATTGCTATGTCGTTACCGCTAAACAGGAAGATCAAAAATAATAGCAGGATTCCCCACGACAGCCCAACATTCGTGCGAAATTGCCTTTCTTTGCGTTGTTGGGCTTGATAAAGAAGTTCGGCCTGCGATTTAGGCTCCGCGGGTTCGCGCTGAAAAAGATTCATCGCTTTTGCATCCTTCTCGAATGAAATAAAGGGAAGCGACTATTCGTCGCTTCCCTTGGTGATGCGAGAGTTTAATGGGTGGGCGCTTGTGTGAGGTCTGCTTTGAACCACTTGTTGGAAAGTGCGGACAAGCGGCCATCGCTGTGCATGGCGGTGAAGAGTTTGTCCACTTCCGCGCGCAGAGAATCAGAATTCAGCGTGGAGGCCTTATCGAACGCGGCGGCCAAATCTTCAGAATAGACCGGATTGCCGAGTTTGACGACGGGCATGCCGGCCGCGATGTTTGCATCCACAACCGTGGCAGAGGTCACATAGCCGACGAAATCGGTGCGGCCTGCGGCAATGGCCTGCGCGCATTCCTGATCGGTTTCAAGTGTTACGACCTTGACGCCTGCGGGCGCCTTGGCGTAAATGGATGATTCGGGTAACCCAAGGCCGGTCATATCGTTATTCAACCAGGATTCATACGTAGTGGCTGTGCCAGCGCACAACGCCTTGCCAGATAGCTGGTCCAGAGAGGTAATGCCTGAATCTTTGGCAACAGCAATAACCGCGGGGGTGTAATAATACGGGACGCTGAAGTTCAGAACCTTCTGGCGCTCGGTTGTGATGGTCATCGAGCCAACGCTGATGTCCCATTTATCGGCCCAGTTACCGGCAGTGATTGCGTCCCATGACGGGGTGGCGAAGCAGGTCTCGACGCCGAGGTCGTCGCCGATGGCTTTGGCGACGTCTACATCGAAGCCCTGCATTTCGGCGGTAGTCAGGGCATCAGCAGGGCATTTAGTGTTATCGGGTCGTTTGCCTTCTGTGTTGAGGAAGGACTGAGGTTCGTAGTTCGGGTCGGTCGAGACCAAGATATAGCCGCGCGCTTTGATGGCGCTCAACAAATCCTTGCCTCCGCCGCCAGCGCCTCCACAGGCGGCGAGCAGAAGTGACGCGGCGATCGCGACGACCAGAACGATGTACAGCTTCTTCATGGTGTTCTCCTCCAAATAGAAAGTTTATGTTTGGTTTTTGTTCAATCGAATGCGATGGGGTTAAGTGGGAGAAAACACCTCCTTTCGCGGGCGAAAGTTATTACATTGTAAGCATAGACCAACTTGCCGATTTGTGCAAGAGGCGAATGGATTGAATTTTCACCGATAAGGTATATGAAATGGAAGTGGTACAATACCCGCTGTATTTTCGCATCGGAGGCCTCATGAAGATCATATTTCCTTCGCCTGAATGGCTGAACGCGCTTCATGAAAAATTGAACAGCGATGCTCATTACAATCAAATTGCGAAAAACTGGGAAGGCGATCTTCTGTTCGATATTCGACCCGCCGGGTATCTGCAACAGCCGCTGACGATGTATCTCGATCTTTGGCATGGAAAATGCCGCGGGGTGGAATATGCGCCTGACCCCGCGAAACACACCAAACCGACTTTTATCCTGCGTTCGCCTTATAATAATTTCACGGCGATTCTATTGGGCAAACTCGACCCGATGACCGCCATGATGACCAGCAAACTCAAAGTCGAGGGTAGTCTCGGTTACATGATGCGCAACGTGCCCACGGTTCTGGACTTTGTCCGTTGCGCGCGAGAGATTACGACAGATATACTTTGACCCGCCTCGCGCAGTGCGACGCACCCTCATCCTTATGCAACCCATACTCAAAATTGATTTATCTACCGGCAAAACAGAACAATATAAAATTCCAGAAGAATGGGAACGGGCATTCCTGGGCGGCGCGTCGCTGGCGGCGCGGTTGTTGTATCCATATCTCACGAAAGAACTCGATCCATTCTCGCCCGAAGCGCCCCTGCTTTTTATGAATGGGCCACTCACGGGCACCTCCGGCCCAACAGTGGGTCGCTTTGTTGTATGCGGTAAAAGCCCGGCTACTTTGCAATGGGCAGAATCAAATTGCGGCGGGTTCTGGGGACCTGAGCTTCGCTTTGCAGGATATGATGGTCTGTGGTTAACGGGGAAGGCTCAGGCGCCCGTCTATCTTTGGATTGACGATGGCCGCCTCGAGGTCCGGCCTGCGGCGGCCTTGTGGGGCAAAGATACATACGAGACTCAGGAACTTGTCAAACAGGAAATCAATCAAAAAGGAATCCACGTCGCGGTGATTGGTCCCGCGGCAGAAAATGGGATCCTGTTTGCTGGAATCTATTGCGATCATGGACGGGCCGCGGGACGCACCGGACTCGGCGCGGTAATGGCTTCGAAGAACTTGAAGGCGATTGCCGTGCATGGATCGAATCAATTGCCGCTCGTTCACGCGGGACCGTATGCCGGGTTGCGCTCCGAATCCAATCGCGCGCTGAGGCAGGACAACGAAGCGCGCGTTTTGCACGAAGTGGGCACGGCGGGCGCCGCGGATTATTCGGAATATCTCGGCGCTTTGCCTGCCAGGTATTATCACCAGGGCGGATTTGGAAATGTGGATAAAGTGTCCGGCTCGACGATGGCCGAGACGATTCTCGCGGGGCAGAGTGCGTGTCACGCTTGCGTGATCGCCTGTGGACGCGTTGTGCGACTCGAAGATGGAGCAAAACGCAAAGGTCCGGAATATGAAACGGTTGTTTCGTTTGGGCCGAACTTGTTGATTGATGATCTGGCCGAAGTTACGCGGCTTGGCGAGTTATGTGATCGTTATGGCATGGACACGATCAGCACCGGCAACACGATTGGCTTGGCTTTCTATTTATTTGAAAAAGGAATCATTACAACAAAAGATACTGGTGGTCTTGAGCTCAATTGGGGAGACGCAGTGGCTGTGCGGCAATTGGTCAAGATGACGGCGCGGCGAGAGGGGATCGGTGAATGGATCGCGCAAGGCTCGCGGCGATTGGGCAAACATTTCGGCGTGGAAGAAGAAGCGGTGCAAGTCAATGGACTTGAAGTCGCGTATCATGATCCGCGCGGTGTTTCAGGCATGGCGCTTTCGTACGCTACCTCGCCGCGCGGCGCATGCCACAATCAGTCCGATTATTTCTTCGTGGATTGGGGGCACACCACGGCTGAACTTGGCATTGAGTATTTTTCGCGTCACGCCGACGCGGAGAAAGCCCCCAATGTGGCGCGTCACCAGAACTGGCGAACGGTCTACAATTCCATGGTCATGTGTATTTTTGCGAATGTTGCGCCGCAGATGCAAGTGGACTTGATTAATGCCGCGTGCGGATACAACTGGACCATCGAGGATATGATGCGCGCCGGTGAGCGCGGCTGGACTATGAAGCGTGCGATCAATAATCGTATGGGTCTGACCGCCGCCAATGACAAACTGCCGAAGGCTCTGCTGGAACCATTGCCCACTGGCGGCACGGATGGATATGTCCCTGATATTCAAGGGATGCTCTATGCTTATTATGAAGCTCGCGGCTGGGATGAAAAGACAGGCTATCCGACCAGGGAAAAACTTGCGTCGCTTGGCCTGGAAGACGTCGCGAAGGATTTGTGGGCCTGACCGTTGACCATGCACCATGGACGATGAATGCAAAAATGGTCTATGGTCAATCTCGTCAATAGTCTGATTTTTTAAATGCAAAACGATGATCTAGAGGAAATATGAAACTCGTTTCTGTTGCAGAAATGAAAGCCATCGAAAAAGAAGCTGATGCGAACGGCTTGTCTTATGCTCAAATGATGGAAAACGCCGGACAGGGACTCGCCGAAGTCATTCAGGAATTGCCGATCGAAGATTCCGATCGCGAGGTCTTCGCGCTGGTCGGGCCTGGAAATAACGGTGGGGACGCGCTGGTTGCTCTTTCGCATCTGGCCGCGGATGGGTGGCAGGCGCGCGCATATTTGATCAAACGGACAAAAGATGAACTAGCCAAACGATTGGAGGGAGCAGGGGGCGAACTCCTCTTTGCAGACGAAGATAAGAACTTTCAAGACCTGAACGCGTTTATTCAAACAGCGGCCATTGTTTTGGATGGCGTCCTTGGAACTGGAGTCAAACTGCCGTTAAAAAGTGATGTTGCGAACGTATTGGCTGAGGCGCAGGCGATTCTGGATGAAATGGATGAAGCGCCATTTGTCGTCGCAGTGGATTGTCCGTCGGGCATAGATTGCGATACAGGCGAAGCCGCGGCTGAATCCCTTCCCGCCGACTTGACGGTGACGATGGCCGCGGTCAAGCAAGGGTTGCTCAAACTGCCGGCCTACGAGTTGATCGGAAATCTTCAAGTTGTGGATATTGGCCTGCCCGAAGATTTGCCTTCGTTGAACTCAGTGACAACGGAAGTTGCAGAAGAAGATATGATCGCCGCGCTTTTGCCGGAACGTCCGCTGGATTCGCACAAGGGCACGTTCGGCGCCTCGTTGATCGTGGCGGGGTCGGTCAATTACACGGGAGCCGCGTTGCTCGCGGGGCGGGCCGCGTATCGAGTCGGCGCGGGCCTGGTCACGATGGCGGTCCCCTCCGAACTTCATACCGCGCTGGCGGGACAATTCCCCGAAGCGACCTGGGTGCTGTTGCCTCATGAATTAGGCGTCATTTCTGAAGATGCCGCGGAAGTATTGGCAAAAAATCTGGAACGCGCTACGGCTATATTGGTCGGTCCGGGTTTTGGAACGGAAGAAACAACGAAGGACTTTCTTCAAAACTTCTTTTCAGGAAAAACCCTGTCAAAGAAGAGCACAGCGCGTGTGGGTTTCATTCAAAATGAAAGTGAAGAGAAAAAAGAAGCCAATGGCGAAATTCCGCCCGTGGTCCTGGATGCAGATGGATTGAAACTGATGGCGAAGATTCCAAATTGGCACAAATTACTTCCCGCGCCCGCGGTGCTGACTCCGCATCCCGGCGAAATGTCCGCGTTGACCGGTTTGTCAAAAGAAGAAATCCAAAATGATCGCCAAAAGGTTGCCAGTCAGTTCGCGAAAGAGTGGGGACACGTTGTGGTGCTCAAAGGCGCGTTCACTGTGATTGCGTCGCCCGATGGCCGCGTGACTGTAATTCCTGTGGCCTCGCCCGCGTTGGCGCGCGCCGGAACCGGCGACGTTCTCGCGGGACTGATAGTCGGCTTGCGCGCCCAGGGCTTGGAGGCGTTTGACGCGGCGGTCGCGGGCGCGTGGATTCACGCGCAGGCCGGTCTCTACGCGGCGGATGATTTGGGAACAACCGCCTCGGTGTTGGCGGGCGATGTGTTGAATTCGGTTTCAGATGTGTTGAGTGATTTGGAATAGATCGGGTGATTAAGTAAAAGCAGGGACACAGCGTCGCCGTGTCCCTGCTTTGTTTGCATCTTATCTAGCTCTTCAAAAACTCCTCCAACGCTTCCTTGCTGATGCGATAGGACTTGCCAACCTTCTTGGCTTTCAGGCTACCGTCCTGAATAGCGGACATTACATCATCTTCAGTGACCTTCATCGCGGCCGCGGCTTCGGAAGGGGTCATTACATCTGGAAGCGCGGCTTTGGCTCCACCGCCGCCTTGCGCCGTATTTTGCATTCCGCCCTGCAAGGCCTGTCCCATCAAATTGCCGATGCCCATTCCAGCGCCGATACCAGCCGTGAGACCCGCGCCGCCGCTGGGGTTGCTCGCCGCGTCGCGCATCGCATCTGCGGCCTGCAGTTGAGTGTAGGTCGCCATATCGAGCATGCCCATGTCGCGCAATTCCTGAGCGGACTTGTCGGATGGCTTCAAGTTGCCGACATAGAAAGTCTTGAGTGTGAGACCGAGAGCCGCGAAGTCGTCTTGCGCCTTTGCGCGCACACCCGCTCCGATTTCCTCGGTCAGGCCGATGATCTCAGGCACGGAATGCTTCGCGCCCGTTTCACCCAGCACATCTTGTAACTTCGAGAGCAACATGGTGCGGAGACGATCTTCGATATCAGAGGTGCGATACGCGCCCTGTGTGCCGACGATCTGGGTCACGAATTGTTGCGGGTCTTTGACTTGGAACGAATACGTCCCGAAGCCCTGCAAGAGCGCCACGCCGAGTCCCATGCCGGGGTTGCGCACGATGATCGGTTGCGGCGTGCCCCATTTCTTATTGGCGAATTCCTTCATCGAAACAAAGTAGACTTCGGCGGGAAAGGGTGTGCGATCGTTGAAGGCCTTGCCGATGAAATCAATCAGCATCGGGATATTGGCGGTTGCAATCGTATGCCGCCCGGCTTTGAAGACATCCAGCGCGTTTCCGTCGCGGAAGAAGACCGCGGCCTGCGCCTCGCGCACGATCACCTGCGAGCCGATGCGGTAATCTCCGATGGAACTATCGTCGGGGAAGCGATGGACGATCTCGTCCGTCATTTCATTTGGATACTCAATGACATCAAAAATCCTGGCCATGTTAACTCCTCTTTTCTGGTTCTAACGGTTTGATTATAGCCGATGGGCTGTACGGGTCAAGAACCGTTTGTCTTATTTTTATACGCACAGACCATCCTGTCGTTGCGAGGAGCCCTGAGCTTGTCGAAAGGCGACGAAGCAATCTCCTCGATGGGAAAATTGCCACGCGACTCTGGCGCTCGCAATGACGTTAATCCTTCATCATCTTCCCCGTTCCTTTATCACGGAGCATTAAAATTTCGGCCATGATGCTGACTGCAATTTCCTCCGGCGTCTCGGCTTGCAATTCGAGACCCATCGGCGAATGCACGCGCGCGATCTTTTCTTCCGGGACCCCCTTTTCTTTCAATGCTTTGACGGTCGTTGCCCATCTGCGTTTCGATCCGATGACGCCGATGTAGGCCGCGTTTGTCTCGAGCAGATTTGGCAAACCCGCCGCGTCCACCCCGGACCCGCGGCTGGTCACTACCAAATAAGTCTGGGGCGTCACTTTGAGTTGGTCCGTTAACTTCTCCATCGGGACAGGATAATACTCGTCAGCGTTGGGAACGGATTCGGGGCTGCAGAACTCCGGCCTGTCGTCCGAGACTGCGACGCGGAAACCGAGCCACTTCGCGAGGTGAACAACGGCCTTGCCTACGTGTCCCGCGCCGATCACAACGATCATTGGGGCTGGAAGAATCGGTTCCACAAAGACCTCCACTTGGCCGCCGCACACGCCGGGGTCGCCGCGTGAGGGGTCGGACATGTTGTAATGAAGCAGTCGCGGCTTGCCGTCGCTGATCGCCATCCAGGCCTCGTCGAGTACGCGGTGTTCAAGATCGCCGCCACCGACCGTGCCGATGAATTTTCCATCGGGATAAACCAGCATTTTACTGCCCACATGCCGCGGCGTGGACCCTTCGCTTTTCACCACCGTGCAAAGCGCGGCGGGTGTACGATCTCGTTCGAGTTCAGCAAGAGCCTGATAAATATCTTGTGTCATTTTGGTTTTTCAGCGTTAATGAGGATACTGTCGGTAATCGGGAGGAATGCTCGCCAGCCTCCATCGTCAATTGAACCAATGACTCGAATTGCGCCGCCCGCGTTCGAATCCCATAGCACAAGGACTTCCAATTGATATTCCTTTCCGCTTGCGCCTTTCCTTATGCAGTAAAAATTTTGATCAATGCTTTGTGCAAGGTCTCCATAAGGTTTTGCTTGGTACGTTTCAAGTTCCTCGGAGAGGACTTGCTTTGCTTCTCTTACATTCATGGTCGGAGTATTGTAAATTTTATCCGATTTTGCCATGTCGTTGCGAGCCGCCTGTTTTGGCGGAGGCGCAATCCCAGCACCTGCGGTTCTGGGCAGGTGTATTGCGCAAGAGCGACGAAGCAACCTTCTCGCATATGCGGAGATTGCCACGCGCCTTCAGCGCTCACGATGACATAGATCACGGCCCCCACTGTGGCTGCCAGTCCGGTTCGGGGTTGGTCGTCAATTGACGGGTCGTGTGCCCGTTGAATTGCATGATGAACAAATCGGCTTGGTTATTGTTGCGAAGCGAATTGTAGACGATCCACTGGCCGTCAGGCGAGTAGGCCGCCGCGGCGTTGTTCCCGCCAAAAGTCAGTTGTGAGGCGTTGCCCGTGTCCACATCGAGACGATAAATCTCGCGCGCCGCGACGGGCCCCGCAAAGATCAAAAGGTTTTTTCCATCCGGCGACCAACTGAGGCTTCCGCCGATGCCTTCGATTCCGTGAGAGATTTGGCGCGGCGAAGACGGATTGTTTACGTCCAGCAGGAAAATTTCATATGCAAACAGCAGGTTGACCGACATGGCAAAGGCGATGGTCTTTCCATCCGGCGACCAGGCCGCGCCGACGATGCTCTTGTCGCTCGTGTAAATGGGATGCGGATTCTCGCCGCGGCTTCCCATCACCCACAGCGCGGACTTTCCATCTGAGGCTTTGTTGACGAAAAGGATTTGTTTTCCGTCCTGCGAAAAATCAGGCGAGAAGGAGTTGCCGAGATGGCTGGTCAGTTGTGTAAAGGTTGAAGTCGCGATATCGAGCAAATACAAATCGAAATTGTCGTATTTGTTTGAAGCGAAGACAATGGATTTGCTGTCCGGTGAGATGGCGGGGTAATAGTTATTGTTTACAGTGTTCGTCAACTGTTGCAGATTGCTTCCATCGGCGTTGATCATGCAGATTTGGTTGTAATCGCCGCGCGTGCAGGTAAACACGATGTGCCCTCCGTGAATGTCGGTGGGAAGCGGCAGGGGCGTGGGCGAGGGTGTGACAGTTGGAACTTTGACCCCAATCGGTTGCAGAATTTGTTCGGTGAAGAACGAGGGAGGCACGAACGAGAACAGCGCAATGATAGCCGCGATGACGACCAGGCTGATGGGCAGGACGGGCGCGCGCCGCGGCTTTCTAAAAAGAGTGGGTCGCCGTTTGCCTGAATTGTATTTCATTGATTCTGTTCAGCGAGGATAAGTCGTGCCCATCTTTTAGCCGCGGTCGGTGAGTTCTAGGAGAATTCTCTGGCCTGAACCCGAACGCGGATGGCTTCGACCAGCGCGCGGATATATTCCATGCCTTTTTTGGTCGGATTCTTTTCGTAATGTTTCCAGCGGCGGGATTCAAAGAACAGGCAGGTGCGCAGATCGGTAAGCGACTGATTAAGCGCCTGCCGGCCGCGATATAACTTGACTCCCTGATCGGCCACTTCGCGGCATTTCTTGAAGGAACCCCAGTGTTTGTAACCGTTAAAAGTCAGCGCGAATGGCTCGATCTTCTTCCACGTCGCGCGGGCGGAGGGAACATCTTTTTCGATCAGTTGGGTGTTGGGTATGGTTTCCATTTTCATACAAGTTTCTTGATGAGTTGTTTGAGAAGCGGAAGATCATCCTGAATGGCATTCCAGAGCAGGGCGGTGTTGACCTCGAAATCTTCACGGACGATTTTCCTGCGGGCGATAATCGTCTTCGCCCAGGGCAGTTTGGGGTGCAGGCTCTGGAATTCAGTTGAAATGCTCCGCGCGGCTTCGTCCACGACTTCGATCTGGCGGACGACGGCATCCTGTACCATGGGACGAGAAAGAAATTCACTTTCCGACATGCCGCGTGTGTAATGCTCGATCTGGTTGATGGCGATCAGGATATGGCGCAGATAGGCGTTGTCATCCTGTTTCATGGAGGATGACCTTGCTCATTTTCGCCGCGTGGCTCTTCCTGGCAGTTTCATGCATGTCTACATTGTACCCTACTGCGGACGGGATGATTCCTAGCGGGGATTAAGAGACCCTGAAAAAGGATTCAAAGATTCATTTATTTGAGAGTCACTGTGTTGTAATAAGCGAAGATAAATCCTGTTTTGTAAACGCCCACTTGAATGAACGGACGATTGAAATCGGCGGGCGATTGTTCTCCGTACCAGTTGAAGAAGTAGTTGTCAATTTTCCCGCCCTCTTCATAGGTCAAGTTTTGAGAAAGCGTTTCAAAGCCGGGGATGGCGCGCGCCAGCATTTTGATGACCTTTTCTTTGATCTCAGTTTGCGAGAAGATCGGCGCGTCGGACGGGATGGAGGCCAGCAGATCGCGCGCGTCCATCTCGACCACAGTGTTGGTGCGCGGTTCGATGGAGAATATTCGACCTTCGCTGTCAGCGTAAATCGCGACAGACCATCCATTGCTATCTGGGGAGTTGATCATTGTGTCCATGCCTCTTGACTTCAAAGGCAGATCGGGCAATCCCAGCGCGTCGCGGAAATTGTTGATGGCAGTGACTTGTGGATTACCAGTTGACTGGATGGTGGGAGTTGGTTTGACTGTGCATCCAATCAAAAATAGAAATCCCAAAATAACCGTGGTGAATATTGCACAGTACCTTTTGGAATTTTTCATTATTGCCTCATGGATTCGTTTTTGAATTGTTGGCTATCTCTCCAGCAATCCCAACACCACAGGCAACATCTGCTTCTTTCTCGAGACCACGCCGGGCGCGTCACGCGTGCCATCCGGCAGGGGCGGGTAGGGCAGGTCATCCAGCACGGGCGGCGGGTTGGAGGTGACGATCACGCGGCTGGAACCGCGCACCACGTCGGTGATGAGGAGCATGGCAAAGTCAAGGCCGCGCTTGTCGCGTAAATCGTCGAGGGCGGATTGAATCGGTTTGAGATATTCGGTCAATTGCAAAAGATCGGTCACTTCGGCCTGTGCCACTGCGAATTTGAATCCGCCCGCTTCGAAGGATTTGATGTCGGTACTGACTACTTCCTTCGGGTCGCGGTTGGCCAGTCCCGCGCCGGCAGATAAAACGGCTTTGCCGTACGATTCGATGGTCTCGCCTTTCAACGGCGAACCGCCGACAAAGGCCCAGCGCGAGAGTCGCTCGGCGGCGTCTTTGTCGCGCGGCGTGGTGGTGGGAGAGGTCAGGATAAGGGTGTCCGATAAAAGTCCCGCGAGAAGCGCACCCGCCAGAGTCGGCGGCATGGAGAGTCCCGCGTCCGCGGTTAGTTCCGAAACCAGTGTCGAAGTCGAGCCGACCACATCCACTGTAAATCGAATCGGTTGATGAGTCGAAGGGTTGCCGAGGCGATGATGATCCAAAATTTCCAGCAGTTCAGCCTCTTCGAGCGCGGCGATGGCTTGGCGCGGCTCGTTGTGATCCACGAGAATGATCTTCAGGCGCGGCGGGTTGAGCACCTCGCGCTGGCGCGCAATGCCGAGATACAAACCGTTTTCATCCACGACCCAATAATCGTTGAACTCGTCGCGCAAAATTTTGTTGAGCGAATCGCGGATGTGTGCGTTGGCCGCGAACTTCGGCACCGATGTGTCCGCCGCCTCTTTGCAGGGCGCGGTCATCAACTCGCGAATCGGAGTCTCGCCGGGCCGCGGGCCGACTGTGTCGGTGAAATATTTGAACATGCTCAAGCCGTTGATGATGCCGAATGGTTTTCCATCGTCGCCGACGACCGGCGCGATGCCGCCGGTACGCGTGGCCAGCGACCAGGCCGCGCTGAGTTGTGCTTCGGGGCGGATGCTGTCGAGGCGTTGCATGACAGATTCAAAACGCGGTGACGCGTCGGTCAGCAACAATGGCGGATCGAGCGCCAGCCGCTTCAATACCCACGACGTTTGCGGGTTCAATGCTCCCGCGCGGGCTGCCACCGCCTCGGCTTGATCTCGTTCGCGCAACAACCACGCATAGCCCATCGCGGATGCAATCGCGTCGGTATCCGGATTGACGTGGCCGATGACGTAGATTTTGTTTGACATGTGCTGATTATATCTTGCCTGTTTCGGCGAGCTGTAAAAATGTTTTCACGATTTCGGGATCAAAATGCTTTCCCGCCTGTGCCTGCATGTAGGTAATTGTCTTTTGGCGCGGCCAGCCTTTTTTGTAAGGGCGGTCGGATTGGACCGCGTCCCACACATCTGCCACGGCAAAGATGCGCGCCGCAAGCGGAATTTCCCTGCCTTTCAAGCCGCGCGGATAGCCCGTGCCGTCCCATTTTTCGTGGTGGCAATAAGGAATGTCGAGGGCCTTTTGCAGGAAGGGGATGCGCGAGAGCAACTCATAGGCGATGGTCGGATGTTGCAGAACGATATCGCGCTCGACCGGGGTAAGAGGGCCTGTTTTTCGCAAGATTTCGTCGGGGATGGCCATCTTGCCGATGTCATGCAGGATGGCACCGCGGCGTATGTGCTCGAATTCTTCGCGGGGAATGTCGAGGGCCAACGCGAGTTTCATAGTTGTCTCTGTGACGCGGCGGCTGTGGCCTTCGGTTTCCTTGTCGCGCAGTTCGAGGGCCTTGGCCCAGCCTTCGAGCGTGGTGTCGTAGGCCTCTTCCAAATCCTGTGTGCGTTCCTGGACGCGCTGTTCCAGTTGGTTGTTCAATCTTTCCAGGTTTTCCTGAAGTTCAACGTATGCGGTGACATCGCGCGAGACGAAGACGCGTCCGATGTATTCGCCGCGCTGGCTGTGCAGCAGGGTGGCTTTGACTTCATGGTGATAGGTCTTTCCGTATGCGCTGAGAGTGGTTCTGACGGATTTGTTGGATGGTTCCTCGAATTCGCGGAGCAGTTTGGGCCATTCGGCAAAAATTTCTCCTGCGAATTTTCCGATCACATCCTTCGATTCCTTCTCGATGGCGTAGAGGGCAATGGGGTTGATGTCCACGATTCGATTTTGTGTGTCCAGGATAATGACCAAATCGGACATGTTTTCAACGACATTATGGCGCGCAATGGGAACGATATCGAATAGGCGATAGCGGAATAACGCCCACGCAATTGCAAGATTTCCGATTGCCATGGTGAACGGGCTGGTATAGCGGTGCTGGGTGAGACTGACACCGGCCAGGGATAAGAGGGTTCCGGCGATGATGATCAATACGCCAAAAGCAATTGCCGCAACCTGGAAACGGAAGAGTTGATGCGGGTGGAGAAAAGCGATTATTAACAGCGCCAGACTCCCCAGAGTGATTAGATACCCGTAGGCGGCATAGCTATACACCACCGGCGTAAATGTATAAGTTAATTCGCCGAAGGGAAAAATTTCCACAAGACGCGGGTCGGGATAAATCTGGTGATGAAACTTGTCGGTGAGCACCAGCACTGTGAATAAAGCCGGGACGACCATTGACGCTGCCAGGATCAGTTTTGGATGCGGCAGTTTGTATCCCGTATATTGAATAACAAAGATCGGGAAAGCAATTATTATTACCAATCCAGCCAAAAACTGAAACGAATCCCAAAAAATCTTCCCCTGCAGGGACGGGCTGAGCAGTTCCAGAATGAACCCCCCGATCCACAATGTCCATCCAATAAGATACCAGACGAAGGCGTTGACGCCGCGCGCCTCCCGCCGTTGCCAGGCAAAAATCGTCACGCCCAGGGAAAGCCCGAAGGAGATCAGATACGGTAATAAATAAACAAGGGACTGATATACTTCGCAAACCCAAGCATTCTAATAACTAAATGAACGTTTGAAATAATAAACCTCTGTGAAGCCTCCACTATCGTTATCGTACCGATAGAAGTTAATCATTTCCCATCCCTGTTTTCCTAATTCGTTCATGTAACTTGCAAAAGACCATATTGTATGCTCGGCATCGCTTAGACTATCAATTCGTGTACCACGTTCAAACGCTTCTATTATTATGCCATTAGAAAAGCAATTCAAACTACATCGCAAATATTCCCATCTTGGAGACATAGAGTCACCTCAGTTACTCTTTTTGCTTTTCTTTTCCTTTTGCTTGATCGCCTTATCTGTGTCCTCTTTAGGCTTTGGCTTTACTTTCAGTAATGCGGCTAGAGCCTCCTTGAAGTCAAGCGGGAAAAGAGAAACAGGTTTTTCGTTTGTTGTCTTCTTTTCGTCATTCTGATTTTCATTCATGGTATCAATCTCATTTGTTTTATGTGCGGCTCGCAAATATGTATTCCTATCATAACTTCATATTTGAACAGTCTATCATCATAATGATTGACCTCATCAATCCTGTGAACATTCTTATTGTACCAAAATGCAGATGCAAGATGAACAGCGTCTTTCGCCTTTAGAACCCAACCGTGAGGGATAGCATCTCTAATCAGCCTTCTTGCAATTGGTGCAATATGAGGGCCGTTGTCAATGATTTTTATTATCTTGTCCATCGCCCACATTTCGTCAATCAAAGACTCGACTTTTGGATCGAGGCGCGATTTTGTCTTTTCATCAGCGACATGAGCAACTTCTACAATACTTTCGGATGAAGTCAAAATGAAACTATCTTTCTCCCCTTCAATCTCTGTCATAATATCTCGAATCATTGGTGCTCTTGAAGGCATGCCATTCAAGAGAGACAGAAAAACACTGCTATCCCAATAGAGGTGACGATTATTCGGCATCCCGTAGTCGCCTTATGGCTTCTTCTGGATATTCATCCCCTTCTTTCCAGGGTATGATTCCCACCAAACTCATAAGGTCAATACTGCTTTCTTTGATAGGTTCAATGTATTTTATGTCGCGAACATCAACAGGTCTTCCAGATATGGGGTCGCGATATATCTGCCCTGCAACGCGAACACGTTTATCCCAAGCGTCCAACATCAAATCTTCTTGACCTTTTTGCAGGTAACAATCAACTGCTCGATTGAACAGAGTATCGTAGAGAACGAATCGCATTTTCCCATGTTTCGACAAAGTTTCAACCGTACCAGTTACCGTGCCAAAGGAGAATTCACCCGAGGTTATTTCTTGCAACTCGATTGGTCGGTCAATAGAAACGCCAAATTCCTCCGTCTTGAATTCTACGGAGGTGATTTTCCCATTCAACAATCCCGTAATTGCGCGCGCCTCTCGTGCGATAGGCTCTGGATAAGGAATTGGTTCATCGTTTTGGATTGAACCCCCGATAATCTCAAATGCCTTTACGACCTTTTCTATCGCAGTTTGATTAACAGACCGACCAATAATCAGGGCAGTTGCGCTACCAGATTCGAGTTTCGCAATCTCCCATTCTATTTCAGCATGTTCTCCAACTTCGTTGGTGAGAGCCTCTACCAGAGACGCGAAATGCCTCATCGCTTGCGCAAACTCGGCAAGGGGTATATCGCCCTGAAGAGTGAGGCCCAGAGTATCCTTAGCCATAGGATTTCTTTGGTTATTCTATTCCTTCTCGACTCACCTGCAAAGTCCTAATTTTATTTCGTGATGTTCTTGTAATAAAGCCGCTTACCTTTTGCGTTGCGAATTGCTTCTACCGTCCGTTGCCCGTCTTCAATCTTGCGGTTATTATAGCGAAAGGCAAATTCATCTACGTATCGGTCGAGATGTTCTTCGCTGACATGGTGGAAAGTACCAGTCACTCCACGCTTCAAAAGGGCAAACCAACCTTCAAGAGTATTAGTATAGGCATCGCCGCGCACATATTCGCCAGCGCCATGATCTACGACCTCATGTCCAGCGAATTCTTCTTCAAGACCGGAGTAAGCGCCAAAACTGTCACTCATAATAACGGCGTTCTTGTCTACATTGTTGCGGATGGCATTTTTCAAAGTGCCAGCAGTAACGTTTCGGACTTTATGCGCGCGCAACTGGCCGCCACGTTGAACAAGCGCAAAAACGGGGGTTTTGTTTTCGGAGCCGCGACCACGCTTTCCGCCGCGCATTTTTCCACCAACATAAGTTTCGTCAACTTCAACGACACCATTCAACTTATCGGATAAAGGGGCTTCCCGCATGGCAAGGCGAATCCGATGAGCCATGAACCAAGCCGTTTTATAGGTCACTCCCAAAGTTCGGTGCAACTGATGAGCCGAAATGCCTTTCTTGCTGGAACACATCAGATATAAAGCCATCAACCAATCAGCGATTTTGATTCGGCTACCCTCGAAGATTGTCCCAACCGTAACGGTAAACTGCTTGCGGCAGGATTTGCACTTGTAAACACCAAAGCGGACATGCTTTTTGCCTTCGGCTTTGGGCGTCAGTTTGTAAGCCTCGGTGCTGTTACAATGGGGGCATACCGCGCCATCAGGCCAGCGGATTGCTTCGAGCATTTCGCGGGCTTGGTCTTCGTTCAGGCTTCGGAGTTGTTTGAAGGTGATGTTTTCCATGCCTCTATATTAGCATAAAGGCGTGGGTTTGTCAAGTATATAATTCCCATAAACAAATTTACCCGGTTCCATTTTGTTCGAGGTGGCAATGCAATTGTACTTCATGTCAAAAACCCGAGGGATGTCCTCGGGTTTTTGACTTTACTTTCCTTTGAGTGCCCTCCAAATTTTTTCAGGCGTGATTGGATTATCGTCAATGTTCACGCCAACCGCGTCGAGGACGGCATTGCCCACCGCAGGCGCGACGCCGTCCATCGGAATCTCCGCCACCGCCTTGACGCCGAACGGGTGGCTCGGCTCGAATGTTTCAACAAAGATCGTTTCGAGTTCCGGCATTTCGTCCGCGCGGAAGATGTGATAGCGGTCCAAATCTCTTTCAATCGCGTTGCCTTTGTCGTCGTAGCGCATTTCCTCGCAGACCGCGTAGCCGAGCGCCTGAGTCATGCCGCCCTCGATTTGACCGGAAGCCGTCAGTGGATTCACGATGACGCCCGAGTCAACCGCCATCACAAGTTTATCCACCGTTACCGCGCCGGTCTCTACATCCACGCTGACTTCTGCAAACTGCGCGGCGAACGGCGGTGGCGAGGACGGCGAGACATACGAGCCGATGCCCATGATCTGTTCCTGCTCATTCTTGTGCAAAGTATCCAGCGCGATTTCAGCCAGCGAAACCGATTTTCCACTCGGCGCGATGGCTTGACGATTCGATAATCGAATATTCGAATATTCGACTTCACCAAGCATCTTTGCCGCGCGGACCTTGATTCGTTCCGCGGCCATCTCCGCGGCTCTGACCGCCGCCGCGCCGGAAATGTACGTTGTGGACGACGCGTACGCGCCTTTATCGAACGGCGTGAAGTCCGTATCGGAGGAATAGGTGATGATGTCTTCGAGCGGCACGCCCAACACTTCAGCGACCATCTGCGCGATGACCGTGTCTGAGCCGGTGCCTAAATCGGTCGCGCCGACCAAAAGATTGAACGAACCATCATCATTCATCTTGACCGACGCGCCGCCCATGTCTAAATATGGAATTGCCGTTCCTTGCATAACTAATGCGACTCCTATCCCTTTTCGCTTCGCTGAACTTGGAGTTCCATGTTCCATGTTCCATGTTCCATGCTTTTCACTTGTCACTTGGAACTTGGTACTTGGAACATTCCGATGCCACTCCTCATTTCCGTATTTTGAATCCCAGCCAATCGCGGCTTTGCCTTGTGCCACGCATTGTTCGAGGCCCACAGTGTGAATGATCTCCGGCCTCGGCTCGCGGCCTTCGTTCCAGGCTGTTGAAAACGGGTGATATTCGCCGGGATGAATGGCGTTCTTCAATCGAAATTCAATTGGATCGAGGTTCAAGGCGCGCGCGATCTTTTCCATGTGACGCTCGACAGGCCAGTATCCCTGCGGGACGCCATAACCGCGAAAGGCTCCGGCGGGCGGCGTGTTGGTGTAGACCACGTCCGCATAAAAACGGATGTTGGGCTGTTTGCGATATTCGCCATCGCCAACATACAACGCCATGGCTTTGTGACCGGTGTTGCCGGTGACGGTCAACGCGTGACAACCATACGCGCCGGTGTCCGAGAGCACGCGCATTTCGTTGGCTGTGATCGTGCCGTCTTTTTTCACGCCGGTCTTCATCCAAATCTTCATCGGATGCCGCGAGCGCGCCGCGATGAATTCTTCTTCGCGCGTGTATTCATAGATCACAGGCCGCTTGGTGGCAATCGTCAAATGCGCGGCCACGTCTTCCATCAACACTTCCTGTTTGCCGCCGAAGCCGCCGCCGATGCGCGGCTTGATGACGCGGATTCGTTTGACCGGCAAATTCAAAACCGGCGCGAGCATGCGCCTCACATGAAACGGCACTTGAGTCGAAGTGCGAATCACGAGGCGGTCGTCTTCATCCCAATAGGTCACGCATACATGCGGCTCGATGGAAACTTGTTGCACCTTCGGCACGCTGTATTCGCCCTCGAAGATGTGATCGGCTTCCGCGAATCCTTTGTCGGGGTTGCCGATGTCAATGCGGATTTTCGCGGCCACGTTTCGGGCGGGGTCCGAATCGGCGAAGTTGACATATTCCGGCTCATCGTGGATTCGAATCGCGTCGGGCTTCATCGCGTCTGCGGAGTCCAAAATCGCGGGCAACGGCTCATACTCGACCTCGATCAGAGTCAGCGCTTTTTCAGCGATCTCCGCCGTTTCCGCCGCGACGAACGCCACGCGGTCGCCGACAAAGCGAACTTTATTGTCCAGCGAAAACGTATCGAGCGGACCCGGAATCGGATCGGACTGCCCGGCGGTTGACCACACGACGCGCGGGAGGTCCTGCCATGTGAGCACCGCCGCGACGCCCGGCAGGGCTTTGGCTTTGGACGTGTCAATGCTTTTGATGCGCGCGTGCGCGTGCGGGCTGTGTAAAACTTTAGCGACCAACATGCCGCGCTTTTCGATGTCCGCCGCGAAGGCCGGTTTGCCCTGCACGAGTTTGACCGCATCCACTTTCTTTTCGGGCTTGCCAACAACTTGCCATGCTTGAGTTTGCGGAGTGACCACGACTTTGGGTTTGGTCAACAAACTCGCAAATTGATCGCTCGGCGATTCATTCGCTTCCGGCCCGACTTCGGGCGGCTTGCCAAAATCCCAATTGACCGCGTCCCAGCTGACAGGTTCATCGCCGCGCAGGATGGCCGCGGCGCGCAAGACGGCTTGCACGGGTTTGAGATAACCTGTGCAACGACACAACACACCGGAGATGGCCTCGCGGACTTCATCTTCGCTTGGGTTCGGATTTTTATCCAGCAGAGTTTTTGCCGCAAGAATTTGCGCGGGCGTGCAATATCCGCATTGGATCGCGCCCGATTCAACAAACGCGCGTTGAAGCGGATGCAAGCCTTCGGTCTTTTTCCAACCTTGATCGGGATGCTCGCCGAGCGCTTCGATGGTGACGATGTTATGTCCCTCAGCCTGCGCGGCCAGCATGGATCCCGCGTTGACCGGCTTGCCATCCAGTAAAACAGTATCTGCGCCGGTCCATCCCTGCTCGTCGCCGAATTTGACTCCGTAAAAACCAAGCCTGCGGATGACAGTGAACAACGTTTCGGATGGTGCGCATTCGATCGCGTGTTCTGTGCCGTTGACGGATAAGGTTATGTTCATTCGGACCTCTCCCCTGATCCCTCCCCTAAAAGGGGAGGGGAATAGGGTGGTTGATTTGATAACTGTTTGCAAGCCGTCTTGATTTGTTCAAGAACTTTCGGAAGTTGATTCAAAATTTCTGCATTCTGAAATCTACTGACATGAAATCCCTGCGTTTTCAAAGCCAGTTCGCGATCCTGGTCTTCCTTTTCTTGAAGCTCGTGGATTTCACCATCTACTTCGATGATGAGGTCGAGCTTGTGGAAATAAAAATCGACAATATAACCGTTAATGATTTGCTGCCTGCGAAAATGCCAGCCGTCCAGTCTGTTGGCGCGAATGTTTTGCCAGAGAAGATTTTCTGCGTCCGTCATCTTGTGGCGCATTTCTTTAGCGAGATTGACTTTCTCGCGCGTTACATACCGACCTCGGACGATAAACTTTTGAGACATTTCAGCCTTTTGTTACCCCTTCCCTTCAAGGGAAGGGGTAGGGGATAGGTCGCACTGACTTTCTGCCCTCTCCCTTTTAGGGAGAGGGACTCTATCGGCGTTGATTGATTTTTGCTATCAACGCCGTCGCTCCCGTCAGAATCAACCCAACCGCCGCGACGATCAGGGCCTGGAGTGTTGACAAGAATCCCATGAACATGCTGGCCATGTCGGGCAGAGTCCATGTGACCAGTGCGCCGTTGAGGGCAAAGCTCCACAAAATGGGAAGCGAGAGCAGATAGAGTGTGATGAAAGTAAAGGCGAGAACTTTCTCCGCCGCCTTGCGTGGCGCGGATTTGAACCATCTTTGTGTGAGGAAGATGGCGATCCACGCAACGACTAACGAACTGGCCGCGGTCGTGGCAGTGAAAAGGATGATGTCGCTGGCGCTGTTGACTGAACTAAGCGAATAGGTTCGCCCGGCAATGAAGGCGTAGCCGAAGTTGAACAATGCGACATATAAAATCGCGCCGCTCAACAACCATGCGATGGTTTTGCTTCGTTTCCAAATCAGAATCCCAAACGGGATGAGCGCGACGATGATCGCCAGGATAAAACGCGGAATCCGTTCCGAATTCAGGCGATTCAATTTGGCTTCATCCATTGCAGAGATGTAACTGCCGACCGTATCTAGCTCAATTGGCTCTTTAGCAGTTGATTGAATGGCTTTTTCATAATCTTTCAGCAGTTGAGATTTTTGCGCAAGCAACGCCTTGCTGATATTTGTTTGTTGTTCCGCAGTGAGATTTAACATCTCCGTGCGGACAATTCCTTCGCTCGAGGCGGGAATGTTCAACCCAAGCAAAGTGGCAGTTGTAGTTGCGACATCGGCCATTTGAATGTCGGGATACTGTCCCGGTTTGACTCCCGCGCCGGCCATGACGAACGGTTCGAGTAAAACAATTGGGTCCTGGCCGCCGTGACCGCCGCGGTCAATTTGGCCGTGGTCAGAGACGATGATAACGGTATCCTGTTTGAGGTCCAGTGCGGAGACGATTTGTTTGAGCAGATCGTCGGCGCGCGTCGCGGCCGCGTCCCAGTTCGGAGATTGCGGTCCGCCTTCATGATGTCCGGCGTAATCCACCTGATCAATGTGAATCAAAACGAATTGATCCTGTCCGCCCTTCGACAAGCTCAGGGCATCGGCTTTGAGCCAGGGCAGGGCCGCGTTGACCACGTCAATATCGGCGGCTTTGTCTTCGCCGGGCGTGTAAAACGAATCGTCCACCGCATCTTGTGGAATGAGCTTCTCGAACCAGTTGTATCCGCTGACCGCAGTTCTAAGTCCGGCGCGATGCGCGGCGCTGAAGAGGTTGTCCTGCGTCCAGGTGGGGATGTCGGCGTAATCCAGATTCATGGCGGGGCCGTCGCTGATGTCGGGCCAGGCGCCGGTCATCAGCACAGTGTAGCCCGGCTCGGAATAGGACGGTGTGCGGCTGTGCATGGTGGCCCACGCGCCCTGCTCGCGCAGTTGATTCAAAAATGGCATGACATCTTTTTTGTGGGAGGTGTCATCGCGCAACGCGTCAATCAAGACGAAGACAACGCGGCGGGTGAGCGGCGCACCGACGGCTTCGCCCGGCGCGGGCGGATGGTCATGTAGCGGCGAACGGAAGGCGTACAGCGAATCCATCATCCCTGTGGCCCAGAAGTATGAACCCGCGGCGATGAGCAGACAGCCGAGAATGCCGAGGATGATCCAACGATTTTGATACAAGTTTGCTTCTCCTTATTGGCATGGTGCATCACATTGCATAAGCGTCTTTAGACCAATAAAGAAGTAAAGTACATGTCAAAATAAATGTGACGACGAAAATGATTATTAGTAAGGTCGAAAGCTTATTGCTTGATATAGCAACATTTCTTTTTTCTTCAGGTAGCAGACAAATAGCTGCATACGTGGAACTCACAAGCACAGTTGGTATTAATGGGCTGAGACAACAAATCCAAAATGCCGCTGCGCCAGGCGAAAAGTCCATAATTGTAATGAACCCATCTATGCTTTCAAATTATCCAAGCATCTCTTTGCCAGCGTGGCGGCGACATCCTGGCGGTATTCGGCGGAAGCCCATTCATCTTTCGCTTCATGGAAAGCATTGCGTGCCGCGGCTTCTACTCCCTCACCCTGTATCCCTCTCCCGCCGGGAGAGGGATCAACGTCCCCGTCCATGGCGAGCATCGGGGCTTTGCCATAGCCGCCAACCGCGAGACGCGTGCGACCGGAGGGCCATTGCGCCAGCGCGACGCACACGATGGGCTTGTCTGCGGGCGTGCGCGCAACATATTCAAAAGCAGACTTCACATTCATGGGAATTGTGATGGAGGTGATCAGTCCGCGCGGGCGGAGGGGGAGGTAATCACCCAGATTTACGATTTCAGATTTTCGATTTGCGATTGCGAGCTTCGCATCGAGGGCAAGCAGTCCGCAAACAAACGTTGATCGTCCATCACACGCGACAATCGTCCCGGCTACGGTCGCCGCGTTGCGGATGTTGAGCGGCGCTTCGAGTTTGATTGCACGCTTCAGCGCGTCGGGGCAGAGTTCGCTTTCGAGAAGTTGTTGAAGCGTGACGGTCGCCCCGATCTCGAGGCTGTTGCCGCTTTTTTTGATTTGATTCAGGCCGAGGGCTTGAAGGTCAACGACTTGAACGGAGTCCGCTGAAGGGTGAGAGAGGAGCGTCCCGCCGCCGAGGGGAAATGTGTTCGGCCGCGCGAGGAGAGTCAGGGCTTCGTCAAGAGTTTGAGGACGATGATAGGCTGTAATCATGCTCTAATTATACGGCAACCGACCATCCTTGACCATTTGTTGTAGTCAGCTTAGATATTCGGCATCACAAAATAAATTGTCATTCTTCGCTACGCTCAGGGTGACACCTTTTGTGATTATTCCGGATAGACCTTCCACCCCAATTCGTCCAACCTCGATAAATCGAATTGATCTTCCGGCACGTTGATGTGGAGCGCGTTGGCTTCCGCCAGAAGTTCCCCGTTTTCATCGTAGATGCCCGCCCAACTCTCGGCCATCTTGGCTCGCACCTTTCCGGCTTTGCCAACGATCTTCAATAATTTTCCGATCGGAACGTTCTTGCGATACTTCACTTCGAGTTTGCCGGTAAACATAAAGCGCGGGTTGGCCGCGTCGCCCATGTGGATGCGTCCGCTGACTTCGTCCAGAAGCGCGGCCACGATGCCGCCATGCAAGACGCCGGGATAACCCTGAAAATGTTCCGGCGCGATGTATTTGCTTTCGATCACGCCCGGCGCAGTTTCGTACATGTGTAAATGCAAGCCAACCGGATTTTCAAGCCCGCAGATGAAACACATTTTAGAATTGGGTTGCTTGATCGGATAATCGGTCATAATTCCTTTTCTCCATAATGGATCGCGATGGTGCCGAACATCAGGCGTTTGAAGTTGATATTTTTGAAACCGGACGCCGCCATTCGAGTCGCCAATTCTTCCGCGGCGAGAAAGTTTTCGGTTGAATTCGGTAAATATTGATACGCGTCGCGAAAGCCTGAAAGTAGTCCGCCAATGAACGGAATGATCACATGCATGTGAATCCAAATCAATGGCGAGAGTAAATTTTTCTTTGGACGAGTCGTATCGAGGATGACGATTCGCCCACCGGGCTTGAGAGTGCGATATTGTTCGTCCAATGCCAGATTGACATCCGTCACGTTGCGCATCAAAAATCCAGAGACGACTGCATCGAACGTTTCATCGCGATAGGGCAGACGAAGCGCATCAGCCGCGGACCAAAGCGGCCCTCCGTTTCGTTGGCCGATTCTCATCATCTCGAGCGTGAAGTCCGCCGCGCTGACTTTGGCCTGTGGTTGCTGTCGGAGGGCCTCGCGCGCCAAATCGCCGGTGCCCGCTCCGAGGTCAAGGAGGCGAGCGTTTGGAGTCAGCCGCGCCAGTTTGATCACTTGTTTCCGCCATTGCACGTCCCGGCCGCCTGTCATGAGTCGATTCATCAAATCGTAGCGCGGCGCGATGCGCGCGAACATGTCCTGGACGTATCGTGCGCGTTCTTTACCTGTAAGATTTGTCATCCGATTTGTTCGTTGATTAAATCTCTTCTTCCAGTTTCGTGGTGGGCGCGATCAGGAAAATAATATTATCCCACACGATATGACTGATCACCAGCGCGCCGAGCGGAAAACCCAGCGCGTACAGCGCGCCCCAAAAGCCGCCCGCGATGGTTGCCGCGCCGACCAGGGTGAAATTTCCGCTGGGGATGTGAACTCCGCCATACGCCGCGGTTCCCATCAGCCAGCCCCAGAAGCGGCCAAACTTTTTCATCAGGCCGTCTTGAAGAAAGCCGCGCCAGAAATATTCCTCGGCGGGGCCGATGACCAGACCGAGGCGGAGCATTAATTCCTGTCGCGGGCGGATTCGTTTGAGCGCGTAAATGTCTTCGATCTGCTTGTCACCGTTGGGAACGATCTGCCGCGACATTTTGTCGCCGACGTGAAAGATTCCATACAACGTCGCGGCGGAACCGATGCCTAGCAAAATTTCTTTCAAGCCGATGCGCGTGCGGCGCAGTTCGGGTTGCGTTGCCAGCGCCAATCCACCGAGCGCGAGGCCGGTGCCGGTCATGCGCGTCCAGAATTTTTTGCGCGGCCCGCGAAAGGTCAACGCGAAGAACGCCGCGGCGAGTCCAAGGCCGAGGCCAAGCAGGGGCAGAGATTTTTTCATACTGCGCGCCCGATCAAAATTCCGACCACATACAAAATCCCAAACGCGGCATGGAGTTTGGCGGTCTCCAGATCAATCTTGGCGATGGCGCGTTGCTGACCGTTGATGCCGAGTTGCGACGCGCCGATGAGATAGACAAGAAACGGCATGGACAGCAACGCCAGCAGACTCGTCTGTGGCAAAGCGCGCAGGAGCACGGCAAGGATTACGGTGATAAACGCTCCGCTGATGAGCGCGAGATATGTGAGATGCGCCCACTTGCGTCCCATCAAGGCGGAGAGTGTGCCAATACCGTAGCGCGCATCGTCGGTGATGTCGCGCCATTCGTTGCCGTGTAAGATGGCGGTGACCAGCAAGCCAATCGGCAGGCTGACAATGAAAGGCGACCAATTGATTCCGCCGGTGATGGTGTAATACGCGCCCATCACCATCAGCGGCCCCATCAGAAGGAACACCATCGGGAGGCCAATGGCTTTGTATTTGTATTGGAAGGGCGGCGCAGTGTAGCCATATCCCATGATCAATCCGGCCAATCCAAGCAACGCAACCGGCCAGCCGCGCAGAGCGATCAATGCAATGCCGAAGAGGATCGCGAGCAGGAACGAGCCTCGGATCAAACCAAACGCTTCGTGTTCGGTGAGACGCCCTTTGAGCAAAGCCTGGCTGGCGCGCGGCGAAGTGATCGAGTCAATGCCGTTGCGCACATCGTAAATCTCATTGGTGATGTTGGTGCCGACGTGCAAAAGCATGGCCGCGGCCAGTGAGATAAAGAAGGGCGCGACTTCAAACCTGTTTTGGACGAAGGCCAGCGCGCCCGCGCTCAACACGGGGATTGTGGATGCAGTAAATGAAAATGGACGCGCGATCTCGCTGAACGCGCTGATTTTGCGCCAGGCGCGCTCGAAGATGTTCAAGCGATCCTCACGCTTCTCGCCGGACGATAAAACGGCCGCCGTTTCACGAGCGGGCGCGGCCTCTTTGACCGCCACCGACCCATACAACGCGGCCGCTTCCAACGCGAGCGGGACTTGATCTTCATCTTGCAGAACGGGCTGGATGATCGGCGTGGTCATGCCGGCTTCGTTGTAACGCGCCGCGCCTTCCGCCACTTCATCCGGTGTGCCACACAGCATGATCGCGTCCAGCATGTCATCGGGAATTAATTCCGCGGCCTTGTGATAGTCCTCAGCGCGCCAGGCTGCCGCGATCTGGTCGCGCAGGGCAGGCTCGAACCCGGCTTGTTGCAGAGAGAAATTGGAGAGCACACTGATCATGTAAATCACGAAAGGTTCGCGCTTGGCGCGGTTCAACGCCTCACGGCGCGACTTGTCCACGTGCGTGAGCAGATAACCCGCGACGTCCACCGCGTTTTCGTCGCGGCCCGCTTCCAGCGAAGATTTTTTCAATTTGGCGATGAGCCGCTTCAGGTTCGGAATCGATTCGGCGGGTCGCGCTAAGTAGCCATCCGCTTTCTGTCCCGCGAGTTGCAGAAAAGGAGTTCGATACGCGGCGATGTAGATCGGCACGCGATGCACGGGCGGGAACATCGGTTGAATGGGCGGCAGGTTCGGCGTCGCAGAGGGGATGCGTTGCCCGGCCCACAGCGCGCGCACCATGTCAATTGCCTTGCTCACATTTTCCACACCGCCTTCGGGTGTGTATGGGATTCCAAGTTGAGCAAGCCGCAGAGGGATCGAGGTGCCCATCCCCAAAATGATTCGGCCCGGCGCCATCTCGTCCAGCGCAGAGACGGTCATCGCGATCAGCGCGGGTGTGCGTGTGTACGCGCTCAACGCGCCCAATGCCACGCGCACATTCGGCACTTGCGCCGCGATGGCGGACGCGTAGGTCACGGCGTCGCGCTCATACAAACTATCGTGAATCCAAACGGAATGGATTCCTCGCCGCTGGGCTTCATTTGCCCAGCCGACGACATCTGAAACTTTGCCGCGCGCGGCAAAGCCAATTCCGACTGCTCTGGCAAGTTCGGACATTGCTACCTCCTCGCGTTAATTGAGGTGATTGTAGCGTTTGCCCAAATCAGCGACAAGAGACAAATGTCATCTTTATAACCCGATTAGAAGAAGGAGATCGTTGACGTTCGTGCCGGTGTAGCCGGGTTTGAGTAGATCATTGAGGGGCTTGAAGAAATGATACGCGTCATTGCGGGACAAATAAGCGGAGGCGTCCATCCCGATCCTTTCCGCCCGCTGACGCGTTTCGCCGTTAACCACCGCGCCCGCCGCGTCGGTGGGGCCGTCGTCGCCGTCGGTGGCAAGGGAGATAAGCATCGCATTTTCGACGCCGCTCAATTCGTCCACCGCGGCCAGCGCCAATTCCTGATTTCGCCCGCCTTTGCCATTACCTTTGATCGTGACCGTTGTCTCACCGCCTGCGATCAAACAAAACGGACTTCTCCTCTTTCGTCGTTCTTCTTTCAACCTCTGCGCGAGCTTCAAGCCAACTTCGCTTGCTTCTCCTTGAATGGCCAGATCCAAAATTCCAGACTCAAAACCTTCCTCTGCGGCTTTTTGTTTTGCAATCTCCGCCGCGCGGCGAAGATCGCCAATGATGACGTTTTGCACGCGCGTTCCTCGCGCCACATCAACCGTCATGCCGGATGCGATGGTTTCCAGCGAATTGCCGATCACATCCGAGAGAATCAGGCTGACGATTTTTGCTTTTGTGGCGCGTGCCAATCCGCCGCCTTTGATTCGATCCAACTGTCGGCGCAGATTGTTGACCTCTTGAATCGGCGCGCCGCTTGCCAGAAGCGATGAAGTCTTTGCTTGTATTTCTTCGAGCGTCACGCCCTGGCGCGGCGCAGTGACCAATGCCGAGCCTCCGCCGGAAATCAAACAAATCAGCAGATCGTCTTCGTTCAAGCGTGAGACAAAATCCAGCGCGGCGCGTCCCGCCGCGAGACTGCGCGCGTCCGGGACGGGGTGTCCGCTTTCTATAACGGCGATCCGCTCGCGGGTCCGGGATGAAGCGTATTTTGTGACAACCAACGCGTCCGTAAAATGAGTCAAACTGTCTGCCGCGGCTAGAGTCATCGGCTCGGCAGCTTTGCCAATCCCCAATAAAAAGGCACGCTTGTGTTTTGGCAAATCCGCTTTCTGCAAATAATCCTGCACAAGTTTCGCAGGTTCAACCGCCTCCAGCGCGGCGGAGAGAATCCGCAAAATGCGTTCATCGTGCAGAGTGTGAGTCCGAAAACGATTGACGTCCACGCTTGCAGTATACTTTGCTCATGGCAAAACCCAAAGTCTTCGTGACGCGTATCGTTCCTGAAAAAGGTTTGTCGCTCGTGCGTGATTTTTGCGAAGCAGACATTTGGCAGGATGAAATGCCGCCTTCGCGCGCCGACCTGCTTGCGCGCGTTCGCGATGTGGACGGCTTGCTTTCCCTGTTGACCGACAAGATAGACGCGGAATTGATGGATGCCGCGCCGCGTTTGAAAGTAATCAGTAACATGGCCGTCGGTGTGGACAATGTGGATGTGGCCGCGGCTACTGCGCGCAGGATTCCAGTGGGCAATACGCCCGGCGTTTTGACGGATGCCACCGCCGATCACGCCTTTGCGTTGATGCTATCCGCCGCGCGGCGTATAGTGGAGGGGGAGAAATATGTACGCGCCGGCAAATGGATCACGTGGCACCCGCAACTTCTGCTCGGCGCGGATTTCGCGGGCGCAACACTGGGCATCATTGGTTTTGGTCGGATTGGTCAAGCGGTGGCCAAGCGCGCGCAGGGATTTGATCTGCACGTGATTTATCATGATCCATCCGCGCGGCCTGCGTATGGCGCGACGCCAACCGATCTTGGCACGTTGCTTCGCGAATCGGATTTCATCTCTTTGCATGTGCCGTTGACGGAACAAACCCGTCACATGATCAACGCCGAGACGTTAAGGAAGATGAAGCCGAATGCGATTCTGGTCAATACCGCGCGCGGCCCCGTTGTGGACTCGCAGGCTTTATACATCGCTTTGAAATCCAAACAAATCTTCGCCGCGGCGCTGGATGTCACTGAGCCTGAACCTCTGCCTGTGGATAGTCCCTTGCTTGAATTGGATAATTGTCTCATCGTTCCGCACCTCGGCAGCGCCAGCAGACAGACGCGCGACGAGATGTCTTTCCTGGCCGCGCAGAATTTAATTGCAGGATTGAAAGGTGAGCGCCTGCCGAATTGTGTCAACCCGCAACTGTATGATTAGAATAACGTCTCTGCTTGTATAATTAAATTCGCACATCGCAATTGTGATGCGGGGATAATCATTTATCGGTATTATGGAGGAAGAACGGATTCGCTTTTTGCTGTTACAACTTTATGGCGAGCAGGCGGTCGTCTCTATTTTGCCGCGCCTGCAGGCCATTCTCGACAAATATCGCGATCTGATACCGAGTCCTCACGTTCGCGGCTTGAGCGAAGGCGACGCGATTCTGATTGCATACCCTGATCAAGTTCAAGAGCCGGATAAACCTCCGCTTCAAACCCTGACCGAGTTCTGTGCGCGCCATTTAACAGGCCTGGTCAGCGGCCTGCACATTTTGCCGTTCTATCCCTCGTCGTCGGACGACGGATTCTCCGTCGTTGACTATCGCGCAGTCGCTCCGCAATACGGCGATTGGAATAATGTGACTCAACTCGGCCAACGCTTCCGCTTGATGTTTGACGCGGTGATCAATCATGCGTCCGCGCAAGGTAATTGGTTTGGAAAATTTCTGCAAGGCGATCCGCGTTACCGCGACTACTTCATCGAAATAAAAGACAACCCTGATCTTTCGCGCGTAGTCCGCCCGCGCGCCTTGCCGCTCTTGACGCACTTTGGTGAAAGGGCGGTTTGGACGACCTTCAGCGCCGATCAGGTGGATTTGAACTATCGCAACCCCGAAGTGCTTTTGGATGTCATTGATGTCCTGCTGTTTTATGTCAGCCGCGGCGCGGAGTTCATTCGCCTCGACGCGATTGCCTATCTTTGGAAAGAGATTGGCACGCCGTGCATCAACTTACCGCAGACACATTTCATGGTTCAACTCTTCCGTGCCGTGCTCGATGAAGTTGCTCCGCACGTCATGCTAATTACGGAAACCAATGTTCCGCACGTTGATAACATCTCATATTTTGGCGATGGGACGAATGAATCGCAGATGGTTTATAACTTTTCCCTTCCGCCGCTGGTCTTGCACGCGTTTCAGACAGGCAGCGCCGAGGTCCTTTCGCGCTGGGCAAAGACGTTGGAATTGCCGTCCGATAAAGTTACCTTCTTCAACTTTCTGGCGTCTCATGATGGGATTGGATTGAATCCCTTGCGCGGCATCCTGCCCGAGGTCGAGATTGAAGCGTTGGCTCAGGCCGCGAAAGAGCGCGGCGGATTCGCGTCTTACAAATACAACCCTGACGGAACTCAAAGTCTGTATGAGTTGAACATCAATTACTTTGACGCCCTCGATAATCTCGATGGCTGGGAAACGCTGGAGTTGAAGGTCAATCGTTTTATTGCCGCACACGCGATCTTGCTCTCGTTCCTCGGTGTTCCCGGCATTTATTTTCAAAGTTTATTCGGCTCGCGCGGTTGGCCGGAGGGCGTCGCGCAGACCGGACATAACCGCGCCATCAATCGGCAGAAATTTCAGCGCACCGATCTGGAACGCGAACTTGCAAATCAGGATTCGTTGCGGCACAAGATTTTTCACAGTCTCGCGCGATTGCTTCAGATTCGCGGAGAACGCGCCGCTTTCGATCCGCACGGACGCCAGCAAATTTTGGATGTCGCGCCGGGCGTCTTCGCGCTGACCCGCTCCTCGTCAAAGGACGGATGCGAGGCGCTCTGTTTGCATAACGTGACCGGTGCCTCGCAGTCGTTTAAGTTGGATTTATCGGAGATAAAATTGAGATCATCGGAGAAATTGCGCGACGTGATCAGCAATGAAGTCTTTGAGGCTGAAAGTTCCTTGTCCATTTCCATGCAGCCATATCAGGTTATCTGGTTGCTTGCTGAAAACTAGAGGTAGAGATGTCCACTGCTTATCCCATCCCCGCATCCAATCTGAACGTCGGCTTTGTCTCGACTCGCTTCGACAGCACCGACGGTGTTTCGCTCGAGTCTGAAAAGTGGGCGCATGTGTTGGAGGGGCTTGATCATCAGTGTTTTTATTTTGCGGGTTTGTGCGACCGCCCGCAAGAAGTGAGCTATGTTGTTCCGGAAGCGCATTTTGAACACCCGGCGATTTTGGAAACATACAACATGGCTTTCTCGAATCGCGTCCGCCCGCGCCAATTGACGGATCGAATCCACGAACTGGCTCAGTTTCTCAAAGGCCATCTGTATAAATTCATCGAGAAGTTCGATATTCACATGCTTCTGGTCGAGAATGCGTTGGCGATTCCACTTAATATCCCGCTGGGAGTAGCGCTGACAGAGTTCATTGCCGAGACAGGCATTCATACTATCGCCCATCATCACGACCTGTTTTGGGAGCGTAGAAGGTTTCTGGTGAATTGTGTGTGGGATTATTTGGATGTCTCGTTTCCGCCGCGCTTGCCGAGCGTACGCCATGTGGTGATCAATTCGCCTGCGTCTACGCAACTCGGTTATCGGCGCGGTATCTCGGCGCGATTAATTCCGAATGTGATGGACTTCGATCACCCGCCCGAACCGCCGGATGATTATGCGGCGGGCCTGCGCGCTGACCTAAACATCCAGCCGGGTGAATATTTCTTTTTGCAACCCACGCGCGTCGTCCGGCGCAAAGGCATCGAACACGCCATTGAATTGGCGCGCCGACTGGGTCTGCCTGCGAAACTGGTCATCTCACACGCCAGCGGCGATGAAGGCGACTTGTATGAAAAATATATTCGTTCATTTTCATCGCTTCTTGATGTTCAAACCATCTTTGTCTCCGATATTATCGGCGACAAACGCGGAAAAACGAAGGATGGCCGCAAGGTTTATTCTTTGTGGGACGTATATCCTTTTGCAGACCTCGTAACGTATCCATCGCTTCTCGAAGGATTTGGCAATGCTTTCCTCGAGGCGGTTTATTTTCGCCGCCCGATTCTGGTCAATGATTACACTATCTATTCCATTGACATCAAGCCCAAGGGATTCCAGGCAATTGAATTCGATGGCTTCATCACCGATTCGACCATCGAACAGGTCCGCGAGGTGCTTCATAATCCGTCCAGGGCAAAGGAAATGGCCGATCACAATTACGAACTGGCGCAGCGATTTTATTCGTTCACATTCCTCGAACACCAACTTCAGGCGCTTTTGCAATCCTTCACCGGTGAAGAAGTGAGAACATAGCAGATGAAGATTACTCTCCTTCATTATGCCGCGCCGCCGATCATCGGTGGGGTGGAAAGTGTGATGAGTCATCATGCGCGCTTGATGGCAGACGCGGGACATCAAGTCCAGATCATCGCGGGACGCGGCGAACAAATTGACTCGCGCGTCCGTTTCACGCGGCTTCCACTCGTGGATTCGCGTCACGATGAAGTTCTCCGCCTCAAATTGGACCTCGACGCGGGCCGCGTGCCAAAGGAATTTGATTCACTCGTCAAGCGGATCGAAACCCAACTGCTCGAATCCATTTCGGATTCAGATTGGCTCATTGCTCACAACGTCTGTTCGCTCAACAAGAATCTCGCATTGACCGCCGCGCTGAAACGCATCTCGGAAAGTCATTTGCGGCCGCGTTTGATCTTGTGGCATCACGATCTTGCCTGGGCGACGCCGCGCTATCGAAATGAATTGCACGATGGGTATCCATGGGATTTGCTTCGCGCTGATTGGCCGCAGGCCGTACAAGTTGTCGTCTCGGAAACGCGCCGCCGCGAGTTGGCCGACCTGTTGAAGTCTCCGCTTGAACGCATTCAGGTTGTCCCGAATGGAATTGACGCGGCGCGTTTCCTAAAGCTTGAAGCGCAGACTCAGGACTTCGTGAAACGACTCGATTTGCTTTCTGCCGCGCCGTTGATTCTGCTTCCTGTGCGCATCACGCCGCGCAAAAACATCGAACTTGCATTGCGCGTGCTGGCTGAACTGTGTTCAGAATTTAAACGGGCAAAGTTGATCGTAACGGGTCCGCTTGGGCCGCATAACCCGGCCAACGTCGAGTATATGAAGCGGTTGGTTGCGCTTCGCCGCGAATTGAATATCGAAGACGCGGCGCATTTTCTGGCAGAATTGAGCGATCAGTTTTTATCTGATGAAGTCATCGCGGATTTTTATCGGCTGGCCGATTTGCTTTTTCTGCCCAGCCGCGAGGAGGGATTTGGCATCCCAGTTTTGGAAGCCGGTTTGCGCGGCATTCCCATCTTCTGCGCAGATATTCCAACTTTGCGCGAATTGGGAGATTCGCACGTGAATTATTTTTCGCCGGACGAAGATCCAAAAAAGCTCGCAAATCGGCTGATCGAGTTGCTCAAAGCGGATTCGCAATTCGTCCTCCGCAAAAGAATCGAGAGCGAATACACTTGGGAGCAAATTTATATAGATCGTATCGAGCCTTTATTCGTGAGAGGATGAGGAATGAAAAGAAGTTACGCGGGTAAGATTTTTAGAAAGATCCTGGTTCCTGTTTTTCATGACGTTGATTATGTGGATGCTCTCAACGCCGCGCTGGCCATCGCGGGTCAGGCCAATGTATGGCTGGTTGGGATTGTCGGAATCACAGAAAATGAATCCTTGAGCAAAGCGGCTGTGCCTGCCCGCCATGTACGCAAGATGATGCGTGAGATTGTTTCCGAAAAACGGACGCGTGCGCTACAACGTATACGCGTTTCCTACAAGCCATGGGATGAACTGACTCATGTTGTGCAGGAGGAACAACCGGACTTGCTTGTTCTTCAGCCGTCTCATTTTGGAGCGATGGGCATCGGCATTGGCCAGGCCTTTCGTTTTCCTCCCTGTGACATCGTGGTCGCTAGCGGAAAATTTCCAGATCATCCTGAGAAGGTGTTGGTCTCGTTGCGAGGCGGGCCATACGCCGAACTTTCACTGCGATTGAGTCTTTCGATTTCACGAAACAGTCAGGCTAAACTTACTGCTTTACATATTTTGCCGGACACAAGCGCTTCCGATCCCGCCTTCAAAGGCATGGAAAGCGTGTTGAAGAACCTGCCTGAAATCAAGCGTCAGCACGTAAGAACCAATGATCCTGCGCAGGCAATTCTCTCCGCGTTGCGGGATCACGATTTGTTGGTGCTGGGCGCCACTGCGCGCCCGCAGGACTCGCTGATTTCGATTGGCCCTGTCGCAGATGCAATCCTGCGCGAAAGTTCAAAGGGCGTTTTGGTCGTGAAGTCCAGCCGCCCCTTGCCGGCGAACATGGACAGTGAAATCGTTGGGCGGAATGCGATCTCGGTTTTAGTTGACAAGTGGTTTGCGGAGAATACATATCACGCGGGCGAGTTTGCCGACCTCGATCATTTGCTCGCGTTGAAACGCAAGCAGAATCTAACAGTCAGTTTGGCTTTGCCGGCCCTCAATGAAGAAGAGACGGTCGGACATGTCATTCAAATCGTCAGACAGACGTTGATGGATCGCGTCCCTCTGTTGGATGAAGTTGTGCTGATTGATTCGAACTCCACGGATCGTACGCGGGACATCGCGGTGGATCTCGGAGTTCCGGTCCACATCCATCAGAATGTCCTTCCGCAATTCGGCGCGCGGACTGGAAAAGGCGAGGCACTGTGGAAGAGCCTTTATCTGACGCGCGGCGATATCATCCTGTGGATTGACACGGACATAGTTAATATTCATCCTCGCTTCGTTTATGGACTTTTAGGTCCGCTCATTCTCCGCCCGGACCTGCTCTTCATCAAGGGTTTTTATCGTCGTCCCTTGAAAGTGGACAACAAACTTCAGGCGGGCGGCGGCGGGCGCGTGACCGAATTGACCGCCCGGCCTCTGCTCAATCTTTTCTATCCTGAACTGTCCGGCGTTGTCCAGCCGCTCTCGGGCGAGTACGGCGGGCGACGCGCAGCGTTGGAACAGCTTCCATTTTCCTCGGGTTATGGCGTAGAGACAGGATTGCTGATTGATGTATTCGAAAAGTTCGGGCTGAACGCCATCGCTCAAGTTGACCTTCAGGAGCGTGTCCATCATAACCAGCCGCTCGAGTCGCTCAGCAAAATGTCGTTTGCAATTATCCAAACGATTTGTCGGCGAATTGAAAAACGTTACGGCATCAACATGCTGGAGGATGTCAACAAGTCCATGAAGTTGATTCGCTACGAACAAGGGCGTTTATTCTTGGATGTGGAAGAAATCGCCGAGCTGGAGCGCCCGGCGATGATCGAATTGACTGAATATCGCGAAAGAAATTCAAAAACCTAAGTCTGTGCGAATGTGTCAATCAGCAATTTGAAATTCCCGCCGACGGGATAAAGAATGGGGCAGGTTGCTCCCCGCTTTCGGTATTCGTCCACTTTGGCGCGCGCTTCGTCCGGTGTGCCTGAAGCGGTGATGCGATGAACCAAATCGTCGGGAACAAGGTGTTTGGCTTTATTGATCTGTTCTTTTGTCGCCGGCCAGCCGAGAATGGATTGAATCTGTGTGATCACATCCTGCGAAACGCCGGAAGCTTTTGCAATGTGCGGCTGTTGGGCGAGATATTGGCAAAGCAGTTCTTTTGTGTACTCAATCGCTTTGTCGTGGTTGGGGTCCACCGAACAGACGATCAATTGCGGTCGGTCGAAGTCGTCCATTTTGCGACCGGATTTTTTCAGACCCTTCTCGATCCATTCGAGGGCGTTGTCGTTGTATTCAGGCGGCACGCAGTAGTTCAGCACGACTCCGTCCGCGATTTCTCCCGTCATTTCCAGCATTTGATCGCCCGTCGCGCCGATCATGATCGGGACATTGCGCGGCTCGCGGCGACCGTGAACCACATCCAGCTCGATTCCGTCCACGTGATGGAATTCTCCGTGGAAGGTGACGCGTTCCATGTTCAACAATTTTTTGAGAATCGTAATCGTTTCTCGCATGGCGACCAGCGGCTTCCTACGTTCGATGCCCACGTTTTTCGCCAGCGGATCCCACCATGCGCCAATTCCACAGATGATTCGATTTGGAGCGAGGTCGTCCAGGGTCAGGAAGGTAGCGGCGAGCAATCCAATGTTGCGCGTCCAGTTGTTAATGACGCCGGAGCCGACTTTGATTTTGTTTGTCACCGCGGCATAAGCCGCCATCGGGACGATGGCATCGCGCACGAGTCTCGACTCGGCCTGCCAAACGGCTTCAAAGCCTTTTTCTTCGGCGTAACGTACATAATCGAGTCCATCGCGCAGATCGTGTGAGTCTTGCAGATAAAGCGCAACACGTTGATGAGCCATTGCATTCTCCTCGTTGTTTAGATTTCGTGCTTGAGCGCTTCCAACTGTCGGACCAGTTCCAAATCTTCCGGCAAGTCGAGGTCGAGGCCGAGCGATGGCAGGGTGACAATCTCCAGTCGCGCGCCGGCTTTCTTGGTGCGTTCGCAGTGACGCTTGAACGAGTTCTCGCCGAAATCGTATTCGATCAAATTGGCGGGGGAGAGCAGAAGCGCATTCGTCCCTTTTTGATGGCGGTCGGGCGCGATGACCACCACAGGCGGATCGGTGGCGTGCTCGATCAGCGTCAAAATATCGTGTTGAGAAAGAAGCGGCAAATCGGCGGGCAGGACGAGCACGCCGCGTGAAGCGTACACTTGTGCCACGACCGTCGCCCGCTTGAGCGCGGTATTCAGATGCGGCGCGCCGTCTTCTTGAACGGTGCGCGCTCCGAGGTCCCGCGCGAGCGCCAGCGCGGAAGAATCGCGGCTCACGACGAGCACTTGTTCAACTTCCTTCAGGTCGCTCAATGTCTTGATTGTGCGTTCCAATAAAAGACGATTCAATTCCGCCCGTTCGTCTTCGGTCAACGCGCCGGCCAATCGTGACTTGCCGCGGCGCAATGGTTTCACAGGGACGATCGCCCAGAGTGTCATGATGCAGTTCCGATAAAGTGTAGCACATCTTCGGCCAAACGTCGCCGATCTTTAACGTTCTTCATCAAGGTCTTCGTCACCAGTGTCCGCATGTTTAAACTCCGAATCTCCGCTTCAAGATGCGAATCGATTTTATCGAGCGCAAAGTCAGTCGCCAGTCCTTCGTATTGTTTTGCGACCGCCAGCGCGGATGGTTCGATGCCGAGTTCGCGATACATTTTCGCGGCGGGACCTTTGACAGCCTGCCCGCCTATGATGGGTGAGATGGCGACAACTTTCTTCGCTTCCATCTTTGACCTGAGGCCGGGTACCGCTAAAATGGGCGCGATGCTCACCCATGGATTCGACGGGCAAATGATGATGGCATCTGCCGATTGAATCGCTTCGCGCGCGCCGGGCGCGGCTTCCGCTTTTTCGATTCCATTAAACCGAAAGCCTTTGACGCGCGGCTCGCATCTGCGATGGACGAAATATTCCTGAAAGGCCAAATCGCCTTCATCCGTTTCGACGATGGTCCGAACAGGATTATCGCTCATCGGCAGGATCGTATGTTTAATTCCCCACGCTTTGCAAAAGTCGCGTGTGATCTCAGAAAGGCACTGGCCTTCCTTGATTCGCCGCGTGCGCTCGATGTGCGTGGCGAAATCCTGATCCCCGAGGCGGAACCAGTTTGGCCCGCCGAGTCTTTCGATATTTGAAATGGCTTGCCATGACTCGTTCGCGCGTCCCCAGCCCGTTTTCGGATTTGCGAGTCCCGCCAATGTATAACAGACCGTGTCAAGGTCAGGGCAGATGTATAAGCCGAGATGCTCGAAGTCATCGCCGGTGTTGACGATGACGGTCAAATCTTCAGGAGGGAGGATTTGGGCGAGTCCGTGCGCGAGTTTCGCACCGCCGACTCCGCCCGCGAGGGCAACGATCCGTCGGTGGACGATGGATGGTGGACGGTGAAAGTTAGATTTCATCGGTTTCGTAAATTGCCGACTCTTCTCTGATTAATTTATTAGAAGGTGAAAGCGCTTTGCGGAAGGAGTGGAGTTTCTTTGCTAGATTTTGCGCTATTATGTCTGCTTTTTCGAGCAGAGACTCTTCAATCCTGAAATTGCGTCTCTTGATAATTCTTTGACAGGCAACGGTTTCGATCAAAGATCGAACTGCCATTCCAAGGAAGCGATGTTGTTCAGCGTCGCTTTGTCCCGTAGAGCCTTCGGCAATGTTCAGGGCGACCGATGTGGCCGCGCGGGTAATCTGTGAATTCAAGTTGAATTTTTCGTTGTCGGGCAATTTGTTTGCAAGATCGTAGATTACATCAATATAGTCCAGTGACAATTTCCAAACATCGAGATGTTCAAATTTAAAGGACATTTCTTCTCCTTGACATCAACTTGCCGCGTGAATCATGGTCAGCGGTCCACGGTCTGCTGTCAAAGCGTTTGAATCAAGCGATTAATTGGTTTCAATTCCTTGGTTTTAGCCACATCATCCGCCTTACCAATAAAAATCATTGCCTGTGGCTCCCATGTTTCAGGCAGATTTAGCGCGGCGCGGGTTTCTTCCCTTGCATACAACGGCCAGCAAATCCAGTTGCCGCCAAGACCTTCAGCGTGCGCGGCCAGCAAAAGTTGCAGTCCTGCCGCGGCGACGGATTGAATCGCCATCGTCGTTTCTTCGGGCGTATCGGCGCGGACGGCGGTCGCGTCGCGGCATAAAAGGATCAACACAGGCGCTTCGTTGATGCGGCGAATGGAATTCGTCACGCGCTTCTCGATTTCAGATTCAGACGCGCCTTCGGCTTGCATGTCCGCGCGCATTTTGTTGGTCAATGCCTGGGCAAGACGCGTTCTTGCGTCTGGATTTTTTATGATGACAAATCTCCATGGTTGAAGGTTGTGTGCAGAGGGGGCGAAGGTCGCGGTGGTGAGGATGCGTTCCATAACGGAATCCGGTATCGGGTCCGGTTTGAAGCGGCGGATGGAACGTCGCGAGCGCAGGAAGTTATGCGCGTCCATGCGTATTATTCATCCACAAATACTTTTTCGGGTTTGATTTTGTAGATCACACGAACCTGGCCTGGCCGGGGTTTCCATTGCTCGCCGTTGTGATATTTCATGTTGAGTTTATTGATGTGGGCGTCCGCGCCTTCCTCTGTGATCTCCACCACGCGGCCGCGCACTTGAATGTAACGATATGGATCCTTCGGGTCTGCGATCACCGCCGCGACGCGAGGACGCGCGCGCATGTTCTTGTCTTTGAGTCGTCCCTTTGCCGAGTTGATAAGAATGTATTCCCCGTCTGTGTTGAACCAAATGGGAGTGACTTGCGGCGAGCCATCTGAAAATACAGTGGCGAGATAGAGAAATGCACAAGCCTCGTCTTTGAGCAGATCGCGGTGGGATTCGGGAATGGAATTCATACATGCCTCTTGCTTGCAAGTCTAACAAGCGCGCATAAGATTCTTGTTAGCGTTTTATCGAAACAAATCCTGATCCCTGGGGCGAATCAATTCGTTGAGCGAGCCTTCGCGCAGTGGATAGGGAAACCCGCGCACATGGACCACGGGCGTGCCCTCCGCGGCTTGGCCCATCACGAGTGAAGCGGCCGCGGCCAATTCATCTGCCACACCGACGATGGTGATGCGCAAGGTGTAGCCGAATAAATCTTTCCAGCCGCGCTCATCAATCACAGCAGGGATTCCGCTCAGGCCAATGCAGACTCCCTCCGTGCCGATGCGCCAGGCGCGGCCATGCGAGTCAATGATCATGACGCCGATTCTTTTGCCGGTAGTGCTTTCAATTTTGGCGCGAATGTTGGACGCGGATTGATCGGGGTTTTCGGGGAGGAGCAAAACATATTCTTCCTCTTCCCGCGCCCCTTCGTCCTTCTCTCGATTTTGGGGGAAGGGCAAAGGAGAAACGTTTGAGTGATCAATTCCTGCATTGGCGCAGACAAAGCCGAGTTTATGTTCGACAATGATTGTGCCCGGTCGGGTGCGCAGAACGGCATTGCTTTCCTGAAGCATCAATTCAACCATGCGCGGGTCTTTTTCGGTTTGCACGGCGAGTTCTTTTGCGCGTTCGCTCGGCGTGACAGTGGCAAGATTGACCATCCGCCCTTCGGCTTTGCTGACGATCTTCTGGGCAAGGACAAAAATGTCATTGTCTTCGAGATCGGTCTTTGAAGAATGAAGCGAATTGAGAATAATATCCGCCAGGTCATCACCGTGGCGGATGAGAGGAATATTTTGTAGGGGGGTGAGGGTAAGAGGCTTCATCCACAGATTATTCAATCTTTTGTTTTGTCGCGCCGGTTATTTTTATCCCGGCATGTGTTGAACCATATTGTCTGTTGATGTTGATTAGCACACTGGTCAGCCCTTCAACGACGACTGAATTCTCGATGGGTCCGGCGTCCCAGCCGGTCAACCCGGCCGCGGCGACCAATTTCAACGTTTCTGCGCGTGCTTGTTTGCTCGTCCCTGTGACCAGCACATCGCATTCAATGTCCTCGTCCTGCAATAAATGTTCATGTGAGATGGTTTGAAATGCGGCTGCGACCTCGACTCCCTCGCCGAGGATTTGTTTCGCCTCTTGCGCCGCGGAGCCGGCGGCGGGCATCTGGACTTTGGTCACTTTGGGCGGGACGAGAGGGGCTGTCACGTCAATCAGGATTTTTCCTGTGAGCGCATCCTTCACAGACTCGAGCGTTTCGCGGTGCGCTGCGTAAGGAACGGTGAGCACGGCAATGTCCGCTTGTTGCGCGGCCTCCAGGTTTGACATGCCAACAATATATGCTTCGCCTTCGAGCAGGCCCAATAATTCTTTCGCGGTCGCTTCCGCTTTTTCACGCGTACGCGAGCCGATGTGAACATGATAACCGGCTTTCGCCCAGCGGTATGCGAGGCCTTTGCCTTCTTTGCCTGTGCCGCCAAGCACTGCAATGGTCAAGAGAATGGATGGCTCACTCATTGTTTGAATTTATCCTGATAGCGTTTCCAGACTTTTGGCGCGAGTTCGCGGGCGCGCGCCGCGATTTCTTCTTCGTCCAGCGTAACCAACTCGCGGTCTTTCATCAGGACTTTCCCTGCCACAATGGTGGTTGTCACCATGCTTTGTTGAAAGCCGAAGATGATATGCCACGGAAGATTCTCTGGAGAGAAGGGGGTCGGGGACTGATAATCAACAAAGATCAAATCTGCGAACGCACCGGGGATAATTTGGCCAACGGGCGCTTGAGGGAAGAAGATATTCGCCAGTGCGGCGTTGTTGTAGATTGCCATTTGTTGAACATCGTATCCGTTCATGCGGCGCGGATCGCGGCTGGTCGCTTTGTGCAGGAAATAGGCCGCCTTCCATTCATCCCACATGGCATTGTTGAAACCGTCATTGCCGAGGCAGACTTTAACTCCAGCGCGCATCATTGATTCGACCGGCGCAGCGCCAACCGCATTATTCATGTTCGAGCGCGGCTGATGCGTGACCCACGTACCGGATTCTTTGAGTAGATTGATCTCGGCTGTGTCAACGTGAACGCAGTGCGCTGTAATGGTTTTTGGTCCGAGAATGTCGTGATTCTTCAAGCGGTCAATCACGCGCATGTTCGATTTGTTCAGGCTGTCGTATTCGTCCGCTTCGTGTTCAGCCGCGTGGATGTGGAAGCCGGTCCCCTCAGGCGCCAAGGTACGACAAGCCTGAAGGGTGGCGCCCGAAAGCGTCAGGCTGGCGTGCAGGCCGAAGGTCCCGGCCAGACGCGGATGCGGATTGCCTGCCAGTCGCTTCAAGAATCGGACATTCTCTTTGATCCCCGCGTCCGCTTTTTCCAATCCATCGCGATCGGTGACCTCGTAGCATAGTACCGCGCGCAGACCGGATTTGTCCACTGCTTCAGCGATGATGTCGAGCGAGCCGTCAATCGCGTTTGACGAAGCGTGATGATCAATCAATGTGGTTGTGCCGTGCTTGATGGCATCCACCAGACAGATCAATGCCGAATATCGAATGTCTTCTTCGAGCAGAGACTTATCCAGCGGCCACCAGAGTTTTTCAAGGATTTCAGGAAAATCTTTCGGCGCGGAGCCGGGGATGGACATGCCGCGCGCGAAGGCTCCATAAAAATGCGTGTGCGCGCAGATGCCGCCGGGCATGACAATTTGCCCATGCGCGTCGAGTCTCTTCGCTTTTGGATATAACTTTTCGAGTTTGGACGCAGGCCCCACTTCATGGATGTGATCGCCTGAAATGTAGACCGCGTGATTTTCCTGAATGCGATTTGGGCTTTCAAAGGTAATGAGCGTTGCGTTTGTAATGAGCATTAACTGAAACCAAATTGAGTGGGGTGAGGAAGTTTATAACCCGATGCACCGATTTCCCAAAGCGTGAGATACGCGGCCTCGCGCACTTCCGCATCGTCGCCATACATGGCCTCATAGATTTGTTTGACGGTTCCATCGTTTGGATTCTGTTTGAGATATGGCAGCGCCGCGAGGCGCTCTTCCACTTTTGGACTCTTCACCGCGGCCAACAGGACCTCTGTGGCGGGCGCGCCCGGTGCAATGCCAACTCCCTGCGTCCCGGCGATTTCGATCAGCCACGGACTCTCCGACGGCGCTTTGAGCGGGCGCGGGACACGCGGGTTATCCGTGCGTTGTGCCGACTCGATCACTTCATTGGCCGAATTGCGAACCACCCATTGATCGTCTTCCACTTGCATCTTCTTGATCAATTCCCAGGCCCAGGGTTCGTCCACGCGTGCCAATCCATAGACCACAGCGCGGCGTAACAAAAAGTCCGCCAGAGTCGCGCCGTCCTTCAACATGGCGTGGCCTTCGCTGGGATCATTGGCGAGCGATTCAGCCGCGGCGCGGCGCAGGTCTTCGTCCGCATTTAGCAATGTATGGGCTACAACTTCGAGCGCCTCGTTGGTTCCAATGGCGACCAAAGCGAGACAAGCCGCGCGTCGAGCGGTGACGTTGGGCGCCTGCAACATTCCCTCGAGCGTCCGAATTGATTTTGTATCGCGCAACGCGCCGCTTCCTAAAGCGAGCAATTTCATTAGTTCAAATGAAAGTGTATTGGTCAATTGGCGGAATAACGTTGTGACCACCGGATCATTGCTGGCGACAAACGCGGCCAACGCTTGTCCGCGCAGAGACAGCGGCAGGCCTTCTGTTTGAAGAAGTTCGGCCAGGCTGGCCATCAATTTGCCGCGCCAGGGCGCGTCGCGCGGCGCGTCGCGCAACCAGCGCGCGGCAGTGAGCATCGGTCGGTGCATTGGCAGGCGCGACCATTCAAGCATATTCTTGACAAGCCCGCTTACGTCACCGTTCGAGGCGAGATAGCGCATGGCGAGAATCTTTCCAGCCCAATCCGGCTGATTGAGCAGAGTCTCATCAGCTTGTAGCCCGGCTAATGCGCGCCCAGCTAAAAATCCACCGATCACCGGATGGATGAATCGCATCTTGTTGTTCGGATGCGAAACCACCAATCCGCTGGATGCCATCCTGCCCAGTAACCCCGGGGTGGGCGAAGGTATTCCTCGAGGTCTCTTTTTCTTTTTTTCAAGGGGGTCGGTTTTGCTCTCTTCGTTTCCAGAAGACTCTTCCGTTTGTTGTTCAATTTCTTCCGGCAATTCAAACGACTTTACCCAGTCGCGCGCTTTGCGCGGATCGAAAATCGGCTGTCCGGTCAATGTGACTTGCATGGCCAGCGCCTCGAGCGCGGCCAAAGGTGTGTTGCTTGGAGCAAGGCGACGAATGTGTGAGGTGATCGCTTCGAGGATATGCGGTCCAAGCGCATCGCCCGCGTACGCTCCCCAGACTTTAAGAGTCAATTCAAGCGGGGTCAGGCCCTGATTGTCTATGTTCAGCCACGTGTTGAGAAGAACAGGGTCCACGTGATTGGAACCAGCCTGCGCCCAACTTTCGATTGCAATGTATTGCGTCCAGAGTTCGCTCCATTTGTTGAGGAAACGAGCCTGGGTATGCCTGTTCCATCCAGCGATGGCAATCGGCGCGAACTTCAGAGCCATTAATCCATCCGTGTATTCCGGCGCGCCGGTGGTGACGACATGAATTTTTGGATATTCGGTCAACAACAACCGGAGATAATCGGAAACTGCTTGCTGGCCGTCTGGAGTCAATTCGTCGAAGCCATCCAGCAGGAGCAGGGCGCGGCCTGAGCGAAAGGAATGTTGAACGAAGGCGGGAATCCGTCCGAGGTCCAGAACTGATGCGTGCTCGGAGGCCAGGTCCGCGATTTGGTTCAGAACATCCTTTGCATCATTTACCGGAAGTTTTAGGTCTGCAACATGCAGGAGGAAAGGAATTGCATCTTTGAACGCGCCAAGACTTTCGCTTCGGTTGGCCGCGAGTGACGCAAGATGCGCCAGCGCGACCGTCTTGCCTGTGCCGGGCTGTCCAACAATCACCAGATTCATTCCGCCGGAAATTGCCTGTTCCATGCTCAGGGTTGGTGCGTTGTAGATCGCGGCGAGCTCAGGCCAGGCTGGCAGGTAGGGCAGAGTCGAAGTGACGATGTCTTCGGTGGGGATGACGCCACCCGGTTCAACGCGTGGCGGCGGAGCGAGCAAGCGCGGCTCTTGAAGAATTTCATTCAACGCGAAGAGCGGCGCAGCGAGGTGCATGCCTTGTGCGCGCCGCAACGTGGCGCGCCGGTGATTTTGCTCCACGCTGTTCGTGCGGCGCGACTTCGCTTCTTCGTTTTGTTCTCTGATGCTTTCGACAAGTTCTTTCCAGATCGGGCGGATGCGCGTCGCCAGCCACCAGAAAATGCTGGCGGCGATGAAACCAAAGAAAAATGAAAGCGGGTCAAGTGAAATCGGAAAAGGGAATCTCATGATTGCGATTCAACCCGCGTACAAGATCCGTCCGCAGGAGGGACAATGAACAAGTTGCGCCGTATGCCGCGCGTTTTGTTGAAGAGCGGCGGTGAGCGTTGTGCCGCACGCGCCGCAGGCATTATCAGAAATTTCCGCGACTGCCACACCGCGCCTTTGCTGGCGAAGATTTTCGTAAGTTGCGAGCATTTCCGCGGCAATGGTTTCCGTTGCGGCATGGCGCTCCACTTGCAAACTTTCAAGATCGCGCGAAAGCGATTCTTGTTCGGCGATCAGTTTGCGATGTTCATCGCCGAGCCGCGCTTGAATCTGTTTCAGTTTTTCCCGGGACTCCATCAAAGCGGCCTCCGCGGTCTCTGCCTTTGACATGGCTTCCAATTCGCGGTCTTCCAGCGTGGCGAGATGTTTTTTCAAAGAGACAATGTCAGCCTGTAAGTCCTGCAACTCTTTTGGATTGCGGACATTGCCGCCATAAAGGCTGGACTCGATTTGCTGGATCTTGATTTGCTGTTCGTGCGCCTCCGCCTCGGACCTACGGCGGGCGTGCTCTGCATTATGTTGTTCCACTTCCGCGGCCTTGACCTGCTCCATCGCCGCTCGAAGTTCTGCGTCGTTCTCGAGCGTCTCACGAATCTTGGTCAGCTTTGCTTCGATTCGGCTGATTTGGCTGTCCACTTTTTGCAGGCGGAAAAGTCCCAGCGATGCGCTCATGGTTCGATTATATACGAAAACCCCTCTTCTTTTGTTGAAGAGGGATTGTTTTTTCTCATTGCGAACTTGAATTGTAGAAGTTGTACGATGCCTGTGCGAGGTTGGCGAACAAAGCATTTGCCTCATCGAAGACGATTTGCACGGGATGGTGTGCGTAGATTGCCAACACAAAGTTTCCTCCGGGCGTGTACACAATGCCCGCGTCGCTGAAGTTGCGGATGACGCCATCTGTATCTGTGACCCAGCCATGTTTGTGCGCGACTTGTGTTCCCTCGGGGACCCCGGCCTCGATCAACACGCCAATTTTATCGGCGACGAGGTAATTGATGATTTGCTTGCAAACGTCCTGGTCAATCTTATCGGGGAAGGCGGCTACCAGCGCGCCGCCGCCGGTCTGTGCGCATTGATAAATATCTTCGAGGATCATGCCCATGTCGGACGGGGTGGTTTGATTGTACGAATCTGGGTCGGTGTTGATATCCGCCCGCGAGTTGGCGGGCGTAGTGAATCGTTGCAGGAGCGGCGAGCCGGGCGCAAAAAAGCCGGCAAGGAATGTGTTGTCCAATCCGAGTTTCTTCATGTACTCGGTCACGATCAAAGGGCCTCGATCTACATCCAACTCGGCCATGATCGCGTCTGAGGCAACATTGTCCGATTTGTGAATCATGTTCACAATTTTATCGTTGACCGTACTATCTACCGGATCGGTTCCGTGCTGGATGAAATACGAAACCAATATTGGAATCTTGATTGTGCTGGAGGCGGTGAACGCAACGTCGGGATCAACCGACAGTTCTTGTCCCTGATTAAGTGCAAAGTGAATCTCTTGTCCATTTTGAAGGTCGAGCATGTAAATACCGATCACTCCATCATAACCAGATTTGGCGATGATCTGTTTCATCTGTGTTTCGAGATTCTGAATGGTTGGGCGCGCCGCGGCATTCTGTGTGAAAGCCAAAGCGACCGTGCGATTGGTCGGCGAGCGCAGTGCATCCTCGATCAATGGAACAGCACGGTCAATATCCAATGTTTGGCCCGGTGTGCCCGGAGTGTAGCCGGTGGAACCGGGGATGGGTTGCGGGGGAGTGGGTGGTTGATCGTAGCGCGGCGCAATTTCTGTTTGCAGGTAGGCGCGCAGGCGTTCTTCAGAAATCGTTGCGCGCAAAGGTACGGCAACAGGAGTTGGGTCACGGTTCCAAAGATAATCCCAGAATCCTCCCCAGAACGCGCCGCCGGTTCGGGTCAGGTCTGCCGCGGCCAGCATTGAATCCATATCCAATTGAAACCCGACCAGCGTCGGGTCAATCTGGATCGCGCTTCCAGCGTATTGAATTTCAATGGGTGTGTTATAAATTTGCAGGACGCGTTGCGAAGCGGTCTGTGGGTCCAGCCCTCCGACGGGCACTCCGGCAATCGTCATTCCGGCGGGATAATTATTTCGTTCCCGACTGTAACCGATCAATGAAACAATGGTCAAGACGATGGCAATGATAAGCAGGAAGATCGCGGTCCCCCTGAGGATAATATTGGCATTGCGGTTTCTCACTCGGCCTCCAAATTATGACTTTCGTCGTCAAAAAGTATAACACAAGCAACCTGGCTACCTGTGCTAGAATATCTTAACATCATGTGAGAAAGGGAATCTATGCTCCGTTCATTTCTGATTTATCTTTCCAAAGCGGCCTGGGCGCAGAAGATGGTCACAAGTTGGAAATTCGCCTGGCGAACCGCATCCCGTTTTGTGGCAGGCACCAAGATAGACGATGCCATCCGTGCTATTCGTGAACTCAATGCAAAAGGCATCAACGTCACGCTCGATCATTTGGGGGAGCATACCAGTAAACCTGAAGAGGCCTCCGAGGCCACCACTGAGATTTTGAATACATTGGATGAAATCGAGAAATCGGATGTGCGCGCAAACGTTTCGATCAAGCTGACTCAAATCGGTCTGGGCCTTGACGAAAACCTGTGCGCGCAAAACCTCGAGCGGATTCTCGCCCGCGCCAAAGAACAAAACAATTTCATCCGCATTGACATGGAAGATACGCCATACACGGATAAGACCATCAACCTGTATTGTCAAATGCGCAAGAAGGGGTACGACAATGTGGGAATGGTTCTGCAATCCTATCTTTATCGAACGGAAGCGGACGCTCGCAAATTGCTGGCGGATAACACCCCGATACGACTTGTTAAAGGCGCGTATCAGGAACCGCCAGAGAAAGCCTTTCCGAAGAAACACGATGTGGATGCAAATTATGACCTGTTGACGAAAATCATCATGGACGCTTCGCTGGCCGCCGGCGCACGAAAAGTCGGGGCGGACGGGCGTTTTCCTCCGATTGCCGCCATCGGTACGCACGATGTCAATCGCATCGAATTTGCGAAACAGTATGCCCAGAAGATAAACCTGCCGAAAGACGCCTGGGAAATTCAAATGCTTTTCGGCATCCGCCGGGATTTGCAGGATCAATTGGTCAAAGATGGATACATGGTGCGCGTGTATGTTCCTTTCGGCACTCACTGGTATCCTTACTTTATGCGCCGCCTCGCAGAGCGTCCTGCCAACGTTTGGTTCTTCGTCTCGAATTTCTTCAAAGGTTGAACATATAGCAAGACCAGTTCCTAAAAGGAACCTGGTCTTTTGTATTAGGGCGGGAAAGAAGTTTTGTGGTAAAACCATGCCATGTCCGATCAACCTTTAGCGTTAGTGACCGGCGCGGCGCACCGATTGGGGAAAGCCTTTGTGCTGGCGCTGGCGCGCAAAGGCTACGCCATTTTGTTGCACTATCGCACGTCCGAGGTGCAGGCCTCCGCGACTGCAACAGAGATTCGCACACTGGGCGTTCCCGTTTTTCTTTCGCAAGCCGATTTGACCGATCCGAAGAAAATCAAATCCCTCTTTGAGCTGGTGGATAAAGTCCCGCATCCACTCAAAGTGCTGGTGAACTCCGCAGCCATCATGCCTGTCGGCGACGCGCGCACGCTTTCGCTTCAAGATTGGGACGCGGCTTTCAATTTGAATCTGCGCGCTCCGTTTCTTTGCGCACAGGAAGCCGCCAGGCGCATGACGAACGGCGGGTTGATTGTCAACATCACGGATGTCGGGGCGCGCAAGTCGTGGAGCCGCTATCCGTCTTATTCCGTCAGCAAGGCGGGCCTCGAAGCGTTGACCAAAATATTGGCCCGCGCGCTTGCGCCGTCCATTCGCGTCAATGCCATCGCGCCGGGGCTTGTTCTGCAATCTGATTTGGTTTCGCAGGATGAATGGAATCGGTTGATCGAGCGTCTGCCGCTCAAACGCGCCGCCACAGTCGAAGAGATCGCCTCAACGCTGGAATTTTTGTTGAGAAACGAATACATCACCGGACAAACGCTCATGATTGATGGCGGTTACTCTCTGCTGGGATAGTCCATGAATTTTCTAAAACGCCATGCCGACCTGTCGGCTTCGCTGTTGCTCATCGCGGCCGTGTTGATGTATGCCGCCCTGTTTGTTGATTTCAAAGTTGCGCCGTTTGAAGACGCGGCCATGCTCATGCGATATGCCGATCATCTCGCACATGGTTATGGCATTGTCTGGAACATCGGTGAGCATCCCGTGGACGGCGCGACCGATTTTCTTTTCATGATTGTCTCCGCGGCGCTGATCAAGATTGGATTTCCCGTGGGACGCGCCGTGCGTTCAATTGGCTTCGCGTCGCATCTGCTGACCGTTCTGCTCGTTTATTGGGTCAATCGCAGAATTTGGAACGCAAGCATTGTTGTTTCATTATTGTCGGGATTGTATCTTGTGGTTGGAACGGGACTCGCGTATGTTGCCGCCTTTTTTGGAACCCCGTTCTTTGCCCTCTTTGCGGCTCTCACCTGGACCGTGGGTCTGCTCCTGATTCAAAAAGCGAATCCGCCCATTTGGCTTTCTCTGGTCTTCGCGTTCTCAGGCCTGATCACCGGATTAATCCGCCCCGAGGGTGTGATCCTCGCCGCGCTGATGTTGACCGCGGTGGTCATCATGAAAGGCTGGCGCGCTTCGGCGACAACAATTTTTGTGTTTGCTGGCGTATTTTTAATTCTTGGCGGCGCGTATTTCATCTGGCGTTGGAACTATTTCGGTTATCCACTGCCGAATCCGTTTTATAAGAAGAGCGGGGGAGTCTTGCATTGGGACTCCTTCTGGGAGTCGCTTGGCAACCTGCTTCGCTTTGGCGGACCGTTCATGTTGGCTTTCCTCTTTGGTTTTCGTTCCAGCAAAACTACCCGGCAGACGATTGCATTTTTTATTCCGCTGATTTTCTTTGCGGCAACCTTCATTCTGATTGATAACCAAACTAACTTCGGCGGACGTTTTCAGTACGCGCTGTGGCCGTTGGTGCTGATCTCCTGGTATCCGCTCGTGGATGGGCTGGGGCGCGAAATCGGCTTTTCGTGGCCGCGGCCGGTTGAAGTCCGCGCGCGAGGCGTGTGGATTCTAGTCGCGTTGGCCGTTGTGTTCGCGGGACTCTATTATTCCTGGTCGCAAAATTGCAGACTCGCCATTGATCAGCAAAATTGCAACTTTGGCGAGGAGCGCGATGGACGCTACGATGTCGCCAAGATTCTGTCGGACTATCAGGATAAAGGTTACGTGATCGCAACGACCGAGGCCGGGCTTCTTCCTTTTTATTCGAACTGGATCGCCATTGACACGTGGGGACTTAACGACGAATGGATTGCCCATCATGGCGAAGTGACGGAGGCATATCTGGATCAATACAAACCGGAGTTGATCGTGTTCCACGCGTACTTCTCTCCGTTGTCTCCGCCGAATTTGAGTGACAAGAATCTTTCGCAGGATTGGTTTCGCATGACGATCACGTTGAAGGCTTACGCCGAAAAACATGACTACATTCTTGCCGCGGCCTTTGGCGTCAGCCCGTATGACACGCATTATTATTATGTGCGACGAGATTTCCCAGACAGCGCGAAGATTGTCCGCGCGATTTCTTCTGTGAAATATTTTTGGGGCAGGCGGGCAGTCAATTATGTTGACTTCCAGCCATAGAGGAGAAGCGATGTCGGAGACTGCCGAACTGGCGGAAAAATTGAAATCGGAGGGCGAGAAGTTCGCCGCGTTCTTTGCGGGTCTGACCGATGCCGAATGGCAAATGGAAGTCTATACGGAAGGCTCGGTGTGGACGATTCGCAACATCCTCGCGCACTTAATGACATCTGAGCGTGCCTTTGTCAAATTGTTCGAGGATGTTCGTCGAGGTGGTCCGGGCGTGTCGGAAGATTTTGTGATTGACCGCTATAACGCGCGTCAGCAGGAAAAAACAAGAGAATTAACGCCGAGCGAACTGCTCGATCAATATAAATCTGTGAGAGCACAAATGATCGCATGGGTTTCGGGTATCAGTGATTCGGATTTGGATAAAACTGGCCGCCATCCATTCCTCGGTGTGACCACTATGCGCGAGATGGTGAAGATGGTTTATATTCATAATCAAATCCATTATCGCGATGTGCGAAAAGTATTGAAGCCGAGTTGATCTACCTTCCATGCCGCGCCTTCTAACTCTCCTCCGCTTGTCTCGTCCGCTTTATCTGCTCCTTGTCGCGCTGACCTACATTCTCGGCGTCGGCGTTGCGCGCTACCTCGGCAAAACACAGACGCCCGCGATCTTCTGGCTTGGCCTGGTTGGCATCTTGTTTTCCTTGATTGCCATGAATCTATTGGCCGAAGTCTTTCGCCCACTCAACGAACCCATCGTGCCCGATGAATCTGCGGCTGACCGCAGAGCTGTCCGCGACGCGGCATTGTATGTTTCCATCGCGGCTTTGGCGTCGCTGGCCGTGATTGCTTTTCTGCTTTTCAAAGATGGCCGCGTGACGCCACAACTTTTGGTCTTCCTGATATTGTCGCTTGTCATCATCATTGCCTATTCGGTTCCGCCTATCCGTTTGCTTGATAAAGGTTTTGGCGAGTTCGCGCTCGCGCTTTACCTTGCTTATATTGTTCCATCCATTGCCTTTCTTCTGCAGGCAGGCGAACTTCATCGCTTGTTGAACAGCCTGGCGGTTCCACTTACCTTCCTTGCGCTGGCTTCGCTTCTTGCGCTCGACTTTCCAGCGTATGCCGGCGATCTAAAATATGAACGCCGCACACTGCTGACTCGCCTCGGCTGGGAACGTGCGACTCCGTTGCACCATGGGCTTGTCCTCGCGGCTTATGTTCTCTTTGCCGTCACGCCTCTTCTTGGATTTTCACTCGCGTTGCTTTGGCCCGCATTTCTTTCACTTCCGTTTGGGCTGATTCAAATTTATTGGCTTCGTAACATCACCCTCGGCGCGAAACCCATTTGGACTCTTCTGACTGCCAACGCGATGGCCCTCTTCGGATTGACTGCTTATTTCCTGACGTTGACTTTTTGGCTGAGATGACCTCATGCCTGAATTCCTGACTCTTCTGCCGCCGGACGAAGCCCGCGCGCTTTTGCTCTCGCATCTTTCCGCCCCGAAAGCGGACTCCGAATTAATCAGCACCGACTTGTCCCTCGGCCGCGTGACCGCCGAAGATATCCTCGCGCCGCATCCCCTGCCGGAGTTCCCGCGTTCGACCGTGGACGGGTACGCCGTCCGCGCGCGCGATACATTTGGCGCAAGCGATTCATTGCCCGCGTATTTGAATCTGATCGGCGAAGTGCCGATGGGCGACGCGCCTGCATTTCAGATTCAGCAAAGCCAATGCGCGTTGATTCACACCGGCGGCATGTTGCCCGATGGCGCGGACGCGGTCGTGATGCTGGAGCAGACGCAAATTGCACGGTCCAATGAAATCGAAATCATGCGCGCGATCGCGGAGGGCGAAAACGTGATACGCGTCGGCGAGGATGTGGTCGCGGGAACGGTCATCCTGCCGAGGGGCCGAAAGATGCGTCCCGCAGAGATTGGCGGATTGATGGCGCTGGGGATCACTTCCGTGCGCGTAGTCACTAAGATACGCGTCGGCCTGATTTCATCCGGCGATGAGATCGTGAATCCGAGTCAACGGCCGCGCCGCGGGCAGGTCCGCGATGTCAACGCGTACACGCTGGCCTCGCTGGTGACAAAGTCCGGTGGGGAGGCGGTAATGTATGGCATCGTGCCCGATGAAAAGTCTGCACTGAAAGAAACTGCCGCGCGTGCCTTGCGTGAATGTGATGTGGCGGTGATCACCGCGGGTTCATCGGCCAGCACGCGCGACATGACTGCCGAGGTGATCGGCTCGCTGGGCAAACCCGGCGTGCTTGTGCATGGAATCAACACGCGGCCCGGCAAGCCGACGATTTTGGGCGCGTGCGACGGCAAGGCCGTGATCGGGCTTCCGGGCAACCCGGTCAGCGCGCTGGTGAATGGATATTTATTCGTCGCGCCGGTGATTGAAAAATTGTTGGGGTTGCCACTTGATAAACCGCGCCCGTCTGTGCTGGCGCGCTTGACGGTGAACGTCTCTTCGCAAGCTGGACGAGAAGATTGGATTCCTGTAAAGCTCGTAAATCGTAAATCGGAAATCGGAAATTGGGACGCTGAACCTATTTTTGGAAAGAGTAATTTGATCTTTACCCTCGCCGCCGCGGACGGATTGCTCCGCATCGCGCCCGACGCGACGGGAGTCAGCGCGGGGGAGAGGGTGGAAGTGTTTTTGATATGAGTGTCTACCTCCACGACATTCCTCTCCCCGAAGCCAAGTCACGCCTCGAGGCCGCGCTGAAAGACGCAAATCTCTGGCGCGTGCTTGGAGTCGAATCGATTCCGCTCGATGAAAACGCGCTGGGCCGCGTCTTGGCCGAACCGATCTGGGCAAAAATTTCCTCGCCGCATTACCATGCCTCCGCCATGGACGGCTTTGCCGTCCGCGCAGAAGATACAAACGGCGCGCAACCGTCAACGCCGCTCCAACTTCCTGTAATTGACTCTTCATCGTCCATTGTCCATCGTCCATCGTCCGCGCAATACGTTGACACCGGCGACCCTCTCCCCGAATGGGCGGACGCGGTGATTCCGATTGAGAATGTCGAATCGCTTGACGCCGACGGAAATATTTCGTCCATTGTCCGTGGTCCATCGTCTATCAGGATCCGCGCCGCCGTCGCGCCATGGAGCCATGTCCGCCCGATGGGAGAAGACATCGTTGCGACGCAACTTGTTTTGCCCGCAGGCCATGTCCTGCGTCCAGTTGATTTGGGCGGGATTGCCGCGGCGGGACATGAGCAAATCAACGTGGCGCGCAAGCCGCGGGTCGCGATTTTGCCGACAGGCAGTGAACTCGTTCCGATTGGCTCCAAACTCAAAGCGGGTGACATCCTCGAATATAACTCGCTCGTCCTCGCCGCGCAGATTCGGTCCATGGGCGGCGAAGCGACTCGCTATCCGATCCTCAAAGATAATTTCGATTTGATTTGTGAGTGCGTCCAGGAAGCCGCGCAAGACCACGATTTGATTCTGCTCAACGCCGGTTCGTCTGCGGGCGCGGAAGATTTCTCTGCGAAGGTCGTGGAAAAACTGGGAACGCTTCTGGTTCACGGCGTTGCGGTTCGCCCGGGTCACCCGGTCATCATGGGGATGATAAATCGAAAATCGGAAATCGGAAATCGGAAATCGGAGAACGTGGCACATAACACTTGGAACCTGACACCGATAATAGGCGTCCCCGGCTACCCCGTCTCAGCCGCGCTGACGATTGATATTTTTGTCGAGCCGATTCTTGCAAAATGGCTCGGACGCAGACCGAATGAACTATCTGTCGAGACGGCGCAATTGACGCGTAAGGTCAATTCACCTGCGGGCGATGAAGATTACATCCGTGTCGCGGTTGGCAGGGTCGGAGATAAACTTCTCGCCGCGCCGCTTTTGCGCGGAGCAGGCGTCATCACCTCGCTGGTTCAGGCCGACGGACTCGTCATCCTGCCGCCCGGTGTGCAGGGACTCGAGGCAGGCGAGAAGGTCAATGTTCATTTGTATCGAAGCAGAGCCGAACTCGAGCGAACAATTTTTTGCATTGGTTCCCATGATCTCACGCTCGATCTCATGGCGCAATTTCTTGCCGAGCATGATCGCCGCCTCGCATCCGCCAATGTTGGTTCTCAGGGCGGATTGGTCGCGCTTCGACGCGGGGAGGCTCATCTGGCGGGTTCGCATCTGCTCGATCCCGAAACGGGCGAATACAATATTTCCTATGTTCGCCAGTACATGCCGGAGATTCCCGTTAAAGTCGTGGCGTTGGTCAAACGTGATCAGGGGTTGTTGGTGAAACGCGGAAACCCAAAGGGAATCAAAACTTTGGAAGACCTCAGCCGCTCGAACGTCCGATTTGTGAACCGGCAACGCGGCGCAGGCACGCGTGTCCTGCTGGATTATCATCTCAACTTAAAAAAGATTCTGTCCGAATCGATTCAAGGGTACAATCGGGAAGAATATACCCATCTCGGCGTCGCGGCGGCCATTGCTTCGGGCCGCGCGGATTGCGGACTCGGCATCGCGGCCGCGGCGCAGGCGTTGGATTTGGATTTTATTCCGCTCTTTCAGGAACGATATGATTTGATCGTTCCGAAAGAACATGCAGACGGCGAACTGCTTGCGCCTCTTTTCGGACTTTTGAGCGGGCGCGCGTTTCGAGATGCCGTTTCCAAACTTCCAGGCTACGACGTGTCTGTGATGGGCGCGGTGATTTTGGAGGACGAATGAATGATGCAATTATCATTGACGATAATCGCTCGACGGCGGATGCCCTGCATCAAATGTTGACTGTGCTGGATGTTCCAGCGCGTGTCGCATATGGCGCCAGCCCGGCGATGTCTTTGTTAAGTGGTTTTACGCCCGGCCTGATTTTGCTCGACATCAACATGCCCGGCGTGGATGGACTCGAAATCCTGGCCTACCTTCGCCGGGAACCGCGCTTGATTCCCGTGCCGGTTGTTGTAATCACATCTGATGATCAGCCCGAAACGCGGGCGCGTGTCATGAAAGGCGGAGCCAGCGCGATGATCATCAAGCCCGCCACCCTTGAGTCGCTCGAAGAGAATTTGAAAAAGATTGGAATCATAAAGTAGGCGCGCAATCTATGGCGCCCGAATTGGTCAACATATGCCGATTTCCGCTGGAATCCCCGCTCCCGATTTTGAACTGCTTGACGATCAAAACGTAACCCGCCATCTCTCCGATTATCGCGGTCACGCTGTGATCCTGTATTTCTACCCTGAAGACGATACGCCGGGTTGCACAAAGGAAGCCTGCAATTTTCGCGATGATTATTCCGCGTACGAAAAAGCAGGCGTCGTGATTTTAGGCGTCAGCCCGGATACTGTAGAATCTCACGTAAAATTCAAAAAGAAATTTCAATTGCCGTTCCCATTGCTGGCCGATGTCGGACATAAAGTCTGTGATGTCTATGGCGTGTGGGGACCCAAGAAGTTTATGGGAAAGGAATACGAGGGCGTGCTCCGCACGACGTTCCTGATAGACGCGCACGGAAAAATTGCACGCGTCTTTGAAAGTGTCCGCCCGTCGGAGCACAGCGCTCAGGTCCTGGACGCCTTGAAAGCAATTTAACCCCGTTTTCATACAGCCGCCGAAGAGGCGGCTTTGTATTTGGACTCAATCTGCCAAATAAGCGTGACAAATTTGACGAAATTTGGTAAATTATGTGCCGCATGCCTCATGGCTGTACATTGTAGGACTTTTTGAGAGAATTAACTTTATTTGCGTTTTACCAATCTCACCCCTTGTTCGGCGTCTCATTGGGATGTTGAACAAGGGGGCGGCGCGCTAAAGAGCGCAACAAATCAAAGTTCAGGAGAGAGTGTTATGCGACATTTTGTCATTGTCGGCGTGTTGGTCGCAATTTTGACTCCGCTGACATACATAGGCCTGTCGTCGGCGCACATGATGCCTGTTGAGGCTAGCGCGCAGTCGCAGATCGTGGACCAGATGTGGAACTGGGATATGATGGCGGTATCCTTCCTGCTGGCTCTGATTGTTGTGCCGATGTTTTACAGCCTGATTGTGTTTCGGCGCAAAAAAGGCGATACCACCGACGCCGAGCATGTAGAGGGGAATACGAAGCTGGAAGTCACATGGACGATCATCCCACTCATTACAGTTTTGGTATTTGCTTATCTTGGGGCGTACACGCTTGGCGAAACCCGCATCGCGGATCCCAACGCGATGGTCATCAAGGTGAGGGCCCAGCAATGGTCATGGAGTTTTGAATACCCGGATGGATTTACTTCCACCGATCTTCACTTGCCAAAAGACCAGCAGGTGGTTTTGAAGATGCAATCATCGGACGTCATTCACTCGTTCTGGGTGCCGGAATTCCGCATCAAACAGGACGTTCTGCCGGGGCGCGTTACCGATTATCGCATCACGCCCGACATGATCGGCAGTTACAAAGTGCGTTGTGCGGAATTATGCGGAACATCTCACGCCTACATGGAAGCCAATGTGATTGTGACCTCACAGGCCGATTACAAAGCCTGGGTCGCGGACCAGGTAGCGGCGGCGCAGGCGTTGGCTGCGATTCCGGGCCCGAATGCGGCGCGGGGAGAAAAGATTTACGAGCAATATTGCAGGGCGTGCCATTCGATTGACGGCTCAAAGGGACAGAGTCCGACCTGGCGCGGTTTGTACGGTTCCACAGTCGAGCTGAACGACGGCAGCGCTGTCGTGGCGGACGATGCCTACATTACAGAATCCATCAAACAGCCGGCCGCGAAAGTGGTCAAGGGATTTGATGCGATGGGCTTCAATCCGGTTAATGCGGGCGTCACGGATGCGCAGATCGCGGATCTGATCGCCTTCATCCAGACGCTTAAATAGTGCAAGGAGAATTTGCATGAAAAAAATCTTTTCATCTACTCTGGCGCGGGGATTACTCTGGCAGGCCGTTGGCTGGCTGGTCGGCGCGCTGTTTATCACCGGCATTCGTGCGTTGATGGGTTTGCAGGCGATTGACGCGAGCAAGTTCTTTTTTACTGAACCCGCCTGGGTCTTTGGCGGACTGCTCGGAGCGCTGTTCTTTATTGGCGGGAGTGGAATTGTCTCTGATTGGTTCAAATGGGCGAAGGGTGAAGAGACGTCTGAGCATCACGAAGATCCTGCAGGCGGAGAAAAGTATTTCAATCTCTCGCTCGATCATAAAGTAATCGGCATTCAATACACTCTTCTTGCCCTGGCTCTCTTTGTCATCGGCGGGACGTTTGCTCTCATCTTCCGCCTCGAGTTGGCGCATTCCGGTCTTCAACTGTTAACTTTGCAGTGGTACAACACGTTGATGTCCCTGCATGGCATCCTCATGATCATCGGCATTCTGCTCGGTGTGTCGGGCGTGATTAACTACCTCGTTCCAATGTTGATCGGCGCACAAGATATGGCTTTCCCGCGCCTGAATGCGTTTTCATATTGGGTCGCTGTGCCTGGTGCGGTACTCTTGCTTTCGAGTCTGGCGCTTGGCGGCTTCGATACAGGTTGGACGGGTTATCCGCCGCTTTCGGCCCGCGCTCCAGTCGGGATGCAGATGTTCTTCCTCGGTGTGTTCGTTGCCGGTTGGTCATCCATCCTCGGCGCGTTGAATGTGATTGCCAGCGTCATTCGAATGCGCGCCAAAGGCATGACCGCTTTTCGGATGCCCATTTTGGTTTGGGCCGCGATTGCCACATCGCTCATTGCGCTGACCGCCACACAGTTGATCGGTCTCTCGTTCCAGTTGGTCATGTTCCAGCGTCTGCTTGGCATGGGTTTCTTCGATCCGGCTAAAGGCGGGAACCCGGTTCTGTTCCAACATTTGTTCTGGTTCTATTCTCATCCGGCAGTGTATGTATTTGTCCTGCCCGGCCTTGGCGTAATCTCTGAACTGCTTCCGGTCTTTGTGCGCAAGCCGCTCTTTGGCTATCGTTGGGTTGCCATGTCCTCTCTCGGAATCGCGCTGGTTGGTTTTTTGGTCTGGGCGCATCACATGTTCACATCCGGCATGAACGATTATCTGCGCGTTCCGTTCATGTACAGCACCTTGCTGGTGGCTGTACCGACAGGAGTTAAATTCTTCTCATGGGTCGCGACGTTGTGGAAAGGCAAGATTGAAACGCCAACCCCGATGCTCTTCGTGCTCGGCGGAATTATCGTGTTCCTGTTGGGCGGTCTTTCCGGACCTCCGAACGCGACCGTTGCGACGGACCTTCATCTGCAAGATACGTATTGGATTGTCGGACATTTCCATGACACCATCTTTGGCGGATATGTCTTCCCCTTCTTCGCCGCCATCTATTACTGGTTCCCCAAAGCGACCGGTCGCCGTATGAACGAGACCCTCGGTAAGATTCATTTCTGGCTGATGACGCCTTCATTCCTTGTCCTTACGCTTTTCATGATGCGTATCGGTCTGCTTGGTATGCGCCGCCGCATTGCAGATTACGACCCGGCGCTTGGCTTTGACTGGTATCAGTTGATCATGACCATCGCCGGTTTCACAATCGCCCTTTCCGTGTTGATCTTCTTCATCAATTTCTTCCGCAGTATGAAGCACGGCGAAAAAGCGGACGGGAATATCTGGAATTCCCGCTCACCCGAATGGCAGGTCCCCTCGCCGATGCCCGTGCATAACTTTGATCAGCCATTTGAGGTGGTCGGCGAACCATATGATTACGGTTTGACCGATGCCCCATATATAAAATTTGCCAAGAGCACACACAAGTAGGCGGAAGGAAATCCATTCATGGCACACTTAAACAAATCAGATGCATTGCGCCAGGGCATTATCATCTTTGTCTTTTTGGCGGTTCTCACAGCTCTGGAATTTTTCATCGCGGTTACCCTTGAGGCTGTCGCGTTGCTGGTTGTGGTCGCGCTTGTCAAAGCCGGCTTGGTCCTGTACTATTACATGCACATTTATAAACTCAGCCAGGAGGCAGATGACGAGGATGAAGATCGCCACTCGTTGGCTTACAAGACTGCTACAAATCGCCTCGGGCTTTGGCTCTTCCTTCTCTCGGATTCGTTTGTCTTTGGCGGGCTGGCCGTTGCCCGTTTCAACTTGCTGGGACTGACTCGGCCAGAGCTGAATCAACTTCTTGGCCTGGCTGTTACTTCAGTCTTATTGCTTTCCTCGTTTTCGATGAATCGAGCTGAAGTCTCGATGGAACACGGTGATCGCAAGAATTTTCTGCTCTTCACCGTGCTGACCTTTCTACTGGGCGCGGGCTTCGTGGCAGGAGTCGTTTTCGTGGAGTGGCCGACTGCCATAGCGGAAGGCGTTACCCCGTCCGCGAATGCCGCGGGCGCCATCTTCTTCATGATGACGGGCATGCACGCCTTCCACGTTCTCACGGGCTTGATCTTCCTCTTTGTGATTTGGAACAATGGACGCCGCGGCGTTTACACTCAAGAGAAACATTGGGGCGTGGAAGCGGCCACCGTCTATTGGCACTTCGTTGACGTGGTGTGGATTTTCTTTTACCCTGCTCTCTACTTGATCGGAAAACTAATCTAGCATTAAACCAATGTGCAGTAAAATTCGTGGGCGGTCAATTGACCGCCCACGAATTTTCTCGGAGGTATTCATGCAACGCAAAACTTTGTGGGGGGCAGTTGTGTTGATAGCGGCTTTGACGCTGATTGCCGCAGTTTTATATATCACCAGAAAACCCTCTTTTCACGGCGCAGTGATCAATCCGCCTTTTCCTGCCGCCGACATTAAACTTACTGATCACAACGGCCAGCCGTTTCAATTGGACAGTTTGAAAGGCAGGGTCGTTGTAGTGTACTTTGGTTACACCAATTGCCAGGAAGAGTGCCCCTTGACGATGGCCCACCTCAAAGAAGTCTTTGATCTTTTAGGCGCGCAGTCGAAAGATGTTCAGGTTTTGATGATCAGCACCGATCCGGCCCGCGACACGCAATCTGCGCTTAAAGAATTTCTTGGCAAATTCAACCCGACGTTTTTGGGACTGACCGGCGCGCCGGCTGAACTGGCCGAAGTGTGGAGCGCTTATGGTGTGACGGTTCTGGATAATGGTGAAACGCACAGCAATTACATATACGTGATTGACCGCTCTGGCAATCTGCGATTAACCTTCATTACGGATACGCCACCCGACGATGAAGCCGCGGATTTGCGAATTCTTTTGGCTGAAAAGTAATCATGCCTCGTAATGAGATTATCAAGCGTATTCTGCTGTCTCTGGCGGCCGGCCTTTTGCTCAGCGCGTTAATTTCTGAGTTTTCTTATATTTTCCTCAGAACTCCGCAGGACCGCGGACCGCAACAAATCGTGTTGGTCGTTCCGGCCGGAACAGCGGAACGCGTCGCGCACGGCGAAGCCGAGCCATCCATTCCTGCTGATATGATCTTTGTGGTCGGCGACACACTGGTTGTGAAAAATCAAGACAATGTGGCGCATCGTCTTGGCCCTTTGTTTATTCCCGCAGGCGCCGAGGCCAGCCTCAAGCTCGATACGATTGCCTCATATGCCTATGAATGTACGTTCCGCCCCGGCCAATACATTGGCCTCGATGTGCGCGAGGCCACGACGTTGAGAACGCGCCTGGTTGGAATCCTGTTCGGTGGTCTGCCAATGGGCGCATTGTTTGCCGTGTATGCTGTTCTCGGAATTCCCTATAAAAAGAAAACCGAATGATCTTCCTGAAAATGTTTTCATCCAAGTGGCTCTGGACAACTTTGCTTGTCTTGCTTGGCGCGTTGGTTTGCGCGCGCCTCGGCATGTGGCAATTGGATCGTCTCGCGCAACGACGCACTTTCAATGCTCAGGTGATTAAGATGCGCGCCTTGTCTCCACTTGACTTACCGGCCAAAGACGACCTGACGAAAATGGAATGGCGGACGGTCCATTTGCAGGGAATCTATGACTTTGAAAATCAAGTCGCGATTCGCAATCAATATAACGGCAATGTGCCGGGTTATCACCTGCTCACTCCGCTTCGTTTTTCGGACGGGGAAGCGGCCCTCGTTGACCGAGGCTGGATTCCCGCTGAGGGCAATGATGCGCCCGCCGCTTGGCAGAAATACGATCAGCCGGGCGAGGTCGCCCTCAGCGGAATCATCCGCCTCAGCGAAACGCAACCCAGTTTCGGGGGCGTCGCCGACCCGACGCTGACCTCGGACCAGACGCGGCTCGATTTCTGGGTCTATGTCAATTTGGATCGCATCGCTCAGCAGATCCCCTATCCTATTTTGCCTGTTTACATTCAACTTGATCCAGATCCAGGTCGAACTGATCCGCCGCTTCCATATCAGCCTGACTTAGACTTAAGCGAAGGCCCTCATCAAAGCTATGCAATTCAGTGGTTTAGCTTTGCCGCGTTGTTGTTGATCGGGTATCCTTTTTATTTGCATAAGCAAGAGACTGGAAAGAAATGAAATACTCTCTGTCTTCTTCGTTCACGCGTTTGGCTTGGTCGGTTTCGATTGCTATTCTGTTGTTGACCATCGCGGGCCGCGTTGTTACTGTTACTGGCGCGGCGCTGACTTGTTCGGGTTGGCCGCTCTGTCTCCCCGCGAGTTCCATCGGTTGGTTGAAATTTGTTCATATCACTCTTGCGGGGATTTCTGCAATTCTAGTTATATGGCTTTTTTTGAAAGCGTGGCGTGAACAACGCAATGATCAAATCTTATTGCCGCTGACAACAGTTGTGACCATCTTGTTTTTTGGCCAGGCGTTTGTCGGCGCGATGCAAGTGGTGAAAGACTTTCCACTTCATCTCGTTGTTTTACACACGTTGACCGCGATCTTGCTTTGGATTTCTCTTGTCGCTTTAATCGCGACCTGCGGGTTTCTGGCTCGCGATGGAAAAGAAATTCCAAACATCGCATTTTCGCGACGCGTCAAGGATTTTTTTATTCTGAGCAAGCCGCTCATTGTGGCGCTTCTGCTTGTCACCACATTCGGCGGACTTGTGGCGGGCGGGAAAGCCTGGCCTTCTCCCGGCCTGGCGTTTTGGACAATGCTTGGAGGCGCGTTGGCCGCGGCTGGCTCTTCTGCCCTGAATCAGTATATTGACCGCGAACTCGACAAGAATATGCAGCGCACCTCGAATCGCCCTCTCGCCGCGGGCCGCATGACCGCCGCCGAGGGGCTTTCTTATGGTCTGGCATTGTGCCTGATTAGTTATTATTTGCTTGCAGGCTTTGTCAATTTCACTGCCGCCCTGCTTTCTCTGGCTGGAATTTTTTATTACGTTATCTTTTACAGCGTTTGGCTGAAGAAAGCAACGGTTCAAAATATTGTGATTGGCGGTGGAGCGGGGGCCATTCCGCCGATGGTGGGCTGGGCCGCCGCGACGGGCCATCTGAGCCTGGCGGCGTGGATTCTCTTCCTGATCATTTTCATGTGGACTCCCCCGCATTTTTGGGCGCTGGCGATTGTCCGCATGAAGGACTATGAACGCGCTGGCGTGCCGATGATGCCGGTCGTCAAAGGCGAAAGGGAGACTCGTCTGCAAATTTTGATTTACACGTTTGTTTTGGTAGGAGTCACGCTTCTCCTCCCGCTCATCAACGCCGCAGGAAGAATTTATTTCATTTCGGCTATTGTGCTTGGACTTCTGCTGATTTATGCGGCATGGCGCGTTTGGAAAATCCCCGGTAACAAAGTGGCTTGGACAATGTATCGCTGGTCGAGCATGTATCTGGCCTTTATTTTTTTGGCATTAGTCATAGATGCAATTTTGTAATCGGTTACCCTGGGGTCATGCAATGCAATACGCCGTCTATTTCTTGTGGAATATCTCGATTTCGCCGGCATCATATACCAATTCATAAGCTGGCGAGTTTTCCAAAGCAACGGAAAGAGGCAAGTCCTTTACGTCAATCCCCTTAGCAGAGTGAATGAAAACGTAATTAATCTCGTTTCCGTTTTGCGCCACCCAATCGTCGAGGCATTTTATTCTTTGATTGGCGCACAACTGCAAAGCTCGGTAATCATTGATGTGGGCGCCGAACTTTCCATCATTAATCCATTCAAGGCCAAATACGGTTGCCACACTCTGTCTTTCGGCCAGAGCGGGAAACCATTCTGAAATTGGATCGTGCAGAGGCAATTGGCCGGTCACCAGCGCAAATTTACTGGTATCGGTTGTGTTGGTCTTTACCCATAGCATAGCCTGAAGATCGGCGTTTGTGAGGGTGGAGTCTTGTCTAATTCTCAATCCAACAAGATAGGCGGCAATTAGCAGGTAAATCAACAAGAAGCCGGTGAAGATTTTGGCATATCGTCCGCTGAGGAAATACTTTGAGGGCGCCCATCCGCTTGCGCCTGGGTTCAAATACAGTGATTCATATTGTGTGGAAAGGGCAGGAAGGATGACTCTATCCAGGCCGACCCCGGCAAATAGCGCCAGCGGTATCATTGTAAACAACGATCCGCCCCGCGGCTCGAAGATGTGCATGATAACAAACCATAGAGCCAAAAAAAACTCTTTTCGCGCCAGCAGATAGAATACCCCAATCAACCCCAGGACCGATATGATAGTGAGAACCGGCTCATCGGCAAAGTTAAATTCAAATAGTGCAAATAGATTGAGCGCGATATTGTAACTGTCCTGGCCTGCGGCGCTTGCGGCCGCCAGAAATGGGTCAAGCCCATGGCGGACTAGTATGGTAACCCACCATGGGGACGTGAGAATTGCAATTCCTATCCCGCTTAGCATTGCGCGAAAGAATCCGTTGCGGGAGCGATCTTTCCATACATAAAAAAATATTGCGCTAAGAATCGTGTGTGCCGTTGCTTCAGGGTGCGAGCATACAACCAGCCCTCCCGCGAGAATCATTGACCATATTGCTTTGTTTGGCGCTTGAGGACTGAACAAAATGTAAGCCTGCCGCATGGCTAACAGAGCAAATAGCAAGCCCAGCGACCTGGTGACACCGCCGCCCATGATGAGCCAGTCAAAAGCGCGTGGCACAAGCGCAAAAATGAAAGTTGCAAGAGCGGCTTCTAATTTTGAAGAAGCGATCTCTCTGGCGAGAAGATAAAAGGCCGGAATTGCTGCCGCGCTAACGATGGCCGGAAGTACACGCATCAAGTCCAATATTGGGATATGCGTCACTGTGTTAAGTGCCGCGTAGAAATAAAAAGCTAGCGGAGGGTAGGCGAAGGGAATGGAAGAGAGATTGTAAGAGGTTGTTTCGGGTAACACGAAGTGGTTTGATCGAAGATCAACGATTATTGAATAGAACAACCCGCCATCGTTTAATGGAAAGTCGGAAGTGACTGGTGCAGCCAGTCTGATCAAAAGGCCGATTAATGTGGCAAAACCTACCGCTCCAATATCAGTGATGTAACCTTTTCTATTCACGAGACTCCTATTTGCGACTCAATATTATAGCGATTTGATCGCTATAGGCAACTTGCCATTCAGGCATTCCGGCTAGCGTGCTTGCAAGCGGTGAATTAATTGGAATAATAACCCATTGAATTTTGTATTGATTTAGAACACTTTCCCAGCCATTGCTTGTGGTAATCACTTGTTCATATTGCCGTAAAAAACCTTCGCCATAGAAATCGCTTTGGCTGTCTATGAACACACGCTGATTCGGCCAGAGGCGATAAAGCAGATATCCTCCCCAGTTGAAGTCGTTAAACACATTTTCCTGCATGGGGTGCATTTCGATCCAATTTGCGGCCTGAACCGGAAAGAACCGAGGGTCAAATTGGAAAAATGTTGTTTGTGTTTTTGTTTTGTGAAATAGCAGGAAGGCCGCCGCCGCGATAACCACAATGATCGGCCATATGAAGAAATTTCTGATCCCGGCGTCTATGCTGGAAAATCCATTTTCTAATCTCGTCCAAACGTTTTCATTGACGAATATCTGTCTTGTCCATTCTACTAATATTGGCGCGGCCGCGATGGCGAAAAGTGGAATGTTGCGCGCCATCGCCAGTCCCATCGCGGCCAAGCCTGCGAGCAAAAAGAAGTGACTGCTCACAACTCTCTTTCGGTTCAAGAATGCAAGCAACGTGGTCGCCACAAGTAATCCGGCAAACGGCCAAATACTTGGCGATCGGAAGTTTGGCGGCGTGGTCTCGATTGTTCGGTTCAAAATAAAAGCGCTTTGGTTGTTGAAAACTGCTTGCCAGTTATGCCATAAGTCAGGTGTGGCTATGCTTGCAATAAATGATATACTGCCAATGATTAATAACCTTTTTCCGACAGCCCGGCGAGTTTGCTTGCGAAATACTTGCCATAGCCAACCGGCACAATATGCCAGCCATGCCAGGAAGCCAAATATGAATCCCCCGTGCATGTTTGCCCAAATGAGCATCAATGCAGGAAAAGCCCAAAGCGAAACTGGCTTGTTGGTCCGTATTCTTTCTAGGCAATGAAGCCAGATTGCAAGGAAAAGGAACGAGAAGATGTGTGGCCGCGTCAGCCAATGAAGGCTGGATGCAATTGCGGCCCATGCGGTGAGAGTTAGCGTTAAGATCGGCGCGTTGCTCCGATGGGTTGCATCAGCATAAACGAGCAGGAATGATGTTGCGATGACGAACGCAGTGAATAGAACGACGCCATCCAATTTTAGTAGGCGGAAAGCAATTGTGAATAAAACCTGAGCAAGCCATTCATAAGGCGGACGAGGCTGATCGGGCTTCGTAAACGAGAGCAGATCACGGGTCGGGATTTGATGCGTTTCGAGGATGATCCTGCCAAGAGTTAAGTGACGGCCCAGGTCGCTATCTGTGTTTAACATCGCGGAACCATCCAATAGCGCGCCGATAAATATTGCGATGAAAAGAATGTCACGCAGGCGAGGCAGAAAGCGAGCAAAGATGGGAATTTTCGCTTGTTTCATGAATAGCACGTATATCGGGTTTTCGTCTTAAACAAGTTTTATCTGTTAGCGACAATATGTTGTGGTCATACACAGTTTGGCAATTTCTTCCGGCGTAATCTTGTATACGAAATAGGCATATGCAATTGTATCCACCGGCTTAAAATTGTCGCGTAGCCAGGCGTATTTCTCCGGCCTGGTAAGAATTCCTACGAGATCGCTTCCACTCACGACTAATAAGCCGGGTTCTATTGAATTCGGGCTGTATATTGCATCCGGATGTTGTGATAAATATTGCTCCAATTCCCCTGTGCTTTGTCCCCACTCTAAATTGGAATCGGCCAGATATTTGTATGTCTGTCTTTTATCCCATACGAGCTCGTTGAAATAGGGAGTGAAGTGCGGGAAGTATGAAAGGGTCGAAATAGCCAAATAGGTGATAGCCAATGCGCCGGCGGCTTTTAAAGAGCGAGGCAGAGTCTCCCAGTCAACAAACAGGCTTCCGGTGAAAATGAACAACAGAGGAAAGATGACCAGTTCGTATCGAATGCCAGTCTGTGCGTTGAAGAAAAAGTTGAAGTAGATCGTGAAGAATGCTATAGGCGTTAGACAAAAAACCTCATCCTGCGTGAAGCGCACCCTTCGCCGCGGATTAAGAAAGTACATGCCTAATGCCGCAAGCGCGAGAATCTGTGTTGCTATGGGGACCTTCAGCGCAAAGGCGACAAAATAATAACCAGGGAAACCTTGCGGCTTGCTAACGTGTCCAAGCAGATAGATATTTCCGTAACGATCTGCGGTTTGGTTGGTGTGAATCATCCAATCCAGGCCTTGAAGATATGGATAGGGGAGGGGAATGGAGATGTTTTTTGCTGTAGTCAAGTTGGCCTGTAGAGATTGGAAGAAACTGGATCGAAAGCGGTAATCTTCGATGGAAGTGAAAGTATGATTGAAACGAAAGCCTAAATTTATGATCACTGTTGTTATTATCAGAGCGACAAGTAAATAGCTGGCTAGTTGCCCCACATAACGACCGTACTTTTTAACGCTTCTCTCTTTGTATATGTTTTTTATTGTCGGCCAATCATGGATAATCAGTGCGGTTACTGCCAAAGGAAACAAGGCCACCGCAGTGTATTTAACCAACTGACTTAATCCAAGTGCAATGGCGCACAGCAGTCCGTTTAGAAGATTTCGTTTGTTGGCAAATTTCCATATCAAGTAGAATGTAAGGATGGTCATGCCTGTGATGAATATATCTGTGGTCACTAACTGCGAGTGGGCGATGATATTTGGGTCTAAGATATAGAGTACTGTCGAGAATATGGCGGGCGCAAATCCATACATGGATCGAGACCAGTGGAAGATCAGATATGCGACCGCGGCTGAATATAGAATTGTTACCAGTCTTGCCATGAAGTAGTGTTCGAGGGTCTCTTTGAGTGGGCCAGTCGGCAGGCGCGAGGCTATGTAAGCCGGGAATGCATTCAGTGCCAAAACCGGCATACTACTGTCGTCAATCCGGTTGGTGTTGCCCTGCAATACAAAAAGCCCGTAATGATAATGAAGAGGTTCGTCTAGTGTCACGCTTATCTGCGGCGAACTCAAGATGGTAACCAGTAAAAAGGCTATTAAAAGGAATAATATAACTATATTCTCAAGTCGGGTTGGTTCGAGTCTCAGATTCCGAAACCTTGCGGTGTTCATTGCTGTGTAAGTTATTGCCCTCTCGAAAAGAGATACACTTGCAATTGTCCCCATTCTCGAGTCTCTTTGAGCGAATAATGTTCCAGCAACCAGGCGAGTTGCGGATGGTATGGATATCCTGCCTGTACATATTCCTGATTCGACCTTTCGAATATGATGAACCAAACGCGCTTTGCATCATCGGTCGCTGTTTGAATATCAGGTTGGGATTCCAGGCCGAGTACTTGTTGTGTACTTGGCGCCAGCGTGTCAATGCCACTTCCCGGAGCATCTGCTATGTATGTCTCGGGGAGGAGCCGGTCATAGTAGACAGAAGGTAAGAGTGATAATTTGCTGGAATGGACGATTACATCGCCGGGCGAAAATACCTCGCGAAGTGACTCGTCCAGCTCCTGATATGCCCCGTAGGGAAAGCCGTTGTAGGTCACATGATAATAGATTCCAATCGTGGAGGCAAGAAGAATCATGCAGCCTGATGAATATTGAATGAAGCGCGGTGTTGCGGTGCGAAATAACGCCCATGCAAGCCACGTGCTAAACATCATCCCGCTGGGGAGGAGCGCGCGCTCAAGGTATATAGGCTTCCATTGCGAAAAGAAGAACAGGAAAATGGGCGGGACAAAAGTGAGATAAAGAACCCAAAGATTTGAATCCCATCCCTCAACTTTTTTCTTCGCGCTATGGTATGTTTGAAAAAGAGCAACTGCGGTAACGACGAGGGCTATGAATAATCCAGGCCCAAGCCACGAGTCGGGGAGGGGCAAGTTAGTGGTGAATGTCAAGAGGAGAGTAAGTAGCCGCGCGAGGCTGGGGCGTTCGATCCAGTACGCCTGATTCACTTTAGCAAACTGCGCGGGCAGATTGACCAGCCATGGCAGGTAAAGCAGTAGCGCAAATCCGCCCGCAATACTTATCGCTTTTAGCGTTTTCCAATCCTTGTGAATGATGGGTGTTACCGCGAGTGGAATTAGATAAAAAGCGGCCAGGTTGTGTGTGTATTGTGCTACTGCTGCGCTGATTGCGAACAATACCCACCAGCGGACTTTGCCCGTTTGTGTTGCTTTCCAATAAGCAAACGTGGCGAGCATTAGCCACAATGCTAGAAAACTATACATCCTGATTTCTTGTGAATAGTGCACGTGAAAAGGTGAAATTGCGATAAGAAGTGATGCGAGAATGCCGGTTTGTTGATCGAACATTTCACTTGCCAGTCTGTATACTATCGCAACCGCTGCAATTCCCGCGATGATCGAAAGCAGTCGCGCGGCTATAAGCGACTCCCCAAAAACTTTCATCCAAAGCCAAAGAAGAGTGTAATAGCCTAGTGGATGGACATCCGCGGCGCCTGTGCCCGTGGGTGTAAGCGTTCCATATACCATGGCGAGCGGCCCCTTTTCGGAAAATAAAATAGAAAAGGCTTCGTCGTACCATATGGGCCGCGAGGTGATGCCTAGCAGGCGGATGCCAGATGCCAGAATTAATATTCCCACAACACTGGCCTTCAGTTTCTTGATTGCACTGAGCATGACTCGATTGTACACAGATCTCCGCCCTGTATCAGGGTATATATGAAAGTGTAATGGAATCAAAAGCGGCATTGAGTGATGCCGCTTTTGATTCTCTGTTATTCGCCCAGGTAGTCGCGCAGCTTGCGGCGGATGGAAGGATGCCGCAGGCGGCTCAGCGCCTGCGCCTCGATCTGTCGCACGCGCTCGCGCGTCACGCCCATTTTGCGTCCAACTTCTTCGAGAGTGTAAGCCTGTCCATCGAGAAGGCCGTAGCGCAATTGCAAAATGCGGACTTCGCGCGGCGGTAATCCATTGAGGACTTCGCCAAGGTGCTCCCGAAGGAGGTTGTATGTCGCCGTGTCGTCCGGCGGAGGCGCTTCGTCGTCTTCGATGAAATCGCCGAGCACCGAATCTTCCTCGTCATCGGTCGGCGTCTCTAGTGAAAGCGGACGGCGTGCCACCTGGATCATGTTCTCAACTTTTTTCGGCGGAACATCCAACGCATCGGCCAATTCTTCGACGCTCGGCTCGCGGCCAAGCCGCTGGGTAAGTTGATGTTGCACGCGCAGGAGTTTGTTGATCTGATCGCCCATGTGGACCGGCACGCGGATTGTGCGGCCCTGATCGGCGATGGCGCGGGTCACGGCTTGTCGAATCCACCATGTGGCATAGGTCGAGAATTTGTGGCCGCGGCGGTAATCGAATTTTTTAGTGGCGCGGATCAGGCCAATGTTGCCTTCCTGAATCAGGTCAAGGAAAGGCACGCCGCGCCCCATGTATTTCTTGGCAACCGAGATAACAAGGCGCGAGTTCGCTGTGATCAGATGTTCACGCGCGGCCCAGCCGTCCTCAATGAGACGGCGAAGATCGGCGCGACGTCGGGGGCTGGCGTTGCCCTTGGCGAGTTCCTCACGCGCCAAACGTCCGCGTTCGATGCGCTGGGCCAGTTCCACTTCCTCTTCCGCGGTGAGGAGCGGCACGCGGCTGACTTCTTTTAGATACAAACCAATGGTGTCATCGGTATCAATATTAGCCAGGTAGTCATCCAGCGAAAGATCGGGTTCTGGCTCTGCTTCGGCCTCTTCCACAGCCGCCAGTTCGTCCTCCGTGGGTTCGCCGGGAGTTGTGTCTTCAACAAAGGGAATGCCCGCGCTTAATAGCGCCGAAAAGGCTTCCTCCAGTTGTTCCACATCTTGTTCGGCCTCAGGGAAGAAATGCAGAATATCGTCAAGGGTGACGTATGACTTTTGCCGCCCCAACTCGATCAATCGCGCAATGGCGGGAAATTCTTCTTCCTCGTCAACGATAATTATTTTTTCTACATCCATTCTTTTCTCTCGTCCGGTCATATATTTGAATTCAGAATACACTTTTTTAACGTGAAAATCAATACCCGGTTACTATTTCGTGTATTCTGCAATGGTTTTATAAGATGACGCTGAGGCCCTCCCGCCTCTTACGGGACTTTATGGGGTCGCCGTTATCGCGGCTGTTGGCGCGGCTGTAGCCGGAGTGCCGGTCAATTCCGGTGTCGGTGTGGATGTCGGCGTAGCAGACTCAAACGGCGTGGGTGTCACAGCATAAGGCGGGTTGGTCAGCATGCTGAATAAAGCATCCATGCCCGCCTTGTCAATGATTTGGGTTTTGCCTCCGTCCAATTGGGCATAATAGCCGGTTTGGATGGGCGTTACTGATCCAATCAACAGTTTATGTGTTTTGCCGCCCGAAAAAGCAATCGTCATTGTGTAGGCGGGCTTATCAAGCCCGACGATGTTCAAATCCAGAGTCACATCTCCAATCACGCGTAGAGCCGGAACCTGGCTGGCGGCGGCCTCTGCCTGCGCCTGATCTGCCGCGGCTTCTGTCGGCGCTTTCAACACCCATACGCCCTTGGCGTCGCGCGCAACCTCAACAGAAGCGCCTGTGGATGATTCGATTTTTATGTCTTGAACCGTTCCTTCGTCGGGCGTGAACAAAAACGCGGAGCCTGAAGTGGGAGTCGCTTCGGCGGCCTGTTTGGCCTTGTATGTATTCAAACCATATGCGCCGGCGATCACAAGGGCCAGAAGGATTACTGTGACCCATGTGGCCACGCTAATCGCAGGTTTCTTTTCACGGGGCGGCATGGGCGAAAGCGGCCGTCTGTCAGATGCAAGACTCGCTCTTCTTGATGTTGTGCGGGACTTCTTTGTAGCCATAATTCTTAACCTTGTCTGCGACGAGCAACCCATGTGGAAATACCGGCCGCGACCACCAGCCCGGGAATGATAATTACCGAACTAAGGAGGATGATGATCAACTGGGGAGATTGCGGCGGGTTGAATGTGCGCGTGATGGGTGTCTTGGGTGTAATGTTGATCAGGCTTTTTTCTTGCGCGGCCCAATCCACAGAATTGATAAAGATATCGCCATTGGCGTAAGCATCAAAACCCTTGTCGGTTGCGAAGATCGAATTTCCGAATACAGCCACGCGGCCGTTCGTGGATGAGTTTTCGCCTGTCGCCGCCAGCGTGAGCGGACCCGCAATATCAGTCGCCGCGTCGAACTTAATTTGCTGATTGTTCTGCAAACTGGCCAGGTCCGTCTCGCCCCACGACTGCGTTGCCGTGAGAATGAGCGGTGCGACTGTGACATTTTGCGGCGGGGTTTGGCTCAGCGTCAGACTGCGTGATTGCGGCATGATCGTCACAGAGGTCATGTGCTGTGTGATGGGGCTGGATGTGTTGTACTGAGACGAAATCGCGTACAAAGCCTGTTGTGAGGTGGTGTCAATCACCACATCATTGTCAAAAGCAATGCCCCAGTCGCTTTTCAAATAATCGGCCAGCGGATCGGGGCTGGTGCCAAAATTGGTGAACGGAGTAGGGTCTTCCATGACCACTAGCGCGCCGCCTTTGTTGACATAAGCCTTCAACAAAGTAACTTCCTGATCAAGCAGAGGATTTTGCGGGCCGGCAACGACAATGGCCTTTGCGTCATCCGGGATTTTGTTTGTGGCCGCGAGGTTGAGTGTTTTCACTGTATAGTTCTTGCTCTCGAGCGTTTCCCTCGCGCGCGATAGGGCGGAATTGTCGGTGCCGTTGATATCTGGTTCACCGTGTCCGGTGAGGAAATAGATAACGCGCGTCTGTGGACTAATGAGTCGAATCAAGGCGCGGTCGAGTTCGGTCTCATCGGCGTAGGACGCCGTTTCAGAAGCTTTGCCCATTGTCAACACGATTTTGCCATCGCCGGTCACGCCGTATTGTTTGGCAAGCAGGGGATCGGCATTGGGGTCCACGAAACGATAATCGAACTTGCCGTTGCTGTTGGACTTGAAATCAGTTAATAGTTGCGTGGCTGTATCGCGTGAGGATTGTGAACTGTAGAATGCGATGGCTGTAACTTTATCAGGTAGATTTGTGAGCGCTTGCAAAGTTTCAGGGGCAAGCGTGTGTCGCTTGTCCTCCGTCATATCTTTCAACACTTTGGGATTTTGGAAAGCCAGCAGGTTGACGACGAAGAGGATGCCGAGAAAGGCCAGGGCCATGATCAAGGCATTCGAGCCGTAACGCGCCTGACGTCCGGTGAAGAAGCGGCGGACAGTATCTGGCGCGAGGATCGCGTAAGTGGCTAATCCAATAACGAGCACCGCGGCGCTGATCGAAATCCAAATCTTAATGATGTTGGGATCAGGAGGTGTATAAAGTTTTAGTGCAATTGTCCCTTGTGCAAGGGCCAATAGACCAGTGGCAACACAGCCGACAATGGCAATAATGATGCCAATGAACGCGTAGCGCGCAGATGAATTTTTCTTCTTAGCCATTAGCTCCACCTCCGAACCTCAACTGCCGTGGCGCCTGTGAACAGGCCGAGGGCAGTCAGGCTTAGAAAATATACGATGTCTGTGAGATTGATAGTCCCGGAGTTTAGTGAATCAAAATGCGTATTCATGCTCAGGTAAGAGAACAAGTCTTTGCCGCCGGGTGCGATTTGTGATATGAAGCTTACAATCCAGGTGAGGAAAATAAACACCGCGAGCGTAGCAAAGAACGCCGCGATTTGATTATTGAACAGTGACGATATGCCCACGCCCAGCCCGAGCAACGCCGCGGATAGCAAAATGAGTCCGAGGTAGGCAGACATCATTTGCCCCTGGTCAATTCCGGGGGTTTCGAGGCTGTTGAGGATAAATGGATAGATGAGGGTTACGGCGATGATGGTGAGCATGAAAAGAAATCCGCCCAGCCATTTGCCTATGACAAGTTCCCAATCACGAACAGGCGCGGTCAACAGAAGTTCCACGGTGCCCATGCGATGTTCTTCCGAGATCAACCTCATGGTGAGGGCCGGGGTGGAAAGAATGATCATGAAGTTGAACCACCAGACCACCGCGCTGATACTTGGCGCAGTAGAGCCAAATCCACTGAAGGCGTTGTTGCTCGCGTCCAAAATAACGAGAGCAAAAATTGCGCCGACGATCAAGAGAATGGCAAAAGCCACCACATACGCGATGGGGCTTGTAAAGAAATGATTGTATTCGCGGCGAGCGATTGTCCAAATATTTCTCATAAGTGACCTCTATTTCCTGCGATTGTCTTCACGTGTCAGTTCGAGGAAGATTTCCTCAAGGCTCATTCCAACCGGGCGCAGTTCGAGCAGATCGTATCCGGCGTTGACGACGGCCTTCGCCACTTCCGGCCGAACATCCTGCCCGGGCGCGAATTGGAATTCAATCGAACCATCCGGCGCGGAGTGAACGCTCTGCACGCCTTTGACTTTTGTTATGATTTTTGACAGCCCATCTGATTCGCCGCGCACGCGCAGGGCAACGCGCTCCGAACCGACCAGACGCGATTGCAAATTCTCCGGCGTATCTTCCGCCACAATCTTGCCTTTGTTGATGATCAACACTCGGTCGCAAATCTGCTGGGCTTCAGAAAGGATGTGGGTGGATAGCAGGACGGTCCGCTCTTTGCCGATCTCGCGGATCAGTTTGCGAACTTCAACCACCTGACCCGGGTCAAGACCGATCGTCGGCTCGTCTAGAATAAGGACTTCAGGCCGGTGAATCAGCGCCTGCGCAAGCCCGATCCTTTGGCGCATACCTTTTGAAAGACTTGAGATAAAGCTGTTGGCGCGGCTTTCCATTCCGACCATTTCAAGCGCTTCATCGGCTCGCTCTGAAGAGTCTGGAATTTGTCTCAGGTCGGCCATGAACTTGAGATAATCGTAAGCCGTCATATCGGTGTACAGCGGAACAGTCTCTGGCAGATAGCCAACGCGCTTGCGAACCTCAAGCGACTCGTCCACAACATCGAATCCGGCCACGAGGGCAGAACCGTCCGTTGGCGGCATGTAGCCCGTCAGGATGCGCATGGTGGTTGTCTTGCCGGCGCCATTGGGGCCGAGAAAGCCCACAATCTCGCCTTGTTTTGCTTCAAAATTCAGGTTCGAGATGGCGCGGCGTGCGCCATAATCTTTGGTGAGACCCTCAACTCGAATCATTGGCACTCCTTCAAATAAAAAATTGCATAACAATGGGCACAGCGCCGCTGGGCGGGCCATGCCCGCTGAATACTATACAATAGTTCAAAGAATGAAGTCAAGTGGAGTGAAAAACTCTAATCTGGTGCTAATGTTGCCCCGCCGCGCGTTTTGTTGTAAACTGTTTTCGCGCCGACTTATGATTGATACAGAATGGAGGCATCATGACGGAAATGCTTTATCAGACGGATAGTTATCTCCGGGAATTCGACGCGATAATCACCGCTTCTTTTCCGGACGAGAAAGCGGTCGCGCTTGATCGAACCGCTTTCTACCCCGGAGGCGGAGGCCAGCCAAACGATATTGGAAAGTTGGCCGGGTTGAATGTTGTGAAGGTGAAGAAGGCCGGCGACGACGTTCTGCACGTTCTTGATGGCGAGTTGCCAGCCGTTGGGACGAAAGTCCACGGTGTGATTGACTGGGATCGCCGCTACAAGTTGATGCGCACACATACTGCCATGCACATCCTGTGCGGTTGTGTTTTTCGAGATTACGGCGCGCAGGTCACGGGCGGAGACATGGAGCCGCTCAAAGGCCGCATGGATTTTGAGTTCGAGCGCCTGCAAAAGGATTTGGTCTCGGTCATCGAAACGGCGATCAATCGCGAGGTCCAGGCGGGACGCGAGCTGCGAGTCAAAATCCTGCCGCGCGCGGAGGCCTTTCAAATCCCGGATTTGATTCGCACCAAGATCAACCTTTTGCCCGAGGGCATTCAGCAAGTCCGCACGGTGGAGATCGTCGGTCTCGATCTTCAGGCCGATGGCGGGACGCACGTGAAAAATACGAGCGAGGTTGGCAAGATCCGCGTCGCAGACTACAAAAGCAAGGGTGCGATCAATAAACGCATTTACATCGAAGTGGCGGATGGTTAGGAAAGTTTTCCCATTCATCATTTTCCGCGTTAGGCTATAATCACATCACAGCGACTGCTGACTGTTACCAACTCATAAGAGGAGATGCAAAATGAACACCCGTAAGTTTTCCATATTTTTGGCCGTGGTCCTTGTCCTTGCCGTGACGCTGGCTTGCAGCGCGTTGAACACCGGCCCGAGCGCGACCAACTTCCGTATGACCACAGATGAAGACGGAAAAAATACAACAACCAGTTATTCGCCCAGCCAGGCTTTCAATGTATTCTTCGATGTCAGCGGCATTGAGCCTGGCACGCAGTTTGAGGCCAGATGGTATGCGGTGAATGCCGAAGGTTTTGATTCTTCCTCGCCGCTCAAGGTTTCGGATTACACGTATGAGAAAGGTGTTTCCTCCATTTATTTCCAGTTGACGTATTCCGAAAACTGGCCGACTGGGACGTATCGCGTTGAAGTATACATGGATGGCGCCAAGGTCGGTGAACAGCAGTTTAGTGTTCAATAGTGTTGTTCAATAAAAAAGTGCGCTCCATGTGGAGCGCACTTTTTTATTTTGGCTGAAGGCATTACGACAAGATCACTTGTCCGCAATACTCACATTTGTCCATGCCGAGTTGAAGAGTCCCGCCGCAATTCGGACACTTGAAAGTCTCCACAGTGATTGGGAACCCTTGTGCCTTGAACGCGGCCTCGTTCTCGGCCAAATCTGCGCGCAGACTCTTTAGCCGCGCCAGATATGCGTCGCCGGTGACTTCCCCCGCCTGGCGCAGACGTTCCACATCCGCGATGTTTTCTTTCAACATGCGGCGTTCGGCTTCAAGCGACTCACGGCTCTTATCCTGGAATGAAACTTTCATCGCTGGCTTGGGTGGAATGGAGGCGAGTATCGCCGCAATCAGCAATATGACCGCAGAGATAATCACACCCACGATCAAAGGCGTGTATTGGAATCCCGGCAGTGAACTGAAGTTGACTGTATTTACTTCAACGCTCGATCCATCTGCAATGACAACTTGCCGAGCGCCGTTGAATTTGCCGATGTCAATGCGCGTGATACCGGAGGAATGGGTTGGCAGGTTATTACGCGATCCATTTTCTGTGAAGATGGCGACCTCGCCGCTGTCATCGCCGAGCACAGCTTCTTCTTTGCCGTCGCCGTTGACATCCAGGCCGGCGATCTCGGTCACTTTGTCGGACATCGAGCCGGACCACAGTTGATTGGCGGTTGTCCCGTCGAAAGAGTAGGCCCACACGCCGCCGTCTTTTCCGCCGACAACGAACTCGCGAGTCGAGGGTTCGCCGTTCAGCTCCACTTCGCGCACTTCACTGACGGGTTGACCAAGTGATCGGCTGAACTCTTCGGCGCCATCTGCCGCGTTCCAAACGATAAGTTGACCGTCTTCGCCGCCGGTGATGATTTCGCCTGTTCCGTCGCCGTTTAGATCGAAGGCGCGCATACGCCGAATCTGTCCCGGATTGTTTTGCCACACAATGTTACCTTTTTCATCAAGGACTGCCAGCGCGCCGTCATGATTCGATGCCGCCAGATATTTTTGGCCGTTGATCACAGCGTCGTCGAGGCCGCGCGATTCTTCGGAGCCGAGAGTCGCCCTCCATAAGACCTTGCCTTCAGTGCTCAAAGCGAGGAGTCCGCCTCCGTTATCGGCGAGGACGATTTCAGGTCCGGAAGGGAAGCGGATGACCGCCGCACGCGCGGGGAATCCGATATTGAGCGTCTGCGCGATGGTGGTCCGTTGTCCTTTGCTAATGATGTCCACCGACATGCCTGTGCCAACATAATAAACAACAATGTCGTCTGTGCCATCGCCGTTCACATCGCCCAGCGTGGTCTTGGGTGAACTGTAATCGAAACTGAATTGTGTATTACCGCTACCGTCGAAGACAGTGACATTGCTCGAATTTTGAATGAAGAGATCGTCTTGTCCATCGCCGGTCAGGTCAATGGCCTTCATGCTTTCTGCGGCGCTGTAGGATTGAGACCAGGTCGTGGCGCTTCCAAATTTCTCGGCAGTGACCGCGCCGCTGAACGCGAATACACCCGCCACAACCATGACGAGGCAGATCAAGACGAACGCGACGACAAACGGAATAATTTTGCGGCTCATTTATGCGGCCTTTCTTTGGAGGAGAGAATACGCGGAATGCAGGACATTGAGAATGTGTTCAGGCTCGACCTCGTCAAACGGCGAACTGGCGACGAAGTCAATGATGCCGCCTTCGGTGGTGAGCGCGGCGAGAGTGTACTTGCCGATGTTTTGTCCCTGTCTGAATTCTTTGTTTGGGACGATCTTGTAAACTCCCGGGTTGACCGCGATGCGGACTTTCAGCTGCTGGTCACTGCCTTTTAGTTTCGGCGGTTTCATCTTCATTTTCCCGCTGATGCGGCTTCGCTTCCAATACGATTTACGTTGTTTGATCCGTTGAATGGCCGAGACGCGCAGGACATTGCCGTCGTACAGTTTGGCCTTCAGGTTCAGCCACTCGTCGCGGAAATACTGTGTGGTGCGATTTTGCGCGTCGTTCGCTTCGCGCGCAACTTTGGTTGGAAGCATCGCGCCAGTCAGGTCGAGATGGCCGAGGAAAGTTGTGCTCGGTCGCAGGTCATCGCGCAACGTGTATAGAATGGATTTTGTGTTGGCGTAACGCGGGGAGAATGCCTGCGCGCGGCTCTTGCGGAGGCTAAACGCCATGACAAAGGCCGCGATCCAGAGGGCGATGCCTCCCGCAGTAAAAATGAAAGAGAAGTAACCCAGTGCATCCAGCAGGCCATCTACCAGCATCAGGCCGAAGCCGCTGATATAAATCAATAGCGGCATCCACCACCAGCGGTCGCCGGCGGTTTCGGTTCGTTGAACATCCGCGACCAGTTTGTCCATGCCGCGCAGGATGTTATCGGGTTTGTCTGCAAGTGTAAGGAAAACGGGTGTGTAATCTTTTTTGGCGGCGGCATCCTTGGCGGGCGGTTTGCGCCGCGTCATGAAGAACAGGACGAAAAATAAGATGACGCCAACGCCGATAAAGCAAAGTATCGTTCCCATGCATCTCTCCTCTTCGAGCGTTTATAATTCCAACAATGACACGCGTTCTCTACACAGCCTTCGATATTGTACCAAGTCCCAAAGGGGCGTCAACGCATATTCTCCACAATTTGCGCGGTCTCGTCAATGCTGATTTCGACGTGGATCTTATCACGCCCAACGACGGTCTTCTACCCGCCGAAGATACCATCGAGGGTGCGCGCGTCACGCGCATCTCGCAGGACTTAACTCAGAACTTTCTTGCTCGCGCTCTTCACTTTGGCAAGGCCGTACTGTCGCATGTGGCTGTCGCCGGCCGATATGATGTTGTTCATTATCGAAATATTTGGGATGGTTTGCATTTGGCGCAGGCAAAAAAGAGTTTTGGATATAAGACTCTGTTTGAAGTCAATGGCCTGCCCTCGATGGAACTCAAATATCATTATCCGGGCATCGGGCCGGATCTGCTGATGAAAATCAAGGAACAGGAAATCGCGACACTGCATTTGAGCGACGCGATCATTTGTCCCTCGCATGTGACCAGGGACTATCTCTCGTCTCTGGGCGTGGACCGTGAGCGGGTGACCGTTATCCCGAACGGAGTTAGCCCCTCGGACTTTTCTCCGTCTCCGCTCCCAAATCGAGACGGCCGCGTGCCTGTGATGCTTTATATCGGTACATTGGCCGATTGGCAGGGACTCGATGTAGTCGTCAGAGCGTTGCCAAAAATTTTGGAACAGCAAGCTGTTCGGCTCCGTATCGTTGGGCGTGGACGTTCGCGTCAGCGAAAATTGTTGGCGAAACAAATTCGGAAATTGGGCGTCGAGGAACACGTGATTGTTCAACCCGCCGTGCCGCATCATGAAATCCCGGCGCTGATTGCTGAATCCGATATTTGCGTCGCGCCGCTCGGGCTCAACGACCGCAACGTGACTCAGGGCGCCTGCCCGATCAAAGTGCTGGAATACATGGCGGCAGGACGTCCGTTGCTGGCGTCGAATATGCCCATCGTGCGCGAACTCGTCCGCGAGGATATGGATGCCCTTTTATTTTCACCAAACGATCCCGAAGAACTGGCGCGGCAGGCGTTGACTTTGCTCAATGATTTGGGCTTATCACAACGATTGGCTCGGTCCGCCTCCGAGCGCGCCCTGACCCGGTTCACATGGCATGAGGCGCAGAAGAAACTAATGAAGGTATATGAGAAGTTGTTAAATCAATAGGTCATGCCTTCTTCAAACTACGAAGGCATGACCTGCTGGAGAACAAGGGTTTACACCACTTCTCCTTCCACTACCGGCACATCTGTCTTGAAGGTCAATCCGTCCTTGCTTCGATCCACGCGGATGCGGTCCCCTTCCCTGAACTCGCCGGCGAGAATCTTCATCGCCAGCGGATCCTGCAATTCGCGTTGGATGGCGCGTTTGAGCGGACGCGCTCCGAAATCGGGATCATAGCCAACCTCCGCGAGATATTCACGCGCCGCTTCGCTGACTTCGAGTTGATAGCCTTTGTCCGCCAGCAGTTTGACGACGCGCCGCAGTTGGATATCCACAATGCCGCTGAGATGTTCGTTGCTCAACGGATGGAAGACGACGATCTCGTCAATGCGATTGAGAAATTCCGGGCGGAAGCGCGCTTGTAAAATCCGCGTCACGGTGTCGCGTGTCACGCTGCCGCGTTCTCCCTGCCACAACTCATTTCCGAGGTTGCTGGTCATGATGACAATCGTGTTGCGGAAGTCCACGGTGCGGCCCTGACCGTCCGTGAGGCGTCCGTCGTCCAGCAATTGCAACAGCACGTTGAATACTTCGCTGTGCGCCTTTTCGATCTCGTCGAACAGCACCACGCTGTAGGGCCGTCGGCGGACCGCTTCGGTGAGCTGGCCGCCTTCATCGTAGCCGACGTATCCCGGCGGCGCGCCGATCAGCCGCGAGACGGTGTGCTTTTCCTGATACTCGCTCATATCAATGCGGATCATGGCGCGTTCGTCGTCGAATAAGAATTCAGCCAGCGCGCGCGCCAATTCGGTTTTGCCCACGCCGGTGGGTCCGAGGAAAATGAACGAGCCGATGGGCCTGTTCGGGTCCTGCATGCCGGCGCGGGCGCGGCGCACCGCGTTCGAGACCACGCGCACCGCCTCATCCTGCCCGACGACGCGTTGATGCAAACCGCCCTCCATGCGGATGAGTTTTTGCGTCTCGCCTTCGAGCAGTTTGGAAACTGGGATGCCGGTCCAACGCGCGACGATGGCGGCGACTTCTTCGGCGTCCACTTCTTCTTTGAGCAGCGCGCCTTCGCTCTGCATCGTCTTCAGTTTCGATTCTGCGGAACGGATTTGTTCCTCCAACTGACGCATTTCACCGTAGCGCAAGCGCGCCGCTTTTTCGAGATCGGCATTGCGTTCGGCGCGTTCCATTTCGACGCGTGTCTGCTCCAGTTTTTCCTTCAAGCCGCGCAGTTGGCTGATGGCTTGTTTCTCCGCCTGCCAGCGCGCGCTGATCGCCTTCGATTTTTCGCGCAGTTCCGCCAGTTCCTGTTCGAGTTTTTCCAGCCGTTCTTTCGAGGCTTTATCTTTTTCCTTCTTCAGCGCCTCGCGCTCGATTTCGAGCTGCATAATCTGACGATCCACTTCGTCCAGCACCTGCGGCTTGGAATCGATTTCGGTTCGCAGGCGCGCCGCGGCTTCGTCAATCAGATCAATGGCTTTGTCGGGCAGATAACGGTCCGAAATGTAACGATGCGAAAGCGTGGCCGCGGCGATCACAGCCGGATCGGTGATGCGCACGCCGTGATGGACCTCATAGCGTTCTTTGAGTCCGCGCAAAATGGAGATCGTATCTTCCACGCTCGGCTCTTTGACCAGCACGGGCTGGAAGCGCCGTTCGAGCGCCGGGTCTTTCTCCACATGTTTGCGATATTCGTCGAGCGTCGTCGCGCCGATCATGTGCAGTTCGCCGCGCGCCAGCATGGGCTTGAGCATGTTGCCCGCGTCCATCGCGCCCTCTGCCGCGCCCGCGCCGACGACAGTGTGCATTTCATCCACGAACAAAATGATCTCGCCGGATGATTCGGTGATCTCTTTCAAAACTGCCTTGAGCCGCTCTTCGAACTCGCCGCGATATTTTGCGCCGGCGACGAGCGCGCTCATATCGAGTTGAATCAAATGTTTCTTTTTCAGACCTTCAGGCACGTCGCCGTTGACGATGCGCTGTGCCAGCCCCTCGACGATGGCGGTCTTGCCGACGCCGGGTTCGCCGATGAGCGCGGGATTGTTCTTCGTGCGCCGCGTGAGAATCTGAATGACGCGGCGAATTTCCTCATCGCGTCCGATGACCGGATCGAGTCTGCCTTTGCGCGCCATATCGGTCAGATCGCGGCCGTATTTTTCGAGCGCCTGATAGGTGGATTCAGGCTCGGGCGTGGTGACGCGCTGGGAGCCGCGCACCGCTTTCAGGGCGGAAAGAATCGCATCCTTTGTCAAACCGAAGGAGGCCAGCCGTTTGCCTTCGATGGAATCGGTCAGCGCGAGCAGGATGTGTTCGGTCGAGACGTAATCGTCCTGCATGCCTTTGGCGTAACGTTCGGCGGCGTTGAGCGCGTCCACCGCGTTTTGCGCCAGGCCCACTTCGGCGGCCGCGCCTTGAATCTTGGGCCGCCGTTCGAGGTCGCGCTGGATTTCGTTTTGCAATGCGGCGACGCTCCCCGCCACTTTGGTAACGATGGCAGGCACGACGCCTTCATCCTGTTGCAGAAGCGCCATCAGGATGTGAAGCGGTTCGATGGCTTGATGATTCAAATCGCGCGCCAACTCCTGCGCTCGAAAGATCGCCTCGCGTGATTTCTGTGTAAACTTTTCGAGATTCATGGGAACCTCCCTGTACCAATAAGATTTAGATTTTTATTCGCGTAAAGTATAGGATTGCCCTCTATGAAATTGATTAATGAGATGTCAGAAAAAAGTTAAAGGCAGATGAGGTTACAGCCCGTTGAAAGCATATCCTGCCATCGGATTTGCCATCTCTGATCTTTGACTGACGTTCCGCTCAAACGAGAAAGCCGCTGTAAAAGCGGCTTTCTGTGAATTGACGCGTCCGCCTGCGCTGGCGGTTATCCTGTCAGCAGCGAGTCCACCGCCGCGGCCAACTCCTTCAAATTACTGACCTTCAACACATCGTCGCACAGCGGCGCGTATTTCATCATATCGCTGTCGCCGTTCCACAGGGTGGGGGGTTCGGGATTCAGCCACACGGTCCGGGCTGAACGGCGCGTCATCGTGGTGAAGATGTCAAGACGCGGATCGTTGTAATTGTTGCGTCCGTCGCCGACGATGATGAGAGTCGTCTGACCGTTGAGCGTGTCCATGTATTCGTTGTTGAAATCGTTGAGCGACCAGCCGAGGTCGGTGTTGTAGTATCCGCTTGGCATCCGCCACAAAACGGAGGCGATCGCCTGGTCCGCGTTGGAGCCGGTGAATTCATCCGAAATGTACTCGAGATGATCAATGAACGCGAAGGCGTGCGTCTTGCGCACTTGTCCCTGCAAGGCGAAAAGAAAACTCAGCATCAACTCGGAACAGAAGCGCATCGAAGTGCTGATGTCGCACAGAATGACGATCTTCGGTTTCTTGACGCGGTCGCGGTGTTTGATTTCCATCGGCACGCCGTGATATTTGAGGTTGGCGCGGATGGTGGCTTTCGGATCAAGTTGTCCGTTCTTGGCGCGTTTTTGCCTCAGCGCGATGCGCGTTTTCAATGCCGCGGCCAATCGCTTCACTTCGCGTTGAAGCAAGCGTTTGTCCTCATCCGAGAGCGCGTGAAACGGGCGGTTCATCAAGCCGTCAATGTCCTCCGACGGCGGACGCCGGCTCATGTTCTCCGCGATGCGTTGCCCGGCAAATTGCCGAATCTGTTCCTCCATGCCTTTTAGATTTTGCTGGACCAGTTCGCGGATCTGCTCGATGCGCTCGCGGTTCATACCCATTTGCGCGAGTTGTTCCATCAATTCGCGCATCGCTTCCTGGACTTCCGGGAAGGCCATGGCGCGCATCATGCGTTGCGCCAGCCAGTTTTGATAACGGAGATCGTCCATCTGATTCAGTCCGACCATTTGCGCCAGCGCTTCCAACTCGGACCTCGTGAGCGGCTCGCCGTTCATCAGCCTTTCCATATTCTGACGGAGATTCTCAGCCATCTGGCGCAACGCCTCAGCCAGCATCTGCGCTTCTTCGGGTGTCATGTCGTCCGTCGGATTTCCTCCCATCATGGGCGGCTGACCGGTTCCAAAGAAGAGCGGGAAAAGTTTGTCGAAAACGGGAAGGTCTTTTACGTCCTTGACGAGCGTGGCGCGCAGAGACAGGCGAAACGTCTCGCGGTCTTGAATCCCCATGATGTCCACCGCGGAGAACGCTTCCGCGCTTTCGGCCAGCGACACGCGCACCCCACTGGCGCGCAAGGCGGAGATTAACTGTAAGATGCGGGATTCCATAGTTTGTACTTCCTCACCACAAAGCGCAAGGAGAACGCGGACGTTTTTTCACAAACTTCTCTGTCCACTCTTGTCTCTCTGGTGAATCTATCGTTCATTGAGCCTGTGTCTGATCCGTTTTCGGCATTTGCGATTCTTCGATCAAATTCTTTGGCGTCGCCGCGCCGCAATGCGGACAAATGTAATTGCTTTTGGCCGGCGTGTACGAAGTTCCGCAAAACGGACAGGTGATCGGCATCGGCTCTTTCGGAACTTCCTTGACCACCTCTTTGGTCACTTCGCGCGTTTCGACGCGCGTTCCGCCTCCGCCGACGAAGACGGTTGATCCGCCATAGTAGTTGGGCGAACTGTAACTTGAACGCGACTGTGAACTGGACGATGATGACTTTGATTTTGAACTCGACGAGGACGATCTCGATCCCTGCCCCAATGCGCCAATCAACACGAAGAGGACCGCTAAAATCACGACTGCCGCGATGGTGATGAAAACGATGATGGCGGTCAGTCGCAACGCGCGCGGGATGTTGTACAACTCATACCCATAACTGAACAGGAATACACCGCCGACATAGAAAGGAGACAGTAGCAAAATCAGTCCGAGGCCGCTGTCTTGTGGAAGGTCTGCAAGCAACCAAGTCCGATAAGCGATGTAGATAATCAAGCCGAGGCTTGCCAATGCAATCAACCCGCCGGGAATCAGCAAGTACAAAGGCTTGCCGGGTCTGGCATCATCTTTGTGATATTCAACTACTTCGTTGGTCTTGGAGATGACCTGTCGCGCGCGGTATTGTGATTGTGCCATATGCTCCTCTTACCGATAAAGCAATTCTCTAGTTTCCTGAAAATCTCCTGAACTCATCCGGCGGAATCTGCTTCGGGGGTGGGGGATTGATGATCTGCCGCCGCGCCTTTTGCAAATCCGCTTCGTGTTTGAGAAGAACAGAAAGAGTCTCTTCGAGCGTTTCTTTGTCAATGTTCTGCGCGTTGAGCGCCACCAGCGCGCTGGCCCAGTCCAGCGTCTCGCTGATGGATGGTGATTTCCGCATGTCTGCCTTGCGCAATCTTTGTACGAACTCCACGGCCTGCCTCGCCAGTTTTGGGTTTAGGTCCGGCACTTTGAGTCGTACCACAGCCAACTCTTCCTCCAGCGTTGGATAGTCAATGAATAAGTAAAGACAACGCCGCTTCAGCGCTTCTGATAATTCGCGCGTGTTGTTCGACGTCAGCACCACAAACGGCTTCTGTTTGGCGGTCAATGTTCCGAGTTCCGGCACGGACACTTGAAAGTCGCTCAGCACCTCGAGCAGGAACGCTTCAAACTCCGCGTCGGCGCGGTCAATTTCATCAATCAACAAGACCGTTGGCGTTTCACTCAAAATAGCGCGCAGCAGCGGGCGTTGCAGAAGGAAGCGCGTCGAGAAGAAGACATCTTCCTCTTTGGCAAGTTTATCTGCCGCCTGTGCCAGCGACTCGGCCTTACCAAGCGTGTCATTTAATTTATCCCGCAGGAGCTGTGTGTAAAGTAACTGCTTGGAATATTCCCACTCGTACAATGCCTTGGATTCATCCAAACCTTCATAGCACTGTAAGCGGATCAAATCGCGTCCCGACGCCCCGGCAATGGCTTTGGCCAATTCGGTTTTGCCCACGCCCGCAGGCCCTTCCGTAAGAAGCGGCTTGCCGAGCTTTTGCGCGAGGTAAACGATGGTCGCGATCTCGTTCGACGCGATATACTTTTGCCCGCTGAGGGAGGATTTGACTGTCTCTGTCGTTGCAAAGGAGTCTGTCATAAAGCACCTGTAATTCCAAATAGTATACCTTTTTTGAACTTACAGATGTTAACTCGAAATGAGAAAAGCCGGTTAGGGGCGCAAACCCAGACGTTTGTATAGGTTCAAATTTCCATCGAGTTCGGTCTTGAGAGTAAATCTTTCCAGGACCGTTCGGCGCGCCGCAGAACCATATTTCTTTGCGAGGACTTCGTCTGAAATCAATTCGTTGATCGTGGTTGCCAGCGCAGTTACATCGTTGACGGGAACAAGCCTTCCATTCTCACAATCGGTCACTGCATCCAACATCCCGCCGACAGGCGTGGCAACGACAGGCCTTTCACAAGCCATCGCTTCAAGCAAAGCGTTGGGCAGTCCATCGCGCAGGGATGGATGAATGAAGACGTCCATCAGTGAATAATAAGCAGGGAGGTCTTTTGGTGGAACATAACCCGTGACGATGATTCGATTCTCGATATTTGATATTCGCGGCTTCGCTTCACGAATAATCGAATCTCGAATCTCGTTGAACGTTTCTTTGTCTTCCCCGGCGCGAACCTCGCCGGCGATCAATAGCGCCGCGTCTTTTTTCTTGACGACCTGCGCGTAGGCATTAAGGAGAGTCGAAAGTCCTTTCTTTTCCCGCAATTCGCCGACAAAGCCAATCACGGGCGGTCTTTCTTCTTTCGACTTTCTTTCATTAGCCAATCCCAATGATTCGGCAAGTATCTCATTTCGCGGCATTGGCTTGAAATGCCCGGTATCAACTCCGTTTGGAATCAAAATGATTTCGCGGTCAATAAATGCTTTTGCCTTCTTCATCAATTCACTCGCATTGGTTGTCACCGCGCTGGCATTTTGTAGCGCGTACATGACGTGCGAAAAGCGCGATGGATCGAACGCGGCGCGTTCGATGTCGTTGCCGCGAATGGAAGCGACGCTTGGAATATTCAAATATTTTCCCGCGTAAGCCGCGACAAATCCCGCTTGTGTCAGAAAATATGCGTGGAGCACATCGAATGGTTCCCGCTTGTGCTCTTCTGCGATGAACTCGAACCAGTCAACCAGCGTGTCATCTACGCGCTTGTGCGCGCCGAAGCGATTAACGGTGACACCTTCAAGGCCGATGGTCCGCTTTTCAGACGGGCGCAGGCTCAGAGTCGGCGCGAAGACGCGGACGGAATGTCCGGCGGAGGTCAACAGATGGCCCAAACGTTCTGCCGAGATTGCCAGCCCGCCAATGTCGGGTGTATACTTTTCAGTGAGGAGAGCAATTTCCATGGCTGAGAAAAAAGTCGAAGAAACTCAACAGTGTGAAATGATAATCGGTTATCTTGTTCCGCATCGTTGCGAGCATCCCGCGTTGGCAAAGTGTGTCAAGTGTGGACGCGGTTTTTGTGATGAGCACATGACCAGGACTGCCGAAGGGTGGATGTGTCTCGCTGACCAACAGGGTCTCTCTCAACCCGTGATGTTACCTTTGACTGCCGCCACATTCACGCCTGCGGATTTAGATTCATTCAATCGCGCCAGCATGTGGGATGACGACGATCGCGCCGACATTTTTTCGGATTTGAGTTAGTACGGCCCAATCGTTTCCCAAATCTTTTTGTTCTCGCCAATAAAATCATCGCACCGCCTGCAAGCCGCCAGCGCAGGCGGGTGCATTTTCAAGCGGATGCCGCGATAGGCTGCGCCGCCCCAAATTTCCTTGAAAGATTGATGAATGATATTTCCAAGCGGCGGGATACGCTCACGTGTCATACAACATACATAAACATTGCCGTTGAAATCAATCAGACTGTGAGTCCACGGCGCGTAACAGGGGTGCGAATCGTAGAATCCGAACGCGTATCGTCCGGCGCGTCCGTAGCGGACCTCGTCCTCGCTCTGCCCAAACGGATAGGCTTCTTCATCCGAAACGATCAGGCCCAACTCAAGCGCGCGCTGAGCGATTTTCGGCGCGATCTCTTCATTGAAAAGTTTGATGTCTTTCTTTCGCATGGACAATATTTCCCCGCAGTGGTCGTCCACTGGAATCAAATTAATTCCATCTGCGCCGAGTTCGTGAGCCAGATCAGGAAGCGTTTCGAGCGTTTGATAATTTGTGCGGCTGACGACGGTGTTGATACGAATCGTCAATTTGCCCTTGCGTTTGTATCTTTGAAATAGTCCAACTGCTTTTGTCGTGGTTTTGAACGCCCCTTCCACGCCGCGAATCTTTTCGTGCATCTTGCGAATCGGTGAGTCAATGGAGATATTCACGCCGCGTAATCCTGCTTCGACCAGTCTCTTGGCTTTTTCTTTGGTAATCAATGTTCCGTTGGTCGTCATTGTGACTTTGATGCCCAGGGAGGAAGCCAATTCCACAAACTCCGGGATTTGCGGCCTCAGCGTCGGCTCGCCGCCGGAAATGTGGATCTTCTTCGTGCCGAGTTCGGCCAACTCTGTGATGACTTCTTTGAAGCGTTCTGCCGAGACGGGCGGTTCGCGCGTATCACGCCAATGATTGCACATCTCGCATCTTAAATTGCATCCATAAAAGACTTTTAGCTTGACGTAAAGCGGCTTGAACGGGCGCGCGTTCAGAACTGCCTGAAACAATTCATCTTTGTGGGCGGCAATCTCGTCGGAACTACGCATGAAGTACCTATGCTATCATTGGCGGAACATGAAAACAAATCAGATGGATTGTATCGCATATTGTCCCCGCCTATTCTCCTCCGTTTCCCGAAGGAAAATAGGGGAGGTGTCCCGAATGGACGGAGGGGGCTAACATGCGCCTCAAAGCCGATCTACTCCTCTTCATGGTCGCGGTCATCTGGGGAACCGCCTTCGTCACGCAGGGGATCGCGGGACAATATCATGTCGCTTACCTGTTCAACGGCGTAAGTTTCATGCTGGCCGCGCTGATTCTGATTCCATTTATCCCGCGCGGGATGAAGATCGCGAAGAGTCAGTGGGCATGGATGCTCGTCGCGGGCGTCATCCTGTTTGTTGCCACAGCCACACAACAAGTCGGCATCTTTTATACAAAGGTCGCAAACGCCGGATTCTTGACGAGTCTTTACGCGGTCTTCACTCCGTTCTTGTTATGGATTGGTTTCCGCGAAAAACCTCATCGGCTCGACATCATTGCAGTGATGCTGGCCGCAGTCGGCGCGTTTTTCCTTTCGACGGCCGGCCGCTTCGAGGTCCACAAAGGTGACGCGTTGGAAGTCATCGGTTCGATCTTCTGGGCATTGCATTTTGTCGTGCTCGGAAAATTCGCGTCGAAGTTTGAATCGGTTTCGTTTGCATCCGGTCATTTCTTTATCAGCGGCTTTCTCAATTTTGGGGTTGGGCTATTTGCAGAAAATTTGAACATGCTCACTCCTTTGCCTTTGCTCGGCGCTGTTTTGTATCGCGCCGCGCTTTCGATTGGCATCGGTTATACACTTCAAGTTTGGGGGCAGAAGCACACGCCTCCCACCGATGCCGCGCTTATTCTCGGACTTGAAGCGGTCTTTGCTGTCATCGCGGGCTGGATCGCGCTGGGTCAGTCTCTTTTACCAATTCAAATCATGGGATGCGTCATAATCTTCGTTGCCGTTTTGATTTCACAGGCCAAGGGATGGAGTAAAATTGAGCACGACCATTTGGTGGAGGGACGATGAAGATCAAGGTTTTGCTCAACCCATATTCGAATCGTTGGAATGCGCGGGCGCGCTGGCCTGAAGCGGACGCGGCGCTCAAAGCCGCGGGTGTGGACTTCGACTTGTCTGTTTCCGAGCGCGCCGATCATCTCGTGGACCTCGCGGCGGACGCCGTTAAACAAGGCTTCACCACCATTGTGGTTGCAGGCGGCGACGGCTCGATTGGCGAAGTGGTGAATGGTCTTGCTCGAAGTTGGGATGGAAAAAAGAAATTTCCGGCCACGCTCGGAATTATTCCGTTGGGTTCGGCCAACGATTTTGCTTTTGCCATCGGCTTGCCGCTGAACTTGAACGAAGCCGCCAAAATAATTGCGGCGGGAAAAACAAAGCCGGTTGATCTTGGGAAATGTAATGAACGATTCTTTCTCAATAATTCCGGCTTGTGCCTCGAGCCGTATGTCACCACCAAGCATGAACGCATTCATTGGATAAAAGGAATCGCTCGTTATCTTGTGGCCGCCGTTTGGGCCATCATGGATAAGCCTGAATGGAGAGGCGATCTCAAATGGGACGGCGGCGAGTTTAGCGGACTGCTTTCGCTGGCCTCGATTGGAAACGGCCGTCGCACCGGCGGATTTTTCATGACGCCTCATGCCGATCCCTTTGACGGGAAGTTGACCCTTGCTTTCGGCTATCGCGCCACACGGCTTGGATTATTTAGCGCGTTGCCGCGGGCGTTCAAGGAGGGCGAAGGCAGTTACATCGAAATGGATGGAATGCGCGAGGTCCACTGCACGCGTCTGACCATTCACCTTGATAAACCCTCGCCTGCCCACACCGACGGAGAACTCTTCGATAACTGGCTGACTGATTTGAATTATGAAATTTTGCCCGGAGCCGTTCCGGTGCTCAGCGGTTGATACGTCTCGCCAGCATGAATCCTATTCAAGTTTTGCTGGACGGCTTGATTGTTTTGAATTTGGACAAAGGAGGCATTCTCCTTTTCTTTGTGACTGTTCTGGGGTGGGGGAGTTGGGTATCGAGATTTCTGCTCGATGAAAAGGAAACTGATCTTTGGGTCAAACTGCCTGCGGCGCTTAGTCTTGGGAGTCTAAGTTTGATTCCGCTTTCGTTTGCGTCTGTTCTGCTTGGAAAGTTGTGGCATCCATTGTTTTTCATAGCATCATTTGGGATTTCCATTTTGGGCACAGTATTTCTTTTTATTGCTTTTGGTCGGAAGGAATGGCCGGCGCGTTCTTTTTTTATTTTCTGCGGCTTCCTTTTTATTCTTTTCGTCATTCGGCTGGCCTTCTTGAAAGATATGATTCTGCCTCCTTACGACGATTCCCCTGAACATTATGTAATTGTGCAAAGTTTTGTCTCTCCTGGCCAAGTCTCTGCGTTTTATTCGCTGGAAAATATTTTCAGTCATTATTATCACTTTGGATTTCACGCTCTGGCCGCGTGGCTGACCATTGCTTCGGGGATGATTCCGGCGAAGTCAATTCCTTTGTTGGGACAATTGTTTCTCGCTGTTTTGCCTGTATCTGTTTTTCTGTTGGGATACGTTGCAACTGCAGATTATCGCGCAGGCCTGATCTCTGCGTGTTTTGCGGCTTTTGCCTGGCGGATGCCCGCTTTTGCGGCCAATTGGGGCAAGTATCCGCTGATAATGGGAATTGCGCTATTCTCTGCCGCGCTGGGTCTCTGGGTTCGTTGGCTAACCGCGCGCGATAGAAATCGTATTTCTCTATCAGTTCTGATTGCATCTACCGCGGCTCTTATTTTTGTACATACGCGACTGGCAATTTGTTTGGCGATTGTACTGGCGGGTTATGCCTTTGTTGGAAAAATCTCATTCAAGAGAAAACTGAAAATTTGGGAGGCCTTGATCTTGGCAGTTCTTACAGGGGCAGGCTTTCTGATTTTTGGAAATGCCCTTTCCAATTATTACGGAAATGGATATTTTATTGCGTTGAGCTTCGTTTTGTTGCTTCTTCCTTTTGCTTTTTATGCTTTTCCAAATTTTTCTCTCCTGATCGCGTTCTTTATGTGGGGCATTTGGATTGCGTCGCGACTGCCAACGTTTGTTCAGGGCGGTGGGCTGACCTGGCTCGATCAGCCCTTTGCGGAAACGATTCTCGCCTTGCCGCTGTCATTGTCGGCAGGGATGGGTTGTGTCGGACTCCTGGATCAAGTCAAAAGTCCCGGAATGAAGCGGACGGCCATTGGCTTTTCAGCGCTTGCGGTAATGATCGGTCTGTCATCGTCTCACGTGGTTTATCCTGATCCGTGTTGTGAGTATGTGAGGGTGGGAGATTTGCAAGCGCTTCGCTGGATCGGCGCGAATGCGCCACAGAACGCCGTAATCTGGATTGCTGGATTCAAATCACGAAATTATATGGTCGGCATGGACGCTGGAGTCTGGATAACTGCGCTAACCGGGCGCGATGTGAATAAACTGCCTTATGATTTCGCGTGGGATGCGCCGAACGCGCCTGCCCAGATTTGTCAGCCCATTCAGAAAAATGTTTATATTTATGAGGGTGGAAGACCATATAGTTTCGACGATGCCAGGCTTCAAGAGCAGAGTTGGCTTAGGCGCGCTTTTGCATCAGACGGGACAACGCTTTACTGGGTCGAGGCCTGCCATTGACCAAATGTCCCATTGTATTGTTTATTAGAAAGTGTAGAATAAGTTTGCAGTTTTCGACAACTTCTTGAGGAGAATGCAGATGAAACTAAATTGGCTTGTTCTATTACTCTGCCTGGGCGGGCTGGCATTCCTGATCAGTTGTGGGCCAACGCCCTGTGCACCATCTACTTTGGGGGCGCCGGGAAATCTGTCGCCGGCCAATAAGGTTATCGTTCCACTAACACCTTCACTACACTGGGAATATCCGTCGTCTGTGCCATCGCCGTACCCATATCCCTCAGGCTCAAGCGGCTGTGGGATCAGCGGTTATCAAATTCATTTGATATCGAGTGTGGATTTGACGATTGAACATGGCGGAACCGCCGGACCTTCAGACACTTCTTTTTCGCCCAGTTCTCCATTAGCGCCTGCAACCTTATATTTTTGGGAAGTTCGCGTGCTTGTGCCGGGTGGGCATGGCCCGTGGAGCGGCTACCGTGCGTTCTTCACAGGCCCCGTGTGTGATACGTCTTCGCTGGCCGCGCCGATTCTCTACAGTCCCTCTGGCGTGATTCAGGATACTTGGCCCACCCTGCACTGGGCATATCCGGGAAGTTCGTGTTTGCCTGAAGGCTACCGCATTGATCTTTCCACAAGCGCGTCGTTTGCAGACACCTCGCTAAGTGGGGGAACGGGTAATCCGTCCACAGACTGGGCGCCTGCGCATGAGTTGAGCACCTGCACGAACTACTACTGGCGCGTGGCGGCTATCAACGATACGACGCTTGGCCCATTTTCCAGCACGATGTCCTTCCGCATCGTGCCTGAAGGGACGATCTGTATTGTGTATTTCGTTCCGCATATAACGGGATATTGTCGCATTGGTCCAAATACGTTATTTGGTATAGTATCGTCAGTGAATCCTGAAGATAGATTGCCTATCAAGGGGAAGCATCAGACACAAGATGGATTGTGGTTTGACGTGATGACGAAGGACAATCGCGAATGCTGGGTCTCCGACAAAATTGGTGATCCGAGCGACGACCTTGATCTCATTCCCTTCATCACACCTCCGTCTCTACCGGAACCGCCAGAGCCGAAGGTTGATTGTAGTAGCATAACAAGCGATTCTGCTTGCAACAATACGCCTGGATGCTCCTACGATTATCGGCAGAAAGTATGCAAATAATAATTAGCACTATAGCATGAACTGGCTATGCTGGCCTCCCGCAGAGTCTCCATCTGCGGGAGGTTTTCTTTTCAATTCACTAATGTTATATTTAGGACGTTTCAACTATAAATTGAGGAATCCTTGAAGTGGATTTAGTTTTTCACCCCCTAACCCTGGACCGTTGGACCGATTTCGAGTCGCTGTTTGGTCCGCGTGGTGCTTGCGCAGGTTGCTGGTGCATGTTTTGGAAACTTCCGAACAAGGATTTTTCCGTATTGGCATACGAAGGGAACAAGTCTGCGCAGAAGGCCCTTGTGAAATCAGGCGTTGTGCCGGGACTGCTTGCTTATGCAAATGGCGAGGCCGTCGGGTGGATCGCCATCGAGCCGCGCGATCAATATCCGCGATTGGCGCGCTCGCGCGTCTTAAAGCAGGTGGATAACAATCCTGTTTGGTCTGTTACTTGCTTTTTCACGCGTAAAGATTTTCGCGGCATGGGCGTGACAGTCTCATTGCTGAGGGCCGCAGTTGATCATGTGAAGAAACAGGGCGGGATGATTGTAGAGGGCTATCCCGTTGAGCCAAAGAAGGGAAAAATGCCGGCTGCGTTCGCATACACAGGATTGGCATCGGCCTTCCGAAAAGCGGGGTTTAAAGAAGTAGCCCGAAATTCTGAGACGCGTCCCATCTTTCGTTTTTTGATTGGGGGCTAGGTGAAATTTAGTAAAAAGAAACCGCCGCTGACTCCGCACGAAATTCGGATATTGATTTTTCTCGCTCTGGTCGCCCTGATAATTGTCAGCGTGCTGGCCGGCGCAAATATCGGGCTTAGTCGCGTCGTCCCGGGCGGAGGCGGATTCTACGTCGCATTGGAGGGCGCACGCGCGAAATTGTTCATGCACACGGATCCATACAGCGGCGCAGTTGCCGCCCTTGCCCAGGAACATAATTATGGGCGCTTTGCCGAGCCGGGCGAAAACCCATATATTCTCACCATCCCATTTTTCGTGCTTCCATTTTATTTTCCATTTGCGTTGATCTCCGATCTACCCGCTTTATTATTCCCTTCGGTTTTTGTTGTTGATTTGGTTGTTGTGCGCGGACTATGGATGTTGTTATCGGAAGCCGCCTTGGTTGCGTCTGCTCTGATAACTTTGAAATTGATCGAATGGGAGCCGCGCCGTGCGTTTCTTGTGTTTTTTCTCCTGCTTTCGATAGGCGGATACTATTCGGTCTCCTCCTTGCTTGACGGCTCGCCGGTTATTTTCTTGGGACTGGTTTATGTTGGTATTTTATTTGCTCTTTCACAAGAGCAGGATGAATTGGCAGGCGCATTGCTTGTGTTCACCTTGTTTTATTGGGAAGTGAGCTTGCTGTTTGCTATTCTTTTGTTCTGGAAAGTGTTCTTGGAAAAACGCTGGCGCGTATTGGCAGGATTTGGGATGTTACTTTTTACGCTCTTGGCTCTATCCTTTTTGATTTATCCCGGATGGGTCTATCCATTCTTGACGGCCGTTTACGCATCCATTCGTACGCCGTTTGGTCTGACAGCCGGCGCGGTGCTCACGCGCCTTTCTCCAGTTTATGGAACTCGAATTTCGTTAGGCCTTGCAATTTTTCTGGTCATCATGCTTGGTTATGAATGGAGCGCCACGCGCGGATCTGACTTCCGCCGTTTTGTGTGGGCCGCCTGTTTAACGCTTGCCGCAACGCCCCCGCTTGGACTGCGCACAGAACTTGGTAATTTGGCGGTCATGTTTCCGAGTCTCGCCTTGATCTTTGCCGCGGCGACCAACCGCTGGAAGATGGGCTACTGGCTGACCGGACTGCTGTTGCTGATTGCTTTTCTTGTTCCGTGGAGTCTTTTCGTTCGCTGGTGGCTGTTTCATAATCAAATCTGGCAAGACCTGCTCTTTCTCTTTTTCCCGGTGTTTATCATCGTTGGTTTATACTGGACTCGCTGGTGGTTCACTCGTCCACCGCGCACCTGGCTTGATCACGTTCGTTCGACGTTCAGCTGAAAACCGATCGCCGCTCACTGATATGACTTGGCGCAATTATCTTCTTCTTGCACTCCTTGGCCTTGCCCTCCCGTTCGGGATCGCGCAGTTCCAGCATTTTCCCGGCTATCTCGATTCCGATTACTACTTCTCGGGCGGTGTTCAACTCGCACAGGGCAAAGGCTTTACGGAACCTTATTTGTGGAATTATCTCGATGATCCAATGGGTCTGCCGCACCCCTCGCATACTTACTGGATGCCGCTTTCTTCCATCATTGCTGCATTTGGCATGTGGGTCACAGGCCAAACGAATTATGCGGCGGGTCGCATCGGCTTTTTAATTCTTGCCGCGCTCATGCCTGCTGTTACTGCCGCGTTGGCTTATAGATTCACGCGTCGCAAAGACCTGGCGCTCACATCGGGTTTGCTGGCTGTCTTCTCGATTTATTATGCCCCGTTCATGGCCGTGCCTGATAACTATGGACCTTATCTTGTTCTTGGCGGGTTATATTTTCTGACTCTCAGTTCACGCAGCACGTATTCTTATTTTGCTTTAGGATTGCTTGCCGGACTCTTGACGCTGTCGCGCAGTGACGGACTGCTCTGGCTAGGCCTGACCTTCCTGATCATTTTGTTCCGCTTCATTTCGGACCGAAAAGCGGGCGCGGCCTCCATCAATCTTTTTCTGGCCCTTTGCGGGTTTTCCCTCATCATGGGGCCGTGGTTCTGGCGGACATATTCCATCTACGGCACGCCGCTTGCCCCCGGCGGACGCTATCTTCTGTGGCTCAAGAACTATGACGAAACATTTATCTATCCTGCCGATCAATTGACCATGCAGACCTGGCTTGCTCAAGGATGGAGAAAAATCTTTTCTTCTTATCTGGGCGCCTTGCGATTCAATCTTCTTAATGCCTTTGCCGCGCAGGGCGGAATCTTCCTCTTCCCGTTTATTCTGATTGGCATTTGGCAGAATCGCAAAGATGAACGAATCCGGGTGGCTGGGTTCGCCTGGCTGATTTTGCTCTTTGTGATGACTGTGATCTTTCCCTTCGCCGGTGCGCGGGGCGGTTTCTTCCATTCTGGCGCCGCGCTTCAACCCCTGTGGTGGACTCTCGCCCCGCTGGGGCTTGAGGTGGTCGTCGCTGCGGCGCGTAAACGCGATATGTTCACTCCGGATGCATTCAAAGTTTTTCGCGTTGCATTGGTTGGGATTGCCGTTCTGATGACCGGTTTGATATTTTACCTGCGCGTTCTTTCCGGTTGGGGTGAGGGGGAACAGTTTTATCCCAGCGTGGAATCGTTTCTTCAGCAAAGCGGGATTCAACCCGGCGATGTCGTGATGGTTCGCAACCCGCCCGGCTACTATCTCATGACAGGCCGCTCCGCGATTGTTGTGCCATACGGCGACGAATCGTCCATGCTGGCTGTGGCTGAACGTTATCATGCGAAATATGTGATCATCGAAGCTGCAGGCGCGGCGGGCCCAATTAAAACAGTCTACGATAACGAGCACAGTCCGTATTTGCATTTTCTGGGTGAGGTCAATGACGCGCGCATCTTCCAAGTCCAGCCCTGAGTTTTCCGGGCGCGGCGTTGCCATTCTTGCTGTTGCCGTTGCTATTGGGGCGGCGATTTATTTATTTGCCAGCGCCTTGATTTATCGAATTGGCTTCCCGCTTGACGACTCCTGGATTCATCTCACCTACGCGCGCAACCTGGCTTTGCATGGTCAGTGGGCATTTCAACTTGGGCATCCCTCCGCGGGGTCAACCGCGCCGCTTTGGACGTTTCTGCTTGCCATCGGTTTTTGGCTTGGCCTCGCGCCTTATGCGTGGGCATATATCCTCGGCGCATTAACGCTCTTTGGCATCGCCGCATTGATGGAGCAAGCCGCTTGCAAATTGATTTCAACATACCGTCCCCATCTTCCGTGGATCGGGCTTTTCTTCGCGGCTGAATGGCATTTGATGTGGGCCGCCATGTCCGGCATGGAGACTCTGCTCCACGCGTTCTTAGTGTCAGCTGTGTTGATAATGTTGATGACAGGCTCGCGTCGTTACCTGACCATCGGCCTGCTGACCGGTCTAAGCGTCTGGGTTCGCCCCGATGGTTTGACTCTCCTCGGTCCCATTGTGCTGACCATCTTCTTCATTGAAAAAAAACTGACCGATAAATTTCGCGTCCTCGTCATGTGTTTGATTGGGTTTGGGTCATTATTTGTCCTATATTTGCTGTTCAATCTTTGGCTTTCTGGCACGCCAATGCCCAATACCTTTTACGCCAAGCAGACTGAGTATGCCGCTTGGCAGGCCAGGCCTTTACTGTATCGTCTCAGTGTATTGTTTGTTCAGTTGTTGACTGGCCCCAGTGTTGTGCTTTTGCCCGGCGTGATTGGTTCTGTCGCCCTGGCGATACAACGTCGCGCATGGTCAACTCTCGCCGCTATGATGTGGTGTGGCGGCTATCTTCTCTTGTACATTTTGCGTTTGCCTGCCTATCAACACGGGCGCTACTTGATGCCCGCCATGCCGATTTTCTTTTTATTTGGTTTGCTTGGGTTCATTGAATTTCAGAAATCGAATCTCCTTCATGGTTATCACTGGTTTTTCAAAATGGTCTGGCAGTTCAGCCTTGTGGCCGTGTTGCTTCTGTTTGTTGTTCTCGGGGCGCGTTCCTATGGGGAAGATGTGGGGTTAATTGAGTCTGAAATGGTCGTCACGGCCAAATGGGTGTCCGCAAATTTACCTCCGCAGGCTGTGGTTGCCGCGCATGACATCGGCGCGCTGGGCTATTTTGACCATCATGAACTGATTGATCTCGCGGGCCTGGTCTCGCCGGAGGTGATCCCGTTTATGCGCGACGAAACGCGTTTAGCGGAGTTTTTGAATCAGCGGCGCGCCAACTATTTAATCGCGTTCCCGGCCTTTTATCCGGAATTGACGCGGACGCTGGTTCCTGTCTTCACGAGCGGCGGGAAATTTTCTCCGGCAGATGGCGAGCAGAATATGACTGTTTATTACTGGTCAAGCCCTTAATCGGTTAAAATGGCGCTTGTCAATTCATGCTATACTTTCGCGAGAACAATACTGGATTCAGATGAACAAAATAACCCTGCTGATCATTGACGACCACCCTTTGTTTCGCCAGGGCGTTTCCGATTCCGTCTCGCTCGAATCGGACATGAAGGTCTTAGGGCAGGCCTCCAGCGGCGATCAGGCCCTGGATTTGATTCGCTCGTTGAAGCCCGCTGTCGTTCTATTGGACGTGAATCTGCCGGTTATGAACGGTCAGCAGATCACGCATCAAGTGACTCAAGACAAACTGCCTACGCGCGTTGTGTTGATGACCGGCTACGACGATATCGAACAGGCGCTCCACGCGGCCATGGCCGGCGCGGCCGCATACTGCTCGAAAGATGTAGAGCCAAAGACCCTGATTAGAATGATCCGCAATGTGGCCGAGGGGAAATACGTTTTTGGCTCAAAGGTCATGAACCGCCGCGATCTGGACGTATGGATTCAAGAGCAGATCGAAGGCGCGCGTCGATCATATAGTGAACCGGGCAGTCCATTCCATCCGCTTTCCGACCGCGAGATGGAGGTTCTCGAATGTGTTGTGAGGGGCATGAGCAACAAAGAAATTGCCGGTCTGCTGGGCATCAGTCACCAAACAGTGAAGAATCATGTCACGTCAATCTTGAGAAAGTTTGGCGTGGAGGATCGCACACAGGCGGTGGTCTATGCTTTGAAGCGGGGTTGGGTGCAACTCAAAAACTCACAAGTGAAGCCCGAGGAGTAAACGCAATGGCCATGGAACAAGAGAAAGCACTTGACTCGGGTTTAAACGTCCAGGCAGAACTGGAAGAGACTCAGCGCGCTTTGCGTGAGATCAAATTGATGATTGAGCAAAGCCAGATGGAGTTGTCCAAGCTTACTCAGCGCAACGCCGCCATCACCGCGCATCTTCAACAAATCCAGAGTCAGGCCGCGAAGGCCACGCCGGATGAAATTCGTATGGCCTATGATTCGGCTCTGGACGCGCAACAGAGACTCTTTGTAATGCGTGGCCAGTTGGAAAAATTGCAAAGCGACAAGGCTCATCTTGAGAAATATAAAGTTGCGTTGGAACATGTCGGCTCGTCCTCTCGACCTGCGAGCGGGGGCGGCCCAGCGTCGGGCGGCGACAAGGCCTCGGCCAGCGGGATGGAAATGATCGTCAACGCGCAGGAAGCGGAACGCCAGCGGCTCTCGCGTCAGATGCATGATGGTCCGGCGCAGGCCATGTCCAATTTCATTTTGCAGACGGAGATTGCCATGCGTCTTCTCGATGCCGATCCGGCGCAGGCTAAAGAGGAACTCAGCAGTTTGAAAACCGCGGCGATGAGCACGTTCCAGAAAGTACGGAATTTTATCTTCGAACTGCGCCCAATGATGCTGGACGATCTCGGGTTGATTCCTACCATCCGCAAATATGTGGATGCATTCAAAGAACAGACCCCCCTTGAGGTAAGTTTGACTGTCACAGGCGCTGAGCGCAGGCTTGAACCGTATCTGGAGGTTATGATTTTCCGCGCGGTTCAAGAGTTGCTTGGAAATGTGGCGCGCCACAGCCAGGCGACCATGGTCAAAATCCATTTGGACATGGGAAATGATCTGATCCGCGTCAGCGTGGACGATAACGGCAAAGGCTTTGACCCGGATGTCGTTCGCGGCGGCAGCAGCCTCGGCCTGAAATTGATTCGTGAACGCACGGAGATGCTCGGCGGGGGGTTCGAGCTGGACACGTCAGCCGGTAAAGGCGCGCGCATCGTTTTTACAGTCCCGGCTCATTCGTAGCGACTTTGCAAATAAAAAAACGAGCAGACATTTTGTCTGCCCGTTTGCGTTTAATTATCGCGGAAGCCGTATCTTTGTATGATCGCCTGAATCACTTGCTCGTCTTTCGGCTTAAGCGCAAGAATCTCGAAGCCCGTGTTGAAATGATTTGGGTCTACATCCGGCTCGCACCAAATACTTTTCACTGTGAGGTTCAAATACGGTTGCTCGTCTATGTCATCAGTAACTTCCAGCTTTATTTGCTGAGTCGTTCCAACCGAAAAAGGCTTATCGCTGAGGAGCATCAACCCTTGCAGTGTGATGTCTACCAAGTGGCCCAATAGTGTTGTTGCTTTTTCGTCAAAGACGCGGCCATAGTACAACAGGTACTTGCGCTTGGTTTTCCTTCGGTCGTCCATAATCACATCTTACATAGTTTACTACGGACTGCCGTTATTAAATCATTACTTTTTGACAGCTTGCGCAATCGCCGCAACATGCTCTGGCGTGGACCCGCAACATCCGCCGACGACGCGCGCGCCAAGAGCAATGTACTTTTTGGCGTATTCTGCCATTTCCAGCGGCGTTACATCGTAAATAGTCTGCGTTCCTTCGAGGCGAGGCATTCCTGCGTTGGGCTTGGCCCACAAGGGAACGCCCGCCTCAGCCGCGGAATATTCTTTGATGATGGTCTCCATATTTTCGAGCGTAGTCCCGCAGTTCGCTCCGACCAGCGCGGCTCCCATTGCCTTATATTTTTTCACAACATCCGCGGGCTTGACTCCCATCATGGTACGCGTGCCGCGGTCGTAACTAAACGAAACGACAATCGGCAGGTCGGTCACGGAGCGCGCGCCGTCGAACGCGGCAGTTGCTTCTTCAAACGCAAAGTGAGTTTCGATCACCAGCAAGTCTGCGCCACCTTCTGCCAAAGCTTTGGCCTGTTCGGCGAACGCGGCTGTGGCATCCTCAGGTGTGACCGGACCGTAAGGCTTCAGCAGTTGGCCGAGCGGACCAATCGAACCGGCCACCAGCACATTGTCCCGCGCGGACGCGGCCTGACGCGCAAGTTCGACGGCGCGTTTGTTGATCTCGATTGCTTGATCTGCATATTTCGCGCCTTTCATGCGAAGGCGCGTCCCGCCGAAAGTGCAAGTCAGGATGATGTCTGAACCTGCCGCGACGAACGCCCGCTCCAGGTCAAGGATTTTTTCGGGATGGTCGAAGACCCAATCTTCCGTGTGTGTTCCTGCCGCAAGCCCAACCTTTTGCAAATTGGTCCCGGTCGCGCCATCCGCAACCAGAATCTCTCCGTTGTCCAATCGTTCAAGAAACTTGTTCATCGCTTCCCTCCCGAAAATTGTTTCGCCATCGCATCGGTCGTCTGTTTTGGAATTAAATGCGCAACATGTGGAAATGGTTCATTCATGTGTGGGAAATTCATTGCCAGCATGAATTGGTTTTGAAAATCCTGATCGGTCGGTAACTCATATCTCGTCACGCGCGCCGCGACCTCCATCGCCTCGCGCCGCTTCTCGACATTCAACAGCGCAATGCGCGCGCCGTCGCCTGCCGAGTTGCCCACCGCGAAAACATTTTCCAATGCGCAATCCGGGATCATGCCGATCAGCATGGCTTTGGTTTTATCAATGTATGTCCCAAATGCGCCCGCCAGCAAAATTTTATCCGGTGTCTGCAAACCGAATTGTTTGAGCAGTGTGCGCGCCGCGACGTACAGCGCGCCTTTTGCAAGTTGAACTTGCCGCACATCTCCCTGCGTGATGACGATGTCGTGACCGATGGATGTATCCTCCGCAAAGGCGATGACGTATTCCGCGCCTTTCTCGCCTATGCGGACTCGCCGCGTCGTTCCGCCCTCGGAGCGGAATCTGCCCCGAGCATCCACAATCCCAACCCGAAATAATTCCGCCACCGCGTCGATGACGGCTGATCCGCAAATCCCTTTGGGTTCGCCTTCGTTCCATTTCTCCTCGCCGATGATCTTCCAGCGCGCTTCCAGAGTTTTCTGGTCAATCTCGACATGCTCGATGGCTCCCGGGGCGGCGCGCATCCCATGTTCGATGTGCGCGCCTTCAAGCGCTGGCCCGGTCGGAGTGGATGCGCACAAGAGTCTGTTTTTATTGCCCAACACAAGCTCTGCGTTTGTGCCGATGTCAATGATGAGCCAGTTTTCATCCTGTTTGTATGGCTCCTCAGCGATCAGTACTCCGCTTGTATCCGCGCCGATGAACGAAGCAATCACGGGAAGGACGTGTACAGTCGCGGATGGGTTGATTTTCAGTCCAAGTTCGCGGGCTTTTATGTCTACCGAATGGAATATCGTAGGTGCAAACGGTGCCGAGCCAAGTTGTCGGACCGGCAAATTCAGAAAAAGATGGTGCATCGTCGTGTTGCCAACGACAGTCATTTCGAGAATATCGTCCGTTTTCATGTCGTTCTGAGGAGCATCCTGCTCTGAAGCAGTCTCCTTGCGTGCGTTAGCGGACTGAACTGCTCTTGCCAACATTTGATTGAGTGTGCCAATTACCGCGTTGTGTAATTTTTCCAACCCGTCCGCATGCGTGATCGTGTATTGAATCCGCGACATCACATCTTCTCCGTATACAATCTGCGGATTCATTTCCGACTCTGCCGCGAGGATCTCGCCATTTTCCAGGTTGCATAGATATAACGCGAGGGTCGTCGAGCCGATGTCCACCGCCGCGCCGCAGAGCTTCTCCGAAAGTCCCGGTTCGACGCGGATCACTTCTTTGTCCTGCCAGACAGAAACCGTCACGCGCCAATTTGCTTCGCGCAGAGTCTCGGAAAGTGTTCGCAGGCAGTCGTAATCAATGATCAGGTCTTTGGGGCGCGGTAGATTCGGTTCGCCATTGCGAACCAGCCCGATGGATGTGGCAATCCCGCTTGCTAGCCGCTCCCAATCCGCTTTGGGATTCGAGAGGGTGGGCGGTCGCAGTTCCACAAGATATTTTCGGATGGATGGCTTGATTTCGATTGCGCGTTCGGTCGCAGATTTGCGAACGATCTGCTTATTGCCGCGGCTTTCTTCTGGAATGTTGATCAACACATCGCCGCGCACTTTTGCCTGACAGGCGAGACGCACTTGCCCGGCCTGCCAGCCGCGCGTGGCGAGCATTTTTGGGTGATGCGCAAAGTACGCGGCTTCTTCAGCCCTGATAGGCGTCAGGTTTTCGCGACTGGATGTAATGCCATATCGCTCAAAGGTCCCTTCCTCGACAAGCACCTTGCATTTGCCGCAGGTTCCGTTTTCGGCGCAGATGGATTCGATGTCCGCGCCGAGTTGGCGCGCCGCGTTTCGAAGGTTTGTCCCCTCGTCCACTTCGCCGCGGCGGCCGGAAGGTTGCAGAATGACAGTATGTTTTTGTGTCATACCTTTGCAGGCTCGGCTCCCTGTTCGCGCAAAGCTTCGGTGTTGCGGAAGTATTTGATGAAGCGCGCCGCGTAGTTGTCGCGGCCAAGCAACAGGTCTGAGGCCCGAATCGTCGTTCCGAGTTTGATCGGGTCGGTGATCGAACAAGTCGCTCCGGCTTGAATTGCCATCGCCAAAAAAGTCTGATTGACCGTCAAGCGATCAGGCAATCCGAACGAGACGTTGCTCGCGCCGAGGTTGATATTGACGTCAAATTCTTTGCGGATCAATTCAATCGTTTGAAGCGTGACCAGCGCGGCTTTGCTGTCGGAGCCGACGGTCAGCACAAGCGGATCAATGATGACATCCTCAATCGGGATTCCCATTTTCGCGGCCCGCTGGAGAATTTTCTCGGCGACCGCGACGCGTTCCTCGGGAGTCTTCGGAATGCCATTGTCATCCATGGTCAAGCCGATGACCGCCGCGCCGCGCTCCTTGACCAATGGCAGGATGGCTTCCAGTCTCTTCTCTTCGCCGCTGACCGAGTTAACAAGCGGTTTGCCGGGCGCGGCTTTCAAACCGGCTCTGAGCACATCCGGGTTGGCCGAATCGAGGCAGAGCGGCACGTCCACGCTTTCAGCCGCGGCCGTGACCACTTTAACGACAGCCGCCACCTCGTCCAGGCCCGGAACGCCAACGTTGATATCCAGCGCGTCCGCGCCCCAGGCCACTTGTCGCTCTGCGAGTTGGCGCGCGAAATCGAATCTGCCTTCCTGCAACGCCGCGGCCAGTTTCTTGTTGCCGGTTGGATTGATCTTCTCCCCGATGATGACGAAAGGCTTGTCAATTCCAATCGTCACTTCTTTTTTCCCGCTCCTCAAAATGGTGTGCATGTTCCTCCTCCTCGAACGTTTTACTGCTTTGCGCCCTCCCGCAGGAATCGCAAAGCAGTCTCTGCCAGGATGGCCGTGCCGATGGGCAAAGCGCGCTCATCGAGATCGAGACGCGGGTGATGAAGATAGCGCTCATCGCCCTCGATACGTGTGCCGAGCGTGAACATCGCGCCGGGCGCCATCTGCGTGAATGAACCAAAATCTTCTGCGCCGAGTTCCTTCGGGATTGGCGAGACATGTTCCGCGCCGAGCAAATCTATTGCTACTGATTCGATCAACGTGGCCGCGACCGTGTGATTGATCATCGGCGGCGCGCCGATCTCAAAACGCAGTTCGTAATCGCCGCCGAGCGGTTTCGCCAACTCGAAGGCGCGTGTGATTTCATCGTGGATTTGCTTTTGAACTTTCATATCCGTGAAGCGAAGCGTGCCCGAAATATCCACATGAGACGGAATGACGTTTTGTGTAAAGCCGCCGTTGAATGTTCCGATGCTGACCACTGCCGGATCGAACGGATGAATTCGCCGCGAGATGATCCCATATAAAGCCATCATCACGTGCGTCGCGATATAAAATGGGTCAACCGATTTGCTCGGGTATGCGCCATGCCCGCCTTTCCCGAGGATACGACCGTACCACGAATCAACTCCACCCGACGAGGGCCCGTCGCTGATGTGAATATCTCCGACGCGGGTGGATGGGTCAACATGCAGGGCGATGACCATGTCCACGCCTTCCATCGCGCCGTCTTGAATCATGCGCGGCGCGCCGCTGATACCTTCTTCGTCACCGGCTTCTTCCGATGGTTGAAACAGAAAGCGAACCTTGCCTGGAAATTTTTCTTTGGTCAATAAAGTTGCTACGCCTAGAGCCATGGCGGTGTGCGAGTCGTGTCCGCAGGCGTGCATTGTGCCATCGTTTTGCGATTTGTACGGCACATCGTTGGCCTCCAAAATTGGAAGCGCATCCATGTCCGCGCGGATGGCGATGCACGGGCCGCGATCATCTCCCAGATCGGCGACCACGCCCGTTCGTCCGACATTGCGGCGGACGCGGTAACCGAGCTTTTCCAACTCTTCCGCCACCCGCGCAGATGTGCGAAGTTCGCGGAATCCCAGTTCGGGGTGCATGTGAAAATCGCGCCGCCATTCGATGATGTCTTCCTGAATATGATAAGACTGCTTCAACATCTTTCACCTCTAATCAAGATTGGGAAGTTTCTCCAATCCGGCTTCGCGCGCCAGGTGCTGGACAATGGATGTCAACTCTTTTTCTTTGTCCAATGCGATTTGCGGCCGTTGATATTCTTTTAGCAATTGCGCTGTTCGGATTTTGGCGCGCTCGAATGTATCGAGACTGCCCGACTGTTGCCAGCCGCGGATGGAGTCGCGGTCAATTATAGTGGATGGAAGATGCTGTTCGGTTTGGAATAATTCGCGCGTGACTTTTTGCTTGAGGAAATCGCCTTTGAAATTGATGCCCTCAAAGAAAGCAGTCGCCAGCGTTTCGGTGCGGACCTCGAGGCCGGCCAGCAGACGTTTGGCCATGGCCACCGCCTCGGCGTCCACCACCAGCTTCTCCGCGCTCTGGCAGGCGAGGAAGTCCAACATTCCCGCGCCGGAGATCATGTTGACTCCCGCCAGCGCGCCGATGATCGCGCCCACGCCGCTTTCGAGTCCGGCTTGAGCATCAACGATCTTTGAATCGCTTCCGCCGAGGTAACAATGCGTTGGCAATTCCAGCGACTTTCCAACCTGCGCGTACGACGCATCAATCATGGCTGTCTCGACCGCGCCCATCGGCGTCGTGCCTTTGCGCATGTCGAAGATGGCAGGCGCCCCTCCCCAAACGATGGGCGAGCCGGGCTTTGCCAACTGATGAATCGTGATCCCGCTTAGACATTCTGCCGCATGTTGAGTCACCGACCCGACCAATGTCACCGGCGCGGCGGCTCCGGCCAGCGGCATGGACACGATTTCCGCGGGCACACCGGAGCGCGCCAACGCTATGAGATTCTCCGCGCCAAACTTGCTCCAAATCAGCGGTGGGGATGGGCAAATATCGAACACAGCCTGCGGTTTTTCGGCCAACGCCGCGCGGCTACCCGCGAACAAAGCCACCATGTCAATCATGGCCTCAAGCGTTTTTATTCCGAATGCCCCTGTGACGATGGGCTTGACCGAGTGCATCAGCACGATATAAAGCCGATACAAATCGCCAATGGATTTTGGGACTTCGTCGCATACAACTGCGGTAGATTGCGCGTCATACTGCGGAATCATTTCCGCCACTTTGACCAATCGAATCAGATCGGGTGTATGCGCGGTTTTGTGCTCCAGTGTTTCCGGGTCTAAAACATGAACGCCGGACGAACCGGGATCAAAGTGGACGTTGTTTCCACCGTAGGTTACTTTGCAGTTGCCTTGTCTGTCGAAAAGATAAAATGTTTTCGGAACGGTTCGAACTGCCTCGCGCACGACCTTCTCGGGAATCTTCACGACCTCCGTCGTTTCGTCTGCTTGTGCGCCAGCCCCGGCCAGTAATTTACGCGCCGCCGCAGACTGCACCTTGATGCCCGGGTTCATCATCAACTGAAAGGCTTCGTCGAGGATGCGGTCTGTTAATTCTTTTGAAAGCAGTTCAAGTTTGGGTTGCATGGTATTTTAGGGGACAGAGAAGAGGGGATAAAAGTTCTCGCTCTTTCCCTTATCCCTTATCCCTTGTTCTCTAATTTTGTAATCATCTTTTCGAACTCTTTGCTCAACTTTGCATCCAGCGGATCGGGCTGATGCTCTGCAAGGGTCTTGCGGGCTTTGGCCAGCGCCCAATCGCGCGCGTCGTCTTTCTTTGATTCCCATTCGTTATATGGACGGCGATCCATGAATTGAGGCAGGAAGATATCGCGCATATGCTGGCGGGTATGTTTCTGGGTGAGGAAATTGCCGCTCGGTCCCACCGCCGCTATCACGTCCAGCGCGAGCGTTTCTTCATCCACAATAATTCCGCGCAGCGTCTTTTCGATGATCGAGAAGATTTCGCAGTCCATCATCATTTCGGCGAATGACCAGATGCGGCTTCCGTGCAAAAAGCCAACGCCGAGGAGCATATCGGACATTACGATGCTTGCCATGAAAGTCGAAAGACTGTTTTCGATGCCTGCCTGCCAGTTTGGTTCTTTCGCGCCGGTGGCGAACGATCCCATCGAAAGCGGGATGTTGTAGAAATCAGCCAGCACATTGGTCGCCGCTCCAAACAGAAAATCCTCCGGGCCGCCGCCGGTGTACGCGCCTGTGCGCGGATCGGACGCGGTTTGAGCCGCGGCATAGAACACGGGCGCGCCGGGATACGCGAGTTGCAGCAAGGCCGTGCCTGCAATCACCTCCGCATTTCCAACTGCAAGATTGCCCGCCAGAGTTGCCGGACCGGTCGTAAGGCACGCGGCCATGGTCATGAAGCCGGTCGGGATCCCGGCCTCCGCCGCGAGCAAAGCCGCCTCGACGGAGCCGCCATCATGTCCGAGAGGGGATGCAGTGCATTGCATCAATGAAAGCACAGGTCGCTTGCGAAGCGCTTCTTTGCCTCCCGCGATCATGGCGGCCATTTCAATGGCGGTCTTTGCTTCCTGTTTGTTATAAATGCTTTCGGTCTGGACGTGCTTCGTTGAATTTTCCCAGATCGCTTTTATTTCATACAGCCCGCGCGTCTTTGCAGGCATATCCTGCGCGGAGACGGGCACCCAGTGAAACGCGATTTCTTCCGTTGCGTCCGCGATGCGCGCGATCTCGACCACGTCTTGTAATTTCGATACGCGCCTTTGGCCCGTTTGAATGTCAATGACTTCGACGCCGCACCCATCTGTGCCGAGATAAACATGATTACCGTCCAAACATAAATCCTGATTTGGATCGCGCCCCGCCAGCGGATAAATCGGCGGACATTTTTTCAGCGCCGATTCGATGATCTCGCCTCTCACCTTGACCGTTTTGCGGGCGCGGTCAACTTCGGCTCCGTTCTCCGCCCAAATATTCAACGCGCGTTCCGACGGGAATTTCACCCCCACTTTTTCAATGATCCACAAAGTTGCATCATGAATCTTCTTGATCTCAGCCGGGGTCAAAATCTCCAGCTTCAGTTTTGGATTGGTAATTGATTTTATGTTCTTTGTCATTGCGCCCTCGACGCGTCTTTTCACGAATTACGCATTACGGATTGCGCAAAGTAATGCGTGATTCGTAATGTGTGAAATAAACAGAATCTCACGCCACTCCAACCAGTTGCTTGGCTGCCGTCACCGCGCCGATGGCATCTTCCGAGTAACCGTCCGCCCCAATGGCTTTGACCCAGTCGCGCGTCACGGGCGCGCCGCCCACCATCACTTTGAATTTACCGCGCAGACCTTCTTTTTCCAATTCTTCGATGACTTCTTTTTGTTTCACCATGGTGGTAGTTAGCAGAGCGCTCATAGCGATGATATCGGCGTTGACTTCAATCGCTTTACCGATGATCTTGTCCGGCGCGACATCCACGCCGAGATCGTAAACATCGAAACCCGATGCGCCGAACATCGTCGCGACCAGTGATTTGCCGATCTCGTGAATGTCGCCTTCAACGGTGGCAATCACCACTTTGCCGAGAATCTTCCGTTCGCTTCCGCGTCGTTTCAATTCCGGGTCGAGGGTGGCGACCGCGGCTTTCATTGCCTCGCCCGCCATGACGAGTTCCGGCAAAAATGCCTCGCCGCGTCCGAATGCGTCGCCGACGGTGTTGACGCCCATTACAAATCCCTTCGTAATAGCGTCCAGCGGATGAATGCCGGTTGCGATGGATTCTCTTGCGAGAGCAACTGCCGCGTCCGAATCGCCGTCAATGATGCTCTGCGCCATTTTCTGAAATAACTGTTCACTCATAGGAACTCCTTTGGATTGGAATGCAATCGGTCTTTTTTGCAACTACCTTGATGGATGAGCAAGTTTGATTTTTCGACACTTGGTCTCATTATATATTCTGCACAATTCCAGAGTAGACATGTCCTTTATATGCTTTTTGTCACTTTGTTGCGCGGAGGCGGGGCGCCGTCAAACTTCGTGTAAGCAACACTTTGCCGCCCGCATAATTTTTTATCGAACTTTACAACTGATAGCTAAGTAGTCGGCTGAAAGTCTTTATAAAAGTTTTGTTGATCGGGCCGCCGAGGACGGCGGCGGGGACGCCGCCTGGAGCATGATTTTGTAAAAATAATTTCGACCGACTACTTAGATGTCTCAGATTAATTCGTAAGGAGTTGTTATGAGAAAAGGCGTAACGTTCATTTCTGCAGTTTTGGTAGCCTTTGCGCTGGCTACCCTGGTGGGCATAGTTTATGCGCCCATAACAATTATTCGGCCTCGCGTTCCAGCCCAAGACTCGATCAGCCACGGGCGTCCAGGGTGTTGCATTTCGATGTACAATTGCCGCCGTGCCTGAAAACCTCAATGTTTTGTTTTTAGCCGCGGAAGCAGAACCTTTTGTCAAGGTCGGAGGCTTGGGGGATGTAGCCGGGGCGTTGCCTCGCTATTTGCGCGGGCTCCCGCCCGAAGTCACGGAAGGAAGCGCCCTCGATGTCCGCTTGGTTTTGCCGATGCATCCCGTCGTCAAATCCGACGTCAGCGACGCGCGTCCGCTGTTGATTTTTCCGCTTGCGAAAAAAGATGGCGATGTCCAGGTTCAGGTTTTTGAAACCAGCCTGAACGGCATGACCGTTTATCTGATTGACGGCGAACCGATTTCATCGAGCGGCTCGGTGTATTCGCTGGATGCCGCGCTGGATGGCGAAAAATATACGTTCTTTTCGCTGGCCGCGCTGGAGTTGACGCGTCAATTGAACTGGAAGCCGAACATTGTTCACGCCAACGACTGGCACACCGCGCTGGCTTGTTACGCATTGCTGATCAAACGATGGGAGGGAGAATTCCCCGCTGTGAGCTCGGTGTTGACGTTACACAACCTGCCGTTCATGGGACCGGATGTTTCTGCGCATCTTGAGGCCTATGGATTGCCGCTGGCGCAGACCGGTCTGCCCGAATGGGCGCACGCGCTCCCGCTTCCTCTTGGACTTTGGGCGGCGGACTCCATCGTGGCAGTTTCTCCAACCTACGCGCGCGAGGTGCTGACTCCCGAATTCGGTTGCGGCTTGCAGGATTATCTTCACGCCCGCCGCGAAGCATTGAACGGAATCTTGAACGGGATTGATGTTGAGTCGTTCAATCCCGCCACCGATGCGGCCATCGCCGTGAACTACGGCGCGCCGACTCTCTCGCGCCGCCCGCAAAATAAAACCGCGCTGCAAGTCCGTTTGGGATTGCCGACCGACGCCAATGTGCCTTTGCTCGGCGTCGTCTCACGCATGGACCCGCAAAAGGGCATTGACCTGATTCCAAAGGCCTTGAAAAAATTGAGGGACTTGAATTGGCAAGCCGTGATTCTCGGCGCGGGCGTGCCGAAGCTGGAAGAGCAAGTCAAGGCGTTGCAAAGCGAATTCCCCGACCGTGTGCGCGCCGAGTTCAAATATGACCCCGGCCTGGCGCGGCAAATCTACGCGGGCGCGGATATGTTCCTGATGCCGTCGCGTTATGAGCCTTGCGGTCTTTCGCAAATGATCGCCATGCGATACGGTTGTGTGCCCATCGTGAGCGCGGTGGGTGGGTTGAAAGATACGATCTTCAAAGACGAGACCGGTTTTATGTTCGAGAAGCCCACCGTTTCGCGATTTGCAACAGCCATCAAAAAGGCGATTGCCATCTTTCCTGATCGCGCAAAATGGGAGGCGATGCAGAAGGCCGGCATGGAGCAGGATTTTTCGTGGACGGTTTCGGCCAGGCAATATTTTCAACTCTATCAACGCACATGCGCGCGGTTGATCGCGCGTTAAATATTTTTAACCACAAAGGACACGAAGGTAACTAGAGTGTGTATGCAAAATCAATTTCATGTGTCATTCTGAGGAGCGAAGCGACGAAGAATCTCAAATTTTGAACGAAAAAAACGAGATTCTTCGCTCCCGTTGGTC
>JAJPIZ010000019.1 GCA_021324435.1 Anaerolineae bacterium
GACCAACGGGAGCGAAGAATCTCGTTTTTTTCGTTCAAAATTTGAGATTCTTCGTCGCTTCGCTCCTCAGAATGACACATGAAATTGATTTTGCATACACACTCTAATCATCAAGTATCGGAGTCTTTATGCCCAAGATCAAAGCCATCAATCATGTAGCCGTTGTCGTGGATGATATGCAGAAGTCGTTGTCATTCTGGCGCGACGCGCTTGGGATTCGACTGCATGAACTGCGCGATGTGCCCGCCGAGAAATCGCAGGTCGCCTTTCTCCCGCTGGCCGGCTCGGAGGTGGAACTTGTCCTGCCCACCACCGACGATTCGGGTATCGCTAAATATCTTGCCAAGCGCGGGCCGGGAATGCATCATATCTGCCTCGAGGTGGATGACATCGAGGGCATGATGACGCAACTCAAAGCCAGGAATATTCGCTTGATCAACGACGAGCCGCGCGCCACTGCCGACGGAAAGAAATATGCTTTCATTCACCCCGAATCCACAGGCGGCGTGCTGGTGGAGTTGTATCAGATTTGATTTGAACCAATATGTGTCATCCTGAGCCGCAGTTCTGAGTGTAGGGAAGGAGCGGCGAAGGGTCTCCGCCGCGAGGCGGCGGGATTCTTCGCTCCCTTTGTTCGCTCAGAATGACATTTGTTTCCTATGCTTGAAAGACTTAAATCCACTCTTCGTACTCAGTGCGGACTTGACCCGGACCAGCCGGTCATCGTGGGAGTCTCTGGTGGGCCGGACAGCCTGTGTCTGATGGACGCCCTCCGTGAATCAGGCTATCGCATCATTGTGGCGCACTTCAATCACAAATTGCGCGCCGAGGCGGATGATGAAGCTGTGGCTGTGGAAAAGATCGCGGCGCGCCACCGGCTTCAATACGTAACGCGCAGCGCCGACGTGCGAGCCTATGCCAATGCCGAAAGACTTTCGATTGAGGAAGCCGCGCGTAACTTACGCTATAAGTTTCTGTTTGAACAGGCGCAACATTTCAAGGCGCAGGCCGTCGCGGTGGGTCACACCGCGGACGATCAGGTGGAAACGGTACTGATGCACTTCATGCGCGGGGCAGGCTTGAACGGACTCAAAGGGATGACGTATCGAACTTGTCTGCCCGCGTTCGATCCGAACATCCCCGTTGTGCGTCCGTTGCTGGATGTTTGGCGCGAAGAAACGGTTGCGTATTGCGCGGCGCACGACCTTACGCCGCAATATGACCCAAGCAATGAATCAGTTGATTTTCTCCGCAATCGCGTTCGCCGCGAATTGATTCCCGCACTTGAAAGTTACAACCCAAAATTTCGCGAGGCCGTATGGCGCTCGGCGCAATCTCTTTCGGCGGATCTTGCGTTGCTCACTGAGGCTCTGGAAAATTGGTGGAAGAAATGTGTGATCCGGGAAAAAGATGATTATGTGATGTTGGATTTATCGTTCCTCGCCGCACATTCTCCCGGGCTGAGTCGCAATCTGATTCGCAGGGCCGTGGAACGCCTCATGCCCGGACACGAAACGGTCTACGCCGTCCTGGAGCGCGCCGCGGCTTTTATCGCTGACCCCCAGCGCGCGCGCATGGACCTGACCGGCGGCCTTGTGCTTTTCCGTGAAGGCGACGCGTTGTATGTTGCCAAGCCAGATGCAGACCTGCCGTTTGACCACTGGCCGCAATTGCCCCCGCAACAAGATTCGATTTCTCTTTCTCTGCCGGGGGACATTGATCTTTCGAGCGGCTGGAAGTTTTCACTGCAGGAGTGGGAGAAATCCGAATCGGCTTGGGAAAAATCATCTCAGAACGAGGACCGCTTTCAGGTCTGGTTGGACGCGGAACATTTGCCCAATCAATTCGAGTTGCGCGTGCGACGCGCCGGGGATGTGTTCGAGCCGTTGGGCATGGGCGGACATTCGCAAAAACTTTCTGATTTCTTCGTCAACGTCAAACTGCCACAGCGGGCGCGGGATCGCTGGCCGTTGTTGTGCGCGGGGGATGAAGTGATTTGGGTGCCGGGGTATCGCCCTGCGGAGAAATATAAATTGGAGAGGACGTCGCGCAAGGCGGTGTATTTCACGTTGAGGCGGGTGGGGGCATAGGAAGAACGCATCCACTTCTTCCAACGACGTGCTAGCCCTCATTCAACTGCTTGAGTTTGATGAACAGTTCACGCCATTGAATTTTGGAGACGCCCATCTTCTGGCGCAGTTTGTCGGGGTCCATGCCTGATTGAAAGTCGCGCAAGGCACACGTCCAGCGACACATGTCGAAGGAGAGATGTTTGTCGAGGCCGGCTTCTTCGCCGATGTCTTCGAGCAGATATTCGAGGCGGCGCGGCGACCGCGGAAAGAGTTGATCCACGGGCTGATATTGCGCGAGGTATTCCTTGTAGGCCGGGAGCCAGTCTTCGGAGAGAATCAGTTTGCGCTCTTTGTATCGGTTGGAGGGACTGGCATAACGGATGAAAACCTGCGCGCCGTCCGGCGTGTCGAGGTCAATGTGATTCAAATGGATGCCGAGGCACTCGCTCTTTTTGACGCCCGTCGTCAACAGGAGGAGCAGAAGCGTGAACGGACGCGCGTCCGGCTTGTGGTCGCGGCGATGACGGTCGGCGGCGGCGAGCGAAGCGTTCACTTCGTCTTCGGTTAAAACCTGCGGGAGGGGGCTGATCGCCGAACGTTGCAGGACCTTCTCCGCCGGGTCGTTGACAATCGCGCCGTATTGCGCGAGCCAGCGAAAAAAAGATTTCGTCGAGGTGATGCGGCGGGCGAGCGTCTTGGGACTGCACGGCACGTCGCGCTCTTTTTCCATCCAGGCAAAGAAGCGGTTGAGGTCGTTGGTGGTGATGACGCCGATGCCGCGGTCGGGCGGGATGAATTGGGTGAGCAGTTTGAGGTCGTTGAGAAAAGCCTTGACCGTGTTGGGCGAGCGTCCCTGATCGTAGAGATAGGATTCCCATGCCTGCAGGGCGGGGGCGAGCGGAGTTTGCGAACTGATGTGGGCGGATGTTTTGGAAGGCATGACTGCCTCCTTGTTTTCTGAAGATTTATTCACCGCAGATAAACACAGATGAACATTGATGTCTTTGAGGAACGCTACAGAGGCCGGCTGAGTAGAGTTTATTTTCGGCGTGTAGCCACTACGTGTAGTTTAGCGAGTTTTGAAGGGGTTGTCAATAATGCTCTACCCGCCCGCTCCCTTCGGTCGGGGCGCTGGTCATTTTTCCCATCCCTGAAATGAGCAAGAATCGGGTCGGCAAAGATGCGAGGTGCCCATAAAATAGAGTTGCCCGCAAGAGGAGCATCCATGTCGCAGTCATTGATCAGCAAAGACGAGATCATCAGGCATTTGGGATTCTTTGAGTCACGCCTGCGCATCCTCGAGGAGCAGAAGAACAGCATCGTCATTTCCTATCTCACCCTGCGCTCGGCAATCGGCATCCTTGGCATGTCCCTGCCGTTTCTCGTTTCGCTGGGCGCGCGCTTCATCTTTGATACCGGCCTGCAAAGCTCCATCAGCGCGTACTACCACACTGGAATGCGTGATGTGTTTGTCGGCGTGCTGTGGGCCGCGGGCTTCTTTCTCTTTTCCTATCGCGGTTATGGTCTCATGGATGAGATTGCTGGAAAACTGGCTTGTCTGTTCGCGGTGGGGGTGTCCATCTTTCCCGCCTCGCCGGATGGCGCCACCGATCCGGTCGTTGTGCGCATCGGGATCGTCCATTTCATCTTTTCCGGATTGCTTTTTCTCACATTGATCTTTTTCAGTTTCTTCCTTTTTACGAAGACCGACCCACACCGGACTCCGACGCCGCGCAAACTTATGCGGAATCGAATCTATCGCGTCTGCGGACTCGTGATGTTGATGTACGTGATTCTCCTCGGCGTCTACACGGCTCTTCCTCCGGACCTCGCGGCCGTGTTCGCCGTTTACCATCCCATTTACTGGCTGGAGGCTTTTGCCATCTTCACCTTCGGCGTCTCCTGGTTCACGAAAGGCCAGGGGATACTGAAAGATGAATCGTAGACCCTCTCTCCTCCGAGGGTGCGTCGCACTGCACAGACGCGTCCATTTAGCAGAAGAATCTTTTCGAATGGATTCGTCCCGTCAAATGTGGCGCGACGCATTCATGTCATGCAACCTAATGCGATAAATCCTGCGGCTGGAAGCAGGGCTGATAATCGTAGCCGAGGATCAGGCGATACTGCACGGCGCTGTTTGAATCGGGGAGCGAAATAATGTTTGCGGAATACAAGCCGAGTCCATTGAGGATAGTATTGCGCGTGTTCGAGTCTTGCGTGGACGTGAGATCAATCAAAACGGAATTGCCGTAATCCTGCCGATCCGCGGGGCTGATGGTCGTGGCGAAGCCCGCATAGTTAAGTCGATTCGCGGCCAGCGTGTCCCAGTTGGCGAACGTCGTGCCGTTCTGCACTTCGATGGAAATTGTTTGTCTCTGCTCGGCAGTGGCGGAAAGCGACGTGGCTTCGGTCAGCATCTCGGTCAGATCGGGGTCCTGCGGCAAAAGCACTGCCGCGCCGGCGGGCGTTGTCCATGCTGTGACGTATGGCGGGCGAATGTAATAACTGCGGATATTGGCGTTGGTCAGCTTGGGGGCGTAAACAGCCAGCTTGAGCAAATCACCCAGCCCAAGGTCCGTGATGACCGTGCTGGAAAAATCATTATACAGTTGCGGGATGCGGCTCAATGTATCCGTCTTCAGGATTTGCGCGAACAGCGCGCGCAAAACTTCCTGTTGTCTGCGTCCCCGGTCAAAGTCGCTGGACTTGAGGCGGGAGCGCGCATACCACAAGGCTAAATCTCCATTCATGTGATTCACGCCCGGCTCGATGGTGTAAAGCGACCAGTTGTTTTCGTTGTACGGATCGTAACTCGGATCAATCAAATGCCAGTCGGTGTACGGGCAGGCGACCGGCACATCCACGCCGCCGAGGGTATCTACGATTCGGCGAAAGCCATCGAACTCCACCATGGCGGTGTGATCAATGCGGATGCCGAGGTTGTACGCGATAGTGTCTCTGAGCAGGCCCGGCCCGCCGCCGTTGTATCCGTAGATCTCGCCGCTTTGATAGGCGGTGTTGATGCGTTGCATTCCAACGCTGGGAATGTACACCCATAGGTCGCGCGGGATCGAGATCATCGAGACCTGTCCCTCTTTGGGCCACAGAATCACAACTACCATTGTATCGGTGCGATACGAGGAGCCGGGGCGTTTGTCCGAGCCGATCAAAAGGAAGTTGATGGTGTCGTTATCGGTCAGCGGCGGGAGCGGCGTGGGACCTTCCCCGCTTGTATCTGGAATCGGCGGCGCGGCCGCGGTCGGAAACAACGAACTCAAGTCAACGGTTGCGGTGGGTTGAGGAGGTTCGGTAGGTGTGGGGGATGGAGTTGTTGTCGGAAAGAATGGTTCGAGCGTCGGAACTTGGATGTAGTACAGCGACGTTGGCGAGGCTTCCACGACCTGCGGCGGTTGAAACGGAGTCGGTGTGGGTGAAGCGTTCGGCGCGGCTGTGATGAGAATGAAAGGCAAGGCCTGCTTCTGCGCGGCGGGCGTCGTCCCGCAGGCGGCGAGGAGGAGGGCGAGCAGGAAGATGTACCCGCGTTGTGATGGTTTCATAATTTGAATATCATTGCGAGCCGCGCCCTATGTGACGAAGCAATCTCTGATTAAAAAATAGGAAATTGCTTCGAGGTGAGCACCCTCGCAACGACATGAATCTACGGAGTCGGGAATGGCGTCAATGTCGGTGAAACGTAAGTATTCGTTGGAATGATCGTCGCGGTGAAGGGCAGTGGAGTTGTGGTCAACGGTTCGGTCGGGACTTCGGTATCGGTGGGGAATGTGGGAATGATCGTCACTCCGGGCGTGATGGTCGGTACATTCGGCACCCACAATCTTTCGCCGGGGAAAATCTCGTTGCTGACTCTACAATTGGCAGACTTCAAAGCCTCCACGGTTGTGCCATACTGCAAAGCAATGTGATAAAACGTGTCGCCGCGCTGGACGATGTATGCGTAAATCCATCCGGGATATGGTCCGCAATTGGGAGCGATATTCGTCGCAGCGGACGGCGCGTACAGTGTGTATCCCGGCGCGAGATTTGAAGTGAGCAGGCAATTGGCTTGCGCCAGCAATTCGGGCGTCGTTCCATAACGCGCCGCGAGATTTGACAATGTGTCGCCGGGTTGAACCAAAATCAGACTCCATCCGGCAGGCGGCGCACAATTCAACGGTGGAGGCGGAGTCTGTGTTGGCAGAACAGTCGCGGTTGGCGGTTGGGTGGGACCGGATGGAGTGAAGGTCAACGTTTGAGGAAGCGGAGGCAGGTTGAAGGTCGCGGTGGGATGCGAGACGGTGTAGCTTTCGCCAAGCGCCAACGAAAGGCCTCCGACCACGAGCACGACGGAGACCAATCCATACATCAATCCAATCACCACTTGGGCGAGGTTCCGCCTCACTTTTTGTTATCCTTCTTCGAGGGATTATTGTCGCCGTTTTTTGTGATGGGCAGGAGCACGCTGAACGTGGAGCCAACACCCGCTTCGCTCTCGACCCAGATGCGGCCATGCTGCGCTTCGGTCAATGTTTTTGCGATGGACAAACCCACGCCGGTATCTCCCACGCCCTGAATGAGAACGTTATCGGCGCGATACAAACGCGTGAAGACGCGCGGCAGGTCTTCGGCGGGGATGCCGCCGCCGCTGTCGCTGACTTGAATCATCACGTACGGCTGATCTGCTTCGGTCGTGGTCTGGACCTTGAGGCGGATCGTGCCTTCGATGGGTGTTGCCGCGCCTGCGTTCTGCAACAGATGAATCAGAATTTGTTGCAGGGCTTCGCGGTCGGCATTGACCGCGGCAACTTTCTTGGGAAGATCGAGATGCAGGGAAATGTTTTTTTCGCGCACCTGACTGCTCGTGTACGCCATCGCATTGTCAATGATTGTGTTCAAATCAACTTGTTCGGGCTTGAGGTCGGCCAGGCCGACATCCAGCGTGGTGACTTGAATCATGTCGTCAATCAAACTTCCCAGGCGCTCCGTGCTGGCCTTGATGCGTTCGACGAACTTGCGTTGCAATGCGCCGAGGATGCCGACCGATTCACCGAGCAGTAAGTCTGTATAGCCCACAATGGATGACATGGGTTGACGCAGTTCCTGCGAAATGGAAGCAATGACCTCGGCTTGTTCATTTGGCCTTTGAGGAGCGCCGCCGTTCTTTTCCAGTTCCAGGATTTTGACGTTTGTCTCGGCCAGTTGATTTTGCAGACGTGCCACATCCTGCAGGGCGGCTTTGAGTTCTTTTTCCACCTGCGCGTCGGAACGCGTGCCTGTGCCGCGCAGAGTTTCGATTTCCTGTTGCAGTTCCTCGATGACGCGCTGGGAGTCTTGCTGTGCCGCCATCAACGCCGCAGCGTTTTCTGCCTTGCTCGCATCCTGTTCCGCTTGCAGGGTCATGGCTTCGATCTGTCTCTGCATTTCGTCGTTGCGCCGTTCCAATTCAGCGATTTGATTGCGCGCCGCCTCCAGCGCCTGATTGCTCTGCTGGCTTTGTTGTTCGAGTTTGGTAATGCGCTGGCTTCTTTGCACAATCGGCACGAGCGAAGAAGCGATGTTGGCGAGAAACGTCTGATCTTCCGCGCTCCATAAACGGTTGGAATACGGTGAAAGCAACATCACTCCGCCCAACGTATCTTTTTCGGGCGTGATGATGGGCACACTTACCAAGTGACCGGGATTGGCCAGCCCCAGCATTTCACCCAATCCTTTAATGTCTGCGGATGTGCTGGAGGCCGGCAGCCGCAATGGACGGCCGCGCTGGATCGCGTTGGCGATCATGGGGATCAGATTTTTGTTGAGACTCCCGCCCTCGAGATTCTCTTCACGGATCAAATCATATCCGCTGGCAATGACCAGTTGATTCTTGTTGTCGGTGAGATAAACGAGAAAACATAGATCCGCCAGCATGGTCTGCGCGATGGCGCGTGTGATGGCCTGGCTGACTTTCGGTGCGGACGATTCGGCGGCAAGGGCCAACAACGCGTGAAACGTTTTCGGGTCCGTGCTGTAGCGTCTGCGCTCGCGGACGGGCGTATCTTGTTTGACGCTGGTCGTTTTGGCGGCGGACCGTTGCGCTTGCTGAAGTTGTGCTTGTTGTGGCGCGGGGAAACGTTGCGCAAGGGTGGGCAAAATAGGAAAGGCGGCCAAATAAGCCAGACGGATCAGGCCGGAATAGTTGCCGGCCTCGCTAAAGACGAAACGGCTGATGTGACCGAGAAAGGCCAGACCGAGAAACGCCAGCCCGTTTGCGAATCCATCCGGGCGGCGAATCAGCAAAAGCAATGCGCCGAGACAGATAAAACTAATCGAAGCGACCTGCCAGAGGAAATCATCAACGGTCGCGTTGTACGTGGTGATTTTGGATTGCGGCGCCCACGTCAATAGACTCAATGCCATCGCGAACGAGATCAACAGACTCAGCAAAATTGTCGCGAGATCTGCAGGGCGGCTGGGTTCGGGGAAAGCCCATAGCCACGTGACCCATAAGATGCTTAATAATGTAAAAGCCCGGTCGAGGGGAGGCAGGCTGGCCGTGGGGTTGATGATGCCCTGCCAGCCGAGTCCGCTGAACGCGAAGAGGAATAATTGCGCCAGTAATAAGAGGCCCAGCCCGAGCATGGCGCGCCGCGCCTGAGGGAACTCGCTCAATCTCCAATGGTTGAACGCGGACTGGAAAGAGTTGGCGATGTACGACACCAACAGAACATGGTACACAACGCTTCCAAGCGGGCTATTCAACGCTTGCAGAATTTGATTAAATAGTTCGCCCATGCCAATGCGATTATACTGCGAGTTCTTTGAATTGCACCCCGACAGCCTATGGGCAAAAGTGAGGCAATCTGCGGGTGTCGCCCCGTAGTTGATTTTTCCATCCATCCCTGCTACACTTTTCGCTGTGAACAAAAAAGGCGTCTCTATCTTTGAACGATTCAGACAGGCTGTGCGGGACTTTGTGCGCTGGTTCCGCCCGGGGCTGGGAGTCAAGCGCTGGTTGTTATTGATTCTGGTGGGGACCACAATGCTGGGTGTGGGCGTCGGCATTTTTCTTTTAGACCTCTATCGCACAGACACAACCAATACCGCCATATTGACTTTTCTTTCGTACGCGGCATTGCGATTCCTGCCGCGCATCGTGCGCGTGATCATCTTTGGAGCGCTGGGCATCGGACTTGTGGGGTATGGAATTTGGAGATTGAACCGCGCGCTCCTTCGTCCGTTTTTGAGGCCGGGGCAGGCCGTGATTGATCAGATCGCAGACTTCCGCCGCCGCGAACGCGGACCTCATGTCGTAGCCATCGGCGGTGGACACGGATTAGCTACATTGTTACGCGGACTCAAAGAGCACACGCGCAACATTACAGCCGTGGTTACCGTTGCAGATGACGGCGGCTCATCGGGGCGCTTGCGCGAGAGCCTCGGTATTTTGCCGCCGGGAGATATTCGCAATTGCCTCGCCGCGCTGTCCAACGATGAGGCCCTGCTCACGCAACTTTTTCAATATCGTTTCAGCGGCGCCCCTGAACTCGAAGGTCATTCGTTTGGAAATCTTTTCATCAGCGCGCTGACCGATATCACCGGAAGTTTTGAGGAGGCTGTGGCTGAATCAGGTCGCGCGCTGTCGGTGAGTGGACGCGTCCTGCCCTCGACGTTGCATGATGTGCGTCTCGTTGCAGACCTGCAATTGCCGCACGTGATTAACGAGGTCAGAGTTTCGGGTGAAAGCAAAATTCCCGAAATGGCGGGACGAGTCCGCAGGGTCTGGTTGGAGCCGAACAATCCGCCCGCGTTTCCACCCGTCTTGCAATCCATTCTGAATGCGGAATTGATCGTGATGGGTCCCGGTAGTTTGTACACAAGTCTGCTTCCCAATTTGCTCGTCCCCGATTTGCTGGCCGCCATCCGTGCAAGCCGCGCGTTGAAAGTCTATGTGTGCAACATCGCTACACAAATCGGTGAGACGGAGTTGTATTCCTGTTACGATCACGTGCGCGCATTGGAAGAACACGCCGGCGAGGACTTGTTCGATGTTGTTTTATGCAACGAAAACTACGCGGGCGATCTGGGCGGGACCTCGCAGTGGGTGCGCGCCGATGAGCGTTCGCGACGCGATCAGCGTCTTTACTGCTCCGACCTTGTGGATGAAGATCGCCCGTGGCGGCATTCGACGATGAAACTCTCACAAGTGTTGATGGACTTGTATTATGAACGCACGGGGCCATTAAGCGGCTGAGCCGCGTGACAATTTGCAGTAGCCAAAGGGCATTCTTTGAATTAGAATTCACAAAGATAACAACGCTCATGCCTTCATCATGGGAGGCGTGATGCTGAACTTAAAATGGAGGCTTCTATGGCAGTCAACGTAGGCATCAATGGATTTGGACGGATCGGCCGCCTAGTGCTTCGCACCATCAA
>JAJPIZ010000004.1 GCA_021324435.1 Anaerolineae bacterium
CGGTTCGTCCTCATGAAGCGTTGCAGGGCTTGTCGCCCTACCAATTCGCAACACAAAATGCCTGACCTTTTCTACTTTCAATTGGTACTAAAATTGGGATGTTGACAATATTATTTGGAGCAGGGCACTTCTTCAAAATCAGGTCATATAACGCCTGATGACCTTACGAGCACCCTAAAGGATTGGGTGCATGATATAGGTACACCTGGAATAATTCACAGGGAGTAGACCGAGAAAAATGAACAACCACTCACTTATGAAGACACTTTTTCTATGTATTCTTTCAGGCGCTTTGGCTGGATGCAGTAGATTTCCTTCCTCGTCCGACAATACAGCCAAAACAAATCTATCCGTGCTTCTCATAACTTTCCAAGATCTCCCTCCTGGATGGACAACCGCGGGGCTCAGTAGCCCAGCGCGTTGGTCTAATTATATGGATGGTGATTCGATGGAGATAGACTTTTATTCTGATATTGTCCCAGACCATAATCCCTTTGCGGAAGAAATTTATCGCTCTTCCGGCTTTCTTCCAACCCTACGATCACAAAACAATTTCAATTATTTGGTCAAAGAATTACACTCCGGTAGCATCCCGCACGACTGGAACTTCAAGAGTCAATTTGCAGATAATAGCGATTTCTCCTGTTATACCTATTCGAATGTTTCTTATCCGGCTTGTGATTGGATTGCTCGATATGACCGTGTTGTAATCCACGTTCTCGCGTGGCTGATTCCTGATCGTATGACGCTTTCAGATTTGGAAAATATCATCGGCAAGATTGATGCCAAAGCGGGTAAGGCTAGTGGGCGTTGAATCCGGCGTCGGCGGAGCAGTTGCCGATGTATTCGCTTTAGCCTCGATCACAGGCGGGCCAGTAACCGCCGCGGGGTTTCATATTGCTGCAACTGTTCTGATGGATAACTTAGCCAAGTCTATGAACGAACAATATTTTCCAGAGTTAGGCCTGGGTGAATATCCATAGCCTTGTTTGCCCTCATCTTATTGCTTATTGCGCTTGTCAAACTACTAAGCCTTTAGTTTGCCGATAAGATTTTGAACTTTTCATCTATCTAAGGAATGTGCCAGTTTGAAGCTGGAGGAGAACATGTCGAAAAATAGCAAAAAATTAAGTACTAATAACGGAAAAGACAAATCGCTTACCCCCTCCCCAAGCAAGTTAGCGATATTCATTCCGTGGGTGATCAGTTTAGGCATAATATTCTTAGCACCGAGACCGGTAAACCCTAAGACAATGGCATTCGCTGCTTTTGTTGCAGGGCTTACTGGAGTGATTGTCATAGCAAGAAAAGAAATTTTTTCTTACCCTAAAATGATTACCGGCCCTAGAGCAATAGTGCAGGGGATATTGATAACCGGGGTCAGTTGGATTTTGAGTTTCATCCTTTTTTTCTATGGGTAGTAGACCACTTGTGCTCGGGGAGGAACTCTGTCCCCGCCGATCGCGAGCGGAGTGGGGTTTTGACCGCAGGTCTCAAAACAAAAAGGCTGGGGGATGCGCCGTACCTTGCAGGTGGGCGGCTTCGTTTAATCGGTGTACTGCCCTACCCGTCCTCTGGCCACCCTCCCCATTTTCTTTGAAAATGGGGAGGGCTGGGGTAGGGCTTAAACGCGTAAAATCAATCCATGCCCAACCCTCCGAGAAGCAACCCGAAAATCCTCCGCCGCGCCGGAGAATTGCGCCACCAGCCAATTCCTGCCGAGCAAAAACTTTGGGCATATCTTCGCGCTGTGCGTGAGGATGAAGTGCATTTTAGAAGACAACATGCTATCGGCCAGTACATCACGGATTTTTGTTCACCGAGAAGGAAACTGATTATTGAATTAGATGGAGGTCAACATATAGAGCAGGCGGGATATGATGAAGAAAGAACAGGATATTTGGAATTGCAGGGCTATAAAGTAATTCGCTTCTGGAACAACGAAGTGATGAATGACATCGAGGGTGTGATGCGCGCAATCCTTTCCGCGTTGGAAGACAAATAAACCCGTTCTGATATCGCACGGCTTCCGACCCGCCTCGCGTGGCACGCTTCGACTACGCTCAGCGCAGGGCGCTTCCTAACTCGCGATTCCTTCGCGGGCTATCTGAATCTGCCGCAATCGCAGAATCCGTATGCATATGCGCTGAACAATCCGATTCGATATACCGATCCGAGCGGACATTGTTTCTCTGGTGCAGTAGTTGATACTGTTTTGTGTCTGGCAGGTGTTGCTGTTGTAGGTGGATCTATCAGCGCCGATGTGGACATTTATTTCCAACTCCAACGAAATGGTGGAAATTGGCAATGTATTGATTGGGGTGAAGTTGGTATAGCTTTTGGCGCAGGGGCAGTGGGCGCCTTGGCCTTTGTAATGGCTTGGAAAGCTATCCTGCCCGTTGCTGAGCTATATGGTCAGGCTTATCTTGCTGGCACGTTCGGCACAGGCATTGCCGAATTCCTGTCTTATGCATTCACGGGAAGTGTAAGCGGAGCCTTGGCTGGACAATTTAGCCGCATGGAAGCGTATCAACTAAGCGGACAGCAAGATCAAATCGCTTATGGCATGATGCGCCCGGAAGATCTATTAGGCCTCTTGCATAAGTGTGCCATAATAGGCGCATGCGTTACGAAACGATCCAACAACTAAAAGATACGGACTTCAAACGGCTGACAGGTGTACGGCGAGAGCCTTTGAAAGGATGCTGGAAGTAGTCCAAAAAGGCCTGCGCAACTTTGGCAGGCCGCCCAAATTGAGTCGACCCAGTTGTTGCTGACCTTGATGTATTGGGTGAATACCGAACTGAGTTTCATATTGAATCAACCTATGGCGTCCGTAAAGCAACGGTACACCGAACCATCAAAAAGGTAGAAAACGTACTGATCCAGTCAAAGTAATTTCGCCTTCCAGGGAAAAAGCCCTGCAGCCCGGTGACACCGTGATTGAAATTGTGCTGGTAGATGCCACCAAATGGCTGATTTAGCGTTCAAAAAAGACGACGCAGGCATTACAGCGGTAAAAAGAAGCGTCACACCCAAAAGGTGCTGGCGAATCAGGGTAGCAAACGTTTACTGGTCATCACTGAAACAGATGGCTGTTTTGCCGATGGACTCTCCGCCGCTACAAACTACACGGTTGGTCATCGTACCTTGCGCGTGGAGGATTGCGGCAAAGTTGCGGCGGTCTTTGTAGACATGAATACAAGCTATCCAGTTCGCATCACGCCCGTTCTGGATATTCGCCAAAAGACAAACACCTACGCCCCCGATGAGCCGCGTCACTACTTCGCCAAATGCAGGCCTATCAAGTCATGCCCGATGACGATATGTTCACTTTCACGCCTATTGTGTTGAATACACCCATTGAAGCCATCGTTTCCCGCTCTGGCGCGCGCGTCAACTGTGATGCGTGTGGGGAGGAGATCATGAACGAGCGCGAGACCCATCAGGCAGGTCTTACCCTGTGCCGCGCCTGCGCGGGGAATTTGTATTATCATGTGTCCGTCCACGTGCATGCAATTCAAATTGAAGTGCAAGTCATTAATGGATAAATTGCTGTCGGAGTCGAATTATGCAAAGGCAACTTACTGGTAATCCTTTCGTTTTCTCCATCGCCGAATTTTCAGGCTCGCTCGCGGATCTCGGCGTCATGCTCCCGCTCATCCTGGCGCTGATCGCCCTCAACGGCATGGACGCCACCGCTGTCTTCGTCGGAGTGGGCATCGCTTATATCCTCGTCGCGCTGGTGTACCGTCTGCCCATTCCCGTCCAGCCGCTCAAATCCGTTTCGGCGCTGGCGCTCGCAATGGGGCTTGCTCCCGTGGTCATCGTCACGGGCGCCATCTGGAACGCGGTCGCCTTTCTCGGCATGGGCCTGGCGGGTCTTGACCGCTGGGTACACAAAATCTTTTCCAAGCCGGTGGTGCGCGGCATTCAACTCGGCCTGGCATGGCTGTTATTCAAATCCGCCTGGACATTGATTCAAAAGACCCCCCAAGGCTGGCAGGGCGGATTCGACTTTTCAGGACAGACCATCAACTGGCTGTGGATTTTGGTCGGCGGCGCGTCCATCTTCCTCTTGCTTTTTCTCTTTTGGAAACGCGACCTCGCCGCGCTGGGGGTCGTCATCTTTGGGATCGGCGCATCAGGACTCCGCCTCGGCCTGCCCGCCGTTTCTCTGCATTTGACTCTCCCCAAACTTCTCCCGCTCATCCCCACCTGGAGTCAACTCTGGCAGGGACTGATCCTGCTCGCCCTGCCGCAAATTCCGCTCAGCCTCGGCAACTCCATCTACGCCACTGCCGACGCGGCACGCCAATACTTCGGCGAAAAAGCCGCGCATGTCACCGAGCGCAAACTCATGCTCACGATGGGAACCGCCGACGCTGTGACCGCCGTGCTTGGCGGCGTTCCATTATGTCACGGTTGCGGCGGGCTGACCTCGCATTACCGCCTCGGTGCGCGTTCGGGCGGCGCGCCGCTCATGCTGGGCACCATCTTCCTTTTACTGGGACTGTTCGGCGGTTCGGCCAGTATGCAAATCTTCGGGCTGATTCCCTTCCCCGTGCTGGGCGTCCTGCTGGCGTATGTCGGTTTTCAACACATGCTCCTGGCGAGTGACCTGCGCGGCGCGCAAGCCTGGCTCACCGCCCTGCTTGTGCTCGCCCTGACCCTCTGGACGAACAACCTCGCCATTGGCTTCGTCAGCGCGGCGGTCTTTTATCACGCGTGGAACCGGCTGGCGGGGAGCAAACTTGCCGATGTTCATTGATCCCTTCGGACGCGCCATCACCGATCTGCACATCTCGCTCACCGACCGATATAATTTGCGTTGTGTGTACTGTATGCCGAAGGAAGGCTTGCAGTGATACAACGGTCATGCGAAACTGATTCTAACGACCTATCAACGCCCTGCGCCCTTTCAGGAAAAACGATGGCCGATAAGTAGTCGCCTGAAAGTCTTTATAAAAGTTTTGTTGATCGAGCCGCCGCCCTCGGCGGCGGGGACGCCGCCGAGAGCATCGTTTTGTAAAAATAATTTCGACCGACTACTTAGAAGTCTTCCACAAATCGCTAAAACAAAATGCCGCTTTGGGGAAGGCGCCTATGCGCCAAGTCGTGACCCAAAACAATCCTGTCTTTGCGGTCTTGTTTGCTTTCTTCGAACTGGAATGCTTGAAGATCAAATGATACATCAATCATTTTGCCCTGCGTTCCTATTTGTATCTCAAGGCTACTCGCGTTGCCTATGAAGAACTCCAGGTTCTCAAGGCTGCGTAACATCGGTTCTTAAGGTAGCCGGATCAGCCATATGCTTCCCAAGATTCCCTTTTCGCCATTAAAGTACCACTCCAGGTAGCTGCGGCCATCGTCAGCAAACTCACGGTAGCGGACAAAGCTATCAATGGGGTGGTCGGGGTGTTCCCCTAAGTCGATGATCTTCCATTCTCCTGCGACATCGAAGGCTACATAGTTGGTCACCCCGAACAACAGCCGGCCGTCAGGAGTGAATGACATGAGGGTAGGCTCACTTCTTTCCAGACCGGCTGTGATATCCCGTATCTGCTTGCCGGTCATCAAATCCCAGACGGTCGCTGAGGAGGGTGGTAGGCCCCTCTTGTCCGCCTCGACAACGACGAGCACAGAAAGGTCAGGAGAGGCAGCCAAATTACAGCGCTTGATGCAAGGGTTCTTGTAGTGACTGATCTCACTCCACGTAGATGTGTCGTATAGGAGAAGCGCATTATCGTCGGAACTAGCAGCCTGAGGCCGTCGCGGCTGAACCGGGGCAGTCCCCATCTCCAAGAGCGCGTCACCCCCAGCCAATATCTGCTTTTCAACAATCGTATAGGCCGCTCCACGGCGACCTCGCCGCTCTCAAGATTTCGGACCTTCGGATTGCCGACGACAGTATCCAGATTATAGACGGTCGTATTAGCCACCCTGCTCACGTAAAATGGGCCTTTCCCCTGGCGAATGTAGTTTATCTGACGATTCCCAATCACCACATGGTAAAATCGCAAATTGCTGGCAGGGGAGACCTAGCTGTCCTGCCTAAAAAACCGCGTATAAGCACAAGAAGCCACTGACTAAATAGCTTCTGTTTTCATAGCGGAGAGAGAATTGGAGTTCCTGGAGTCTGACTGTGATCAAACTCAGTTATAGCACGTTCGGCCTGACCAACCTGGGCTTTTTAGATTCCATTGAGGCTGTGGATAAAGCAGGCTATCCGGGCATCGAACTTTCATTTCATCGCGACCAGTTCAATCCGTTCAATATCACCGATGACGACCTTGCGGCGGTCAAGAAGCGGCTGGAAGGGTTGCGAGTAAAAGCCGCCTGCGTTTCAACCGCCTCGCATTTTTTCACCCCGTCCAGGCCGCACGAACCGTCGCTGATGAGCCCAGATTTGGCGGGCAGAAAGCGCCGCATCAACCTCGTCCGGCGCGGGATTGATGTTGCTCGAAAGCTGGGCGTGTCCCTCGTCACGTTTGGAAGCGGATTCATCCGCGATGAGCATGTCGCTAATCCATCGGTCAATCCGCGTGAACTGCTGGTGGATAGCATCCATCAATGTTTGAAATCCCTGCGGGATGACGATGACATCACTCTGTTGATCGAGCCCGAGCCGGGCATGTACATCGAAACATTGGAGCAGGGCATTAGCCTCGTCAAGGAAGTCGGATCGCCGCGTTTCCAGCTGCACCTCGATCTGTGTCATAACTATTGTTCGGAAGATCATTATCTTGAGGCCTTGGCAAAAGCCGCGCCGCACGCCAAATTCCTGCACGTCTCCGACGCGCGCGAGGGCTACAACCTGAAACTCATCAAAATGGCAGATAATTTAAAACTTGATTTAAGTTTTGCCCACTACCTGATTTATTTCCCCGAATACGCAGATTACCTTTTGGTGGATCGTGACCATCCGATCTATTTCTACGACGAGGCGCCGGGCGTGCAACAAAAGAAGCGCATCGAATCTATTTTGGGATCGGTGAACATTTCGCGACCGCCCGCCTTCGTTGACTATAACAGTTTGTTCGCAGGCGCCACGCCCTTTGACGACGAAATTTTTACGTATTCGATTTCCGTTCCGGGTCTGAGTTACGATGTGTTGGAAAGGGCAAGGCCCATTCTTATTTATTTGCGGACGACAAAAGACGCAAGCGGCAAATTGCTGATGGACAAGATGGTAGCGAACACACTGACCGGTATCGTCCATTTCCATGAAATTCCCGGCGAAGGGACAATGAACTTTGCCGCCAGTTTCAAAGCATTGACCGACAGCGGCTATTCCGGGTATGCTTCTGTTGAGTTGTATCATCACGTCGCCTCATGGGAGAAGGCGTTGAAGGATAGTTACAAACATTTGTCGCAATTTGTGTAGATATGCCGGAAGAGCGATTAAGCTTCCAGGATGGTCCAAAGACCTAACCATGGAGCACACAGAGAGCATGGAAGACTATTAAAAGGTTTTCTCTGTGGTCTCTGTGGTGAAAGAAACTAATACAGGAGAGAGTTATGATAGATATTGCTCAACTCGGTTGGGAGGCCGGCACAGTTGGGGAGTTGGATCATCGCGCGTTGAAAGCGCCGCACGTCAAACTCCGCTCGTTCACCCAGGGACCGACAGGCGATGTGGTCTACGCGGTGGATCTGCGAATCAATCGGCCTAATTCCGTCTTTTTGTCTTCCACGGAAATGCACTCCTTCGAGCATTTCCTTTTGTGGGGTTTTCAAAAATACATGCCACAGAATTTCATTTCCATCGGCTTGATGGGCTGTCAGACCGGTTTTTACCTCGTTCTCTTCAATGAAGGACGCGCCCAGACCATTTTTGATGTATATGAAAAAATCCTGAACGACATTCTGACCGCCGGCGAAGTGCCGTATGCCAATATCGCGCAATGCGGCAATTACAAGAATCACAGCCTTGAAATGGCGCAGGCTCTTGCCAAAAGAGTCCTGGAAGCGAAGTCCAATTGGCGGCAGATCACTTAGGGATAAAATGAGCACACGACGAGTTACTTTTCAGCACACAATTGAATACGAGGTGGTTAACACCTCCAATCTATTCCAACCGCATAACTGGGCATTGCTCTCCGCGGGAAGGATCGAGGACTCACGCCGCTTTGTTGTGGTGGATGCCAACGTGGAGAAAATTTATTCCTCCGCGATACGGGATTATTTTGCATACCACCATGTGGAGGCGAGGATCGTCGCGTTTCCCGGCGGCGAAGAGAATAAAACCATGGACCATTACCTGTCCATTTTGCGGGAGTTGGATTCGTTTCCGATTCACCGTCGCGATGAACCGATCATCGCCATCGGCGGCGGCGTGCTAACCGATGTGGTTGGTTTTGTGGCGGGCAGTTATCGCCGAGGCCTGCCGTACATCAAGGTCCCGACGACATTGATGGGATACGTAGACGCTTCGATTGGTATCAAGACCGGCGTCAATTTCAACAGAAGCAAGAATCGGCTGGGCGCCTTTCATTCTCCGCAAAAAGTTTTGCTGGATAAATCCTTCCTGAAGACTCTATCAAGACGTCACCTCCTGAACGGCGTTTGTGAAATCATCAAGCTGGCCGTCATTAAAGATGCGGGACTGTTCGATCTGCTTGAAACGCATGGAGCCCAATGCGTTGATTCGCATTTTCAGGATGAGGCAGGTGGCATCATCCTTGACCGCGCCATCGGCGGAATGCTGGAGGAACTAGAGCCGAATCTGTTTGAAGAAGATTTGGCGCGCAAAGTAGATTTTGGGCACACATTCAGTTACGGTCTGGAAACACGATACGAAACGCATCTTTATCATGGCGAGGCAGTTCTGCTCGATATTCTCGTCTCGTCGCTGATCGCGCGCGGGCGAAATCTTTTATCGGATGAAGAGACGGAACGCATCTTCCGCCTGACCGACGCGCTGGGGATCGAACTTAACGTCTCGGTCCTTGACCCGAGCCTGCTCTGGGCCTCGCTCACAGAGCGTACCTACCACCGCAACGGACTGCAACGCGTCCCCATGCCGCGCGGCATAGGCGGATGTGTCTTTTTAAACGATATAAAAGCCAACGAGATCGAACTCGCTGTAAAAAATTTAGAAGATTGGATTGCCATAAAATATGACCACGTTTGAAAATGCCGACAACAAAGAAATCGAAAAATTCGACAAGGTCTCTCAAATTTGGTGGGACCTCAACGGTGAAATGGGCACGCTTCACGTCATCAACCCATTGCGGACCCATTTCATCATGGAGAAACTCACTGCCCCTAATCCCCGCATCCTCGACGTGGGCTGCGGAGGCGGAATCCTCTCCGAGGCGCTGGCCAAAGCCGGCGCGCAGGTGACAGGCCTGGACTTGTCCGATGCGTCTCTTCAAGTCGCCCGCCAGCACGCACAAAGTCAGGGTCTCAAAATTGATTATCGTTACGAGAGTGTGCAGGATCTCGCTGATAAAGAGACAGGCGCCTTCGACGCGATCACCTGCATGGAGATGCTGGAGCATGTACCAGAGCCGGCGAAGGTGGTAGCGGCTTGTGCCAAAGCATTGAAGCCGGGCGGACATGCCTTCTTTTCTACCATCAATCGCACGCCCAAGGCTTTCCTGTTCGCCATCATCGGCGGCGAGTACATTTTGCGCCTCCTGCCGCGCGGTACGCACACGTACTCAAAACTAATTCGTCCAATCGAACTGAAGAAATGGAACCAAGACGCCAGATTGGACTTTGTTCGTATCGCCAGCCTGATATACAATCCGTTCACGCGCAAGTTTAAAGTCGCGCACAATGTGGAAGACGTAAACTACATGGCGCACTTCACCAAGAAATAATTGTTATCTCACTGATGGTCATCCGGAGTTTTATATGAAACGTTTCTTTGCGCTTTCGAGAACTACACACGGAGTTTTGGATCTCGCCATGCCCGGCTTTGTTGCTTTGTTGTGGCTGGGCGCTTTTCCGCAATGGCAGACCATTCTTCTTTCCATATTTACTGCCTTTGCCGCTTATACGGCCATCTATGCCCTCAACGACCTTGTCGGCATCGTTGTGGATAAAGAAAAATTCGTGGGCGGAATCAACGCCGGGTATTCGGTCGAGGCGTCCAACATGCGCTACCCACTGGCGCAAAATATCCTCCCTTATCGTAGCGGCTGGCTATGGTTCGTGATTTGGTTCGTGCTGGCGCTCATCGGCTCTTACATTCTTAACCCCGTCATTGTTTTCATACTGGCGTCAGCTACGGCGCTCGAAGTAATCTATTGCCTCTTGCTCAAGGTTACCTATCTCCGCACTTTGGTCAGCGGGTTGGTCAAATCGAGCGGACCCATTGCGGCGATCTTCGTCGTGGACGCCAGCCCCGATCTCGTGAAAGTCCTGCTTGTCCTCGCCTGGATTTTTGTGTGGGAGATCGGCGGGCAAAACATACCTGCGGATTGGAACGATACCGTGGAGGACAAACGCGTCAACGCCAAGACGATTCCACTGCAACTCGGCACACAGACAGCCGGCGTCATCGTTCTTCTCTCGCTCGCGTTGACAGTGAGCATCAGCCTGCTTCTGCCGCGAATTTCGCCTCTCAATCTGGGCTGGCTTTACCTTATCGCAAGCGCCGCGGTTGGCATCTTCTTATTGTTGAAACCGGGCTATGAACTTTTTAGAAGGCAAGAGGAGGGGCGCATGGCGGCGAGGCTGTTTGATAGCGCCAGTTATTATCCGTTGGCACAGTTGGTGATCATTTCTATTTTCGTGCTGGTCAAGTAAAAGCCCCTATATCAGTTGCTGGAGGGGGGTGGGCCAACCTAAATGGGGCTATGGTATACTTACGATTAAGTTTTTCCTTAACCGCTATGCACAAAGTCGAATCGCTTCAGGCTTTTGACCAAATAAAACTGCTCGCTGACTCGCGCCGCATGGCGATTCTGCGAATCCTAATGGCCTCGCCTGCCACGCTTACGCATCTGGCGCGGACTCTGGGACGGTCTCCGGCATGGATTCGGCACCACATCAAAGCGCTTGAGTCCGCCAAACTCATCGAGATGGCTGAAGTCCGCACCACAGGGACGGTAACGGAAAAATATTACCGTGCCAAGTCCGGCGCGTTCCTGCTCCAACAGATGATTTTGCCGAAAACCAAAAAGCCTGCGCTGATCTTTTCCGGCAGCCATGATCTGGCGCTGGAATTTGCCGCAGAACATCTCTCGAAACATTTCCATTTGCTGAGTCTGCCCGTCGGTTCATTGGACGGACTTGTAAATCTTCGTCAAGGGTTATGTCAAATGTCCGGCTCGCATTTGCTGGATGAAAATGGTGAATACAACACGTCTTATGTTCGTCATCTTTTCCCCGATCGCGACATGGAAATCATCACTCTGGCAAATCGCACGCAGGGACTTATGCTTGCGGAGAGTAACCCCAAGCGTGTTAAGAAGATCGCCGACCTGACAAATCGAAATGTGCTCTTTGTGAATCGCAACGCAGGCTCAGGCACGCGCTTGTGGTTTGATTCCGAATTGCATAAGTTGAAAATCCCGGCTGAAAAGATCAAAGGCTATGACCGCGTCGTGGCGACTCATACCGAGGCCGCGTCTTTGATCAAGAACAACAAAGCAGACGCGGCTATCGGTTTGCAAGCCGCCGCCCATCAACATGGACTCGACTTCATCCCGCTCTTTGAAGAACGCTATGATTTGGTTCTGCCGCGTGAGCAGGAAAAATCCATTTCGCCATTTTTGGATTACATCCAAACCGCGGACTTCCGCCACGCGCTCGGCGCTTTGACTGGTTACAACACCGCACACAGCGGTGAACAAATTCCACTCTAAAGGGAAAGAAATAATAAAGAAGATACTGCTCGCATTGTTTTTTGTTTTCTGCTTGACTGTAACAGCGTGCGCTCCTTCCGCCCCGACGGCGGCTCCTGCAACCGAAGCGCCCACTCCAGGCCCGGCGCCCGTCAATCCCAATCTGATTCTGGCGACAACCACTTCAACGCAAGACTCGGGTCTGCTCGATGTGTTGATTCCGCTTTTTGAACAGGAGACAGGCTACCGGGTCCAGACAGTAGCGGTGGGGACCGGGCAGGCGCTTCAAATGGGGCAGGATGGCAATGCAGACGTTCTCTTGGTCCACGCGCCTTCATCTGAAAAGACTTACATGGATGGCGGCTTTGGCAAGGATCGCGCCCTTGTCATGCACAATGATTTCATCATCGTTGGGCCTGCGGACGACCCTGCTGGAATTAAAGGGTTGAGTCCAATAGATGCATTCAAGGCAATCTATGCGTCGGGCGCGGCGTTTGTCTCACGCGGCGATGACTCGGGCACCAACAAAAAGGAACTTGATTTATGGAAGAAGACCGCGCTTGATCCAAAAACGGAGAAGCCTGCGTGGTACATTGAAACGGGGCAGGGTATGGGCGCGACGTTGATTATGGCCTCCGAGAAAAACGCATACACGCTGACGGATCGCGCCACATATCTGGCCAACAAGGTCAACCTGCAATTGGAGATTTTGGTTGAGAAAGACAATTCGCTTTTGAATGTGTATCACGTGATCACGGTCAATCCCGATAAATGGCCGAAGGTGAATTATGAAGGCGCGCTGGCTTTCTATAATTTCCTCATCGCACCCGACGCTCAAAAGGTGATCGGCGAGTTTGGCATGGACAAGTATGGCCAGCAATTGTTCGTCCCGGATGCGGACAAGACCGATGCCGATCTTGGGTTGAAATAAGATTTTGCTTTTTCAGATTTGTCCACGACAAAGACGCCCTCCCGGCTATCCGTGGAGGGCGTCTTCCTGTTTTGAATTGGTCCCCAGTTAAAGCATCGGCAATAAATATTCGTACGCGCTCAGCGCGGCTTTGGCTCCTTCACCCACCGAGATCAAAACCTGCTCGGCGTAACTGTTGGTTACGTCGCCCGCCGCGAAGATGCCAGGCACATTGGTGCGATTGGCACCGTCTACCACGATGCGACCGCGCTCATCGAGTTTCACCAATTCTTTGACCATGTCGGAATTCGGCGCGAGCGCCTTTTCGACGAACATGCCGTCTGCTTGGTATTCGATGATCTTTCCTGTTGAATCTTTTAACTTCAACACATGAGCATATTCATCGCCTTTGACCTCAATGACCTCACAGCCCTGAAGGACGGTCACGTTCTTGGACGCTTTGATCTTTTTGGTCATGGGTGTTTCGATCATCTTGTCCGCGGAGCAGACGAGATAGACTTGTTTTGCCACTGTCGAAAGTTCCGCCGCGGAGCGCTGAGCCAGTTCCGCGTCACCGATTACGATGACGGTTTTCTCGATGAACAGTGGGGCGTAACTCAGCGCGGAGTAACATAAGCCCTTCATCGTGAATTCTTTTTCGCCCGGCACGCCCATGCGCACCTGACGCGCGCCGCTGGCGACGATAACGGCTTTGGCTTCCAATTCCGCGCCGCCTGTGGTTGTGACCGCGAAGCCGCCGTTCTTCTTGCTGACTTTCTCTACATTCTCGATGTGCCGAGCGAAATCAAGATATTCCAACTCGCTTCTGAATTTGTTGACTACTTCCAGCCCGCGAATCACTTGATATTCCTGTACCCATGGGAGAGCGAGGCGGAAGTTGGTCTTGCCTCCCAGGTCTTTGCTCAGGAGCAGAACATTCAAGCGTTTGCGAATGGCATATGTGGTGGCTGTCAGACCGGCCGGCCCACCTCCAATGATGATTAGGTCGTACATGTGATTCTCCTTTCTGCCGATGTCGTTCTCAATAGGCAGACTTGATCGTTTCCAAATCCACGTCGTGCTCATCTTTGTCCAGCGGGGGCGCGGCGATGAAGTTCTTTTCCATCATCATCTTGGTCAGGCCGCGTGAGCGTTTGATGATGTTCGACGCGTTCTCAAATTCCGCTTCGTAGGTGGTGGGATGACGGGCCAGGCCCTGTTCAACCGCTTTCATGGCGACTGCCGCGGCCTCGCGCGGGAACACTTCCCAATCGTCCATGTCGGGCAGGATGTGATCCGCGTCGAGCCGTTTGCCGACGTGATCTGCCAATGCCTGCGCGGCGGCGAAGCACATTTCGTCTGTGATCGTTCTCGCGCGGACGTCGAGCGTGCCGCGGAAAATTCCAGGGAAGCCCAGCGAATTGTTGACCTGATTCGGGAAATCCGAACGGCCGGTCGCCACCACCGCCGCGCCCGCTTCCTTCGCCTCCCACGGCCAAATCTCCGGCACAGGGTTGGCGCAGGCAAAGACGATGGCGTCCTTTGCCATGCTCTTGATCCACTCCGGCAGGATCACGCCGGGACCCGATTTGGACAGCGCAATTACCACATCCGCGCCTTTGATCGCGTCGGGAATATCGCCTTCGCGCCCCTCAGCATTGGTGATGTTGCACAGTTTCCATTTATCTTTGTATTCAGCCTTGCGCAGTTCGAGGTCTTTGCGATGTTTGCCGAGGATGCCTTTGGTGTCCACCATGAAGCACCTGGATGGATCCGCGCCCCAGCCGAAAATGAGGCGTGAGCAGGCAACGTTTGCCGCGCCGGATCCAATGAAGGCGATCTTCACCTCGCTCATCTTCTTGCCGACGACTTTCAAGGCGTTGATCAATCCCGCCAATGTGACGGTGGCTGTGCCCTGCTGGTCGTCGTGCCAGACCGGGATGTCGGCTTTCTCTCGCAGAGTATCCAAAATGTAGAAGCATTTCGGTTGGGAGATGTCTTCAAGATTCACACCACCGACTCCGGGCTGGAGCATCAGCACTGTATTGATGATCGCGTCGGGGTCTTTGGTATCGAGCATGATCGGGAATCCATCCACACCGCCCAGATATTTGTAGAGCAGAGCCTTGCCTTCCATCACGGGCAGACCCGCTTTGGGTCCGATGTCGCCCAGACCCAGCACGCGCGTCCCGTCGCTGACGACGATGACCGTGTTCCATTTGTTGGTGTAGTCGTACACCAAATCTGGATTCGCTTGAATCGCTTTGCATGGCGCGGCGACCCCCGGCGTGTACCAGATGGCGAAATCTTTGAAGCTGTGCACAGCGCACTTCAATGTGGTTTCGATCTTGCCTCGATAGAATGGATGGAGTTTCATCGCATCTGCCGAGGGTTTCTTGGCTTTGGCTAGCAGTTCGTCAACGTTCATAGTGTCCTTCCTCTCCGAAGGGTTGTTTCTTGTGTCACTCTGAGGCGCGTTGTTCGGAAATTCTTCGCGTCAGAATGACAATCTAAAGTCAAGCGGTTCTGCGTTTGGATTCGGCGCGCAGAGCCAGTATCACGGCGTGCAGGTTGAGTCCGCGTTTGCAGGCGCCGCGCGAAGCCTCCAAAACGGAATCAGACCATAAGGTCCGCGTGTGAAGCGCTTCTTCATCATCGTGCAACACAAGTTGTATCAGACTGCTCAACGGAATGTCCATTTCGTTTTGAATCACAAAGTCACAATCGAGGCAGGCCTGACAGAGGGAAACATCCTGACCGGTTAGATTCTTGACGACGCGGCGCAAAGACATAATTAGAATTCGTCTGTCTTCAAACGCAAAGGCATCGTCATCAAGACGACATCGCGCGAGTCGCCATCGGGAAACATAAAATAGTCATCAAGCGTGGCCTTTATTTTGAAGCCGAGAGTTTCAAAAGCTTTGACCACTTTTGTTTCGTCGGCGACGATTTCGACCATGAGCAGGCCAAGCCCTTGCTTGCGCGCCAGGTCAATCAAAGTGCGGAGCATCTTCATGCCAAGGCCGCGCTTACGATAATCTTTGGCGAGGAACAAACGCACCTCTCCGATGTGGCGCTTTGGCCCCTCACAGAAATGCAGGGTAGCACTTCCAACCACGCGATCTTTTGCGAGCGCGAGGATGGGCAGGACCTTGCTGTAGTCGAGATGTTCGCACCATTCATGGATGAGGGATGGGTCTTTAACGTAATGACGGAAATAGCGCAGATCGTCTTCGCTGACTGCTGAATAGAATTCCATCAGGCGCGCTTCATCGTCAGCGACCATCGGACGCAGAAGCACATAGGTTCCATCTTTCAAGGTGGCCATTTCGCGGAAATTTTTGATTTGTTCAGGAAGCATGGACCCTCCCAGTTTTGTGTATCAAGTTTCAAGTGTCAAGCGTTGGTTTCCTTTGGCAGATCAGGATACGCAATAACGACTCAAGTCGTTACAACATTTGGCTGCGGCGCGACGAAATCTCTGGGAAGGACGCCTCCTTCGGTGACGATGCGCGGGACGATGTCCTCCCAGCCGACCGCCATGATGTGCAGTCCGTTCACGCCCTGACCTCGGAACTTTTTGATTTGCTCGATGAGTTCGAGCGCAATCTGCACGCCCTCCTCCTGGGCGTTGCCGGCTTTGTCGGCGGCTTCCATGCGCTTCATCAGCGGTTCGGGGATGAAGACGCCCGGCACCTCGTCGTTCATGTACTTCGCCATCTTGAAGGTCTTGAGCGGCGTGATGCCGATGAGGATATAGACCTTGTCGAGGATGTTCCGCTTGGCGAGTTCGTTCAGCCAGATTTCCATGTGCGCCACGTCATAGACCAGGTTGGTCTGGAAGAACTGCGCGCCGGCGTTGACCTTCTTGTGTTCGCGCAATGCCTGGAACTTCGGCTCGGAAGCGAACGGGGAGGCGGCGGCGCCCAGGAAGTAGCGGGGAGGCGTCTTGATTTCGCGCCCGTCCAGATACCTGCCCTCATCCCTCATGCGGCGGAGAATCCACAGCATTTGAATCGAGTCGAGGTCAATCACGTCCATTCGTCCGCGCGGGGGAGGCGCCATCTTCATCGAATCGCCGGAGATGCACAGGATGTTGCGGATGCCCAAATCCGCCGCGCCCATCACTTCGGACTGCAAGCCGACGCGGGTGCGGTCGCGCGCCGCGATTTGCATGACAGGCTCTGCGCCGTGTTCGAGCGCCATCTTCGCGCAAGCCCAGGAGGCGGTGCGCGGCGTGGCGGAGGGATTGTCGGTGAAGTTGATCGCCGCGACGTAGGGCTTGATGTTTTCGATGTGCTGGCACATCTTGTCGGTCTTGCACGAGACGGGCGGCGCGACCTCCGCCGTGACGACGAACTCGCCCGCTTTGAGTCTTCTTTCGAGTTCGGAAACAGGCTCGCTGTATTTCGGCGGGTGATATTGGTTATCGCCCTGCCACCAGTCGGGTTCGCGCAAAGGACGGAAGATTTCATCCCAAACTTTGTAGCGGACTTCGGGCGGCTGGAACGCCAGCCCGCGAATCACCTTGCCCGCGCCGATTTCCTTGACGCGGTTCAAAATGCCGCTCCATTGCTCCGTGCCGACCTTGTCCCAATCCAGCGGCGGCAGGACTTCGAGCAGATGTTCCTCGCGTCCCAGTTTGAACGAGCGCTCGTAAATTTTGTACCAAATGCACGGACGGGTTTCGTCCACGTAGCAGTGTTCGCGGGTCGAGCCTCCGCACGGACCGTTTCGCTCCCCCTTCGGACATTCCATCGGACAGATGAAGGCGGTCTCCTGCAGGAGGCAGTTGCCGCACATGCGGCATCCGAACAACGGACCTTTGATTGCCTTTTCGATTGCCGCCAGCACGCGCTTGTTGAACGGCTCGCGCTTGAAGGGCAGATAAGGCGGCTGCCAGCGGCGTCCAGGGGTGAAGATGGGCATGGTTCCTCCAGTTATCGGTTGACGGTTGGTTGTTGGCAGCCTTGTTGTAACTGTCAACTACCAACTACCAACCACCAACTGATTAATTCATCAAATACGAATCCGCGTAAATCACTTTGTTCAGCAGAATCTGCGTCGTCTTCCAGATTGCGGACTGTTCGGGGTCGCTCATGTCGAAGTCTTCCATCTGCGGCTCTTCGCTGTTGGCGATGCGTTCGGCGATTTTGTTATAGACGCGCGCCAGCGGTGTGGAGGTGTCCTTCGTCTCGATCCAGCGGATGACATCGTTCTGTTTCTGGTCGAATGGGTTGGCAATCATCATCTGCAAGCCGACGCCCATCAGCATGGCGCAGTAGACGCGGTTGATGAGCGGACGGTTCTCGTTGGGGACGGCGTTGGAGACGTTGCTCAAGCCGACGGAAATGTTCGGGGCGGGGTCCCAGGCGTATTGCAGAGTCCGAACCGCTTCGATGAGATGCGGGCAGTATTGCTGGCAGCCCGAAACGGTCAGCACGAGCGGGTCAATGATGAGGTCCTTCATCGGGAAGTCAATCTCCAACATGCGCGGGATCAATATCTCGACCGCGATGTTGACGCGCGCGTCCGCCTCGACGGGGATGCCTCGCTCTTCATCGTCAGCGCGATGAGTTTGGCGTTGTACTTCTTCGCCAAGAGCGGGACTTTTTCCAGCCGTTCGGGTTCGGCGGAGGTCGAATTGAGAATCGGCTGAGCCTTGGTGATTTTCTTCAGTGCGGCTTCCATGCCGTCCACGTTGGTGGTGTCAATCGAGAGCGGCACGTCCACCACCGCCTCCACCGTCTCGACGATCCACGGGAAGACCTCCGCCCAGTCCTTTTTGCGCGGACCGAGATTGATGTCAATCGCCTTCGCCCCCGCCTCCACCTGCCGCACCGCCAAATCCATGAAGAACTCGCGGTCGCGGTTGGCTAATGCCTCCTTCACTTTTTCAGAGATGATGTGGATGTTTTCGCCAATGATGTACATTTGTGCCTCCGTTTCACCCTCACCCCTTGCCCCTCTCCCAATGGGAGAGGGGTTGGGGTGAGGGAAGATCATGATTTCTCCAACACCTCCGCCACACTCGGAAACTTGCTCAAATCCGTGTGCGGCAAAAACAATGCGGACGTGAACGCTTCGTAGAAACTGTTGTCCGCCGAAAGTTCGATATACGTCATGCGTTTCGCAATTTCAGTGATGCGTTCGCGCTTGCGCCAATCGAGCAGAGCCAGATACGCGCCCTTCACCGACGTGTTACCGAGAAACTCAAAACGCGACCATTCCATGTCGGGCAGGAGACCAATCTGCACCGCCTTCTCGACGTTGATGTATTTTCCAAACGACCCGCCGACCAGAACCTTGTCCACGCTTTCGAGCGGGATGCCGACGTTCTCCGCCAGCACCGTGAAGCCCGCGTAGATGGCGGCTTTGGCGCGCAGGAGGTTGTCAATATCCACGCGCGTCAGGACGATGTCTTCGCCCGACTCGGTTTCCCTGCCCCAGGCGACGACGTACTCCCCTCCATGCGCTCCTTCACGGACCCTCGGACTGGGCGCGTCCAATTTGACATTGCCTCCCTTGTCAATGACTCCCGTGATGAACGCCTCCGAGAGCAAGGCGATGAGTCCCGATCCACAAATGCCCTTCGGTTTGCCCCCGCCGATGACGCGGTAGGTCGGTTCGAGCGTGTCGCTGTTGATCCACACTTCCTCGATGGCGCCAGTGGTTGCCCGCATCCCATTCACCACGCCCGCACCCTCGAAAGCGGGACCCGCCGAGCAGGCGCACGTCACCAGCCAGTCGCGGTTGCCCAGCACGGTTTCGCCGTTCGTGCCGACATCGAGAAACAGTGTTACATTTTCCGCGCTGTCGAGTCCTGACGCCAACACGCCCGCCGTAATATCCGCGCCGACGTAACTTGCCACGCCGGGCAGGCAATCCACTGCCGCTTCGGGGTTGATGTTCAAGCCCACGTCGCGCGCCGTCAGCGCAGGCGGGTGGTTGACCGCAGGGATGAACGGCGAGAGGCGGATGCTCGCCGCGGGGATGCCGAGGAACAGGTGCATCATCGTGGTGTTGCCCGCGATGGTCGCTTTGACGATTTGGTCGGGGGTCACTTTGCCCTGCGGCAGTTTGACGCGCTTGCACGCCCTCTCCAGCAGTTCGTTGATGGTCTCCAGCACGCGCTGGCGGAGTTCGTCTCCGCCGCCGTTTTTGCTGGCGTAGATGATGCGCGAAATCACGTCCTCGCCGCGCGCAATCTGACCGTTGTATTCGGCAACCTGCGCCTTGACTTGACCCGTCACCAAATCCACCAGCCAGAGCGTGACGGTCGTCGTGCCGATGTCAATCGCTGCGCCCCAGAGGGGGGAGTATTCGTCTTCGTGACCGGGGAGTAAGTCTATGAGTCGGATAGTCTGATGGTCGGATAGTCGGGAGGTCTCGATGATGGCGGTGACGTTCCAGTCACCTGCTCGAAGCGTGGAGCCGATTGTTCGGAGCAGGGGCAGGGAACAGGTCACGGCTTCGAAGCGGTGTTGGAGGCGAAATGCGGTTTGCAGGCGCGCCCAGTCGTCGGTCTGGTCGTCCATGCTGGGCGGCGTCAAAGTGAGATGCACGCGGCGGACCGTCTGCGAAAACGGGTATTCGTAATCGTCTGGAACCGTGACTTCCGCCACGACGCGGTCGGTGGTGAGGCGGCGTTCGATCTTCTCCTGCGGGGGGACGTAAACCGCCGCGTCACCCTCGACGACGGTCTGGCACGCCAACGCATAACCCTGTTCCACATCGGAAGGGGAGAGGCGCAGCGTACTGCGGCGGCGAACCTGTCCCTCCGTCACCTGCACCGCACAGCGACCACAGCGTCCCTGCCCGCCGCACGGCTGAGCGATGTCAATCCCCGCCAGACGCGCGGCATCCGCCAGCAGGGTGTTCGTGGGAACGGTTACGCTGGCTTGCTTGTCGTCGTGGGTGAAGGTGAGGGTGTGGTTCATGGTTTACCCTCACCCCTTGCCCCTCTCCCATGTGGGAGAGGGGTTGGGGTGAGGGGCTAATTCAACGCCTGTTTCATAAACGCCGGCAGATCCACCGCCTCGCGCGGACCGACGCGCACCTCCCAGCCGGGGAGTTCCTCTTCCACTTCGCCCGAAAGCACAGCGACATGCCCAGGCAGGACGAGCCGCTTCCTGCTGACCTTGTCTGCGACGTTGAAGCCTTTGATGGCTTTGGCGATTCGTTCCGCGTCGAATTTGCCCGCCGCCCAAGCCGTCAGCACAGACATGCCCTCCGCGTCGGTGACGACCAGCCACGCGGGCAAGCCGCTGCCTTCCACTTCGTTGGCGACGGCAAAGTAGGTGATGCTGAAGTTGGTGGTGACCAGCACGGGGCTTTCGGGTTTCGGCGAGTTGATTTCGTACACGCCGGGCTGAACCTGAATCGGTTTCTGCGGGTCGGTGTAGAGGTTCTCGCGCAGGACGAGCAGGGGATAAATCATCTCCGGCGCGAAGGTATCAATGACGACGAAGCCCGCATATTTGGCAATCGCGTGCGCTGCATAGACTGCCTCTTTCTCGACGCCGTTCTGCGCGGCGAAGAAGATGACGGGATACCCCAGCGGACGGAAGTTCTTGAGCGCCAGCCTGCGGACTTGCGTGGAGCGCATCAGCCAGTCGCCGAGGTTCTTTCCGCCGAGGTCGAGGACCATGTCTTCCGCACCCTTTGCTTGAATCTTTTGCGTCAGGTCGGCGAGCGCGTCGAGCGTGTCGGCTTTGACGGCGAGGACGGCTTTGTGCTTCTTTGCCACCTCCGCCAGAGATTCGTAGTTGGATTCGCTTGCGGCGTAGATCAAAGCCGTTTCACCGGCGAGCAGGCTGAGGCTTGAGTCCAGAGCCGCCGCGTCGTTCGAAATGAGGATGAGCGGACGCTTGGTCACCTCCCGCACGGCTTTCACGGCTGATGCCAAGTCCCCATCTGCTTCGATGGCGTAGCCGTTGAGGGTGAAGTCCATGCCCACGTAGTTGACCTTGTAGGCGTCGGCTTGCGCGACCTTTTTGGCGAGGTCGGGGTCGCTGGCGCGGACGCGCAGGAACAGACCAGGCTTGTTGTAGAAGGTCTTTTCGTGGCGGTACATCACCACTTCGTTGCCGACCTTGACTTCGCTGCCATCCGCTTTGAGCGTGACGAGACGAATTGGCGGCGCGGCGGATTCGGCGAGTTGTTTCTTTGAAGCCTCGCTCACATACGGACACGCGCCGAGTTCGACCTGCTTGGCGGCGAGTTTCATTGCGAAGGCGAGGCAGGTGGGAAAGCCGCACTCTTTACAGTTGGTTTGAGGGAGGAGTTTGTAGATTTGGATGCCGCTGAGTGCCATGTTGTCTCCTTTATGGAACGTGGAAAGTAGAAAGTGGAAAGTGGAAGGTGGAAAGTGAAAGGCGGAAAACTAGCATCACTCATTACTTTCCACTTTCTATGCTGTTATCAATTCCTCAATCGTATCCTTCACTCTTTTCACAGACTCGGGATGCCTCAGCACGAGGATATCCGCTCCCGATTCGACCAGCGCCAGCGCGGTGAGGGTTTCCCAGTTGACAGCGCGGGCTTTCCAATCGCCCCACGCTTCGGGGACGCCTTCGCCGACTTTGGCTTCCTTTGTCTTCCACGCTTCGAAGCCGGGCGTGACGATCATCGGGAACTGCGTCATCGCATCGCCTTGCAGCGCGGCGAGACGCAGACGTTCCATCACGGAGTAGCCGTACTCCATGCCGTAGCCGAGCGCACCCGTCGTTGGGTCCATCAGGATGCGGTCTTTGGGCATGCCCATATCGCTGATGAGGATGTTCAACTGCTTGGAAAGGTTCACGTCCATCGGCGCGCGCGCCTGCACGAGATGTCCGTTTGCCATGGCGGTGGCGACGATGGTGCGGTAGTTTTTGTCTTCGCAGATGCCAAGGACAAGTTTCTCGCCCTTTGTCGCTTCGGAGACGGGGACGAGCAATTCGTTGTCCTTCTCTGCCTGCCCTGGACCCCAGACAATGAGCGGGAGTCCCGTCGCGCCCAACACGGATTTGACCGCCTTGACTGCATCTTCGGGACTGTCTTCGACGGTCAATGCCAGGACGATGAGGTCGGCGCCCGCCTCTTCAGCCTTTTTCGCCCATTGAGCGGGATCTGCCATCGCCTCGCCCCAGACCTCCGCCAGTAGCGGTGACCAGTCTGTGGGCTTGCGCGATTTGATTTCGATGGCGATGGCGGGCTTGTTTGGGGTCGGCGCTTTGAAGTGCAGGTAGGGCATCGTCGTTCCGCCGCCTACGGTGACGGTTTTGGCGCGCGTGCCTCCCTCCGCGCTCGTTGCGCCGATGGTCACGGTGCGGATGCTGCCAAGCCATTTGTCTTTGGGAATTTCGATGGGCATGTGTGCCTCCAGTGTCAGGTTTCAAGTTCCGGGTTTCAGGTCAAATGAGACCCGCTTTTTTCCTCGCTTCATCTCGTCTCTCGATAAACTGCTCCAGCGGCGACTTGCGCTCCGCGGCAAGACCCAAATCCTTCAAGTCGCTTTCGTCCCTCGCCGCGATGTGCCGCAGGATGTGACGATACGAAATGTATGCCGCCGGGTAGATGATGCCCGCCGAATTGTGCATCATGTACGCAATGCGGATACCTTTGTCCTTCATCATTTGCGCCGCGGCGGTGAGCGGGAGGTCCGGGTTCAGTTCGGGAACGCCTTCGCTCATGATGTCTTCGGCTGTGAGCGTGTCGAGGTCCTCTCTTCCATACGCCGCGACCAGTTCCTGTTCGCCCACCACGCCGATGCCGTGACCCTCCGCGTCCAGCACACACATCGCTTCGACGTGATGCTCCAGCAGGAAGCGCGCGATGTCGCGGATGGGCGAATTCCATTTGCAGGTCGGCACGCCGACGGTCATCAGGTCGCGGACGAGGAGCGGTTTCATCATTCCCTTGCCAGTTGAAAAAGTTTTCGGGCAAACAGAATCAACCACACAAACCACGGGATGAGAGAGAGGAGCGAGAAGTAAATGCCTATCGTCCCGGCTGTGGACGGTATGATCATTAATATGCCCGCCGCGATTCCCAGATACGCGTTCGCTTTGCTAAAGATATTGCTTCGCAACATGACGATCGAGAATATCAGCAAGGCAATGGCATTGAGAACGTAATACACATCGAATGCCGTGCCGCTATAAATCGCAAGCATAGATTGCCCAGATGCTAAAAGTGCTGTTCTCTGTGCTTCTGTTGTTGCTGCCGCGTATTGATTGCTGAGGGATAACATCTCGAAAGCCGTGTTCGATGGAAAGTATGTGGCGATACCGATAAAGCTCAAAGCCAGCCCAATTGTCATGAACGATTTATTGGTTTGCACTAGCGCCGCATACAGCGCAAGGTAAATCAATATCAAAAAAACGTTATTGATAACAAGCAGAATGTCGCGGTCCAGGAGACCCGTAAACCAATTCTTCTGGAATAGTGTAAAGAAATCAATAACCGTGCTCGGAGGCGGATAGGCGATAAAGATGAAAGATTCAATTGGGATTATCAGCGCCATGAGCAAAGCCGCGACTCCGCCAATCTTGAAGATAGGTTTCCAAGCGGAGTCTATCGTTTGGGCATCAGTTGCTTGTTTCATCGCTTTCATTTAACTTTCTTTGACATTCAAAGTGTTCGGCACACTGACTTCATTAGGTCACGAACGAGTTTCATCATGAAGGCGTTTACCTATACCTTCAACTTGCCATATAACCAACCAAGGAAACCAAGAAAGATAATCACAACGATCGCGACAACAGTCAGTGAAATTCCGGGTATTTTTTCAAGTATCCATAATAAGATAAAGAGAGATGGCGCTCCAATAAGAAATATAATCACCTCTTTTTTCTTCCACTTGTTCATATCTTATTTGCTCCTTCTTAGAACATCGGCTCCATCGCCATGGCGGGATGATTGTGTGCCTCCAGCCAGGCGAGCAGTTCTTCGACGGTGGTCACGCTGCGCTCGTCGGCGATCTTGTCGAGCAGGTCGGGGTCGCCTTCGCGTTCGCAGACCTTTTGGAATTCCTCTTTCATCGTCTCTTTCAGCACGGATGACATCCACACCACGCGCTTGAAGCCGCCGTCTGCGGAGATGAATTTGGGGCTGATGAGGTAATACTTGCCGACGCCCATCACGCCCGGGGTTTGCAGTCCGCCGCCAGCAATGCCAGCCAGAGTCGAGAAAGTCATGCCGGCGGGGGTCATGGACGTGTCCTCGCGCGAGACGACCATCACGCCGTTGGCTTCGGGGATGAGCATGACAATACACTCGAAACAGCCGCACGCGGTCATCGGGTTTTCCATGATGGAGTACATCGAGACTTCCTGCACCACGCCGTGCGAGCCGATCTTGGCGTAATCGTTCGTCCCCTGCCAGTAGCCTTTCTTTGGGTCGAGCAGTTTCCCAAGTTTGATGGGCTGGTTGGGACCTGTCGGGTTGATGTTGTAGGAGGCTTTGCAGTCCAGCCAGTTGTACGCGCCGCACAGTCCCAGCCGCTCAGGCGAGACCACGCAGACGTGATTCGGCGCGAACGACTGACAAAGCGTGCAGGAATAGAACTCGTCCACCTTGTCGTCGGTCAGGTCGGCGAGGCGTTTGTTGCGGTAGTCGTAGGCGGCGCGCGCCTTTTCCAGCCATTCGGCGTGGAGCGCCGGGTCGGTGATGATCATCACCTCCACCTTGTCCACGATGGCGCCAAAGTCTTCGTGGAAGCGGGCGTGCAGAATCTTGCCGAAGTGTTCGAGGGTGAAGCCCTTCTCTGCCGCGGCGTTCGAGATGCGGATCCAGGCGATGTCGCGCTGACCGACGTGCTGAATCCCGCTCGCACCGTTGACGAAGTAATGTACCTGCCGTTCCAGCACCGGCTCGAAGTCCTGCTGCATCTGCCGCCCCGCGACTTTGATGACGATGCCCAAGTCCATGTGACCCTGCGGCTCGACCTTCGAGAAATCGGGACCGATGACCTCGATTTTGCCGTCGGTCACTTCGTCCAGCGGCGCCATGTAGAGATACTCGAAGGCGCGGCTGTACTTGCCTCCAAACTCCACGCGCAAATCCGCCTTGCGGACGACCTCGCCCTCGAAGGCAGAGCCATACGGGACGGGAACGTCCACGTGCGAGACCTTGACCTTGACGCCGCGCACTTCGATACATTTCTGAACGAGGCGCTCGGCGCGCTCCAAATCGTCCTTGCCTTCGATTTGATTGAACGGCATCGAGACGACGTGCTCGTAGGTGGTCACGCCCGTCGGCAGAATTTCGGGGATGACCGTATCGGCGATGACGGGGAAGCCGAAGTTGATGGCGCCTGCCGCGGCGGCGTACTTCAAATCGTCCACTTCGCCCAGCGCCAGGACGAAAGCGAAGACGCGGTCTTTGTTGTAGAGCAGGATTTCGCGTGCCTGTCCCGGCTTGAGCCCGCCGAAGGTCAGGGCGGAGCGGGTGGCAAATCCCAGCGCGTAAATCGCGGAGATGGTGTCCGTGCCAAACGGAACGGTGTAGGTGTCGTAGCCGAGTTCTACGCCCTCTTCGATGAGTTGATGGATGATGCTGCGCCCGTTGACGTTGCCGCTCAGGAAGCACAGGATGTTGCGCCGCTGGAGTTCGCGCACGATCTTGACCGCGACCTCGTTGGACTTGGCGCAGCCGACAATCGCGGCAAAGCCGGGCATGCGTCCGTCCACGAGTTGAATGCCCCACGAGCGCAGTTGAATATCGTCAATCGGTCCGTTCAAGTGACCCTCACCCCCTGCCCCCTCTCCCTCTGGGAGAGGGGATGGGGTGAGGGAATTATCAGGACTCGTAAACGACGTGCCGCCCGCGAGTTTGAATCCGGGCATGGGTTCAGGCTGAAGTCCATAAACGAAGCGGATTGCCTCAATCGCCTCAGCGGCGAGAAGCGTCGCCATGCCTGAGTCGAGCGTCTCGCCGAGGTAGGGAGTCCATTTCGAGAAGGCGGGAATCGGATGGAGCAAGTCGCGCGCGTACTTCAACACGGGCTGGAGATCGCCGAGTTTTTCGACCGCCTTGCCCGTCATGCCAAGGATGGTGGGGAGGTAGTAAGCCGTGTTCGGGAACGCGACAGGCGTATCCGCGCCCTTCTCCTTCAACGCCTTGTTGAGCATGATTTCGGCTTCGGTCACCAGCGCGTTCGCGCCGCGCATGGCTCGGGTGGCAATGTATTTCGACATGTGTGCCTCCATGAAAGAGGAAAGAAGAAAGACAATAATGCTTCTTTCCTCTTTCTTTTTTCTTTTGTCAATCCGCCGCCAAACCGTAAATGGCTTCGCGTTTCTTTTCCAGCGGCAGCGCCTCCAACTCGCGCATTCGCCAATCGCCGCTGCGCCCGAACTTATCCTTCTCCCACGCGGGCAGACCGAGCGCGGCGCGCTTCTTGTCAATGTGTGCGAGAGTCGCCTCAATCATCTTTTGCGGGTCGGGGATGAATTCCAGTTTGCCGCCGTAGAGTTTCTCCCAGCCCTCGCTGATGAACTTCAGCACCAGGTCGCTGTCGCTGACCCGATCGGGCATGCCGCTCACGGGCGACGCGCCGCCGAAGATGACGTACGCGCCCGAAGCGACGCAGTACGTGGCAATCGCCAGCGCCTTTTCGCTCATCCATTCGGGCGCGAGACCGACGGCGGGGACTTGGTCAATGTCGTCGCCCAAGCCGCCCGTCTCGACCATCTGCGTCAGCACGGTCAGGATGCGGGTATTGTCCACGCACGAACCCATGTGGAGGACGGGCGGGATGCCGACCGTTTCGCAGACTTCTCGGAGTCCGCTTCCGACCTCGGTCAAGCCTGCTTCGCCCAAAAGGAGCCCCAACTTCCCCGCGGCAATCGCGCCGCACCCCGTCTGGACGACGAGTACGTCGTTCTTGAGCAATTCCTTCACGACGGTGTTGTGCAGGTAATCCTGCGACGAGCGCGGATTGTTGCAGCCGACAATCGCCGCCACGCCGCGAATGCGTCCCGCCATGATGGCGTCGTTCAACGGGCGGAAGGAGGCGCGGTACGAACCGCCGAGCATGTAGTTGATGTACTCATGCGAGAAGCCGGGGATGACATCCTCCTTGATTTGCGGAATGTGGGTCTTCGAGCGGTCGCGGTTCTTGAAGTTGTCAATCGCCGTTTTCAAAATCTGCTTGGCGATGGTCATTGCCTTGTGTTCGTCGAACTCGATGTGCGTCGCCCCCGTGATTTTGACCTTCGGCGAGGTGGTGATGATCTGGGTGTGGAAGTTCTGCGCCAGTCCCACCAGCGCCTGCATGATGCACTGCACGTCCACCACCATCGCTTCGACCGCGCCCGTCAGGATGGCGAGTTCCTGATGCAAGAAGTTCCCCGCCGCAGGGATGCCCTGCCGCATGAGAATTTCGTTTGCCGTACAGCAGATGCCCGACAGGTTGACGCCGTTCGCGCCCGCCGCTTTGGCATACTCGATGATTTCGGGGGTCTGCGATGCGGCGACAATCATCTCGCTCAGGCTGGGCTCGTGTCCGTGCACAACGACGTTGACCATGTCCTCTTTGATTACGCCCAAGTTTGCCTGTCCCAAAATCGGCGCGGGCGTGCCGAAGAGGATGTCCGAGATGTCGGTGGCGATCATCGAGCCGCCCCAGCCATCTGCCAGCGCCGTGCGGATGGCGTGATTCAAAATATGCTCCGCGTTCTGGTCGTCGCCGATGTGCGTGCGGTGCAGGCATTCCACCACCTCGCGGTCCACGCCACGGGGCCAGACCTTCTGCTCGCGCCACAACTGCTGGCGTTTCTTCGGCGCGCGTGTCGCAGGGACAATCTCGCCTGTCTGCTGACCGAACTGCGAAATGTACAGGTCGGCTAAATCGTTGGCGATTTCCTCGGGGGCGCGTCCCTCGATGGGGATGTTGTACTTCGACGCGACGATCCGCAGTTTGGCAACGTCGCGGATGGAATATCCCTCCGCTTCGCCTTTGGCGGTGGCTTTGAGCAGGAACGCCATGTCGCGCCCGTGATCGGAGTGCGCCGCCGCGCCCGCCGCGATGGCGCGCGTCAGGTTGCGCGCCTGGATGGTGTCCAGCGTTGCGCCGCACACGCCCGTCTCGCCGCTCTTCGTCAGGCGGCACGGACCCATCCCGCACTGCTTACAGCACATCCCTGCGCCGCCGATGTTGCACGGGACCATCGCGTCGGCGCGCGTAAATGCCGTGCCAATGCCGAGTTCCTCTGCGCGGAGGAGCATCTCCTGCGCGGCAGGGTCGGTCGAATACTCTTTGATGTCACGTTTCTTTGGCATGATCCGCCTCCTCGTCCCGCGTGACCGAAATGACTCCCATGCCCGGGCATGGCCAGAGCGGACGTCCGCTGTAATTCACGCGCTGGGCAAACGCCACCGTATTCTTCACCGTCTCGTACACGGTGGTGTGACGATAAATCCCGTCATCCTCGACTTTGCGGATCGCGCCGCCAGGTTCGGCAGGAATCGGCAATTCGTCCAGATAGCCCGCCTCGTGCAGACGCGCCTCGATGGCTCCCTCCTCGATTTTTTCGGGATCAAATGTTACTTGAATGACTTGAAATGCACTGCTGGCATATACGTCGGCAATACCTTCCAATGCCAAAAGAATACGCCTGACCTCGGTGACGTGGTGGTCGCCGTATAGGGCAGGCGTATTGAAACTCGAGGTCTTCATACGAACCTCCTTCTACATTGTTCGCCTAAATAGAAAATTGAGGGATTCTCCTCCGTGTTCGTCCCGATGTTCATCCCTCAAAATCATTCTAGCATTTTCGCCTGTGTGGTCATCTGTGCTGAATGTCACGCAAAAAGCGGATAAATGTCGCATGTATTATGTGCAATAATGGATTTGGATATTTTCATCATGAAACTTGCAATTACCGGCAAAGGTGGCGTGGGCAAGACCACATTAACCGCGCTTCTCGCGCAGACGTATGCGGATCGGGGCCGGGACGTTTTGGCGGTGGACGCGGACCCAAGCCCCTGCCTGGCTGGAGCCTTGGGATTCCCGCCCGAACTGCGCGCCAAACTTCGTCCCATCGCCGAGATGGATGAATTGATAGAAGAACGCACCGGCGCAAAGCCCGGAACGATCGGCGGCTTCTTCACATTAAACCCACGCGTGGACGACATCCCTGAACGATTCAGCGTTCTCCATCGCGGCGTGCGCCTGCTTGAAATGGGCGCGGTGGATATTGGCGGTTCGGGTTGTATTTGTCCTGAATCGGCCATGCTCAAAACTCTCTTCACACATCTCATGTTTCGCAAAGACGACATCCTTCTGCTCGACATGTACGCCGGCGTCGAGCACTTGGGACGCGCTACGGTTGATTTTGTGGATGCCATGCTGGTCGTCGCCGAACCGACGCGGCGCAGTCTCGGCACGGCCGCGCAAATCAAGAAACTGGCGAACGACATCGGCTTACAGCGGTTGTATCTTGTGGGGAATAAAGTGCGAAACGATGAAGAAGCCAAATTTCTCGAAACCGAAACCCCCGGACTACCTCTGCTCGGCTGGCTCCCTGCCGATTTGAAAGTGCAGGAAGCGGACAGGCTCGGCGTTCCCGTGTACGACCATGTTCCGTATTTGAAAGAAAGAGCGGAAATGATTTCGATGCGGCTTGCGGATAAAGTTGGCGGGAAGTAGAATATTGTTTGTGAGGTGAACTATGACTGAACTGGTATCTCAAATGACAAAAGAAGAACTTCGCTTGATGATTGACGAAGCGCTCGAACGAAAACTTATTGAACTTTTCGGTGACCCGGATGAGGGGCTGGAACTGCGCGAAACCATCAAGGAACGCCTCATCAGACAGCGCGATGCCGCTGCGCGCGGCGAGATTGGCAAAGACCTGGGAGATGTCGTCAAAGAACTCGGATTGGAATAGCATGTATCATGTCAAACTGCTCGACTCGGCGGTTCGCGACTTGGCTTCCCTTGACAAGGCGACCGCAAAACGCATCGCGAATCGTCTGCAGTGGCTGGCTCAAAACTTTGAAAACCTACAGCGCGATGCCTTGAAAGGGGAATTCTCTGATTTTTATAAATTTCGAGTTGGGGATTACCGCATTTTGTATAAAGTGCTGGAAGACGAGAAATTTCTTCAGATTCATGCCATTGGCCATCGCGGCGAGATTTATCGAGGAAAGTAGATTCCATGACCACTACCATTGCTCTCGCAGGCAAAGGCGGCGTGGGCAAGACCACCGTCGCCGCCATAGTCATCAAATACCTTGCCCAGAACCAGCCGGGCAGCATCCTCGCCATTGACGCCGACCCTTCCTCCAACCTGAATATGGTGCTTGGCCTCGAACTCGAATGGACCGTCGGCGACATCCGCGAAGATATGCTCGAACAGGTCAAATCGTCGCTGGCGCAGGGCGGCGCGGCCATGGGAACCATGCCAGGCGGCGCGAGCAAGCGCGACTACCTTGATTATCACATTCATTCTGCGCTGGCTGAAGGCAGTCGCTTTGATTTGATCGCCATGGGCCGCGGCGAGGGACCCGGCTGTTACTGCGCAGTCAACCATAATTTGCGCGAGGTGATTGACGGCTTGAGCCGTCACTATGCCTATGTGGTGATTGACAACGAAGCGGGCATGGAGCATCTCTCGCGCCGCACCACGCGCGACGTTCAGCATTTGCTTATCGTCAGCGACCCCACCCAGCGCGGGCTGGTCGCCGCACAGCGCATTGCCGATATGCGCAAAGAGCTTGAAATCAACATCGAGAATGCCTATCTAATTGTGAACCGTGTGAATGGGGAATTACCCGCGCCGCTGAAAACTCAAATCGAAGAGATGGATGTGCCTTTGCTCGGTGTCATTCCTGCCAATGATGATCTGGCTTCTTTTGAGTTTTCAGGTGCACCACTGGTGAACTTGGGCGATGACTCACCTGTCTATCGCGCCGTCGAAAGCATGATGCGTCAAATCCTGAAATAACGAGCAGTCGGGTTGGGATTTCCGATTCTGGGGGAGCGTGATCTTGGGAAGTCCGAAACATTTTGACAGAACTCTTCTCAAAAAAAAACCGCATTAACATCTTGACTAGACAAATTTCACGATGTACAATCGCCCCATTCCATCGCGAGGCCTCATGTCTGTCTATCGTGTTGTCGTTCGTTTTTCCGGTTTCGATCCACGCTCGAAGGGATACTTGTCGGATGCGCGCTCGCTGGGATTCCACAATCTGCAACGGATCGAATGCCAGGACCTCTACTTTATCGAGGGCCAACTGCCACAAGAGACATGTCAACAGTTGGCCCTCAAACTTTTAACAGACCCTGTGACTCAAATCGCTGTATGGGATGAGCTATCTTCGAAGGAGTCGCCTCCCATCGCCCTCGAAGCGGACACCGTTATGATCGAAGTGGCTCTTCGCCCCGGCGTGACCGACCCTGTCGCCGATCAGACTCTACGTGCCGCGCATGAACTTGGCTTCGATGGAATCCGCCGTGCTGCAACCGGCTCGCGCTTTCTGCTCCAATTTGAATCGTCCACTTCCATTTGCGAATCTGCTGAAAGACTTGCTCAACAACTCCTGGCAAATAACGTCATCCAGCAATGGACGATTGGAGAAATCATTCCATCTTTCCCTGAAGAAGTTGAGTCAAGCGGGGTAGTGGAAGTTATTCCGATCCGTGTACTGAATGATGATGAATTATTGGGTCTTTCCAAAGACCGACGCGCTGCCCTTGACCTGATAGAGATGAAAGCGATTCAGAATTATTTCTGTAAAGAGCAACGCGATCCGACCGACGTCGAATTTGAAACTATTGCTCAAACGTGGAGCGAGCATTGTGTCCATAAGACCTTCAAAGCCAGAATAGATATTAAGGAGCAGCAAGTAGAAGATGGTGAAAGCTTTCCTCGGCTCTCTACTCTCGACTCTCTGTTGAAAACTTATCTCAAATCCGCCACAGAAGAAATCAACGCGCCGTGGGTGATCTCTGCTTTCGTTGACAATGCCGGCATTATTGATTTTGATGAAGAATATGAAATCTCGTTCAAAGTCGAGACGCACAATCATCCGTCTGCGATCGAGCCGTTTGGCGGAGCGAACACCGGCGTCGGCGGTGTGATCCGTGATGTGCTGGGCGTCTCTGCCAGGCCTATCGCCGCGACTGACATTTTGTGCTTCGGCCCACAGTCCATTGATCCCGAACTTTTACCCAAAGGCGTTTTGCATCCGCGCCGCATTCAATCCGGTGTGGTAGCGGGTGTGCAGGATTATGGAAACAAGATTGGCATCCCGACCGTCAACGGTGCGATTCTCTATGACGAAGGTTACATTTCCAACCCGCTGGTCTTTTGCGGATGCGTAGGCCTCGCGCCAAAAGGAAAACATCGCAGGCAGGCGCAAAAAGGGGATCGGATCATTGTTCTGGGTGGCCGCACCGGACGCGACGGCTTGCGCGGCGCGACGTTTTCGTCCATGTCCATGGATGCTCAAACCGGGGAAGTCGCTGGAGCTTCTGTGCAAATTGGCGATCCGATCACCGAAAAAGGGTTAATTGACGTCATCACCCGCGCGCGTGACCTTGGACTTTACAACGCCATCACCGATTGCGGCGCAGGCGGACTTTCCTCCGCGGTGGGGGAGATGGCTTCCTCCATCGGCGCGGAGGTCGAACTGGCGAACGTGCGACTCAAATATCCGGGCCTGGCTCCGTGGGAGATTTGGCTCTCGGAAGCGCAAGAGCGAATGGTGTTGGCAGTCCCTCCTGGGAATTTACCTGCTCTACAAGAATTATGCGACACGTTTGATACTGAATTAACCGACATCGGTGAATTCACTGGTTCCGGGCAACTGGCCGTTGGTCACAAAGATAAAGTCGTGCTTGAGCTGGATAATGAGTTTTTGCATAAGGGCATTCCACAGCGCAGGCTTTCAGCCGTTGTTGGTAATCGGTTGACGGTTGATAGCACTGTCAACGATCAACCGTCAACTATCAACGTGAGAGATACGCTTTTGAAATTACTCTCTCATCCCAATATCGCCACCAAAGCAAGCGTGATTCGCATCTACGATCACGAAGTGCAGGGTGGGACGGTGATCAAACCGCTGACGGGCGTCGAAGCAGATGCGCCCTCCGATGCCGCGGTCATCAAACCTATCGGCACGAAAGGAACGCGCGGCATCGTGCTTTCGAATGGAATCAACCCTGAATATGGCAAGCGCGATCCGTATCGCATGGCGATGGCTGTTGTGGATGAAGCGATTCGCAACGCGGTCGCGGTCGGCGCGGACCCCGAACGGATTGCCATCCTCGACAACTTCTGCTGGGGCGATCCGCTTCGGGAGGAGACACTGGGCGCGTTGGTGGAAACCGCTCGCGGGTCCCGCGATGCCGCGCTGTTGTTCCGCACGCCATTCATCAGCGGAAAAGATTCTCTGAATAATGAATACATCGGCGCGGATGGTCAACGTCATGCCATCCCACCGACGCTGTTGATCTCTGCCATCGGAATCATGGATGATGTACATCAAGCGGTCACGATGGATTTGAAGGAAGCGGGCAACGATATTTATCTGATCGGAAAATTCCAGCCCGTGTTCGGCGGCTCGCATTTTTCTTTGATCACATCTGAATTTTCAAATGAACGCATGCCAGATGTGCATGAAGTCACGCCCAATGTTTATCGCGCTTTGCATCGCGCTATCACAATGGGATATGTTCGCTCGGCGCATGATCTTTCGGAGGGAGGGCTGGCTGTGGCCGCGTCGGAGATGTGCATCGGTGGAAGACTCGGCATGAAAATCGAAAATAATGGCTGGGACGATCGCGTTCGCGTTTTGTTTGGCGAATGCACGGGCACGTTGCTGGTCGAAGTACGTAAGCAAGACCGCGATCAATTTTTGACTTTGTTCCATTCACTTCCGCTCGAATGGATCGGCGCGGTCCTCGAACAGCCAGCGTTGAAGGTTTTCATTCACGGCTTTTCTGTTTTGGATGCGCCGCTTTCCGACTTGCTCGCGGCCTGGAGCAAAACTCCATGAGACCCAAAGCATTGGTCCTTCAGGCCCACGGCACCAATCGCGATTTGGACGTGATGAACGCGCTGACTCTGGCCGGCGCGGACGCGATCGGTGTGCCGCTTAATCAATTGCGGATTCAGAAACGCCTCTTGCGGGACTTTCAACTGCTCGTGCTCCCCGGCGGCTTTTCCTACGCGGATGCGCTGGGCGCGGGAAAATTGTTAGCCGTTGACTTGAACACATATTTCATGGAAGAGATTACTGCTTTTGTCGCGGCAGGCAAACCCGTGATCGGAATTTGCAATGGCTTTCAGGCATTGATTAAGTCCGGGATATTACCGGGAAATCCCTCATCCCTCACCCCTCTCCCAATTTTTGGAGAGGGGGATGGGGGTGAGGGCGCGACACTAACATTCAATCAACGTGGACATTTTGAGTGCCGTTGGGTGACCATGAAATCAGTTTCGGAGACCTGCATTTGGACAAAGGGATTGAGCGAAGCGATCACTTGTCCCGTTGCGCATGGCGAGGGCAACTTTCAAGTTGGTTCCGAATATCGAATATCGAACATCGAACAACATATTGCGCTGACTTACATTCATCCCAACGGATCGTCTGCAAACGGAGAATATCCATTCAATCCAAACGGATCATTCCTGGATATCGCGGGCATTTGCAACCATCAGGGCAACGTGCTGGGACTGATGCCACACCCTGAAAATCATATTTTCTCTTATCAACATCCGCGTCACACGCGCGGCGAGACAGGTCAAAGCGGCCTGACGCTCTTTCAAAATGGCGTGAACTATGGAAAGCAGATGTAGAACACTTTAGAAAAAGGAGTCATGATGCTTGTACAAAACGATTTGCTTGAATTAATCCCCCGCGCGTTTGACGAATCGAATCTACCGTTGAGTGGGCGGCAATCCGGCAAAGTGCGCGATTGGTATGACCTGCCGGGCGGTAAAAGACTCATCGCCACCACAGACCGGCTTTCGGCCTTTGACAATATTCTTGCCAAAGTTCCATACAAGGGACAGGTCTTAAATCAGTTATCAAACTGGTGGTTCGGGCAGACGAGTCATCTGATCTCGAATCATCTAATCTCTTCTCCTGATCCGAACGCGTCCGTTGTGCGCGTGGCCGAGCCGATCATGGTCGAGGTCATTGTGCGCGGCTACATCACGGGCGTTACCTCCACCGCGTTGTGGTATCGCTATTCGCTCGGTGAACGCGAGATTTATGGCTATCGTTTCCCCGAGGGATTGAAAAAGAATTCAGCGCTCCCCGAGCCGATCATCACGCCGACCACGAAGGGCGGCGCGACGGGTCACGATGAACGCTTGACCTGCGCCGAGGTGGTGAGCAGGGGTTTGCTCGATGCAAAGACGTGGGATCAGATTCAAAGCGCGGCGCTGGCGATCTTCGAACGCGGACAGGATGTGGCGCGCAGAGCCGGCCTCATTTTGGTGGACACAAAATACGAGTTCGGGCGCGCCGCAGACGGAAGTGTAATGCTAATTGACGAAGTCCACACGCCCGATTCGTCCCGCTTCTGGAAAGCGGACACATATCAGGCCCGTTTCGGTGCGGGCGAAGACCCTGAGAATTTTGACAAGGAATTCGTTCGGCTGGCGTACGCCGAAAAAGGCTATCGCGGCGATGGGCCGCCGCCTGTCATGCCCATGGAACTGTGGGCGGGAGCCAGCGAACGATATATCCGGATTTATGAAATGCTGACGGGCGAAAATTTCGTTCCGGGAAGTTATCCCGTCAACGACAGGCTCGTTGAAAATTTGAAAAAGGCCGGAGTGTTGTAATTTATGTCCAAGCCATTGGTCGTCATCCTCATGGGTTCCAAAGCCGATCTTGACCATTGCAACAAGATCACCGAGGCTTGCAAGGGATATGGATTGGAATCGGTTTTGCGCGTTGCGTCAGCCCACAAGACGCCGGAACACGCGCTTGCCGTTTTGAAAGAATATGAAGCGGACGCGCGCCCAAAAGTTTATATCACCGTTGCAGGGCGCAGTAACGCGTTGAGCGGATTTGTGGATGGCGCGGTCAGCGCGCCGGTGATCGTCTGCCCGCCGGTCAGTGAGTCGTTTGGTGGGGCGGATATTTTTTCGTCTCTGCGAATGCCGTCGGGGATCGCGCCGGCGATTGTGTTGGAACCGGTCAATGCCGCGTTGTTGGCGGCGAAGATTTTCGGACTTGAGAATGCTGAAATAAGGGAGGTCGTGATCCGGTCCCAAAAGAAGCTGGCGGAAAAAATTCTGGAGGATGATGCGAGTGTCCATTAGTCAGTGTTCAGTCAACAGTTATCCGTTTTCAGTGAAGAGCAGGCAATGATGTTTGATTTGCAAGACGATCATCCACGCGAGGAATGCGGCATCATCGGCATCTTTGCCCCAAATGAAGATGTGGCCAGCATGGCGTTCTTTGGTCTGTTCGCGCTTCAACATCGCGGGCAGGAAGCGGCGGGCATCGCGGTGGCGGATGGGCAGGCGATGTCCATGTATAAAAATGTCGGTTTGATCTCGCAGGTCTTTGGGCCGCGCACGCTGGATGGGTTGAAGGGACATTACGCCATCGGGCACACGCGCTATTCGACCACCGGATCGTCGTCGGTGCGCAACGCACAGCCGTTCATGATCGAGACCTTGAACGGGCCGCTGGCCCTTGGGCATAATGGCAATCTGATAAATTCTGCGCAATTGCGCCAGAGTCTGCTTGAAGATGGAGTCGGTTTGTCGTCTTCATCGGATACTGAAGTGATGACCATGATGCTGGCGCGCGCCAAAGGTCGAACCTGGGGCGAACGGATTCAATTCTGCATGAGGGAATGGATCGGCGCGTACTCGGTGGTGATCCTGACCCGCGATTGTGTGTACGCGGCGCGCGACCCGTGGGGCTTCCGCCCGCTATGTGTGGGAGCCTTGCCCGCTGGCGGACATGCCGCGGCCTCCGAAACCGGCGCATTGCACACGCTGGGCTGTGAGGTGATTCGTGAAGTGAACCCCGGCGAGGTCGTGACTCTCTCCGACAATGCTTTGGTCGTGCATCAAGCCATCGCGTCGCATGAACCGCTGGCGCGCTGTGTGTTTGAGAATATTTATTTTGCGCGGCCGGATCATGTTTGGGACAAGCAGAGCGTTCATCATGTGCGCCAGAGACTCGGTGAAGAACTTGCGCATCAAGCCGGACTTTCAGCGGGTGAGGCCGACGTGGTCATTCCCGTGCCTGATTCCTCGATTCCCGCCGCGATTGGTTTCGCGCGCGTCAGCAAAATTCCATACAACGATGGATTTGTCAAAAATCGTTTTGTCGGGCGGACGTTCATCGAGCCGACGGATTCGCTCCGAAAGCGCGGCGTGGGGATGAAGTTCAATGTGGTCAATGAGAACGTGCTCGACAAACGCGTTGTGATGATTGACGACAGCATCGTGCGCGGCAACACGACCGGCCCGCTGATCAGGTTGCTTCGCAACGCGGGCGCAAAGGAAGTTCACGTGGCGATCACCTGCCCGCCGATCAAACATCCGTGTTTTATGGGCGTGGACATGGGCACGTACGAAAATCTGATCGCGCACAAACGTACGGTGGACGAAATCTGCAAAATCGTGGATGCCGATTCGCTGACCTATCTTTCCGTGGAAGGCATGATGCGGGCTGTAGGTCGCAGTGAAGGATATTGTCAGGCGTGCTTCACGGGAGAGTATCCGATCCCTGTGGATGTCGAAACCGTCAAGACGGGCTTTGAGAAAAGTTTGAAGCAGGAACCCGTATGAAAATTTTGATCATCGGTTCGGGCGGACGCGAACATGCCATGGCGTGGAAGGTCGCGCAGTCGCCGCGCCTGACGAAACTCTACATCGCGCCCGGCAACGCGGGGACGGCTTCATGCGGGGAGAACGTCGTTTTGGATTTAGAGGACCATTCTGCAATCATCCGATTTTGCAAAGAGAAACAGATTGACTTGGTTTTGATCGGGCCGGAAGGTCCGCTTGCCGCGGGGTTGGCAGATTCGTTGTCAGCGGCAGGCATCCGTTGTTTTGGCCCGCGTAAGGCCGCGGCGCAGATCGAAGCGTCGAAAGTCTTCGCCAAAAATTTTATGGCGCGGTATCGAATCCCAACCGCGCGCTATGCCACGTTTAATCAATTTGAAAAAGCCGTTCATTATTTGCAATCTATAGATTATCCGATTGTCATTAAAGCCTCGGGCCTCGCGGCGGGCAAAGGCGTTGTCCTTCCCGAATCATTGGATGAAGCCAAGGCGACCCTCGAATCCATGTTGGTCAATAAAATTTTCGGCGACGCGGGAGACGAAGTTGTCATCGAAGAGCGGCTGATTGGCGAAGAAGTTTCGCTGATGGCGTTCACGGATGGCGAGACCGTTGTGCCGATGCTCGCAGCGCAGGATCACAAACGTTTGCTCGACGCCGATTGCGGACCGAACACAGGCGGCATGGGTGCATACGCGCCCGCGCCGATCTTCACTGCGGATTTGATGAATGAAGCGATTGAAAAAATTTTGAAGCCTGCCATCAATGGATTGCGCTTCGAGGGCGCGGCGTTCGTCGGCGTTTTGTATGCGGGTCTCATCCTGACCCTTCGGCCAGCTCAGGGCCGCGCTTCGAACGAACTCCGCGTCTTGGAATTTAACTGCCGCTTCGGCGACCCCGAGACCCAGGCGGTGCTTCCACTGCTCGAAACAGACCTGCTTGATATTGCCGAGGCTTGTGTGAACGCTACGTTGAATCAATTTGATATTCGATGGAAAGACGGCGCATCGGTTTGTGTGGTGCTGGCGAGCAAAGGCTATCCCGAAAAAGCGGAAAGTGGAAAGATCGTGTCATTTGAAGCGTTGCCTGAGGATGTATTCTGCTTTCATGCAGGGACGAAAACGGAGAGCGGGCGAGTCATTACGGCAGGGGGGCGCGTGTTTGGATTAACTGTCGCGTCAAACAGCATTGAGTCGGCAATTGAGGCGGCGTATTCAAATATAAGAAATGTTTCGTTCGAGGGAATGCAATATCGCAGGGATATTGCGCGTCGCGCGCTATAACCGAGTTCGGGAACGAATAGATGAAACGGATAAACGGATGATGGATGGAGATGATACATAATGGCTAGACCCGGTTTGGTCGAAACGGATTTCGATGCATTGACGTTCAAAGTAAACGGATTGGCGATGCAAGCGCATAACGAACTCAAGCCCGGCCATGCCGAAAAGTTTTACCAACGCAGACTTGCAGAACTTTGCGCGGATTCCGGTTTCGCTGTCGAAGTGGAAAAACGCGTAGAAGTTTATATTGGGGAAAAACGGATTGGTTATTTGACTTTGGACTTATGGGTGGAGGAATCTTTGGTGGTCGAATGCAAGGCTTTTTCCCATTCGCTGGGAAAGGATGAGGTGGGTCAGTTATTGACTTATCTCGCAGCGACCGGCACCACAATTGGCATGTTGTATAACTTTGGAAGGAAGAGTCTTGAATTCAAGCGGATTCTGGCTCCTAAAGCCGTACAGGAATGGCAACAATTTATTTATCGCTACATACACAGAAGTCCCGGCATGAAATTGCCCCCGCTGACGGGGAAAGCCGGTTCCGCTTCGCCTATTCCTCCAATCCGTTTCAAATCCCTCCGTGGTAAACCGATCTATGTCGAAGTACCGTCTCCATCTGGAGCCGCCATCCGCTTGTCCGTTTCCAAATCTGCTTATGCCGATTCGGGCGTCTCGATTGACGCGGGCAACCGCGCCGTCAGCCTGATGAAAGACGCGGTCAGATCCACATATAACCCGGCTGTGTTGGCAGGTATCGGTTCCTTCGGCGGACTTTATGATGTCTCCGGTTTGAAGACGATGAAATCTCCGGTGCTGGTTGCATCCACCGACGGAGTCGGTACGAAAGTAAAACTGGCCGCGTCGGTGGGACGCTATCGCGGCATCGGTCATGATATCGTCAATCATTGCATCAATGACATTTTGGCGCAGGGCGCGCGTCCGCTTTTTTTCATGGATTATTTCGCCACCTCCAAACTGAATCCCGAGCAAACTGCCGAAGTGGTGACCGGGATTGCTGAAGCCTGCAAAGAAGCGGGCATGGCTTTGCTCGGCGGCGAGACCGCCGAAATGCCGGGCGTGTATCAGCAAAACAAATTTGATGTGGCCGGAACAATTGTTGGCGTGGTTGAACGCGAAGATATTTTGCCGCGCAAAAACATCAAAGCAGGCGACGTTCTCATCGGACTGACTTCGAGCGGGCCTCATACCAACGGTTATTCGCTGATTCGCAAAATTTTTGCAGATACATCTCTCGAAACAATTTATCCCGAACTCGGTATTTCTCTTGCAGATGCGCTCCTTGCTCCTCATCATTCTTATTTATCTGCTCTCTATTCTCTGCTCTCTGACATCAAAGCCCTCGCCCACCTCACGGGCGGTGGATTCATCGAAAACATCCCGCGCGTCCTGCCAGAGAATCTCAACGCTGAAATTTGCCTTGGCTCGTGGCCCGTTCCTCCATTGTGGAATTTGATTCGGCAAAAAGGAAACATATCCGTTGACGAAATGTACCGCGTCTTCAATATGGGCATTGGCATGGTGGCAATTGTGGATCAGTCTCAAGTTGACGGAATTCAAAAGCAAATCCCTCAACCAACTTTTGTCATCGGCAAACTGGTCAAGGGCGAGCGGAAAGTTATCCTCGCATAAAATCTGTGTGATCTGCAGACAAGAAAGGTCTTCATGCCATCATCTTTTTCTCTTCGTTATGGAATCAATCCTCAACAAGCGCCTGCGCGCGTCTTCATGAGATCCGATTCGGATTTACCGATCGCGGTTCTGAATGGCTCGCCCGGCTACATCAACCTGCTGGATGCGCTCAACGCCTGGCAACTTGTCCGTGAACTCAAGGCCGCGCTCAGTCTGCCCGCCGCGGCTTCGTTCAAGCACGTCAGTCCCGCGGGTGCGGCAGTATCCGTTCCGCTTTCGGACGCGCTCAAGAAAAGTTATTTCGTGGACGATCTCGAACTCTCGCCGCTTGCCACGGCGTACGCGCGCGCTCGCGGCGCGGACCGTCTGTGCTCTTTCGGCGATTTCATCGCTTTGTCCGATACAGTAGATATATCCACTGCGAAACTCATCGCCCGCGAAGTTTCGGATGGCGTGATCGCGCCTGCGTATGAACCTGCCGCGCTCGAGATCCTCAAAAGCAAAAAGCAAGGCAAATATGCGATTATTCAAATTGACCCCGCGTATGAGCCGCCCTTCACAGAAACCCGCGATGTCTTCGGTGTGACGTTTGAACAACGCCGCCATGATCGCCTCGTCTCACCCGCGGACTTTGGCAATATTGTCACAAAACGCCGCGATCTTCCGCCGGATGCGATTCGCGATCTGACCCTCGCCTGGATCACACTCAAGTACACACAATCCAATTCGGTCTGTTTTGTTGCGGATGGTCAAACCATCGGCGTCGGCGCGGGGCAACAGTCCCGCATCCACTGTGTGCGCCTCGCGGGTCAAAAAGCGGACTTGTGGTGGCTTCGTCAGCATCCGGTCGTTTTGTCGCTTCCCTTCAAGCCGAACATCAAACGACCTGACCGCGACAACGCCGTTGACCAGTTTTTGCGCGACGATGTGACTCCCAGCGAAAAAGCAGATTGGCCGGATATCTTCGTTCAGACTCCCCGACAACTGACTCCGGACGAAAAGCGTGAATGGCTATCCAAATTGGATTCCGTTACCCTCGGCTCTGACGCCTTCTTCCCATTTTCTGACAGCATCCATCGCGCCGCGATGAGCGGCGTGAAATATGTCGTCGAACCCGGCGGCTCGACGCGCGACGACTCGGTCATCCAAACCGCGGACGAATACGGCATGACCATGATCTTCAGCGGCGTGCGCCTCTTCCATCACTAAACCAATCACTGGACACTGGTAACTGATTACTGATGACTGCCCGACTCGTCGTCCTCATCTCCGGCAACGGCTCCAATCTGCAAGCGATCCTCGATGCCTGCGCGTCCGGCGAACTGAATGCCTCCGTCGTTTCTGTCATCTCGAACAAGGCTGACGCATATGGGCTTGTGCGTGCCAAAGACGCAGGGATCGAATCCATTTATTTCCCTAAACTCGAAAACGAATCCCGCCGCGACTACGACACTCGACTAGCCAACTACATAACTATCAAACTACCGGACTACATCATCCTGGCTGGCTGGATGCGAATCCTCTCCAATCATTTTTTATCCGTTTTCCCGAATGGCGTCATCAACCTTCATCCCGCCCTGCCCGGGATGTTTCCCGGCACACACGCCATCCAACGCGCTTTCGCGGCTTATCAGCGCGGTGAGATTGACCATACCGGGGTGATGGTTCACCTCGTCCCCGATGAAGGTGTGGACAACGGTCCTGTTCTCGCAACAGAGATCATTCCCATCCATCCAGACGATACTTTAGAATTTCTTGAAGCTCGTGTTCATCAAACAGAACATCAACTTCTTGTCCACACTCTCAAAAGCTTGTTGCAGACAAAAGCAACACGTATTAGTCGCTAATTGCTACTCGCCACTTTCTAAAGGAATTTTCGCATGCCTATCGCCATCCTCTCCGTTCATGACAAAACTGGAATCACTGAATTCGCTCAGGGTCTTGCATCCCTCGGCTGGACATTGCTTGCCTCCGGCGGCACCGCAAAACTTCTGCGCGAAAATAAAATCAACGTCACCGAAGTTGCCGATTACACCAAGTCGCCGGAAATTCTCGGCGGCAGAGTCAAGACCCTGCATCCTGCCGTTCACGGGGGGCTTCTGGCGCGCTCAACAAATGAAGACCATCAGCAGTTGCTCGATCTTGGCTGGGATTACATTGATCTCGTCGTCGTCAATCTTTATCCGTTTGAAGAAACGATTGCAAAACCCAATGTCGCTTATGCCGACGTCATCGAAAACATTGACATCGGCGGCGTCACGCTCATTCGCGCCGCGGCGAAAAACCACGAGCGCGTCACCCTCGTCTGCGACCCCGCCGATTATCGGTCCGTGTTGGACGCGCTCAAAAATGGAAGCATCTCGTCCGAACAGCGCAAAGCCCTCGCCGTCAAAGGCTTCAAAGTCACCGCCCATTACGATACAATCATCTCGGATTATCTCGCCGACCATGGATGATTTGCATGCCCTCTCGCCTTTGGATGGACGCTACGCGGAATGGACCGCGCCTTTGAGCGGACATTTCTCTGAATTCGCTTTTCTGCGCGATCGCGTCCGCGTCGAGCTGGACTTTTTGGCGGCGCTTTCCAAAATCGGCCTTTTCCGCGCCTTGACCGAATCCGAGTCCGCTCAACTTGAATCCATCAAATTTAATTTCTCTTCGTCCGATGCGGAATCCATCCGCGCCCATGAACGTGAGACGCGCCACGACGTCAAAGCCATCGAATATTATTTACAGGAAAAATTTCAAGACTCATCGCTCAAAGATTTAATCCCCTGGATTCACTTTGGCCTGACTTCTGAAGATACCAACAGTATCGCGCAGGCCATCGCCTTGCGCGACTCGCGCGACAAGATCATTCTCCCCGCTCTCGATTCTCTGCTCTCTTCTCTTCATGACTTCGCCATCCGCTACCGCGCTTTGCCCATGCTGGCGCGCACACATGGGCAATTCGCCGTCCCCACAACTGTAGGAAAAGAGTTTGCGGTTTATTTTGCGCGTCTCGAGAAAACACGCGGAGAAATTGCGGCACATCGCTTTGAAGCAAAATTAACCGGTGCGGTCGGGAACCTCAACGCGCTACATTCCGCCGCGCCGCACGTGGACTGGCTTATGTTCAGCCAGGATTTCATTGCTCACTTTGGTCTTGACCCCAATCTTTTTACCACACAAATCCTGCCATACGATAATTGGATTCGCTACTTCGATTCTTTGCGATTGGCAAATTCCATTTTGATTGACTTTTCTCAAGACATCTGGCGCTACATCAGCGATGGCTATCTCAAGCAGGCTGTTATCGAGGGGGAAGTGGGGTCTTCGACCATGCCGCAGAAGGTCAATCCGATTGACTTTGAAAACGCGGAGGGAAATCTCGGTGTGGCGAATTCGCTTTTCACGCATTACGCTCAGAAGCTGGCCGTCTCGCGCCTGCAACGCGATCTGTCCGATTCAACGGTGCGGCGCACGTTTGGAACCGCGCTCGGCCATACACTCATCGCGTGGATCAACCTTCAGCGTGGATTGAAAGGCATCGCGCCTGATGAAAAAAAACTGAAAACAGACTTGAATGCGCATTGGGAAGTTGTGGCCGAAGGCGCGCAGACCATTCTGCGCGCGGCGGGACGGAGCGACGCGTATGAGTCACTCAAACGTCAGACGCGCGGCCGCGTTTTAACGGAAGCCGATTATCGGTCCTGGTGCGAAGCGATTGATGTAGACGCCGAAACGCGGACTCGTTTGCAAAGTCTCTCGCCCGAATCTTATATCGGGCTGGCCGTCGAATTAGTGGAGCGTTTGACGTCCGATCTTCATTCACGCTGAAAAAATTAATCCGGTAGGCAGAAAATTGGGGAGACGTTATACTCGCGGCATGGATTTGAAAAATAGAGTTCATCAACTCTTCATTGAAAAATTTGGTCGCGCTCCTGATTTCGTTGCCTGCGCGCCGGGGCGTGTTAATCTACTTGGCGAACACGTGGACTACAACGATGGATGGGTCATGCCGGTCGCGATTGACCGCGCAACCTACATTGCCTTCTCGACGACCGCCTCCGATCAGACCGCCCTGTGGGCCGGGGATTTTCACCAACAAGCCTCTTTCTCCCCTCGAACCTTATCTTCCAAAACTCAATCTGACGATTCTCCTTTGCCCGATTGGGCGCACTATCCCGCCGGGGTGATGTGGTCGCTTCGTGAATCTGGTTATGAGACTCCCGCCATGCAAGCCGTCTTTATCTCGGATGTGCCGCGCGGCGCGGGATTGAGTTCTTCGGCCTCTGTTGAACTCGCGTTTGGCGTCGCATGGATGACCCTCGGCGGGTGGAAGATCGAGCCGATGGATTTGGCTTTGCTCTGTCAGCGCGCCGAGAATCAATATGTCGGCGTCAATTGCGGCATCATGGATCAATTTGCATCTGCCTGCGGAGAACGCGATCATCTGCTGGTTCTCGATTGCCGCTCGTTGGAATATCGCTCATTCGCATTGCCGAAAGATGTAGCCATTGTGGTCGCGGACACGTCTGTGCGGCGCAAGTTGACGGACAGCGCGTACAATGATCGCCGCGCCGCGTGCGAAGAAGCCGTGCGTATTTTGAAACAGGATTTGCCAAATATCAAATCCCTGCGCGACGTGAACGCCGCGCAGTTCGAGGAACTGTCAGCGAAACTTCCAGTTCAGGTGGAAAAGCGCGCCCGGCACGTGGTCGAGGAAATGAAGCGGACCGAACGTGCAGTCTCATTCTTGGAAGCGGGCGACATCGCGGGCTTCGGCGATTTGATGAATCAATGTCACGTCAGCCTGCGCGATTTGTACGAAGTCTCCTGTCCTGAATTGGATGCGATGGCGCGTATCGCCCAATCCTTGGATGGATGTTACGGCGCGCGTTTAACCGGAGCCGGTTTTGGTGGATGCACAGTCAATCTGGTGGAGCGAGAAAAAGTCCACGACTTTGAAGAAATTCTTGCCACACGTTACGAGTCCGAGACGGGGCTTCATCCGGAAATGTATGTGTGCACATCTGCGGACGGAGCGGGCCTGGTGTGATGTATACTTGAAGTCATCTCTTTAAAGGCATGGGTCAATGCGAATTCTTGTTCTGAATCATGAATTTCCACCGGTGGGCGTGAGCCGTAACCAGGTCTGGGATGAGGCGTTGCGCTCGCGTTATGCCGATTTACCAAATTGTGTTCATTGTTATACTTAATGAAAATCGGCAGAGCCTGTTTGTTCGTGGAGGCCAATCATGTCGGGTGACATGCTCTATCGTGTTCTTGCAGGATTGCTCAACGTCTTCGTCTGGGGCGGCGAGCTGGTTGACGGGCAGAATTTGCCGGCGGAAGGCCCGGCTGTGTATGTTGCCAACCATGCCCTGGCATTAGGGCCGATTGCCGTGGCGTCCTCGATGCCGATCCGTTTGTATCCGTGGGTGATCGGCGATATGGTGGATTGGAATAAAGCCGCGGCTTATTTGAATAAGGATTTTGTCGAACCACAATTGCACATTCCTCCTCCGATTAGCATGAAAGTATCGCGCTTGATCTCGCAAGCCTCCGTTCGACTTTTGAAAAAGATAGAATGTATTCCCGTCTGGCAGGGTGAGGACTTGATGGAAACGTATCGCATCAGTGTTGATTTTCTGAAGCGCGGCAGAAGTCTTTTGATCTTTCCCGAGGACCCAGCCCAGCCTTTGGATGATCAATGCCGCATGAGTCCGTTCAAGAAGGGCTTTTCTCGATTGGGCGAGATGTATTTCGAAAGCACACAAAAGATTTTGCGATTCTATCCGCTGGTGGTTCATCCGCGCTTGCGGGAAGTCAAAGTCTGCAAGCCCATTAGTTTCAATCCAAATAATAACCCTGCGAATGAACGCGTTCGTATCAAAAGCGTTCTGGAGTCGATTATTCGTAACGCGTATCTTGAAATGACGCTGCAGAGTTACGCAGGAATTCCACTTCCACATTAGGCGATCATGAATCAACGACTGAAATTGTTTTGGGCGGGGGTTCGCGCCGAGTTCCCGCTTTTGATCGGTGTTTTTCCATTCGGATTAATTTACGGCGCGCTGGCGCTCAGTTCCGGACTTTCAGCGACCGCCGCGCAAATGATGTCATCCATTGTTTTTGCCGGATCATCCCAATTCGTGACCGCGCAACTGGTGCATGGCGCCGCGCCGGGATTGGTGATCGTGCTGACGATCGCAGTGGTCAATTTGCGGCATATGTTGTACAGCGCCTCGGTGGCGCCGTATGTCAGAAATCTGTCCATGCGGTGGAAGGCTCTGCTGTCTTATTTTCTCACGGACGAGGCTTATGCCGCGACCATCATCCATTATGAAGAAGAGGAATTGACGCCTGCCAGTCATTGGTTTTTTCTGGGCGCGGGGCTTTCATTATGGTTTACATGGCAAGTCAGCACTGCTTTCGGGATTTTTCTCGGCACGTCCATTCCGGAATCCTGGCCGCTGGATTTTGCTTTGCCGTTGACCTTTATCGCGATGGTCGTTCCGGTGCTCAAGGATCGGCCAGTGATCGCGGCCGCGCTTTCCGCCGGTTTGGTTGCGCTGTTGGCCTTCAGCCTGCCGTATAAATTGGGATTGATCCTCGCCGCGTTGACAGGCATCATCGTCGGTATGTTGCTGGAGGGGAAAGAATCCCCGAAGGAGGCGCTGTGAACATCTGGCTGGTGATGTTGCTCGGCGGATTGATCACGTTCGGGATGAGGCTGTCGTTCATTTATTTGCTGGGCCGCTTCGAGGTCCCGGAGACGATGCGTCGCGCGTTGCGCTTTGTCCCGCCTGCGGTTTTATCTGCGATTGTTTTTCCTGAAGTGTTGATGCCATCCGGTAAGTTTGATTTCGGCCTCGACAATCATCGCTTCCTGGCGGGAATCGTTGCGGTTCTGGCGGCGTGGTGGACAAAGAACACGTTGCTGACGATTTTGGCAGGGATGGCCGCGTTGCTGATCCTGCAATTGGTCTTGTGAGATCAAAACCTCCGCACACGCGGAGGTTTTTTTTAGTGACTGTGTCCGTGATCGTGAACGTGGCCGTGCGAAATTTCTTCTTCGGTGGCGGGGCGCAAACTCGCGATCTTGACGTCGAAATGAAGTTCCTTGCCCGCCAGCGGATGGTTCATGTTGAGCCGCACGTTTTCATCGCTGATCGAATCAATGCGGGCGTAAACAGGGTGGTCCGATTGATCACGCAGTTCCAGTTCCGTGCCTTTTTGGAGCGGAACAGTTTCCGGAAACGATTCACGCGGGACATCCATGAAGGCCTCCGCGTCTTCCTCGCCGTAACCGTCTTTCGCCGCGACGACGACCTTCTTGCTGTCACCGATTTTCATTTCATACAACTGATGTTCCAAACCTGGAATGATGTGACCCATGCCTTGAATAAATTGCAAAGGTTCCCCGCCTTCGGATGAATCCACAACCTTTCCATCCACATGCAACGTGTAGTGCATGGAAACCACATGCCCATCTTCAACTTTCAAATTATCTGCCATTCTATCTCCTGCCTCGGACGTGAATATAGGTCGCCCGAGAATGGGCTGATTTTACCATCCCCGTCTGCTTCCGAAGAGTTTAGATGTAAATGAGATGGACCTGATTCCCGCCTGCTTCTTTGGCGCGGATCATAGCCTGGCGCGCCTGCTCGATCAGCGGCTCGACCTCGGTGGCGGCGCTAATGCGCGAGGCAGATGCAATCCCTGCGCTGATGGATACATTGACTGTATTGTTATTATAGGTGATGTCGGTGGAGTGGACGCCGCGAATAATGCGTTCAGCGATCTTCTCCGCGTCCGCGCCGATCACACCGGGCAAGGCGATGACAAACTGGTCTCCCGTCCATCGCCCGATGCAATCGTAAGGCCGGCTTTTTTCTCGAATAGCGTGGGAGACGATTTTCAAGGCCTCATCTCCTGTTTGAACGCCGTATTTCTCGTTGAGTGATTTGAAGTCGTCAATGTCCAGCGCGATCAAAGTCAGCGGCGATGAACTGCGGCGGGCGCGCTCTAACTCACCCTGCGCGGTTCTGAAAAAGGCACTGCGGTTCATTAAACCCGTCAGGCTATCGTATACGGCCAGATTCTCAATCTGGTCGCGTGCCTGCGATAAACTATCACCGAGCGACATAAATCTCTGTCCGACCATGATCCTTGATCTAAGTTCGGTGATTCCCAGCGGCTTGTGCAGTGTGTCGTCCGCGTCTGCCAGATCGTTATCGGACGATGAAAGCACGAGAAAATATAACGTTGCTTTCGTGGAGGCGCGTGCGCGGCGGATGAATTCGCTTTTTTGGATTTCCTCCATGTCTTGGTCCGCGATGATGAACCGCGCCTCGCCTGTTCCGATCATTTGCAGAGCCTGTTCCGTGTTTTCGCTGACCAGCATCTCATACCCGCTTTTTTCCAAAGCGTTCTGGATCAAAGAGCGTTCTTTTGTTCCGCGTTCCAGGACAAGGACTTTCATACGCTCTCCTTTTGCCAGATTATACCCCGTGCGCGGTGTGCTGTTGACAATTGCCATGTCCCATAGTAACATTTGCGGCGCTCTTTCCACAACGCCGAGGTAGCTCAGTGGTAGAGCAGGGGACTCATAAGCCCTTGGTCGTGAGTTCAAATCTCACCCTCGGCACTATGACCCGCCAACAAGGCGGGTTTTGATTCGGTTATGCCAATTCAAATTGATAAACTCGTGCGTAGTAAACGCCGAACGATTGCATTGATCGTCGAACGCGATGGCAGACTGACGGTCCGCGCGCCGATGCGTACGTCACAGCGCGAGATCGAATCCTTTGTGGCGGAAAAGGCGGATTGGATCGAACGGACGCGTCGGAAGATGAAATCCAACATTCTAACTCCAAAACAATATGTAGATGGCGAAAGGTTTCTGTTCCTCGGTTCTTCCTTTGACTTGAGACTGGTGAGGCCGCAACGACCCTCTCTCAAATTCGACAACGGATTCTACCTAAGTCGAAGCGCGGAAAAGCGAGGAGAAGCAGTCTTCACGCGCTGGTACAAAAAACGCGCTCTTGAAATTATTGCCGAACGCGTGAACCAATTTGCGAAACGACACGGTTTTTCCCCAAAACAGGTCAGGATCACCTCTGCACGGACCCGCTGGGGATCGTGCAGCCCGGATGGGACGTTGAACTTCACGTGGCGGCTGGCGATGGCCCCGCTCGAAGTGATTGATTATGTGGTTGTGCATGAATTGGCGCATTTGCGTGTGAAGAATCATTCGAAAAGATTTTGGAGAGCGGTTGAGTCCATTTTGCCGGACTATAAACGCCAGCGAAAATGGCTGAGCGAACACGGCGAGAAGTTAACTTTATGAACTTGTTTTGATACAATCAAAGCATGGCAACTACGCTGTCCGAATCTCTGATCGAAATCCGCGAATACGATGGCCCGGATTATAAGCCGCTCATTGATTTCCAGTCCTGGCGCGTGGCGTTGATGAATTACACACCCGATCTTTTGCCCGAAAGAATCAAACGAATGCAGAAACATACCGAGACCGATGAAGTCTTCGTTCTGCTGGCGGGGCGCTGTATTTTATTCTTGGGCGAAGGCGCTGAGGCGGTCACCAACATCCATGCGGTGGACATGGAGTTGAACAAGTTATACAACGTGAAAAGGAATTGCTGGCATTCTCATACGTTCAGCCAAGACGCAAAAGTGTTGATCGTCGAGAATCGCGACACGGTCGAAGAGAATTCACCGTTTGTGAATCTGACCGAAGCTCAAAGCAAAGAAATCACCCGTTTGACAAAAGAACTCTGGCGCTAGCGCCAGAGTTCTTTTCAATTACGCTGAAAAATTTACAACCTGTAGGGGATGATCAGTAGCATTGTGCAAAGCATGTAGATCGAGGCGTATTTGTACAGCCTCAGATTTGTTTTATCTGAGGGGTTGAAGACAACAGTTGCCGCCAGAAAGAGAAGCCCGGCGCTCAAGACGATAATCAAAGCGAGAATGCCCTCCGCCACGCCGATCCAAACCGAGGCGGTGATCATTGCCAGGCCCGCGGTCATACTCGAAGTCGCGATGGCGAGGCGGGTGAAACTAATGCCATATGTAGATGGAAAGGTCGGCACGCCTGCGGCTTTGTAATCTTCAAAAAACTTCAGGCTGAACGTCAGTGTATGTGTGGGGATCCAAAATAAAATCGCGGCGGCCAGCAAAATCCCGATTGGCTCGATCCGCCCAACGGCCAGCACGCGCCCTGAAAGGATCGGCATTGCGCCTGAAATCCCGCCCCACACAATAGACCAGCACGTGCGGCGCTTCAGCCACATGCTGTACACGACCACATCGAGGAAAAGTCCGGCAAATACCACAACCCCATAAAAAAGATTTACGAGCAATGCCCATCCGACGCCGATGGTTGAAACGATTATCCCCAGCCGCAAGACTTCATTTGCCGTCACTTGTCCTGCCGAGGTGGGGCGCTTGTGTGTGCGCTTCATCTTTGCGTCAACGTCGCGATCCCACCACATGTTGAGGATCGTCGAGCCGCTGATTGCAAGGAACAAACTGGGAATCATTTGCAGGAACTCGCCCCAGCGCACTGCCGCGTGCGCGCTCAAATAACCCGCGATACCCGTCATGAGCAAAAGCCCTGTTTGCAGGGATTTGATCAGCGCCCAATATAAGCGGATTTTTATTTTCAAAGTGGAGCTGAGAGATGACTGCCCGGTGAGCAAGGACATAATTACTCCTAAAATCAATGGAGCGGATATCGCGCCTAATTGTACCGCGCTCCCTTCGCGCGAAACTAAGCAATTGATAAGTCTCGGCGCAACAAATCCTCCACCGTTTCGCGCCGGACGATTAACTTTGCTTTGCCTTCTTCGAGCAGAACCACTGCCGGACGCCGCGCTCCATTGTAATTGCTCGACATGCTGAGATGATACGCGCCACTGACCGGCACCGCGATCAAATCACCTTCTTCGATCTTTGGCATCGGCAAATCTTCGATGACGACATCGCCGGACTCGCAATATGGCCCGGCGATGGAAACACGCTCGCTCATTTCCCGACTTGGACCGGCTACCGTTAAACAGGAATATCTCGCCCCGTACATGGCGTGACGCGGATTGTCCGTCATGCCGCCATCGGTGAGAATCCAGGTCCGTTCGCCGCGGCGTTTGATCGCGCCGACGCGATAGACAGCGACTCCCGCGCGCGCCACGAGACTACGCCCCGGCTCAAGATGCAAAACCGGCAATTTAAGTCCGCGCGTTTTACAGCCTTTTGTTACGCTCTCCGCGATCCTGCGGACATAATCTCCGATATCTGGTTGAGGCAATTCGTCCTCGTGATAAGCCGCGCCCCATCCGCCGCCGGGGGAGAAGTGCCACTCTCCTGCAAAGCCGATCTCCTTCGATACATCCAGTCCCAACTCGATGGCCGAGATCAGGGGCGAGGGATCGCGAAAGTTCGAACCCTGGTGAAAATGGATTCCTTTCAATGGCAAGTTATGTTCCTTGCAAAACGACGCGGCCTCCAAAATTTCCTCGCGCGTCATACCGAACTTGCTGTCATGTTGACCGGTCTGTGTGTGGCTGTGATGGGTTGCAACGGCCACACCTGGGAGGAGACGAAGCCAGACAGATATGTCACTCTGAGCGAAGCGAAGAGTCTCTTCGACAATCAGTGTCACTCTGAGGGAGCGTAGCGACCGAAGAGTGACACTGATTCTCTTCAGTTCGGTTAGATTGTCAACGACAATCGTTCCCGCATGTTGAATAGCGGAATTTAAATCCGCAGGCGACTTGTTGACGCCATGCACGAGAATCTTTTCGCGCGGCGCGCCGCCTGCGACGGCGATGCCAATTTCGCCCTCGCCCGTGCAATCCACCCATAACTGGTGTTGTTGCGTCCATTCGGCGATGGCTTTGCAGAGAAAGGCTTTGCCTGCGTAGGTGATTTCTGCTTGCGCGGGATAGTATGTTTGCAATGCGCCTTTGTACGCGGCGACGGAGGCATCCATCGTGGCGCGGTCATAAATGTATAACGGAGTCCCGTACTCGTCCGCGAGAGAGGCGAGGGAACGTCCGGCAATGTGGAGTGTGTCGTTTTGAATCGTCGTTGAATCCGGGAAGAGGCCGAGTCGTTTCATGAATTGTTCTGCTGTAAAGGGATTTCAAACCTGCTGGATCAACGTTCCGATATTTCTTGGATCGTCTCAGCGATGCGCACGCGGTTTCTGCCGAGTTTCTTTTGTGCCGGAATCATAGCATGAACTTCTCCCCGCTGTCGTTGCATTAGCCTTACTGGCCGAAGAACAATTGCCACCAGATTTGCCAGTTTGGCATGGGGGTGGATGTAGGCGTTGACGGTTCGGATTGAATGGAGGCCGCGCCGGGTTGCCCCACCGGGACCACGGGCTGGTCGCCGGGCTGGACGTAATGGCCCTCACTGCGCGCCCAATCCTGGACCGCCTGGTCGGATCCCGCGTAAGCGACCTGAGTTTCCAGCGCGGCCTGAGTCTGCTGAACCTGCGTGGCCTGCACGCTCATGACCTGCGCTTGTTTTTTCAGGCGGTCAAGATTCTCGAGGCGCGCGTTGAAGTCCATGACCATCAGGATGAACACGAGGATGCCCGCAAAAACAGCCACGCGACGCGGATTAATCGGCCAGCGATCCATGGCAGAATCTTACTCGTTGTGTGCAAGGTTGGCAAGGCGGTCACTCTCTGGTACAATGTCCGCCCGTTGAACGTAGTACCCTTCGTTCAACGAAAAATCATCTTCCGTTGGAAAGGGCTTGAACGAAATGAAAGTATTGCTGATCAAGGACGTTTACAAATTAGGCCGCGCCGGCGACGTGAAAAAAGTCGCTGACGGGTATGGCCGCAACTTCCTGCTAACGCAGGGATTGGCTGTGCTCGCTACACCCGGCGCGATGAAGACTGCCGAAAAGATTCGCAAGCAGGCCGAGGTCAAGCGCGCGCAACTCAACAGTGAACTCAAAGACCTGGCCGATCACATCAACGGCATCACGCTCACCTTCGCCGCCAAAGCCGGTGAGACCGGCAAACTGTACGGCTCGATCACCACGCAGGATGTAGCCAATGCCATCATGGAACAGACCAAGTATGAGGTCAAGCGCCAGCAGATTGACATGCAACCGATCCGTGAAGTGGGTGAGTTCAAGGCCCACGTCCGCTTGACGATTGACTTGATTCCTGAAATCAAAATCATCGTCCATCGCGAAGGCGAAGCCGCGGAAGCCGAGGCAGAAGCCGAGCCTGAAGTCAAAGAGAAACCCAAGCGTGCGCCGCGCGCTCGTAAGAAGGCAGAAGAAGCGCCCGCCGAACCTGCAAAAGCTGAATAAGCTCTCATCCATCACCGGCTCAAATGGGCCGGTGATGTTGTGCTACAATATTTCCCGTATGTCTGAAACAATCGGCGATAAACTCAAACGGGCGCGTGAAGCGCGTCAACTCACGCTCGAGCAGGTCGCGCAGACCACGCGCATTCGCCCGCGTTACCTCGAGGCGCTTGAGCGCGGCGATCTTTCCGCGATCCCATCCAACGCGCAGGCGCGCGGCTTCTTGCGAATCTATGCGGAGTTCCTCGGCCTGGACTCAAACTCGCTCGTGCCTGTTCGACCAGCTGAACCTGAGCCCGCTTCATCTCTTGACGTTGAGCCGCCCTCCGCGCCAGAGACCGTTTCTCCGCCTGCGCCGTCGCGTCCCGGCCTGCTGAAGAGTTTGCGCGAGCGCTTTACGCGCCGCGCCGAACCGAAGCAAGACGCGCCGGTTGAGGAATCCAAACCTGTCGCCGAAACTCAATCTCCCGCGCCGGAGCTGGAACCATTTGTCCCCCTGCGTTACACGGAAGAACTGCCCGCCGAACCCGCGCCCGCCGTTCAAGAATCCGCTCCGCCGCAAGAACCGGCACCCGCGACATCTCCCCGCAAAACAAACGCGCGCAAAAACGGAACGAAAAGAGTCAAACTGCTCGATTCAAGCGAGGGTGAGAATGTTGATGAAGTAAAAAAAAAGTTAGCCGCCGCGCTTCCGAACCGGTCTCGCATGAAGCGCGTGTAATCGCCGCGCAGGCCGAATTTCTTTCGTCCGCGCCGCCCATTGATGAGGGTCAGGAAGCGACGCATGAACAAACGCATATTGAAGATGCGCGCGGTGTGGAAGAACCCCAGCAGGAAACGACAACCGAAATTCCATCTCAGCCCATGGAACAGGATGGGATTTGGCCGCGTTTGCGCGGCTGGCTGACCGGATTGGTCAAAGTCAAATCAACGGCGGCCCGGCCAAAGGTCGAGGAAGAAGCGGAAGCCATCACGCTGGAAACCAGCGCGCGTGATTTCAATCCCATTCCTGCTGAACCTGACTCGGCCAAATCCTCCGATGAAATTTTCGCGGAGGTCGGCAAGCAGTTGCGTGAACGACGTGAGATGTTGAGTCTCACGTACGCTGAAGTGGAGCGTCATACGCGCGTGCGCGCCGCGTATTTGAAAGCGCTGGAAGAGGGCCTACTGGATCAATTGCCCTCGCCCGTGCAGTCGCGCGGCATCCTCGCTAATTACGCGGGTTTCCTCGATTTGGATGTGGACGCGATCCTTTTGCATTTTGCGGATGGAATCCAAGCGCGCTACCGCGAGCGCCAATCGGAAAAGCCGAAGCGTTCGCGCTCGCACATGACCGTGAACACAAGCCTGCCGCCTTTACGAACTTTCATTGCCAGCGACTTGGTCTTCGGCGGCGGAATGGCGATCATGCTTTTGTTGTTTGCCATTTGGGGCATCAGCCGCGTGGCGGTGATCCGCTCGAACTCACATCCACAGCCGACGGCTCCGTCCATCTCGGATATCTTGGCAGAGACAGCCGCGCCGACTCTCGTGCAGGAAGTGACTCTTATCCCCGCGCAGAATACGGCGCAGGCGCCATTAGAATTAACGGCCACGCTTGAATTTCAAACGTTAGGCCCGAACATCAAAGTTCAACTGGCCATCGTATCAGTGGAACGAACGTACATGCGCGTGACGGTGGATGGCAAAGTCCAGTTCGATGGACGCACCTCGCCGGGCATCACGTATTCGTATGATGCAAATGATCAGATTGAAGTGCTGGTTGGAAATGCCTCGGCGGTCCGCATCACGTTCAATGGCCGTGATCTTGGAATCATGGGCGGCTTCGGCGAAGTGGTTGACCGCGTATACTCGGTGCAAGGCGTGGTCACGCCCACATCCACTCAACCGCCAACGCCAACCATCACAGCCACTCCAACCATCACGCAAACACCGACGCGCACGCCAACTGTCACTCCCACTCCCAAACCCGGAGGATAATTTTGACTTCCAATACGTTTCACCTCGTTTCGCTTGGCTGTGCCAAGAATACCGTTGATTCGGATTCCATGGCGCAACTTTTATTGCGCGATGGCTATCGCGCTGTGGATGACCCGGCCAAAGCGAATGTGCTGATCGTCAACACCTGCGGATTTATCGGTCCGGCCAAACAAGAATCTATTGATGTCTTGCGCGAACTTTCCGGGAGCAAACGCAACGACCAACTGCTGATCGCGGCGGGATGTTTGACGCAGCGTTATGGCGCGGACGTCGCTGAACAAGTTCCCGGCATTGATGGCATTCTCGGCACGCGTCGCTGGATGGACATCGTGCAGGTTGTGCGTGAACTCCGCAAAGGACCGCATCCTGAGCCGCTGTATCATCTTCCCACAGAAGCCGCAACCGTCGGGACCGATGAGGCGGATACCGTTCGAGCGAGTGTGGCGGGCGCCTCAGCCTATCTCAAGATCGCGGACGGCTGTCGCCGCCCCTGTGCGTTCTGCGCGATACCGCTGATCAAAGGCACCGCGGTCAGCCGCCCCATCGAATCGATTCTGCGCGAAGCGCGCCGACTGCGCGATAGCGGCGTGCGCGAATTGGTTTTGATCGCACAAGACACCACCGATTACGGTCACGATCTTGGAATCAAAGATGGCCTGGCGGTTTTGCTCGAAAGGCTTTGTGAGGAAGTTGCGGCTCCCCTCAACCCCTCTCCCGACGGGAAAGGGACAAAAGGCGAGGGGATAGATTGGATTCGCATCATGTACGCGTATCCGGGCTACGTGACCGACCGCCTGATCGAGGTCATGGCGGCGCGCAAACAAGTCCTGCCATACCTTGACATGCCGCTTCAGCACGCGCATCCGAAAACGCTTTATCGCATGAGACGGCCATCGAACATTGACTGGGTACATAAAACACTTGGCAAGATGCGCGCCGCGATTCCCAACCTTGCCATCCGCACCACATTCATCGTCGGCTATCCCGGCGAGACCGAAGAAGAGTTTCAGGCTTTGCTCGATTTCGTGAACGAGATTCGTTTCGACCGCGTTGGCACATTCCAATTCTCGTTCGAGCCGGGCACGACCTCCGAGCCGCTTGGCGATCCGATCCCCGCACAGGTCAAGCAGGAACGCTACGAACGCGTCATGGAACTTCAACAGAATATTTCGCTTCAGATCAATCAATCCTATGTCGGCAAGACACTGGATGTTTTGATCGAAGGATATGACAATGGCATTTCCATTGGCCGCTCGTACCGCGATGCTCCGGAGATTGACGGCATGGTCTTCGTGGAGGGCAGGGCGAAGATCGGCGACATCGTTCCTGTGAAGATTACCGGCGCGATGGCGTATGATTTGACGGGCGTTCCAGTTACGGAATCTCTGTTCCATATTGCATAATGCGTATTACATAATTGCATGATGTCGCGCGCCAACTTCATTGCCATTCTGCTTAGCCTGGTCGCGGTTGCGGCATCTTATCTAGTCGCCGATAAAGTCTACGAGCAAATGCCGCACATTGAAGACGAGATGGCTTATGTGTGGCAGGCGCAGGCTCTCGCGCATGGAAAAGTGACTCTGCCTTCTCCACCTGATCCCAAAAGCTTCCTTGTCCCATTTGTAGTGGATTACAACGGTCAACGGTTTGGCAAGTATCCGCTGGGCTGGCCCATTGTTTTGGCGCTCGGCGTCTTACTCAACGCGCGCGCCGGGGTCAATTCCTTTCTCGCTGGCGCGGCGGTCTGGCTCACCTATCGCCTCGGCCAAAAACTTTTCGACGACCGCGTCGCCTTGCTGGCCGCGTCGCTCACGGTCACATCGCCATTCTTTTTGCTCAACTCAGGTTCTTTGCTTTCGCATCCGTGGTCGCTGTTTTTGAGTCTGGCCTTCGCGGTGGCTTGGCTGGATGCGTTTGACGCCGCGCAGAAGCTTCCAGCGTGGCTAACAGTCACGGTTGCGGGACTCAGCCTCGGGGTCCTGGCCATGACGCGCCCATGGACCGCGCTCGGAGTCGCGTTGCCATTCTTCGTTCACGGAATCATCCTCTTGATCCGCGGTGACAGATCTATCCGCATCAAAGTCTTGACGATTGGCCTGCTCGCAGCGTTTGTCGCGGGCTTGGTTCCGCTGTGGCAGTTTGCCGTGACGGGCGATTCGCTGTTGAATCCATACACGTTGTGGTGGAAGTATGACAAGATTGGATTTGGCGAGGGGTTCGGTCGTCAGAAGGGCGGACACAGTTTGTATTGGGCGTGGGTGAATCTCAAGGTCAGTTTCGACGCGGGTTGGCGCGATTTTTTCGGGTGGGGGAACGCGTCGTGGTTGTTCCTTCCATTCGGCCTCGCCGCGCTGGGACGCAATGTACGCGCATGGATGATTGCCGCTGTGTTTCCGTCCATTGTGTTGCTGTATACCGCGTATTGGATCGGCTCCAATTTATATGGTCCGCGCTATTATTATGAAGGCTTTTATAGTTTGACTCTTCTCAGTGCGGCGGGAATGTTCTGGCTGGCGGAAAATATTTTCAAACAAGGACGCGCGCGCAGAGCGATACAAATCGCGACAGCCGTACTTTGTGCTTTTCTAGTCGGATATAACTTGTTTGTTTATCTGCCAAAGCGCTTGACCAAAATGACCGGCCTGTACGGAATCACGCGCTCGATGCTTGCGCCGTTCAAGACTCAACAAGCAGAAACACTGACGCCTGCGCTGGTCATCGTTCACTTCCAGAAACAATGGACGGAATATGGCGGTTTGCTCGAATTGGAAAACGCAGAGCTGACCACGCCATTCATCTTTGCGCTTTCGCGCGGCTCCGTCGCCGATTCTTCGCTGGCGGACGATTATCCCGACCGCCGCGTGATCTATTACTACACTGACGAGCCAGATCGGTTTTACGAATCCGGCAGGTAAAAACGCCACGAATTTGCTCGTCGAGTACGATGCCGCGAATAACACGAAAATTCCCGACCTTTATCTCGGGCGGGAATTTTCTTTCGGCGTGTTTATGGAATTTGCGTTGATTCGCGGCTAAATCTTCAAATGTGGGTTTATGATGCTCTCATAAAGGCCGTCGCCAGTAAAATGAAGATGGCCAGAATCAAATTGGCTCGCAGGAGGATGATCTCGCGGCGGTGTAGTTTTTCCAACTCTTCAGGCCTGGCTTTTTCTTTTCTCATCAATGCGCGGCGGATAGCAGGCAGGACTTCCCATGTTTGCATGGCAGTGACCGCGATCATGATGACCACCAATGTGTGTTTGATCAAAATGGATATGGACCACTGGTTGCTTGTGGAAAGAAAGCCGTTGTAGTGTACATTGACGCTCATCTGAAACAGACCCGTCGCGACCAGCAGGCTCAGGCTGAACCATGCGACAGGTTCGAGACGGGATTGCATGGCAGAGATCAAAGCCAATTGGTCGGCAGGTTTGAGAGTCCGTGTTGCGCTGGGCAAAACGAGAAACGATGTCGCCGCAAGACTGCCGACCCACGTGACAGTGGCGAGCAGGTGAAGCCAGAATGTCAGCGCCAGCATCCATGAGGGAACGGGCGGCATAGTTTATGGTGTGGGTGAAATAATGTCAAATTCCGAAGTCGGCGTTTCGGTTGGGGGGTAACATTCTTGGTAGGCTTGGTTGAAGTTCTTGGCCGCCTGCTGATCGAGATTGCCGAGGCTCTGAGCGGTCTGATATTGCTCCACTGCGTCGCAATATCTCTTCTGACCGAACAGTACATCTCCGTAACGCATCAAGGAAAATTGATAGCGTTGAGACGCAGTCATCGTGCCATCCCATAAAGAGGGCCAGGCACTGGCAACCTGTGAAAACAAATAGGTTGATCGTTGCCAATTGGTTCCATATTCACTGGAGGCATTGATATATGCTCGTGCGCCCTCGCGCAGTCCGGCCGCGTCGCGGTCGAGCGGAGCGAAACGCTCGGCCAGAGTCAATTCGTAGATGCCGCCCTCGAGGTTGCCTTGTTTCAAGATCAAGTCCACGCCGTAATTGCGCAGGGCAAAATAATACATTCCGTCCACTTGGGAGGTCTTGTAAGCCGGATCGCGCTTGCGGAGTTGATCGAGTTCGGTCAGCGCGTTTTGCCAGTCTCCCGCGGTGATCAATTGCTGGATGGTGGCGAACATGGCATCCTCGCCGCGTAGATCGGGCGTGGGAGTTAACGTCGGCGTTGGGGTGGAAGTTGGAATGGTCATCTTCACAAGAACGTTTGCTAGTTCAGTTTGCGCGCCGGGGAAGGACGGGTCATTCTTGATGATATATTCCAATCGTTGTCGGGCCGAATCATAGCGGCCAAATTGTTCATCCACCAACGCGTATTGGAATTGCTCCATTAACTGTGAATTGATTTGTTTCCTTTGTTCATCCACGCGGATGGCAATGCCTCTTTGATAGCCGCCCAATCCACCGAGTCCCAGCAGAATGACAACACCGACTATGCTCAAAAGGATCGAACGCCAGCGGGGCGCTCTCTTTACCGGCTTCAACGGCTGGGTATCGTCCTCTTTGATGGGTTGTACAGGTTGTGTGTTGCCAGTGTGTTCAGAAATAGACATGGCCGCAATTATACCGCTTCGTTATAAGTTGAAAAGCAGGCGGACTTCGCGCTGGACAATGGCCAATGCAACCCCTGTGCCGACGATCATTCCGATCAACGCAGTCAACACCGCGGAGCCGGGCACGATCAGGGCCAGGACGTAGGCCGTGCCTCCGCCAAACAAAGCCGCCACCAGCCCTTTGAGCAGCGCGCCGTTAACTTTCAACGGCTCGTGCATTTTCCTGCTCAACCAGAAAAACATCAGGGCGGCTTCTACCGTCAGTGACAGTTCGGCAAATGCGATGGCCGGCGCGCCGACGGAACGGAACATGGTCAACGCGATCGCACCGACAGGAATATAAAGCGCCATGCGCACCGCGACTCCGAAGAAAGGATACCACGCTTCCTTGCGCGCATAAAACGAACGCGCCGCGACTTCCTGGATGGCGTAGCCGCAAAGAGTCAACATATAAATGCGCGCGGTGGTTGTCAACAAATTCGTTCCAACTTCATCGAAGCCGAACGCGGCGCGCACCAGCGGATGAAGCCCGGCCGCGATGACGGCCGCGGCGGGCAGGGTTAACGCGATCAAAACCTGGAGCGCCCTCTCGATGGTTTGGCGGAAGCCGCTCCAGTCCCCGCGTGCCGCGAGCTGAGAAAGAGTCGGCAAAAGCGCAGTTGCAATCGCGGTGCCCATCAAAGTTTCGGGGACTTGCATGATCATCCATCCATATGTGAGCGATGAGATCGCGCCGACTTGATTTAGGCGCGAAGCAAAGTTATCGCGCGCGATGAACATGGATTGGATGAAGAACATGGTCAGCAAGCGCGGGCCGACGACTTTGAGCGCTTCGATCACTGCCGGGTCGAGTTTCAACGAAGGTGTCCAGCGAAATTGATATTTGATCAGCGCCGGGATTTGAATCCCAAGATGTAACACTGCGCCGATGATGACGCCGTAAACGAGGCCGTGTACACCGAAGCGCGGGGCCAGTACCAGCGCGCCGAAGATTTGGCCGACGTTATATAGCGTGGGCGCCAGCGCGGGGAACAGAAAATGCTGGTTGGCTTGCAGGCTGGCCATCACGAGGCCGCTGATCGAGAAGATGACGGTCGCGATCAGGTTGAGCCGCATCAGGTCCGCGATGATGCGTTGTTGGTCCGCGCCGAAACCGGGCGCGATGCCAATCTGTGCGCGGACCAATTGCGTCGCAAAGATGGCGATGATAACGGCCACAGAGCCTGTGACGACAAACGCCAGATTGGCGACACGCGAGAACAAATCCCAGGCGGCCTGCCGGCCCTGGAGGGTCAGAATTTCAGTGAGCACCGGGATGAACGCCATCGCCAGCGCACCGCCGGAGATCAGCGCGAACAAAAGATCAGGCAGGTTGTTGGCAACATTGAAAGCATCCAGTTCAAAGGAAAGACTGAATGTGCGCGCGATGATGATCGAACGCACGAAGGCCAATATTTTATCGAGCGTGAAGAAGAATCCAAGCAGGAGCGAGGTGCGCGTGAGGAAGGAAAGTTTTTTCATTTTTAGAGTGTGTATGCAAAATCAATTTCATGTGTCATTCTGAGGAGCGAAGCGACGAAGAATCTCAAATTTTGAACGAAAAAAACGAGATTCTTCGCTCCCGTTGGTC
>JAJPIZ010000014.1 GCA_021324435.1 Anaerolineae bacterium
CATGGTTCCCGATCTGCTCGACCATCTGCGCGCTACCTTCAGCCCGAATAGCCAGACGACCTTTGATCGCCGCTTTGATGAGATCCGCACCGCTCCCCTGCTCGTGCTGGATGATCTCGGCACTCAATCCATGACCCCGTGGGTGCGCGAGAAACTGTATCAACTGTTCAATTATCGCTACAACGCGGAACTCTCGACGGTCATCACCATTGCGGCGGACTCGCTCGAAGAAATGGATGCCCGCATCCGTTCGCGCCTGCTTGACACGCGCTTGTGCAAGATCATCGGCATGACGGTCCCGCCGTATCATGGAAAATCCGCGGCGAAAAAGCCGTCACGGAAATGAGATAATAAAAGGACCATCCACAAAACTTCCCGACTCGGTCAGGTCGGGAAGTTTTTTTCCAGGTTCCAAGAATTCGCGAAATTCGTTCTATTTCGTGGCTGAATTTCTAGTTTTCGATAAGGCAATATTTGAATCATTTGTGTTCTTCAATGGCGGGAGTTTATTGCCCGGCCCCTGCTTCGTGACCTCCACCCACAAAGAAGCGGCCAGTTCATATCCGATCATGTGATCCTGCGGCTTCATCTGCAGGCGAAGCGGTCCTTTGAACGGGGCGCAACTCAATAAATGGAACGGAATGCCGGGCACAAGTCCCAGTTCGCCGATGTATTTCAACTTTTCCATATCATGAGTCCGAACCCGGCTGACGACACAATCGGAACCGGATGGAACTTCCGTGAGCGGCGTGTCGTTCACCGCTGGCATCACGCCGTCCTTGCTCGGAATCGGCTCGCCATGCGGACAACGAGTTGGATGACCGGTAATCTCGTCAATGCGATCTTCCAAGTGATCGTTGATTCCCAACTCGAAAGAGTCCGAAAGATCGTGGGCTTCATCCCAGCCATACTTCATCACGCGCACCAAGAACACCTCCACCAAACGGTGCCGCCGCAAAGCAGGCATGGCGATATGTTCGCCTTTCGGCGTCAACCGAACGCCGCGATACAATTCATGCTCCAGATAATCCATTGCCTTCATGCGGCTGACCATGCGCGCCACGGCCTGCAACGACGCGTTGACGCTTTCTGCCAACTCAGAAAGTCCAACAAAAGGTAAATCTTGTTGCAGGCGGAATATTTCAGCCGCGTAACGCCTCATTGCGGGTGTTGCCATCTACCAGTCTCCATCAATGAATGATAACATGTGGGGTAAGAATTATCGAAATTTTTTCACCCTGGTTGAGAGAGGATATAACCTGAGTTTAGATGAAATTCTACATAAGTATCTAGATTATTCGGGCGGTCTGGATTATAACATCGGCTACGATATTCCAATACAGACCCAGGAGTAGATTAATGCTTCCAAGTTACCTGCTTTCCCTGCGTGAGGGCATCGAAGCCGCCCTGATCGTGGGCATTTTACTGGGCGCGGTGCGCCAAATGAAACGCACCGACCTCGCCCCTGTCATCTGGTTCGGCACACTAACCGCGGGCGCGCTGAGCATTTTTATCGCAATTCTTCTCACCAATCTCGGCCTCGAAATGAAAGACCCGGGCGAGGCTATCTTCGAAGGCTTCACCATGTTGATCGCCGCCGGTCTGTTGACCTGGATGATCTTTTGGATGAGCCGTCAGGCGCGGCACCTCAAGGGCAACCTGGAGGCCGAGATTCAGCGCGCCTCGCAGGCTGGTCAGCGCGCCATCTTTTTTGTGGCATTCATCGCCGTTCTACGTGAAGGCATCGAATTGGCTCTCTTCCTCACCGCCTCCGTCTTCGCCTCCAATTCCCTGCAAACCACTATCGGCGCGTTCCTCGGCCTGGGCACCGCCATTCTGCTGGGTTGGTCCATCTTCGCCAGCATTGTCCGTTTGGATTTGCGCCGCTTCTTCCAAGTCACCGGCTTTCTTCTCATTCTGTTCGCGGGCGGATTGGTTCTGCACGGCGTTCATGAGTTCACCGAAGTCGGCTGGATTCCCGCCATCGTGGAACATATCTGGGATATCAACTCTTTCTTGAGCGAAGAATCGGGACTCGGTCAATTGCTAGCCGCGTTGTTTGGTTACAATCCCGCGCCGACACTCAGCGAAATGATCGCGTATGTTTTATATTTCGCCGCGATTGGCCTCGGGCTGAGGCTCTCCGGTCAAAGGTCCGCGCAGGAAACGAAAGCGCACGCATAAATCGAAGTCGGGACTGGTTGTCCCGACTTTTTATTTAGGATTAAAATAAGAGGCATGACCATTCTCCCTATCCCTCCTTTTTTTGAATCGAAAAAAGTTGGCGAAGTCTGGCGCGTGCCATACGAAGAACGCGCCAGGCAAGCCGCTGACTGGGCGCGTCAACACGGACTTGGAGCGGCCGCGACCTCGAAGAAGCGCATCTGGCTCCTGTTGGTGGACGTGCAGAACACATTCTGCATCCCTGAGTTTGAACTCTTCGTCGCGGGCCGCAGCGGACGCGGCGCGGTCGAAGATAATGTACGGCTGTGTGAATTCATTTATCGCAATCTCGGCACGATCACACATATCTCCGCTACGATGGACACACATCTTTCACAGCAAGTCTTTCACGCCATCTTCTTCGTTGACAAAGACGGGAATCATCCTGCCCCTTACACAAACATCCGGGCCAGCGAATTGAAATCGGGCAAGTGGAACTTCAATCCCGCGCTCGCTCCAAACTTCAATATCTCGGCGGACTACGGCCAGCAGATGATGATCCACTACGCGGACGCGTTGGAGAAGAAAGGCAAATACGCGTTGACGATCTGGCCATATCACGCCATGCTCGGCGGGATCGGTCACGCGCTGGTTTCGTCGGTGGAGGAAGCCATCTTCTTTCATTCGATGGCGCGGCTCTCCCAGTCCGAATTTGAGATCAAGGGCAATCAGCCGTTCACTGAAAATTATTCGGTCATCGGCCCCGAAGTGACGCGCGGGCCCAAAGGCGAAGTGCTCGGCGAACATAATAAAAAGTTCATCGAGACTCTGAAGCAATCCGACGCGCTGATCATCACTGGACAAGCCAAGAGTCACTGTGTAGCCTGGACGATTTCCGATCTGCTCGATGACATCAACGCCACAGACAAATCGCTGGCGAAGAAAGTATATCTGCTCGAAGATTGCACTTCTCCCGTCGTCGTTCCCGGCGCAGACTTCACCGACGCGGCCAATGAAGCCTTCGATAAATTTGAAAAGGCCGGAATGCACCGCGTGAAATCAACGGAGTTCGAGATTCGATAATTCGTTGTTCGATAACTCGATATTCGAACTTCGAGTATCGAATATCGAGCATCGAATATCTACCGTTGTCAGAGGAAATCAATGAGCATCTTCGACGGCAAACGCCTTACCAACGAAACCTTCAAACTCGACATCGAACGAATGCGCCGCGGCTGGTATTCGGATAAATATTTCGAGAACATCAACCGCATGTTGATTGCGCTGTCCGCGGAGCGATACACCTATTCGGGCCATCATCACAATCTCGCGGCAGGCATATCCCCTGAAAACATCGCCACCGGCGACATCGAGGTCGAGATGCAATGGTTTACGCGGCGGCCCGGCACGACCATCGTCGTCGGCGTGGACAAAGCCCTCGCCATGCTTAAACATTCCTCCGGTTATTTCGATGGAAGCAAGTATGTAGATACGTCCCATAAACTGGAAGTGTGGGCGGTGCAGGATGGTTCCACCGTCACTTACGATGGCGACCCATCCAACATTTTGCCTGTGATCAAAGTCCGCGGACGCTATCGCGATTTTGCCCTGCTCGAAACTCCCACGCTGGGAATTCTCACGCGCTCCAGCCGCGTCGCCACCAATGTTTATGAGACCTTTGTAGCGGCGCGCGGCAAACCGGTCTTGTTCTTCCCTGCCCGCTTCGATCTGCACGAAGTCCAGGCCGCGGACGGGTACGCGTACAACATCGCGGTTCAGCGCTTCAACTTCGATCACGAGAAAGACCTCGGTCCGTTCATCTCCACAGACGCGCAAGGCGATTGGTGGGGCGGCGCAGGCGGCGGGACAGTAGCGCACGCCGCGATTGCTTCGTTCCTCGGCGATACCGCCGAAGCCATGTTGCAGTTCGCGCGCGTGCTTCCGGCGTCCATTCCGCGCATCGCATTGGTGGATTTCAACAATGATTCAGTCCGCGATTCTTTGCGTGTGCTGGAAGTGTTGTTTGCAAAATATCGTGAATTGTGCGACGCGGGAAATGAAACAGAAGCAAAGAAATACAAACTATATGGGGTCCGCCTCGATACCAGCGGGAGCATCCGCGATATTTCTGTTCCCCCTCTCGGTGAACCAAGTCTCGATCTTGGCGTGACGCCGCGGCTGGTATTCAACGTCCGTCAGGCGTTGGATTCGGCCTGGGAACGCTGGAGCCTGCCCCAGGTCTGGAAAGAGCGGGCACGCGAATATTGTCAAAATGTGAAGATCGTTGTCTCCGGCGGATTCAATCCCGATAAGATTCGCAAGTTCGAGAAATTGGGCGTTCCCGCGGACATCTACGCGGTCGGCTCGTATCTGTTCAACAACAACGGCGCGACCGTCACCGACTTCACCGCCGATGTGGTGCGCGTGAAGGTGCACGGCGAATGGATTGACATGGCGAAGGTGGGACGCAAACCATGTGACAATCCCAATCTCGAACGCGTTTGGTAATCTACGCCCCTACGAGTTTAATATGGCGGGGATTTTCTTCACCATCTCGTCTCGTATCTGACGAAAAACGGCCAGCCGTTCCTCATCTGTTCCCTCCGCCTTGGCCGGATCACGAAACCCCTCGTGGAGGCATCTCCCCTTCCCCAGCCAAACGGGGCATTCCTCGTTGGCATCATCACAGACTGTTACGACAAGATCAAAGTTCTCATTGAGAAATTGCTCGACACTTTTTGATTGGCCTTGATGCTGGATGCCGATCTCTTCGAGAACCTGAATCGCCTTGGGATGGACAAAGCCCGCCGGCCGCGTCCCTGCGGAAAACGCCCGCCACTCCTTCGAGTAACGGGCGTTGACAATCGCCTCGGCCATCTGCGAACGGCAGGAATTTCCCGTGCAGAGAAATAACACTTTGCGCATCAGGACTTTTGCTGTTTCCAGAATTCACTGCTGGTATCGCTGATCTCGGTCAGTTCGCCGGTCACAATGAAAACCGTTCGCTCACAAATATTGGTGACCCGATCTGCAAATCGTTCGAGGTTATGCGCCACCCACAACAGCCAGTTGGCGCGTTCGATGGTCGTCGGATCCTGAATGATGAAGGTCATCAGTTCGCGATAGACCTGGTTGTAAAGCGCATCCACCTCGTCGTCTTCCATCGGGATTTTGCGGGCGGTCTCGATGTCTTCATTGACAAATGCTGTCAGCGAGCGGTGCAACATGTCCGCTCCCTTTTGCGCCATGCGCGGCACGTCAATCAGCGGTTTGAGCAGAGGCGCGTCGCCCATGCGGATGTTGATATTGGCGATGCCTTTGGCGTAATCGCCCATGCGCTCCAGTTCGGAGATGATTTCCATGATCGAGGCCAGCAGGCGCAGGTCATGGGCCATCGGTTGTTGTGTAGCGATCAGAATCATCAACTGGTTCTCGATCCCAAAACGTTTCTTGTTGATGTCCCGGTCGGCCTGCAAGATTTTCTCGGAGGCTTTCATATCCCGCTTTTTCAACGCCTCAACGGAATCCAGGATGGCCTGCTCGACCATCGAACCCAGCACGAGCACTTCATCCTTGACCTGTTTGATCTCGGTTTCAAATGTTTTTCTCAACATAAGAGCCTCGTTTCGTGCCCATTTTATTCATTATACTTTATCCAAATCGCCCCGTGACGTAGTCTTCAGTGCGCTTGTCTTTCGGGTTGGTAAATATCCTTTGCGTCTGATCGAACTCGATCATCCGCCCCGAACGGTTTTCGTCAATCATCATCATGGCGGTGTAGTCCGAGACACGCGCCGCCTGTTGCATGTTGTGTGTGACAATGATGATGGTGTAATCGCTGACGATGTCGTGCATCAGCTCCTCGATGCGCAGAGTCGAGATCGGGTCGAGGGCCGAGGCGGGTTCGTCCATCAAAATGACTTCCGGCTCGACGGCCAGCGCGCGTGCAATACACAGACGTTGTTGCTGTCCGCCGGAGATGGACAGCCCGCTCTGATGCAGTTTGTCTTTCACTTCGTCCCACAGCGCGGCCTGCCTCAAGGACTTCTCAACGATTCCATCCAGATCACTTTTGCGTTTCACACCGTAAAGACGCGGGCCATACGCCACGTTATCGTAAATGCTTTTTGGGAACGGATTGGGCCGCTGGAAAACCATGCCCACCCGCCGACGGACGTCCACGATGTCCGCGCTGTTGGAATTGATGTTTTCGCCGTCTAAAAAGATTTCGCCGTCCACGCGGGCGCTGGGCGTTAGATCGTTCATGCGATTGAATGAACGAAGCAATGTGGATTTGCCACAGCCCGATGGCCCGATAATGGCCGTGATTTTATTCGCCTGCACAGTCAAATTGATTTCGGCCAGGGCGCGGAATTTTCCATAATAGACGGAGAGATTCCTCATCTCCATTTTAGGCGCAGACTGTCGCGCCTTTACCGCATTTTCATTCACAACAGTTTTTACTTGAACAGGTGTTTGCATATTACTCCTGAATTATTGCCACGTGGTTTAACCACAGAAAAAGCCAGAAAAAGACTCAAAGAACTCTGTGAGCTCTGTGGCTGAGTGAGTCATTAAGAGACATTTCCTAAATTGCGTGCGCGCCACCACGTGAACAAACGCGCCAGAATATTCAGAACAAGAACGAGAACGATAAGCACCAGCGCGGTGGCCCAGGCTTTTGCATGCCAATCATCATACGGCGAGATCGCGTACACAAAGATCATGTGCGGAAGAGTAGCCGCCGGCTGATTAAAGTCCATGTTCATGAATGGATTGCCGAAGGCGGTAAATAACATGGGCGCCGCTTCACCAGCGGCGCGGGCAATGGCCAACATAAGGCCGGTAAGGACTCCATTGAAGGCCGTTGGCAAAATGACGGAAAAGGCCGTCTTCCATTCTGCCGCACCGAGCGCCACGGACGCCTCGCGCAAAGTGGCCGGCACAAGTTTCAGCATTTCTTCGGTAGTGCGGACAATAATGGGAAGCATGATGAACGCCAGCACTACGCCGCCGGAGAAGGCCGAGAAATGTTTTTGTGGAAGCACAATGATGGTGTAAGCAAAGATGCCCATCACAATGGACGGCACGCCTGAGATAACATCCGTTCCGAAGCGAACGATCAAACCGAGGATCGATTCAGGATGGGCCGCGGCGTACAAACCGGCCAAGATGCCAATCGGCGCGGCGATGAGCAGACCCAATCCAACGGTCATCAACGAGCCGACCAGGGCATTTGCGATTCCGCCGCCGGGCACGCCGACGGGAGTTGGAAGTTCAGTGAAGAATTGAAGATTGATGGCGGGCCAGCCCTGGCTGAACACGTAGCCCAGAATCCAAAGAAGAGGGGCTACGACGATCCCTGTTGCAATTCCCGAAAAGGTCAACATGCAGATGTTGACAAATTTGCGCCACGACTTTCGCCTGGCCGAATAAGCGGAAAAATTTCTCATGCGCGTGCCTCCATCTTCGTGCGGCGCGAGACGCGCCAGATCAGAATGCGGGCAATCAAGTTAATCATGAGCGTGATGAAGAACAAAATCAATCCGATCTCGATCAGGGCGTGCAGGTAAAGGTCAAAGGTCGCTTCCGTGAATTCGTTGGCAATGATGGAAGCCATGGTATATCCGGGATGAAGAAGCGAGGCGGAGAAATCGAGGTTGTTGCCAATGACCATCGTCACGGCAATCGTTTCGCCTAGCGCGCGACCCAGCCCGAGGATGATCGCGCCTAAGAGTCCCGAAGTGCCGTAGGGGATTAGCACTTGCGAGATCATCTCCCAGCGCGTGGCGCCGAGGGCCAGCGCGGCCTCGCGTTGCGAATTGGGGATGGCCCGAAACACGTCGCGGCTGACGGCGGTGATGGTTGGGAAGATCATGATCGCCAGCAGAAGCCCGGCGGCGAGTCGGCTCGGACCGAAGACCGGCCCCTCGAATAACGGGAGGAAGCCCAGGGTCCGATTAAGAAGCGTGGAGGTCGGCTTCACAAAAATCGGGATGTAGGCAAACAGTCCCCACAGACCAAAGACTACACTCGGGACCGCGGCAAGTAATTCGACCAGAAATCCAACCGGCTGACGAAGCCAATTGGGCGCGAGTTCCGCGAGGAAGATGGCCGTTCCAAGGCCAAGTGGAATGGCGGCAATCATCGCAATGGCAGATGTGATCAGCGTTCCTAAAATAAAAGGCAGGGCGCCGAAAGTGTCACGCAACGCCGGGTCCCAATCGGACGTGATCAGAAACTTCCAGCCAAACGCGTGACGAGAGAGCGCGGAGTTAACCCATAATTCGTAACCGATGGCCAATACCAAAATCAAAACGGCGAGTATGGCCGCAAATAACAACAGGCGATACAACGAATCGCCGTATTGCCATATGCGCCCGATATTCTGCACAAACTGGGATGAAGATTTTTTACGTGCCTGAAGTTTCATTCGGCTCGATCCGCAAAGACAGATTTGCATCTCCCGATGGATTTATCCATCGGGAGATGCGCGCGATTCAAATCAATCAGAGATTATTGTCCGAGAGGCTTGCCCTGGCAGGTGATCTGAGCCAGTTTGGCATTCACCTGTTCTTTGACGGCATCGGGAAGCGGGACATATAAAAGAGCCGTCGCGTCCTTCGTGCCGTCGGGTCCATATGCCCATTTGACAAACTCCACCAGTTTTTGCGCCTTCACGCAATCCTGTTGATCCATGTAGAGGAGCAGATAAGTGTAACCAGCAATCGGATAGGAATTTTTGCCGGGGCCGTCCACGATAGAGAGCGCCAGTTTGTCGCCGAGTTGTGTGCCAAAATCGTCCATGGCAGATTGCGTGGTCTCTGCAGACGGAGCCACGTACTCTCCAGCCTTGTTTTGCAACAGATTGATCACGGCTTTATTTTGAATGGCATAGGCCAGTTCCACATAACCGATGGCGCCATCATTCTGCGACACCGTGCCGTACACGCCTTCATTGCCTTTGCCGCCCAAACCAACCGGCCACTTGACGGAGGTTCCATTACCGACTGTATCCTTCCACTCCGCGCTGGCCTTTGAGAGGAAGTCGGTGAAAATATATGTTGTGCCGGAACCATCGGAACGATGGACAACGATGATGTCCTTCTCTGGAAGTTTGATGTCGGGGTTGGCGGCAGTCAAAACGGGATCATTCCACTTGGTGATCTTGCCGAGGTAGATATCGGCAATTGCCGTGTATGGGAATTTGATCGGCGTGGTGATGGCATTGCCATCTGCATCTTTGAGATTGACCACAATCGCTTCCGCGCCAGCCACCGTCGGGAACATCTGAATGCCAGGCGCGGCTTTGAACTGGTCATCGTTGAGGATCGCATCCGAAGCGCCGAAGTCCACGGTCTTTTCGGTGATCTGCTTGATGCCGCCGCCGGAACCGATGGATTGATAATTGAACTTCACCGATGAATCCACGAAAGCGTAATCATAGAACCATTTGCTGTAAAGCGGAAATGGGAAGGTCGCGCCGGCGCCGTTGATGGTGATCGAACCGGCAGGAAGCGCGGTCGGTTGAGCCGGAGCCTGCGTGCCGCTCATGGGCGCTTCGGTCGCGGACGGGGTAGCGGGCGCGCCGCACGCGGCCAGCAGCACGCTGAGAGCGACCGCAACGAACAAAAACGAACGAACAAATTTGGACATTTCTTTTCTTCTCCTGTTTTATTTTTCTACGTCGTCATCTTATCAAGCGGCTTTTAATGTCAAGAGAAGAACAAGTTAACGTCTTGTTAAATCTTATGCAGTGTCCTTCTGCCTGCGCCAGTGCCGCAGGCACAGGTGAGCGACCGCTTCGACTACGCTCAGCGCAGGCTCCGGGAGCGAAGAATCTCGTTCTTGTAACAGCTTTTATTTTGAAATCTGAGATTCTTCGTCGCTCGCCCCTTGGGCGGCTCCTCAGAATGACATCAGGAATTAACAAAAACTGCCCGCCAGTTCCGTGGGCGGGCAGCGACTCCAAAATGGAGCCTCAAGGAGGAGAGAACACAATGTTATTTCGGCGTTTCAGACTTATCCGGGACAAGCAATTCAAAGAAAGGGTTCTCTGAATCTTCATCCCATGCCCAGGTGTTGAGATCGGTCAACGCGCGGTAGGCGGTCAGGTCCAGGTGCAGAGGCGTGACCGAGACGTAGCCCTCTGCCAGCGCGCCGATGTCCGTGCCGCGCTCCGGGACGCCGGTCGGCGCGTCGCCCGCGATCCAGTAATACGGTCTGCCGCGCGGATCGGTGCGTTCATCCAAGCGGCTGTGATACACGCGCAATCCCTGCCGCGTAAGGCGGAAGCCGCGCATTTCTTCATTCTTCAAAAACGGAACGTTCACATTCAACAGGGTTTCAGCAGGCAATCCATTTTCGATCGCGTGTCGAACGACTTTGCCCGCGGCGCGCGCCGCAATGCCAAAGTCAATTTCGCCGACGTGATGTTCGGGCGTTTCCAACGAAACCGCAATGCCCGGCACGCCCGCGATCACGGCTTCCATCGCAGCGGTCACCGTGCCGGAATACGTCACATCGTGGCCGAGGTTTGCGCCAACATTGATTCCCGAAACAACCAGATCAATCGGCTCTTTGAAATATCCAAGCGCGGCCAGCGCCACACAATCGGAAGGCGCGCCGTCGCTGGCAAACGCGGTCGTGCCATCTGCCAGCAGGAATTCGCGCACACGCAAAGCGCGATCCAACGTTTTCACATGTCCGCCGCCGGACCAGTTGCGATCCGGCGCGAGGATGCTCACCCTTCCAAGTTTGCGCATCTCCTGCGCCAGGGCAAGCAGACCGGGCGCAAGCACGCCATCGTCATTGGTGACAAGGATGTGCTTCATTTGCCCGCCAGATATTCGCGGCGTTTGCGGGCCGCGTCCACGCCGAACACAATCAGCATACTCGTTAAAGCGACGATCAGAAAAATCGTTTCCATATCTTTCTCCATATTTGGCTCTATCGTAGCAGTCCATCTTTAAATCTGATCGAAGGACAGGTTAACATCTGGTAAACAAATGAAACACAGGAGCCTGGGAGAAGACCAGGCTCCTGTGTTTGGAGGAGAAGAGTATGAAACGGGACGACTCAGGGCTTTCGGATTCTCATCTGTTCATGCAGGAAGTCGCGCCGCTTTCGTCTCGTGTCTACGATCAACACGGTCAACAGCATGATCAACGTGAGAACAAGAAAGGCGTCCATGCACACACGATAACACAAGACTTAAGTCTTGCGCTTTAGAGCGGGTTAACAAACGCAAAACAAAAATGAAAACGTCAACCTATCGGGATTGTAAAGAAAAACGCGCTTCCTTTTCCCTCTTCGCTCTCCGCCCAGATCTTTCCGCCGTGCGCTTCAACGATGTGCCGCGCGATGGACAAACCGAGTCCTGTGCCGCTCCCTGTGCGCGACTTGTCGACGCGATAGAAACGCTCGAAGACGCGCGGGACATCATCCGCGGGAATGCCGACGCCGGTATCCTTGACTCCGAATCGGACCGCCCCGCCTGCACTGCGTTCTTCAGTGTCAGCGGCTCCCCTTTCGGGGACGATGTCCGCCAAAAGAGCGACTTCTCCCCCCGACCGCGTGAACTTGACCGCGTTGTGAATCAAGTTGACCAGCACCTGTTCGAGCCGCGCCTTGTCCGCGTGGACAGTTGGCAAATCGCTGGAACATTCCACGCGCAGAGTCAACCCGGCGCGCTCGGCTTGCAGTTTCATGCGATCTGCCGCGGAAGTCAGTAAGGCTTTCGGCGAAACCGGCGCAAGGTCGAGCGCGACCTGTCCCGATTCGATCTTGGAAAGGTCGAGCAATTCCTGCGCCATTTGGGTCAGCGCGTCGATTTCAGTGGAGATGCGGCTCAGAAAACGCGGCCCCGCCTCCGGGTCCGCGAGCGCGCCGGTTTGAAGGGTCTCGGTCAGCGCTTTGAGGGAAGCCAGCGGAGTCCGCAATTCATGCGAGATGTTCGAGATGAAGTCGCGGCGCACGGTCTCGAGTCGGCGCACGCGCGTCAAATCCTGAACAAGCAAAAGACTGCCGCTGGCATGTTGATCGGGGATGGCGATGAGCTGCAAAAATTGACGGCGTGTCGGCACTTCGACCGATTCGCTTTGCAATTCATGCGTTTGCTGGCAACGCCGCCATGCTTCGACGAGTTGATGATGGCGGACGACCTCGGCCACCGTGCGGTTCATCGGATTCGATGATTCAAAAAGTTTGCGCGCCGCCGGGTTGGCAAATTGAATCTGCCCGGCAGAGTCAGCGATGAGCACGCCGTCGGTTATTTGGTCGAGGACGGTCGCAAGGCGATTTCTCTCCGAGTTCAACGTTGAAAGTTGAAGATTGAAGGATTGCGCGATAAAGTTGATCGCGTTCGACAAGTCTTCGAGGTCTTTGACGTCGGTCGGTAAATCCAGCGATTGACTCTGGCGAAGCGCGCGCACGTAATCGTCAAGCCTTCGCCGCAAATTGATGTATCGCCAAATGAAAAACGCGGCGAGAAGAAAAAAGACAATAAGTGCAACGACAAGGCCAACGGTCATCGAAACCTTCAAATCTGCGATTTGCTAACCTTCAAACCTGTATCCCCCACCGCGTACTGTGACGATGCGCGTGGGATTGGCCGCGTCCGCTTCGATCTTCTGTCTCAGCCAGCGCACGTGGACATCCACGGTGCGGCTGTCGCCGATGAAATCCCAGCCCCAGACGCGTTCGAGGATGAATTCGCGCGAGAGCATCTGGCTCTTGTGTTCGGCGAGGAAGAGAAGCAGTTCATATTCTTTTGGTTTGAGTTGCAATGGCGCGCCGTCCAGCGTCACTTCGCGGCGCATGAGATTGATGACCAGATTTCCGAATGTCAACGTCTCATGCTTGGTCGCCTCACCTGATTTTTCCATTTCTTCACGGATCAGCCGTGTGCGCCGCAGTTGCGCTTTGACGCGCGCCAACAGTTCGCGCATCGAAAAAGGTTTGGTGAGGTAATCGTCTGCGCCGACCTCGAGGCCGACCACGCGGTCAATTTCATCATCGCGGGCGGTGAGCATCAGGATGGCGGTGGTCATCTCCTTGCGCAAGGTGCGCGCCACCTCGAAGCCGTCCAGTTCGGGGAGCATGATGTCGAGGATGATGAGATCGGGTTTTAAACGGCGGGCCGCCTCGAGGGCGGAACGACCGTCGCCGACTGCTTCGACGACATAGCCATCCTTTTTCAAATTGTAAGCAAGCGTTTCCTGCAGAGAGGGTTCGTCTTCCACGACGAGAATCGATTCGGACATTTGATTGGATTATAAGCGAGAGCCATGCGAATTATTTTAACAGGCAGTTAACATCGAACACGATATTACGTCGTTGCGAGCCGCGTTTTGGGCGGCGAAGCAATCCCCGCCATTGCGTGGGAGATTGCTTCGGGAAGAGTGCCCTCGCAACGACACACAAAACTTTATCCAAATCTTCCCGTCACATAATCTTCCGTGCGTTTTTCTTTCGGCGAAGTGAACATGGCCTTGCCCTCGCCGTATTCCACCAGTTCGCCCTGCAAAAAGAACGCGGCGTAATCTGCGGTGCGTCCCGCCTGTTGCACCGAATGCGGCACAAGCACAATGGTGTATTCCTTTTTCAATTCCTGCAGCGCGGCCTCGACTTTGCCGGTCGAGATCGGGTCGAGGCCCGAGGTCGGTTCATCGAGCAAAATGATTTCGGGTTGCAACGCGAGCGAACGCGCCAGACACAGACGTTGTTGTTGCCCTCCCGAAAGCGCAATGGCCGGGTCATCGAGCCGCTCTTTGACCTCGTCCCATAGCGCGGCCAACTTCAGGCTTCGCTCCACCGCCTCATCCAATTTCGATTTGCGTTTCTCGCCCGCCAGTTCAAGGCCATACGTCAGATTTCCTCGAATGCTCAACGGAAGAACGACCGGCCGCGCGAAGACCATGCCCACTTTGCGGCGCAACGCGATCACATCCGTTTTGGGATCGAGGATGTTTTCACCGTCAATCAGGATGCGGCCCGCGCTGGTCTTGACCTCGGTCAGATCATTCAAGCGATTGAGACAGCGCAACAAAGTAGATTTCCCGCCTCCCGCGGGACCGAAGAGCACGGTCACCGCTTTCTCGCGGATTCCCAGGCTGACGTCGCGCAGAGACTCGGTGCCGTCGGAGTATTGGAGGCTCAAATGCTCAATAATAATTTTGTCCATAGTTTCTTACGTATCACGCGTTACGAAATATCTACTTCACAGTGTGTAATGCGTGATGAGTAATTTCACCACTGTCGTCTTGCGCGGGCCCGCGAACGAATAACGGTTGCAATCACATTCATCGTCAAGACAAAGACCAGCAGGACAAGCGCCGTTCCGTACTGAATCTGAATCGGCATGTTCGGCACTTGTGTGGAAATGACAAACAGATGATACGGCAACGCCATGGTCGCATCGAGGGGCGAATGCGGCAGACGCGGCAGAAAGAAGGCCGCGCCTGTGAAGAGAATCGGCGCGGTCTCGCCGGCGGCGCGCTCGAGGCCGAGGATCACTCCGGTCAGGATACCCGGCAGGGCCTCCTTCAACACAATACGGCGGATGGTCTGCCAGCGCGTCGCGCCGAGCGAAATGCTCACCGTCCGAAACGATTGCGGCACGGCGCGCAGAGCCTCTTCCGAGGTGCTGATGATGACCGGCAGAGTCATAATGGAAAGCGTCAACGAAGCGGCGAGGATGGAGGTGCCAAACCTCAAGAATAAAACGAACAAGCCGAGTCCAAACAAACCATAAACCACTGATGGAATCCCGGCCAAGTTGATGATCGAGATTCGGATCAGACGCGTCCAGCGATTGTCCGCCGCGTATTCCGAAAGATAGATCGCCGCCGCAATTCCCAATGGGACTGAGAAGATCGCAGTGCCAATGGTCAGATAAAAAGTACCGATGATGGCGGGAAGGATTCCGCCCGCGCGCATCCCGTCATGCGGAAAGCCGGAGAGAAATTCCCACGAGATCGCATGTCCGCCCTGTGCGAGGATGTAAATCACCGTGCCGATAATGGGAACAACAGTCAACACGGCCATCAATGTGATGAGACTGAAGCCGAGGCGTTCGGTGAGATGCCGATTAAGAGTAAAGAGTCGCTTCATAGAAGATATTTGATACTCGATATTCGATATTCGATATTCGATATTCGATTCATGAAAGGATTCTTTCCGCGCGCTTCTTGGCGCGGAAGACAACCGACGAAGCGGCGATATTCACACCCAGCGAAATCAAAAACAAAACCATTCCGATGAAGAACAAGACATGATAGTGCGTACTTCCATTTGAAACTTCACCCATCTCCGCCGCGATGGTGGCCGTCATCGTGCGGACGGGAGAAAAGAGACTACTGAGCGAAAGTGCAAGCACCGGCGCGTTGCCAGTCACCATCATCACCGTCATCGTCTCGCCGATGGCGCGGCCAATGCCAAGCATCACGGCGGTCAACACACCGGAGCGCGCCGCGGGCAAAGTCACGCGCCAGATGGTCTGCCAGCGCGTCGCGCCCAGCGCCCACGCGCCCTCGCGATAGGCGCGCGGCACGGCATCCAGCGCATCTTCCGCGACCGAGACGACTGTCGGCACGGCAATCCCGCCGAGGAGGAGGGACCCGGTAAATGCGGTCAGACCCGTTGGCAGGTCCAGAAAGCGGCGGAGGAATGGAGCCAGCACAAGGATACCAAGAAATCCAAGCACGACCGAGGGAAGTCCGCCAAGCAATTCAACCAATGGCTTGAGAATCTCGCGCATCCAGCGCGGCGCAATCTCGGAGATGTAAACCGCGGTCCCAATCCCAAATGGAATCGCGATGATGGCCGCGCCGAGAGTAACAATCAATGAACCGGTCAGCAAAGGCAGGATGCCAAAGTTGTCCCCTTCAATCGGATACCAGCGGACGCTGAACAACGCGGAGAGCGGGACTTCGGCCAGCGCAGGCACACCTTCGCGCAGTAAAAAGAAAAAGATGAGCAGAACAAAAATAATAGCTGAATACCCGCTGGCTTTGATCAAGCGGGTGATGATGTATTCGCGCCAGTTGAGAGTTTTTTCCATATTGTCTCCGCCTTCTCCTCAACCCTGCCCCTTCTCTTCCCAACGTTGGGAGAGGAGAAGGGGTGACGGCAAAGCCGTCGGGGATGAGGTGAGGGTTACTTTATCGGCACAAAGCCCAATTTGCCAACAACCACTTGCGCTTCGGTCGAATTCAAAATCCAATCGAGATAATCTTTCACCGCGCCTTTCGGTTCGCCGGAGGTGTACATGTAAAGGTCGCGCGCCACAGGATAAGATTTGTCGTTGACTGTTTCAATCGAAGGCAAAATGTATGGGCTGTTCGCATCTTTGGCGAGCGCGATCACCTTGACGGTTCCGTCGGTGGGCACATAACCGAGACCGTCATAGCCGATGGCGTTGGGATTATCGCGCAATTCAGCAATGATGCCTTCCGATGAAGGCAGAAGCAGAGTATTCATCGAAAACAAGGTTTTATTCTTTTTATCCCCCAGTCGGATCACGTTCTCAAGAAAATAAACATGCGTGCCGGAATTCGTCTCGCGCGACAGACGCACGATGGGGCGATCCTCACCGCCAAGTTCACTCCAATTTTTGATCTTGCCGCTGTAAATATCCGAGACCTGCTGAAGCGTGAGTTGAGCAATCGGATTTTCAGGATTGACGATGACTGCAATCGCGTCGCGCGCGATGACAAACTCTGTGGGTTGAATCCCTTTGGATTGCGCCAGTTTGATCTCATCCGCCGAGATTTGACGCGAGGCATTGGCAATATCCACCGTGCCGTTGAGGAGCGCGGCGATTCCCGTCCCGGACCCTCCGCCGGTCACCGAGATTCGGACGCCTGGATTCTCATCCTGATATTTTTCCGCCCAGGCCAGCGCCAAGTTGACGATGGTGTCAGAGCCTTTATTTTGAATGTATGCCGTGGCTTGGGGAGAAGAGGAATTCGTTGAGGCGGAAGAACTGCAAGAGGCAGTGAAGATGAAAAGGAGAACGAGAAGAGCGAAGCGCTTCTTCATTGGCTTGATTATATCAAATGGATGTTCGCGCCTCGACTGCGGGTCTCGATACACTTCGCTACTCGACCCTCCGCTCGGCGCGAAAGACACATGATAAAATCAAATCATGGCCGCCGCCCAGCCCGTGTTCTCGGTAGACAAACTCAATTTTTATTATGGCTCGTCGCGGGCTTTATCGAACATCAATCTTGAGATCCAGCCGCGCAAAGTGACCGCGCTCATCGGCCCATCGGGATGCGGCAAGTCCACGTTCCTGCGCTGTCTCAACCGCATGAACGATACGATTCCCGGCACGCGTGTGGAAGGTCAGATCCTGCTCAACGGCCAGGATATTTACACAGACGGCATGGATGTTGTCCATTTACGGCAACGCGTGGGGATGGTATTCCAGAAACCGAATCCGTTTCCACAATCCATATATGACAACGTGGCTTTCGGTCCGCGCGTGATGGGCATGGACGTGGACATGGATCAGGTGGTGCAAAACAGCCTCGAACGCGCCGCGTTGTGGGAGGAAGTCAAAAACGATTTGAAGGCCGACGCGCTCAGCCTTTCCCTCGGGCAGCAACAACGCCTGTGCATTGCGCGCGTGATCGCGGTGCACCCGGAAGTGATTCTGATGGACGAGTCCACCTCCGCGCTCGACCCGATTGCCACGCTCAAAGTCGAAGAGTTGATCGCGGAATTGAAGAAGGATTACACCATTGTGATCGTGACGCACAACATGCAGCAGGCCGCGCGCGTCTCCGATTTCACCGGTCTGTTCTGGCTGGGTGAACTGGTGGAGTTCTCCCCCACCAACGACATATTCACGCGCCCGAAGCAGGAATTGACCGAGGCTTACATCACGGGACGGATGGGATAAACTCCGCAACGCGCTTGCAATTTTATCTCCGTATATTTTCTGAAATACTCATCGTCAAAGGGCACATATGGCAGGCGAACAATATTATCACTGGCAATGGGACATGGAATCCTCGCCCGAGGCGCTTTGGCCGTTCGCCTCGGACACCAATCGTTTTAACCGCGACACCGGCCAGCCGAAGGTGGAATTGCTGGGAATCGAAAAAGGCGTGCGCCACGCGCGCTTCCGCATCCCGCTCCTCCGGGTGGAATGGGATGAAGAACCCTTCGAGTGGACCTATCCCTATTCATTCGGCATTGACCGCCGCTATCGCAATGGCCCGCTGATTGAGATGCGCGTCGAGGCCAAACTGGAGCCGCGCCCCGACACTGGAGAACGCAGTGCAAGCGGCGGCTCACGCATCACCTACGATACGTGGATCAAGCCGCGCAACTTCCTCATCGCGTTATTGCTTCCGTTTGGAATCGGCTTCATCGCAAGGCGGCGTTTCGAGCGCGCCTTCCGCATATATGATCGCGTCGCCGCCAAAGGCGGATCGGTGGCCGATATTTTGAGTCGGCGTGGACTCAGCCCGGCTGGGCGCGCCCGCTTCAAGTCTCAGAGCGAGGCGTTGATCAAATCCGGTGTTGACGCGTCGCTGATCAATCGTCTCGAGGAATTTCTCGACCGCGCCGATGATCTATCCTTGCAACGCATCCGCCCGTATGCGCTGGCCGATCGCTGGAAAGTCGCGCGCAAACCTGTGCTCGAAATGTTCCTGCGCGCCACACGCGCCGGTCTGCTGGATATGTCGTGGGATTTATTGTGCCCCTCATGCCGCGGCGTGACGGTTTCCAACACGCATCTTGGCGACGTGCACTCCGCGTCGCATTGCAACACCTGCAACATTGATTTCACCGCCAACTTCGATCACAACGTGGAAGTGATCTTCCGCCCCAACCCATCGGTGCGCTCGATTGAAGAGACGCTGGAGTTTTGCGTTGGAAGCCCGCAGAGACAACCGCATATCGTTTTGATGCAGACTTTGTGGCCGCGCGAAGAATTGACGTTCAGCACCGAACTCGAAGTGGGACGCTACACGGTGAGGGCTTCGGGTCTTTCCGGATCTCGAGGCGTGCTCGCCGTTAAAGAAGGCGACGAGGTTCTGGAGGCGCGCGCCAGCCGCGACGGATGGCCCTACGGCGAGGCGCATGTCAACCTCCAGCCGCGCATTCATTTGTTGAACATCACACCCGAACCGCAGACGTTCCAGATCGAACGCACGGCCTGGTCGGATCAGGCCGCCACCGCCGTGGATGTGACCACATTGCAGGTCTTCCGCGACCTCTTCTCGACCGAGGTCCTGCGCCCGGGCGAGGAACTTTCCGTCGGCTCGGTCACGCTGATGTTCACCGACTTGCGCGACTCGACGCGGCTGTATCGTCAGATCGGGGACGCGCCCGCCTTCGGACGCGTGCGCGAGCATTTTGAAGTGTTGGAACAGGCCATTGCCTCGGAGGGCGGCTCCATCGTCAAGACCATGGGCGATTCGGTCATGGCCGCGTTCAAGAATCCGGTCACGGCTCTCCGAGCCGTAATGACCGCGCAGAAAATACTTTTGAATCGCAATCAGGGATTGTGGCTCAAAATCGGAATTCATCACGGGGCTTGCATCGTGGTGAATTTGAATAATCGTTTGGATTATTTCGGCTCGAGTGTCAACATCGCGGCGCGGCTTCCCATGTTCTCCAACGGCGGCGAGGTGATCTTCTCCAAAGCCGTGCGTGACGACCCGGACGTGAATCTGTTTTTGGAAAAGAACATCCAGCCGAACACGGTTGCGCGCTTCTCCGGTGAAATCAAAGGATACGAAGAAGCCTTCCCGCTGTGGAGGATGAAAATCTGACGGTAGACCGCGGACTGTGGACGATAAAAACTGCGGATGACTCAATGTCATCCGCAGTTTGATTTCTCCCTCATCCCCTGCCCTTCTCCCGAGGGGGAGAAGGGAGTCGAGCCCCCTCTCCCTTTGGGAGAGGGTTAGGGTGAGGGCGTCACTACTTACTCGCGGGCGTGGACATCTTTTTGCGCAGGAACCATGCGATCAACCAGATAATCGCAACGGGCGGCGCAAGGATCGGGACCACCACCACAAAGACCCAGATCAGGAAGTCAATGATGCCGCGATAGACCGTGATCAGCGTGCGCGAGGCCGCGCTGGTCGTCTCGCCGGGATTCCACGGACCGAGCGCGGGAGTCGGCGTGGGCGTTGGCGTCAGTGTCGGCGTGGCGACGATGATCGGCAGGTCCGGTTCGAGGCTGACGGTAATGGTCGAGAAAGCCGAGCGGTTCGACAGATAATTCATCTTGCCTTTGACCTGTTCGATCTGGGCTTCGATGTCCGAGAGTTGCTGGTTGATGCGAAGAGCTTCGTCCACGGTCTTCGCCTGGTCGAGGAAACCTTTGATGCGGTCGCGCGTCGCTTCGAGATTGTTCAACTGCGATTGAAGGTCCACATATTGATCGGTTACGTCTTCGCCGCTGGCGTTTTCATCCAGCACGCGGATCGAAAGTCCGCGCAGGCGGCGCAGGGCAATCTCGAATTGATCCACAGGCACGCCCATCGTCAGCGTGGCGTATTTGTAATTGGTTCCATAATAATCCTGGAACCACACGCGCGAACTGACGATGTAACCGTGCACATCTCCCACGATCTGCGTGACGCCATCCAGCGCCACATCCGAATCTTTGACCAGCAATCGGATGTCGCCGTTCTTGACGATCATGTGATCGCCGTAATTGGTGTTGCTGGTGATCGTATCCGGTCCGGTTTGGAAGACGGCAGGTGTCGCTTGCAGGATGGCTACACCAGCCTCGCCCGATGCTTTATTGGATTGATCCAGCGCGACTCCAGACGTCGGCGCGGCATAGATCATGGGAGGTTCCGTGATGACTTGCGGGGGTGGCATTGTAGGCGCGGCGGCACCACAGCCCGCGAGGATGATGGCCGCCAGCAGGATCGCGGCGGCAATGATGAACTTTCTGGTTTGCATTCTTCCTCCTTGTTTGGGTTTTGAAATTCGGCGTTACAGCCATGACGAGGAGGAAAAAAATAAAGTTCCCCCGCAAACAAAATCCTGTAGGGGCGCAGCGACGCTGCGCCCCTACAATATCATTTCAATTCCACCTCCGCCCTCACCGTCCCGGCGCGTTCGTGACGCGCGATCAGCTTGACCGTCCCACCTCTCGGCGCGCGGACGATCCATTCCACTTTGATGCGGTCGGGGGTTCCATCCGGCTCGATCATAGCCGATTTGTAGGCGCGTCCTTCCAACTGACCGAGTTCCTCGCGCGGCTTTCCCGTTTCCAATTTCGCGCCTTTGGGGATTTCTATCTCGCACACCAAGCCGCGCACTTTCTTCTCCAGCGCTTTCTGCGTGACGTACGAAGGCAGCCAGCCGGTATTCTCCACGACCATGCGCACGCGATACGCGCCCTCGCCCAGCGCAGTGACCTTCGCCTCGCGCAGGTTGAGTTTCGGCGAGATCAGCGCGTGCCACACCAGCCAGGCCGGGAACGGCTTGATCTCCTTTTCCAAAAACTCACCGGGCGGATTGGTCCACGTGTGCAACCAATTCCAGCCGCCAAGTTCCACTTTGCCCAACTGCGGGTGATCGAACTCGTACCAATCTATGTAACTCTGGCCGTTGAGTTTCTTATCGCTCCACTTGATCAACTTCAAATCATCTTCCACTTTGTGCTCGCGGAACCAGTCAATATATTTGTAATTCTTCAAACCCGCCTGCTTCATCGGGCTCCACAACTCCACCGTCCAGGCGAAGACTCCGAGATGATCGTACATCCACGTATCGAACGCGCCGGTCGTGACGGTCTTGGGATGATATTTAAAATCATGGAACGTGGACACATTACCATAGCCCGTCATCTTCGTGCCCTGATCCCCGATCTTTTGATACGTCCATAAATCTTCGGCGGGAAACGCCTCGTCGGCGCGATCATCGTATGGGCGAAGCAACACTGCGCTGAAAGTGTGGAAGGTCACCGCGCCGGTGATGTTCTTGTGTTTGACAATGAAATCCATCAGATTGCGGACTTCCGGTTCACTGCTGGGATACGGCCCCGCGCCATGCTGTTCCGATTCCTGCCGCCACGCGACCGGGAAGTTGCGATTCAAATCCAGACCTTCTTTCGGGCTGCGCAATTCAATCGTCGCGCCATCGTAATTTTTCAATAACCCCTCGGGCAATACACGATAATATTTGCCGCCAAACTCCGCGGGGTCGCGTCGGATGAGCAAACGCGGTTCTTTCGGATGCCGCTTCCAGGTCCCGTTTGGATCGGGAATGCGCATCAGCAGAATCCGCCCATCGCCGTCAATGTCCTCTTCGAGCAATCCGTCCACCGGCTCCTCATCATAAGGATAAGGCCGCGTGCTCGAGCGAATCACTTTGGGTTTATCGGCCAGCGCCCACTCCGCGCCGTCGGGATTCACGCGCGGCACGATGTAAAAGGCGCGCGTATCCAGCGCGGCAGTCACCTGTTTGTCCTTGCCATATTTTGTGGCGAGTGTGTGGATGAAATACAGACAGGCCGCCGAGGCCGCGACCTCGGACGCGTGAATGTTGCCGTCCACCCAGAACGCGGGCTTGTCCGCATCCTGCCCCGACTTGAAGTTGGTAGCCGTAATCAACCAAACGTCGCGGCCCTCATGGCTTTTGCCGATGCTCTCGATCTTGAACAGCCTCGGATACTCCCTGGCATAAGCTTTGAGAAGTTTGGTGAGCTCGTCGTAGCGATAGAACTTGTTGAAACGCGGTCTGGGCATGGCATCCTCCTCCGAACAAGATGATTTATTTTAACATGCAACTCGATTCCGATTCCCACAACCCAATTCCCGATAACTATGGTAAACTCCTCCCGCTCTTGAAAAAGAGACCGTGTTCTGGGAATTGTTTTGATCACTCTGAATAAAGCCCCGACGCAACGTCGGGCTTTTTTGTTGGGCGGGTCTGCTTGAAAAAGCAGACTTTGTTGGCAAGAAGGAAGTTTGACGGAGTCATCAAGATAGTCCCATCATATGTCATTGCGAGGGCGCATTTTGCCCGAAGCAATCTCCTCAATAGTCGGAGATTGCCACGTCGGACTTCATCCTCCTCGCAATGACAGAAAGATAATTGATGACCACCGATTTCACTTCTCTCGACCTGCGTCCCGAATTACAGCAGGCCATTACCGAACTTGGCTATACCGAGCCGACGCCGATTCAAGCCGGTATCATCCCGCTCATGCTCAGCGGCGCGGACGTGATCGGCCAGGCTCAAACCGGCACCGGCAAGACTGCCGCGTTCGCTCTTCCCATCCTCCACAATTTCAAACATGATCGCCATGTGCAGGCGCTGATCCTCGCGCCCACGCGTGAACTCGCATTGCAGGTCGCGGATTCGATCATCGAATATGGCAAGCATCTCAACGTGCGCGTGCTGGCCGTCTACGGCGGGCAACCGTACGGCCCGCAAATATCTCAACTCAATCGCGGCGTGGACATCGTCGTGGGTACGCCCGGCCGTTTGCTCGATCTCATCGAACGCAAAGCGCTCAACATCAAACATGTCCGCATTGCCGTGCTCGATGAAGCAGACGAGATGCTCAACATGGGCTTCATCGAAGATGTGGAGAAGATTCTGGCGGAGACTCCCGCCGAACGACAGACCGCCCTGTTCAGCGCGACTCTGCCGCCGCGCATCCGCTCCCTCGCCAGCCGCTTCATGCGGGACCCGCAAGCGGTCACCATTAAACGCGACACGCTCACCGTTTCGGCCATCGAACAACGCTACTACCTCGTCCACGAAAATGACAAGACCAACGCGCTGACGCGTCTCTTCGAGATCGAACCGATTCATTCGGCCCTGATCTTCGCCCGCACGCGCGCCGAGACCAGTCAACTCGCCAACGAACTGGTCGTGCGCGGCATCCCTGCTGAGGCCATCCACGGCGACCTCGACCAGCAGGCGCGCGAACGCGTGCTTGGACGCTTCCGCGCCAATCAACTCAAAGTGTTGGTCGCCACCGATGTCGCCGCCCGCGGACTCGACATCGAAGACATCTCGCACGTCTTCAACTATCATTTGCCCGACGATGCTGAAGTATATATTCACAGAATTGGCCGCACAGGCCGCGCCGGCAAGACCGGCATCGCCATCACCCTGCTTTCTCCGCGCGAGAAGCGACGTCTGCGCGAAGTGGAAGCGCTGACCAGGCAAAATGTCACGAAGATGGAACTGCCCACCACACAAGACATCATCGCGCATCGCGAATCACAGGTGGTCGAGAATCTGAAAATCTGGCTGGGCCGCGGACGCTACAAGCGCGAACTCGAAATGGTTCAGCAATTGATCGAAGCCGGGCATGATCCGCTCCACATCGCGGCCGCCGCCATCAAAATCGCCCGCGCTGACGAGAAGCAACGCCCCATCGCCGAGGTGGCGGATGTCAAAGCCGAAGCGCCGCGCAAAGCCGAAAAAACTTACGGGCGTGAGAAGCGCGGCCCGGTGAGGCGCGAGTTCGGCAGGTCCCGCCGCGATTCGCATGAGGAGGGCATGATCCGCTTGAAGTTGAACAAAGGCAAGGCCAACGGCATCCGCCCGAACGACATCGTCGGCACGATTGCCTTCCACGCCAACATCCCGGGCTACGTGATCGGCAAAATCCGCATCGAAGACAAAACCACGTTTGTGGACATCCCCGAAGACGTGGTGGAACAGGTGCTCAAACACAACGGCAACTACCGCGTTGGGAAAGATAAGTTCAGTTTGGTGAAGGCGTGAAAATAATCTAACGCAAAGGCACAAAGACGCCAAGTTTTTTCGATTGCCTTGCGACTCCGCGTCTTCGCGTTAAGTTCTTTGGATAGCCTCGGAGTAACAAAATCAACTCTCGAGTATCTCTTCCAGCAACCTTACCAACTTCTCGCCGATCGCGGCGCGGCTGAAATTCTTTTCCAAATAGGCGCGGCCTGCCAGTCCCATCTTTTTGGCGCGGACGCGGTCCGCATAAAAATATTGAATCGTCTCCGCCATCATCTTCGCATCGCCCGGCGCTGAAAACTTTCCACACCCCGCGGCTTCGACCACTTCGCGAATCACGCCGTCAACCGCGAGCGCTACAGGTCGCCCTGCGGCCATGTAATCGAACACCTTGTTCGGGTAGGTCGTCTTGTATTCCTCGAGCGGCTTTAGAATCGCAATGCATACGTCCGCCGCGGCCAGCGCGTTCGGCATCTCCCATTTTGGAACCGACGGCACAAAAGTAACATTGGTGAGACGCAACTCCTCTGCACGTTTTTGCAAAGCAGGCTTTTCCTTTCCATCACCTACCAGGACAATTTGGATTTTCTTTTCATTCATCAGCCGTTTCGCCGCGTCGAGCACCACGTCCAAATCATTCGACATTCCGTGCGCGCCCGCGTAGAGCGCGACGAATTTATCTTCAAGATGATGTGCGCGACGGAAGTCCGCACCGGCATTGGCCGGATCGAACATGGACGGGTCCGCGCCGTTGGGGATCAATTCCACCCGCTGCGCCCCTCGACCGGTCACATGCGCGATGAACCCCGGGCTGTTGACCATCACCCGGTCCGCGCGGCGATACAAGAACCGTTCCAGCCATTCGGAGAGTCGAACCAGAATCGGATTCTTCAACACGCCCGCGGCAATGGCAAACTGCGGCCACAGATCGCGCACCTCGAACAAAAACTTCGCGCCTTTGAGCCGCGCCAGCAACCAGGCTGTCACCCCCTGAAAGATCGGCGGAGACGTGCCCCAGATCACATCAACATTTTTTACCTTCAAGCCAATGAAGAACGACGAAAGCATGAAAGAGAAGAATGCAAGCACACGATGGAAGAAAGATTTGTGGTGCGCGGAGTAGACGCGGGCGCGTATCACCCTCAAGCCCCCCTCTTTCTCTCCCTCACCCCCATCCCCTCTCCCAAAATTGGGAGAGGGGTGCAGGGGTGAGGGAACTCCAGTGATATAACTCACCGGGCTGGCAATCACCGTTACGTGATGACCGCGGTCCGCGAGCAGGCGCGCGAACTCGTGATGACGCGTCCCGCCGGGTTCATCGAGCGAGGCAAAGGCCTGGTGGATGATGAGGATATGCATGTTGGACGATGGACCAGGACGATGGACGATGAATGATGGTCTATTGTCCATCGTCCATGGTCGGAAATATAAACTCACTTGTGAAAGTAATCGTCTTGGATGAGCTCACTTCCACCGCCAATGATAACGCAGGGACTTTCACTCCGTAGGTCGGCGAGACCCAGCCTTCATACGGCTTGACATCGCGTTGACCATAAATCGGCTCACCGGCGCGGACCAAAGATACTCGATGCTCGGAGTTCGACATCCCAGAATCGCAGGTGATGTTTAGCATGATCCAGCCATACATAGACTTTACTCTAAGCGCTACTCCCCGTTCCCAGTTCTCTATCCCCCACTCCCCATCCATCAACAGCCAGTGCAAACAGAACAGATGTTGACCCGGTTGCGTGAACAGTAATCTGTCTTTGATCTGCCAGCGTTCATCTACAAATGCAGTGACTTCACGCTCATGCCGAATGCCAAGACGTTGATAGCCTTTGTGATAAGCCAATGCCTTTCCTAAAACTTGCTCGTCGCCATCCAACACATTCTGCGAATACGCGGGGAACCAATCGAGAGTCAGAAATCGTCCGCCGCGCGTCATCTGATCGCGGCCATCAACTGTCACAGTGTTATGCACGCGCGTCGTCACCAGCGGATTGTCCCACGGCGGCTCGGCATTATAAAGATATGTGCCCGCGTCTTGCGCGACGTTGAGTCCGCGCCACCAGAGATCGAGATGGAGTTGATCCATGTGCGAAAGCCGCGATTTAAATCGCGAGGCTCGCAAATACGCCCACGAATTTTTGGCGCGCAAATGGTCGGCCAGGTACGCATCGGAATCAGCGGTCTTTGTTGAGGCTGGCAAACCAAGCCACAGCGATAATTCATCCCACGCGCCGGCAGGCAAACCGGTCCGCAAAAAGGCGCGCGCCGCGGCTTGCACTGTCGGGCGAAAGTCATTGAACGCGCTCAAACTCAAAGGCAGAATCAAGGCTCCATCGTTCGCGCCCAGGTTTGGGGTCCGGCCTGAGGCGGGATCGAGCATCGAGAATAACCAATGCGCGGCGCGCGTCAAGGCTTGCGACGTCGCGCGCGGCCAATCATCCTTTTTGATCGCGTGAATCATCAACGCGGTCTGCAACATCACGCGGTGATAGTTGGCGCTGTGTTGAATGTATTCGCCGTAATCACTGATCTGATTTTGCAAAGCCCGGTTGAGCCAGCGCCATCCGAGGGCGCGCCATTTTGATTCATCGAAGAGCAGGCCTGCAATGTAAATCGCGGCGGACTCGGTGATGAGGTGATTGTTGTTTTGCGAGCGCGCATAGACGAGGGTGGGCGGGATGCGACGCCCATGAGCATAAATACTTTGGATGAGACGCCCGCGTCTTTCCGCGCTCGAAGCGGACGCCGTTTCAAAGACCTGCGCGGCCCACGTGAGCGACATCATCCGAATCGCGACTTCCTGACCATTCATCCAATGCGGGCCGAGGTAGGGAGGATTTGATTCAGCGAATGATTCAAAATATTTCCAAAAGGCTTCGGCATATTTTTCATCCTGCGTGACGTAATAGGCGCGGCCCAATGTGAAAGCCCAACCGAAGCGCGCGGGTTCCCAAATGAATTTGACATCGGTTGGTAGTTGGTAGTTGACGGCGCGTGTTTCAAAGTCTGTCCAGTGAACCAGTGGCCAGTCGCCAGTGAGTTGAAGCGGAACCGGCTCGCCGCCGAACATTCTGAATTTCCCGCTGACGATTTCATCAGCTTCTTTGGTGAGCGCGGCTTTGCCTTCTTCGCCGAGGGTTTGGAGGAGTTGGTTGCGGGAGGGGAGAGAGAATAAAGGAACGATATTCGTTAATTCGATATTCGAATATCGAGGTTCGAGTATCGTTCTTCGATAATATCCCGTCCACAAGCTGAGTTTGTAAAGCGCGTTGAGCGCCAGCGGTTCAGCGCCAAGTTGGAGGAGGGCTTTGAGAGCAACGGAAAACGAGGGCATGAAAAAAGTAAGTGAACGAGGTCAAGAAATGACAATGGTTTTGTTCGTTCGCAACGACTCCACCGCCGCGAACGTGGACCGCGTCACGCCGATCAACTGCTCATAGGGAATCGGCGGCTGGCCGCCTTCACGAATGGCTTGGGCAAAGGCAATCCATTCATTCTTCCATCCCTTATCCTGCGCTCCTCTTACTTCTTTCTTCTTCCCATCTTCCGCCAATTCCAACTTCCTAAAATCATCCAACACGGCGATCTTTCCGCCGCAGAACACTTCGACGCGTTCTTTTGAAAACGACTTGTCGCCATTGGCCAGGTAATCCACGATTCCAAATGAGCCATCGGGAAAACTGAAGGTCATCGAGACGTTGTCTTCACAGTATTTGCCGTTGTCGGGCAAAGCATGAGCCGTCACGCTGACAGGAGCCGCGCCGACGAGGAAGGTAATGAAGTCAATGAAGTGACAGGCTTCGCCGATGATTCGTCCGCCCTGCTCAGGGTTTTGAGTCCAATGATTCAAAGGAATATAACCGGCGTTGACGCGGTAATGGGCGTAAAGTGATTCGGTTCGATGCAAGAGGAAAGAGGAAAGAGTTCGAGCCAGTGGAGCAAAGCGGCGATTGAATCCAACCGTTAATAGTTGGCGGTTGGCGGTTGACAGTGCCTTGCTGACCACTGCCAACTGTCTGCTATCAACCGCCAACGGTTTCTCAACAAACACATTCTTTCCTGCCTTCAAGGCTTTTACGACCAAATCTGCGTGAGAGTCATGGCGGGTTAGAACGGCAACCGTGTTGATGTTTGGATCGTTGATGATCTCGTCATCGGACGAAGTCGCGTATTTGAAGCCAAATTTCTTGCCAGAGTGCCGGGCGTGAAGTCCGCCCGCCGAGGCAATGCCGACCAGTTCGATGTCTTTGATTCGGTTGATGACCGGAAGCAAAGTGGCGTTCGCGTAAAGTCCCGCGCCGAGGACTCCGAGGTTGACGGTTGACCCTTCGGCTTCGCTCAGGGCAGGCCTTTGACGGTTGACGGTGGGAAATTCGACCTTTTTACTTCTTTCTTCTTTCTTCTCATCATACGTCAGCAAAACACCGAGAAACGACTCTTTCTTTTTGCCCGTGATGACTTCATACGCGGCCGCGGCCTTTTCAATTGGGAAGCGGTGCGTGATCAGCGGCTGGACTTTCAACTTTCCACTCGCCATCAACTCGACGACTGATTCAAGGTTGCGGCCCTCGGTCCAGCGGACGTAGCCGAGGGGATAATCTTTGCCGTCTTCTTCGTAGGAAGAGTCATAGCGACCCGGACCATACGACCGCGAGTTGATGAAGGATAATTCTTTTTCATAATAAATCTTGCGCGGAATGTTAAGGCCGACCGCGCCGGTGGCGACCACGCGCGCCCGGTCACGCGCGATGACTCCGGCAAGTTCAACGGGATCGTTGGATGGAGTGTCGGCGCAAATCAAGACTACATCGAAGCCGCGGTGGGTGGTGAAAGCCGAGGATGAGTCAACGGCTTTTTGGCGCGTGACCGCTTCAAGCCCGCGCTGAGCCGTGTCGAAGCGTCCGAGGGAAGAAGCGAGGGCGACTCGCTTTGGGTCAAGGTCAATGCCCAAGACGTTGCATCCCGCCGCGTCCGCGATCTGGATCGCCAACAATCCCAAAAGGCCGAGACCGATCACCGCCACATTCTCGCCAATCTGTGGTTCGGCGAGGCGAAATCCGTGCATGGCAATTGCGCCGAGCGTGGCAAAGGCCGCCGATTCAAAATCCACACTCTTCGGAAGCGGCGTGAGCAGGTTGCGCGGCACGACCGCATATTCTGCGTGGACCGCGTAACCTCCGCCCGCGCAGGCCACGCGCTGACCGACCTTGAAGCCCTGCATGTTCGAGCCGAGCGCAACGATGGTTCCCGCCGATGAATAACCGAGCGCCATCGGTTGATCGAGGCGATTGAACGCGGACTGAACTGTGGTAACCAATCCTTCGCGGCGCGCTTTGTCGAGGACTTGCCTGACGAGATCGGGACGCGAGCGCGCCTTGCCAACCAGACTCTTTTCTGCGAACTCAACGACCATGCGTTCGGTTCCCGCGGACACAAGGCTGGCCGCGGTTTTTACCAGCGCCATTCCCGCCCGCGGCGCGGGCGCCGGCACATCTTCGACTGTTGTTTTTCCGTTTTTCAGGTTTTGGAGGAGTTGTTTCATCTTCGGGATTCGGTATTCGTGAATCGGGAGTCGTGTACGCAGTCATGGGACGATTCCCAATTCCCGATTCCCGTTGAGAAAAGTATACCCCAAGTCCTCATGATATAATTTGCGAAGTTGATTCTAATTCAGGAGGCCCATGTGGCTGACCTTCGCGTTCAGAAATTTGCAAAAATCCTTGTCGAACATTCCACTCGCGTCACGCCCGGTGATCGCATTCTCATCGAAGCGACCACCGCGGCCGAGCCGCTCGTTCGGGAACTCTTCATCCAAATTTTGGAAAAAGGCGGCATTCCGCACCCGATGCTCGCCCTGCCGGGTATGATGCCATTCAGCCAGGACGAGATGTATCTCACCTACGCCAAAGATACGCAACTCGACTTCGTGCCGACTTTCTACAAACTGGCCTACGACCAGTTCGAGGGTCGTATCCGCGTCCACTCGGCGACCAATACGCGCGGCACCACGCGCATTGACCCGGCCAAGGCTCAGCGGCGCGGCAAGGCGCTCAGTCCCATCACCGAAGCGCAGATGCGCCGCGGCGCGGAGGGCGCGTTCAAGTGGGTCACCACGCTCTACCCCACCGACGCGTACGCGCAGGACGCGGGCATGAGCCTGAAAGAATACGAGGACTTTGTTTTCGGCGCGGTGCACGCGCATGAAGACGATCCCATCGCGTATTGGAACAGCACTTCCGCCAGCCAGCAAAAGGCAATTGATTTTCTTGCCAACAAGAGTCAGGTTGTTCTACGCGGGCCGAATGTTGATCTCACGCTTTCGATCAAGGGTCGCAAGTTCATGAACTCTATCGGTGTGTACAACATGCCTGATGGTGAAATCTACACGGGTCCGGTGGAAGAGTCTGTCAATGGCTGGGTGAAGTTCACGTATCCCGCCATTTACGGCGGCGTGGCAGTGGAAGGCGCAGAACTGACTTTCAGCAACGGTCGCGTCGAAAAGGCCAGCGCCGAAAAGAATCAGGATTATCTGATGAAGATGCTCGAGTCCGATTCAGGTTCGCGCTTCCTCGGCGAATTTGCCATTGGCACCAACTTCGATATCGACCGTTTCACCGGCAACATTCTCTTCGATGAAAAGATCGGCGGCTCGTTCCACATGGCGCTCGGCGCGGGCTACCCCGAAACCGGCTCGAAGAATCACAGCGCCATTCACTGGGACATGATCTGCGACATGCGCACCGATTCAGAGATCACAGTGGATGGTCAGCCGTTTTACAAGAACGGTCAGTTTGTTTTCAAAACGTAGTTCGAAAGTTCGCAGGTTTAAATGTTCGAAGGTTGAGATTCTCTGCCGAGTTCTCAACCTTCTCGTTTAACCTTTCAATCTTTTACCTTCCAGCCTTAAACCAATCAATACATCCCCACCGAACGATCAATCTTGCGTGCGTATTCATCAATCCCGCCGCGCACGTTGAACACATTCGTCCAACCTTGTCTGGCCAGCCAGCCGGTGACTTGCGCGCTTCGATTGCCATGATGGCAAAGAACAAGGATCGCCGCATCCTTTTTCGACGCGGATTCGGACAGCATCTTCACGCCCTCACGCGCCAACCGGCTCATCGGCGCGACCTCGAGGCGGGTGTCCGTTATTTTGGCCCGATCCAACTCATCAAGTTCACGCACATCCAACAGGATGAATTGATCTTGTGATTTGAGTTTCTTCGCTAATTCTTCAACAGCAATTTCAGGGATCATGATTATTTCACCGCCGGAACGTACAATCTCTCCACATATTCCTTGACCATGCGCCGGGTGCTGAATTGCGGGATGACGGTCTTCATGGAATCTTTGACGCGCGCGATCCATTCATGCGAAATTTCCTTCGGGTCGCGGTCGTAGTAGAGCGGGATGATCTCATTCTCAAGCGTGTTGTACAGGCTTTCGGAATCTTCTTCATCCTGCATGTGTGGAGAATCCATATCCTTATCTTCACCGATGGCCCAACCGTTATGTCCGTTGAAGGCCTCGCGCCACCAGCCGTCCAGCACCGAGAAGTTCAAGGCGCCGTTCAGCGCGGCCTTCATACCCGAGGTGCCGCTGGCTTCCATCGGGCGGCGCGGTGTGTTCATCCACACGTCCACGCCTTGGACGAGATAACGCGCCAGGTTCATATCGTAGTCTTCGAGGAAGACAATGCGCCCACCCGTTTCCGCTTTCTTGACCGTTCGATACACCTGCTGAATCAACTGCTTGCCTGCTTCATCTGCAGGATGCGCTTTGCCCGCGAAAATAATTTGAACGGGTGTGTTCGGGCGATTGATGATGTCGAGCAGGCGTTCCACGTCTGACATCATCAAGCCCGCGCGTTTGTAGGTTGCGAAACGGCGCGCAAAACCGATGGTCAGGGCATATGGATTGATCAGCACGCCCGAAGATACAACTTGAACAGGATGGTATCCGCCGTCCGTCCAGCGCCCGCGGACGCGTTCGCGCATGTAAAAGGCTAATTTGCGTTTGAGGTGCAGGCGTACGTCCCACAACGCGCCATCAGGGATGCTATCCAATTTCGTCCACAGATCGTGGTCATCGAGGCGGTTGTACCAGTCCGCGCCGAGGTGGAAATCGAGCAGAATGCGCAGGCGGCGCGCCATCCAATTCGCGGTGTGGACGCCATTGGTCACGTGTGTGATCGGCACTTCATCTTCGGCGCAATCCGGCCACAGGAAATTCCACATCTTGCGCGAGACGCGTCCATGCAATTCAGAGACTGCATTGCGTCCATCCGCGTTGCGAAGCGCGAGCACACCCATGCTAAAGGTCTCGCCGGTTGGCATGTGATGATGTGCGATGTCAAAGAACTGCTCGCGCGATAGATTGAGTTGCGGCCAGAAAGCCGACATATATTTTTCGATCAGCCACAACGGAAATTCGTCATTGCCAGCCGGGACCGGTGTGTGCGTGGTGAAAACATTTTGCTTGCGAGTCTTTGCCAGAGCCTGCTCAAAGGTGTGGCCTGCGGCCACGAGTTCGCGCGCCCGTTCGAGGGTCAGGAAAGCCGCGTGCCCTTCGTTCATATGCCAGACCGAGGGGTTGTATCCGAGGGCGCGCAAAGCGCGCACGCCGCCGATTCCCAGCAACATTTCCTGCATGATGCGGCGGTCGAGATCGGACCAATACAGGCGCGCCGTCAATTTTTTATCGAAATCCGAGTTGGGATCAATGTTTGAATCAAGCAGATAGAGCGGCACGCGTCCCACGCGCACTTCCCACATCTGAAGTGAAACGGCGCGATCAGGAAGTTCCACTTCAACGGTGATGCGCGCTCCATCGTCCGCGGTCACGGGCAGAACGGGCAGATCATCGAAATTCATCGGGTTGTTGATGGCATCCTGCCAGCCATCCTCGGTGATGCGTTGTGTGAAGTAACCTTCGGCATACATAAAGCCGATACCCACGAGCGGCAGGCCAAGATCGCTCGATTCTTTTAAATGATCACCAGCCAGCACGCCGAGGCCGCCCGAATAGATCGGAAGCGTTTCATGCAAACCAAACTCCATCGAAAAATATGCAATGGGGCTGTTGTTCAGTTCAGGATGCGTGCGCGCCGCCCACGGATCGGTTTGAGAAAGATACGAATCAAAACTCGCAAAGATGCGATCATAGATGGCAAGATAATCCTTGTCCTTGGCGGCCTGGTTGAGCCGCGGCCGTCCGATCTCACGCAAAAATCGAATCGGGTTGTGGCCGAGCCGTTCCCACAAAGCATAATCGAGGCGGCCAAAGACGCGCGCCGCTTCAGGCTGCCAGGTCCACCACAAGTTGTAAGCCAGTTCGCCGAGCCGCTCCAAACGTTTGGGCAGATCGAAAAGTTTTGGAAGTTTTGTGCGAAAGTTATCCATAAGGCTGAAATCATACCATACGTCATTGCGAGCGGAGCGAAGCAATCTCCTTCATCATCGTGGAGATTGCTTCGGCGGAAAACCACCGCCTCGCAACGACATGGTTGTATTTTGTACTACAATCAGGCCATGCGCACCGTTCAACTCTTCATCACTTGTCTTGTGGATACATTTTTTCCGGAGGTCGGCGAAGCGATGGTGGATGTGCTCCGCGAGGCAGGTGTGGATGTGGACTTCCCTCGAGACCAGACTTGTTGCGGACAACCCACGTTCAATGCGGGACTTCGAGCGGAGGCGCGCCAAATGGCCGAACATACCATCCGCGTCTTTGATTCCCGCAAAGGCGACGTGGTCCTGCCCTCCGGCTCGTGCGCGCATATGATTCGTCACAATTACGAAGAGTTATTTGCAGACGATCCACTTTGGCTTCCGCGCGCGAAATCGCTTGCGGCGCGAACGTATGAATTCACTGAATATCTCGTGGACGTTTTGAGCATCACCGACCCTTCGACAAGCTCAGGGCGGCGCTTCAGCCCGCGCTGGGACGGTTTGCTGACCTACCATCCAACTTGTCATCTGCATCGGGGCCTCGGCATTGACCGTCAGCCAAAGACTCTGTTGGCAAACATTCATGGCGCGCAGATCATCGAACTGCCCGAAGCCGAGGATTGCTGTGGCTTTGGCGGAATCTTTTCTGTGGAGCATCCAGAACTTTCGGCAGAGATGCTGAAACGCAAGATTCGGAATTTGGAGAAGACGCAGTCCCCCACGCTGGTGGTTTGTGACGCGGGCTGTTTGATGCACATCCAGGGCGGATTGAAGCGCAACAAGATGAAACAAAGAGTTGTACACATAGCGCAGATCCTGGCAAATCAGTGAGCAGTTTCCAGTGACCAGTTACCAGTTTCGCACTCGAATCCGAGCGGCAATTGCAAACGCGAATCTCCAACAAGCGCTGGATGCCAATGCCCTGCGCCGCGTGCAGGGACGCGTCACCGCGTTTGCGTCGTTACCGGATTGGAAAGAGAGACGCCAGCGCGCCCACGCTGTTCGGGCGGATGTAATTTCACGTTTGGATGAATATCTTGAAAGATTTATCGAGAAGGCAATAGGGAACGGTATCATTGTCCACCGCGCCAACGACGCGGCGGAGGCAATTAATATTATTTCAAAAATCGTAGGGGCGACTGGCCAGTCGCCCCTACCGAAATTGATTGCAAAATCCAAATCCATGGTGTCGGAGGAAATCAATCTCAATCATGCACTCGAGGCGGCAGGACACCGCGTGATCGAAACCGATTTGGGCGAATACATTGTCCAATTGCGCGGCGAGAAACCGGCGCACATCATCACGCCCGCAGTACATCTGCGGCGTCATCAAGTGGGCCAACTCTTTCACGAAAAGCTCGGCATTCCCTATACGGAAGATATTCCCACGCTGACCAACACGGCGCGCAAAGTTCTGCGCGAAGTTTTTTTGACCGCGGACGTGGGCGTCAGCGGAGTCAACTTCGGCGTGGCCGAGACCGGGGCGCTGTGCATCGTCACCAACGAAGGCAACGGGCGCATGGTCACGACCCTGCCGCCGATTCACATCGCGCTGATGGGCATGGAGCGACTCGTCCCGACGCTGGACGATCTGGCGCTGATGCTTTCCCTGTTACCGCGTTCCGCGACGGGACAGAAACTCAGCGTCTACACTCAACTGATTCATTCGCCTCGTCGCGCGGACGAAACAGATGGCGCGCATGAAAGACATCTCATCATCCTCGACAACGGTCGCTCGCGCCTGTTGAATTCGCCGTTGCAGGAAGCGTTGTATTGCATCCGTTGCGGCGCGTGCCTGAATGCCTGCCCGGTGTTCCGCGAATTGGGTGGGCATGCCTACGTGGGCAGTGACGGTTCGATTGCGCCGTATCCGGGGCCCATCGGTTCGGTGGTCTCGCCGGGGTTGCTGGGACTGGAACAGTTTGGTCATCTGGCGCAGGCTTCGTCCTTGTGCGGCGCGTGCAAGGACGCTTGTCCCGTGGACATTGATTTGCCGAGGTTGTTGACGAGAGTGAGAGCAGGAGGCAGTAAGCAGGAGACAGTAAGCAGTGGTGTTGGGTTGTCATTTGTTTCAAGATTTGGATTGAAGGTCTACGGTGTGATCGGCAAATCGGCGACATTGTTTTCCGCGGCGCAGAAACTGGCGGGGATTGGCTCGCGGCTTATCTCGCCGTTCTCAGCGTGGATGTGGATTCCGTCGTTCACGGGCTGGGGATTCAGCAAGGATTTTCCGCGGCCGGCGGTGAGATCATTTAGGGAACGATTTAGCCACAGGCCTCAAAGAACGAAAGATTCAGCCACAGAGAGCACAGAGATTTCCGTAAAGAAGAAAGAGGAAAGAAGAGAGCCAGATGTGCCAGAAGCGCCAAAGGTGAATTTGGTTGAACGATTTACAGAGGAGTTGACCGCGCTGGGCGGAAACGTGTATCGCGTGCCGCGAGACAAGTTGAATGATAGATTGATTGAATTTTTGAGGGAGAGAAAAGTCGAGGCCGTGCTGATGTGGGATTCAGTTGAGGGCGTGGATGAGATTCATTTGACGCGAGCCGGAATCAGGGCGGTCCGAAGCGCTGACCCATCGTTGCGCGTCGGCATCACTGGAGTCGCGTCCGCCATCGCCGAGACCGGGACTCTGGTGGTGCCATCCGGCAAGGGACAGATGTTGAGCGCGTCGCTTTTGCCGGAGATACATATCGCGGTCGCGCAGTCGTCTCAAATTGTTCCGTCGCTGGAGGAAGCTCTGCGGAGCGACGCCGTGCGCGGCGCGGCGTCGGTGGCGTTGATCAGCGGCCCGTCGCGCACCGCCGACATCGAAATGACGCTGACCATCGGCGTGCATGGGCCAGAGGAATTACATGCATTTGTTACGGGCGAACAACTCTAGGGTCTAAGGTCGTAAAGATACCCATTCGCGTCCTGGGCGTTGAATTTGTCTAATTGTGTTCCAAACTGGTCTAAGTATTTAACATAGAACGCCTGCATATTGCCTGTACAGCCACCGCAATCGACGATATCAGAAAAAATGAACCAAACTCTGGAGTTTCCTTTAAGTACATCTACATCATCAAGGAAGCTCTGAAGTGCAAGTTTCTTGTTCCATGTATCAAAGCCAATTATGACTTGCCCATTATCAAGGTTATAAAGAGGAGCATAATATTTAAATCCAGTTTCAGCACCATGAAAGACATAGACAATATCGCCCGGCATCCTGTTGGCTTCTACGTATTGTATCACTGGTCTGATGCCTGTATCGGCAAAAGGAGAAAATAGTGATCGAAAACCATCATAAGTCGGCAACCACATGACCACTAATGCAATACATCCACTTGTAACAACGGCAACGCCATGATGCCATTTTGCAAGGAGCGAATAAATGCGGCCAAGGCCTTCCGCCATTAACATAAATATGAATGGGGCCAGAAACAACATAAAACGGTCTTTCAAAGGGTATCTATGTAAAGCAGATGCTATTGAAACCGTGATGAAAGGTAATAGAAGGGTGATTGCTAGATAACGGTTGCGCACAAAGATTGACAGGCCGCCAGCCAAAGCCAAAACCAGCAACAGCAACGCGAGAAAAAGATCGCTTCGACCCATACTAAAAAATACAAACGAAAAATAGGTATCACGAAACCAACCCAAATGACTCCAAGGCGGCATTGGCATGAACGCCTTGCGCCAATAGTTCATCAGTTGCGCATCGGCGGCAATATATCGTAACGAGACAACGTACTCTGCTGTCAGGGTAATGAGCCAAGCAAAGCCAGAGACTAAAATCCAAGAGAGTGAAGTATAGTCTTTCCGGGCCAGATTTTGACACGCAAGCGCCAAGCCGATACCGGTAAGAATGAAGATTAATGTGTGTGAAGCCCAAATGGCAATCACACCAGCGATACCCAGCGTGAGGAAATCTTTGATTCGTGCGTTTTCACGCAAACATACACTTGCGAATAAGACCAATAGCAGGCCAAGCATCACATCACTGGAATATTGCTTAAGCTCAGAAGAATAATATACGAGAAAGCCGCTCACAGAAAACAATGCGAGGGCGAACAGTCCCACCAGTCCAAGATTTTCTCTAGCAACGCGATACATCAGATAAACGGAGAGGAGTCCCGCGAGCAGCGGAAGGAGCCGTAGGATATAGTCTTTATTTCCAAGGACTGTGAGAAGAGCCTTTTCGATGAACAGAAATAGAATCGGGGATGCCTGTTCATAATCCAGCGGTTGCGTTAAACCAGTAAAGGTGCGATTGACCAAATTCAAAGCTAAACTAGCCTCGTCAGCCCAGAAAGAACGATTGGCAATGTACAGCTTTAAACGCAGAACGACACCTACAACGATAAAGAGCCACCATATATAATCCGACTTCGCCAAGGATTTCGTCCACGATCCGAGCTTTTGCATAAAATACTAGCCGCTCCAACTATTGAGGTAATTCTACCATTTGCACGCTTTTATTGTTGACGATTGAATGGGCAAATGTTAGAATGTTGCGGCCTTAACGCCCCCATCGTCTAGAGGCCCAGGACGGGGCCCTCTCAAGGCCCAAACTGGGGTTCGAATCCCCATGGGGGCACAAAAAAGCCGCCAGTGATGGCGGCTTTTTATTTTCCAAAACTAAGTTATCTTGGTTGCCAATGACAACAAGAGATTGACTTTCTTGTTGAGAATCTCTACTAAATCGCATAAGGATTTTACATCGTCACGTTTTGCCGTTTGCAAATACTTTTCCATCTCCTCTACAATCAAATCATCAAGGGAATGTTTCAGGCGTTTACGTTCCTGGGATGTCTCATCGCCACTTAACTCTTGGTTTGCGAGATGTTTATCTAGGACACTTGCAATTTCCTTCATGCGTGGGACTACTACGCTGTTTGCTTGCGATTTAACTTCCCATAATGCAAACGCGTCTCCAAAAACAGTACTTGGTATCATATCTTCGACTGTGGTGTCTGGTATGTTTAGAATATCCTTGATCTCCAGCAATTCGTCTGGCGTTTGAGCTTTATTATTCCTCTTAGCGTCCTCACCCTTCTTGTCCGAATCATACAGACTAACACATATTAAGCCATTCGATTTGTAAAGCTTAGCATGTTTGGCAATTTCTGCTGCTCCATCACAATCGATTATTGCCGTCAAATTCATGTCAATTACATTTTCAGTTATCCCTTGATTGACAAGCCAATTTGTAATTAGGGTTATTAGTCGTCTGTCCAGACTACCCTCGACCAAAATATTAAGTTCATTTAAGTACGAAATATCGGAAACTGTATAAACTAAAGCGGATCGCAATAAAGGATCCCTGAATATATCCGCTTTCGTTGGCGCACTCACTCTTGAAAGCGAATAGCCATCTTGAACTTCCTTCAAAAGAAAACGGACTCTTTTAGGAAAACGCCTGTCGACCATAAAGGGTGAGTGATTCGAATAGATTATTTGATTTTTCTTCGCCAGTTCATTGATCTCTTTTAGGACATCTTTTTGACCCCCAGGGTGCAAATACAAGGCGGGCTCATCAATTAATATTATGTAATCTTTTAGGTCTTCCGCCTCAGCCACCATGCCAATAACAAATGCCAGGAACCAATCTCATGCCTTCGCTGTGAAATTTAGGTTCAATGGAATAACCGGGTTCCTTAATATTAATTACGAGATGATCGGGCTGGTGAACCACTTGAATTTCAAGGTCTTTATTTGTCTGCCATTTTTGCCGAATCTTGTCAGTAACTGTTCTGGATAAAGTCTCATAAGTGTTAATAAAATCAGTTTCACTCAACCCTTCCAAAATGGATGGAACATCTTTTGGTTCATATCCCCCCAATTTAAAGAGCGCTTTTATTACTGGCCTTTTCTCGATATCTGATCTTATCTCTTCAAAGCGAATTATGTCTGGCAGAGAATATTTTTCTTTGTCATAGCTCCAAAAAAAGATTCTAAGATTACGTTGTAGATCGGCTAGTAAAGAGGCTCGAAATTCTTCCTCGAACTGTTGAGGCTCGAGTACCCGCGCCTTGCCATCCGATACAACTTGGTCGGCATAGGGTAAATACTCCCGATTTTTATTAGTGATCAGAAAATAGTCACCTGGCGACAAGGTTTCTATTACTTGTATCGATTTTTTTGATTGGCCACTCAATGCATGTTTAGTTTGGGATAGAGTGGCATCCGAGGAGGTTTGTAAAATCTCGTCGCCCAATCCGAATTCTTGATCGGATATATTTTTGATTATTAATTCACCAGTTATTGATACGGGAATCTCAACACTAAAATCGTTTCCATGTCTAATCAAAGTAAGATAATCAACCTGAAATTCATTCAAAACAGCAGAGAGCGATGGATTGGTAATTAATTCCGAACTAAGCTTATAGGTAACACGAGGCCACCCATGATTTCTGTAAGTTAAAGAGTTCTTTCGAGTGTCAGAATTCGTCATCTCCCTTTTCTCGCCTCGTGGTGAAGCGCTTTTAGGCAAGGCAAGATTTAGAGCATCGAGAAGGTTTGTTTTTCCACTCTCATTCGCTCCAATTAAGCAAGTCACATCGGCGAATTCTATAGTTTCCGATGCAAAAGAACGAAAGTCTGTTAGATTTACGCTATGGATGATTATCTTCATATCGCCCTCAATCGGGTCTATCAAATAGCCCTCTTGATAATGGGGCCTACGTCATGGAACATGACTTTGATTTCAAAAGAAATTATACATCAACTCACACAATTCCTTAGGATATAATCCCAACCATGAACTCCACCTCCTCCACTTTCTCACGCGGGTATTTCATCGCGCTGACGGCCACCGTGCTGTGGTCGTTCACCGGTATCCTGATCAGTTATCTGAGCAAGACCTACCAGTTGCCGTCGCTGGTGCTGGCCTTCTGGCGCGACCTGTTCGTCTCGTTCGGCATGGTCGTCGGCTTGCTGGCCTTGAGCCGGGCGCGCTTCCAACTCGGCCGCGGTCACTGGCGCTTCATGGTCCTGTACGGCCTGACGCTGGCGGTCTTCAATTCCATGTGGACCTTCTCGGTGCAATACAACGGCGCGGCGGTGGCTACCGTGCTAGCCTTCAGTTCACCCGCCATGACCGCCATCCTGAGCCGCCTGATCTTCAAAGAACAATTCAATCGCATCAAGATCATCTCGATTGTTCTGAGTCTGATCGGTACAGCCCTCGTTTCCGGCGCGGCCAATCCCTCGGCATGGACTCTCAACCCGGCGGGCATCATCTTCGGCCTGCTGACGGGCCTGTTCTTCGCGTTCTACAATCTCGAAGGCAAGAGCGCCTCTGACAAATTCATCGACTCATGGACGGCCCTGCTCTACAGTTTTGCGATTGCGGCCTTCTTCCTTTTTCTGTTCAACATCGGCGCAAACTCCTTCACGCATCAGACCCCGCTCGCGAATTTGCTCTGGCTCGGGAACTCGGTCAGCGGCTGGACGATTCTCTTTCTGCTGGGCGTCGTTCCCACCCTGGGCGGCTTCGGGCTGTACACGCTGAGTCTGCGTTACCTGCCGCCCACCGTGTCCAATCTCATCGCGACGCTCGAACCCGCACTCACCGCCATCTGGGCTTATTTCCTTTTGAACGAAATGCTCACGGGCGTTCAACTTGTCGGCAGTGTGTGCATCTTTGCGGGCGTGATTCTCCTGCGGGTTCGGGAACGTCCATTGCCCGCGACGGTCGAAGCTGAAATGCCATAAGGCCGTCGAAACGGGCGCCCGCTCACAGGTCACGCGAGATGCGGAGAATGTGATCGTTGCAAAAGAGTCCGACTCATCGCCGGACTCTTTTTATGCATGAGACGCCCGATGAAATTGTCCTGCTATTTGAAATTCTTGTTCGTTCGCGTCTGATCCAACTGGACCGCGCGCAAGCGCAGGCTCAGGTCCCGCAGTTGCGTAAAAGACACCGGCTTGATCAGCACAATATCCGCAATATCGCGATATATTTCGCCCATGAGCGCGTCCGCCGTTGCAATCACGACAATGGTTCCCTTCAATACTCGATCCGCGCGAATCTGGTTGAGCAATGTGGAGCCATCCACATTCGGAAGATGCAGATCTAAAATGACGATGTGGGGGGTAATTTCCTTGATCCGTTGCTGAGCAATCGCCCCGTCACGAATCACCTGAGGTTCGAATCCTGCGGATCTTAACGCTTCCGCAAAGATGGCCGCCAGGTCGGCGTCGTCTTCGATGACGAGGGCAAAACTGCTGTTCATGGCATAGTTCCTTTCCAAATCTTCCTCTGTCAATGGCAGTGTAACCGTAAATGTAGCGCCTTGCCCCAGCGTACTTTCCACGTTAATTTCACCTTTCATCAACTGCACAAGTTGTTTGACGATGGAAAGACCGAGTCCGAACCCGCCCTGCTGGCGGGTCGGGGAAGCATCCACTTGATGGAACGCGTCGAATATGTGCTCAAGTTCCTCCTTTGGGATTCCGCGTCCGCTATCGCTCACTTCCAATCCCCAGTGTTTCGGACCGACCAGAAACAGGCGAACCTTGATGTAGCCTCGTTCAGTGAACTTGATGCTATTATTCACCAAATTCATGAGAATCTGTTGAAGGCGGTGTGGATCGCCCAGCAACGATTTGGGCAGACGCGGGTCCACCTCGCCGGTCAGGGTCAGCCCCTTCTCAGCCACAATCTGATCCATTACCTCCCGGACGTCTTTGAGCAGGTCAGCAGGCTCGAAAAGTTCCATGGTGATTCTCAGTTTACCGGCTTCCATTTGAGCCTGATCGAGCAGGTCGCCGACCATCCCCAGCATGTGGCGGGTGTTCATCAAAATGCGTTTGGAGGCTTCTGCCTGCTTTTCATTGACCGGGCCATAGACTGCCTCCTTGAGCATTTCTGCAAAGCCCATGATGGCATTAAGGGGGGTACGCAGTTCGTGCGAGACCATGGCGATAAACGAACTTTTCATGCGTTCGAGCTCCGCTTCACGCGTGACGTCACGGAAGACCGCCACCGTACCAATCTCCTCGTTGGCTGTATCATACACCTGCGCGGCGCTGACCGACAGAGTCTTCTTCCCCCATTGAATCCGAAAACTGCTGGGCTGGGTCCGGGTTTCCATCATGGTTTGCATAAGCCCTCGATCACGCGAAGACAGGTTGGGCGACTGCGCCAAATCATCAAATTTTCGATTGACGATTTGATCCATCCGCAACTCGAGCAGGTTCTGAATCGCCGGGTTGGATAATATGGAATTCCCCGCCTTATCGAACACGATCACACCGTCAGCGATCGAATTCAGAATGGCGTGCCTTTGCCCCGCCTCTGCGCGTTGACGCGCCAGCGCTTCGGCCAGCGCCTGCGTGCGCTCGGCGACAAGTTTATCGAGGTTGGCATTGGTGACGCGCAATTCGCGCAGAGCCTGTTCGAGACTACGCGATGTAAGCCAAGACACCATAGCAAGCATGAAAAAGCCAATAATAGCTGGTGGGTTCGGAATCACAGATGATGACACCGCCAGCCAAATGATAATAAAGCTACTAATGGCCGCGAAGAGAAAGCTGGCCGCAGGCAACAAGATTAGGCTGGAAACGGTGATCGGAATGGCAAAGAAGAGAAGTGAACGACCGCGAATCAGTTGCTCTGGTGTATCGCTGTATGACAGGACCACAGTCAAAAACAACAGGAAAAGAAAGGCGGCCCAACGTCCTGATCGGCGATTAATAAAATAAAGTATTACTGTGCCGAGTATAAAGATGAGTGTCGCCGGCAGGATCAGCTCACTACCCGGTCCCGCGAGACTTTCTGGCGAGAATACTAATAGGCTGAGAATAATCAGCATTATTAAGAAACCGCCAACAAACATTCCGCCCATAAGAATATTAAGCAACCTGCGCCGACGGCCATCGTCAGGATCTAGAGTAGGAACAGTCAAGATTGTGTCAAAGAATTTTTGCATTTGGTCATCCTCTTCCTGAAATTAGAAGCGCGCTCAAAACGGCTGAACGGACCACCAACTCGGGAGTATATAATCCTTTGCCAATCCAGAGTGGAGGATAGGGTGGTTCGCTATTTTCTTCAAGCCAAGCAACAGCCTTTTTTGTAATTTCATTTGATATATCGCCACCATGCCGCCGCCATACCTCTAGCGCCTGAATGCAATAAGCGGTCTCCTCTGCACTTGGAAATTGATAACCCCATGAGCCATTCGAATTCTGTGTCCGAAGCATCCATTCTATCGCAGGGCGCGCGATTTCATCTGAAAAGCCGGCGCAAGCAACAATGGTATGTGCGGTTGTATAGTAAGGAGAAAGATGCCACTTGTCTAACCAATAAGTACCTTGGGCGCGCGCGTGCACTAGAAAGCTCAGGATTTTCTGCACAGGGGGGGATGAAAGGTCAAAGCCAGCCTCTCGGAGCGCCCCTAATGCATGGGCGTTTGCACTTGTGGAGCTGTTGGCTTCGAATTGATAGGTACGAAAATTATCCTTTTCCTCGAAGAGTAATACAGTCTCTATATCCAAAGACTCACCAAAGCGCGAAAGCACTTCATAGACGAAAGAAGTATCATCCCCATCGGCAAGGCTATATTCGGCCGACCATCCAACGCCCTTTCCCGGCTTCCAGCTATGCTTCAAAAAATCAATGAGTGGACGGAAGAGGAACTTCATATCCTCCCCCAAATTGCCAACGAGCGAAAAATTCCACAGAACCCACGCGGCCTCGAAAATGTCAATCGGCATTTGATCTGGAATTCCACCGCGATAGTTAGCAATATTGCGAAGATAATTGAGCGCCTGCTCATTCCCAGGCTTAACACTAAGAGCATAGTATGCTGTAGCGGATGGGCTATGGCCAACCGAGCCATTGCTTTCCTGTAGATTCTCAATATCCAGCATATGCTGGCCATCCTCACCTGCCATCTCAGCAGAAACAGCGGCGGTGAGATAACGGTTAATCTTTTTTCCCTTAAGCAGACTCAACTTAACTTTCCGATGCTCAGCAAGTTGGCTCAATATCTTGTCGCTTTGACGGCGTATCAAGCCCAAGGATTCCGCCTCAGCAACCAATGTGGGCACGATCATCTCGAAACCGACCGTTGCGCCATTGGAATCAGATTGAAGTCCTGCGGTAGCGCCATCAATGATTTTCTCTAAAGCCAGCAGACCTCGCTCAATCTGCGCGCTATCGTGTGCGCGCCGGCCGCGATGCGCCAAAGCGATCATGGCGGCCAGCGTGCTGATGAGGCGATCATGATAATAGAATGGCCGCTCCGCCCCCCACGATCCATCCGGCAGTTGATGTTCGCTCAACCAGGCTAAAGCCCGATTGCTCAAATCTGAGTCAATTTCACCGAGGCGAGCAACCCAGGCGGTATCGTAGGCCACATCCGACATTTTTCCGGGGCCCACTTGCTTGAGCAATTCCTGAACACGTGACTGCATAGAAAATCCTTTGGGCTGGGATGATTGTGATGCGTTCAGAGTTTTTGGTAGGGCGGTGACCATCGGTGCACGCTCCTTTATACTTCGCGGGTTTTGCTCAGGGCCAGAAGTAGATCCATGGCCTGCAAATATTCCCTCCAGCCGGGATAAAGCGCGAAATCATCCGGCTTGAAGGCCTCGTCCGGGTAGATTGTTTTCACGCGCAGGAAATCATAGAGGGCGCGTTGTTCGCGGGAGGCTTGTTCCATCTCGGCCAGAGATTTTTCGTAATGGAAATGGCGTTGACCCACGGATACCTGTGGAATCATGGCCGAGAGCCTGTGTTGCGTATCTTTCGATGAGATCGCACAATGCCGGTCAAGAAAACGCGATAGCCGCGCACACTCCAGCTCCGGATCGCAAGTCAACTGATCATAGGCGACAAAGATCTTACGACTGCTACTCTGAGTCAAATTAAGAATATTGAGCATGCAATACTGCCAATAGATCAGGCCTGCAGAGAAGGGAATGTTTTCCTCCTCCACATCCTCCGTCCTGGCCGCGGATAGAATCGTCTCTGCCGGATGCCGGACAGTGACCACATAAATCGGATCACCCCAGACCTGTACCCAGAATGGCAGAGTCAACGGCAGGCGCGCATCTTTCCAGACCCAGGCCGGGGCGCCGTTTTCTGAGGCCTCTTCATCCATCCGGTCAAGGAGGCGAAGCGCCTGGTCTTTGTAATTTGGATCAGAGGATTTCTCCGCCATAAGTCCGGAAGGAGGCGGTACTCTGTCGTTATTGTCGAGAAGAAGATCATTGAGTTGCTGGAGCGGGATATATTCCATGTAGCCATATCCACGCCGGTCATTTGGATCGGATGCCCATAATTCATTTTTGCGCCCGGCATACGCCCCCCACAGACGCACCAGCTCGGCAGTCAAGGAGGTGCCACTGCGTATCGGGCCTAAAACGACGATTCGATGAACAGGTTTCGACATAGATTCCTTATCTGCAAACTCCCGGGATCCAGATCCCATGCAAAAGTTCACCCGTGCCCAGGGTGAGTCTGCGATGAGCAATATAAAATTCCCGCAAATCCTCCAGCGCCTCAGGAGATAAATTGCCATACTCCGGCTCCGGGGTGCGGCGCCTGTAGATATGATCGTAAAGGATGCGGCGTAGTTGCACTTCATCCATATAAGGCGAGGGACTGACGGTGAAGTACAAATCCTCCTCGCCGGTTGCCAGAAGCGGCATATCGAACGCGCTGAAGCGGTCGAAGCCGATGAAAAGGTCCACCGGCTCAACATATTCACCGTAATACATTTCGATCAGTTCGCGTTTTTCGGGCACGCGTCCTTTTGCCTGAAAGTAACTGGCGGAATATTCAGCCACAGCCTGGGTGGCGTCATTGGCGAAAATCCCAAAGAACAAGCGGAAACGTTTGTGATCCCGCGTCCTTTCAGTAGCGGCATCGAATACATCGGAGAGGTGAGCAAGATCGGTCCCGCGCAGGAGGCGGCGATAGTCGCCATAGAAACGGACGCGAACGTCATATTCGTCATAAAAGCTCGTGAAGGTGGGATGTTCAGCGAGCCGGGCCAATCCTTCTGCGCCGATTCGACGCACGTATTCATCGCCCCGCAGTAACAGGTCGGGGCCAAAGGCCGGCGTAAGCAATGTATCAATTCCGTGGTCGAAAAAGAGACGATACAAGCCAATATGATTGCGTCCCGCGATGTCCATATAGGCCGTGACAGGATCGCCCCAGTTTTGTGAACCGTATTCCAGCATGAACCAGCGGCGGGTTCCGTTAATGGGAAAGACACAAACCTTTGGTCCATCCGCGCGCACCAGCTCTGCGACTTTATCTATTGGTAATTGTAAGAATGATTTCAGTTCCATTGAATCCGCTTCTTGTCACCAGACGCGCCAAACAACGGGAACATTTCCCGCTGTCATTCCAATGACATGGTGAAGATACCTGAGCATAAGCCCTTTCAATTTTAAAGATTGATGCCGTAGATAATCTCAGTATCTCATCACATCAATCTGAATATTACATCAAGCCCAGCCTGGCAAATTCGACGCACCACAAAATATTCCGCACACAATTATTAATAAAGTCATCTGCCTATAATTCCGAAAGCGCCATCTCTTTCATCGGCTGAGGCATTTCTACGAGTTGAAAATTTCCGGTTGAGAATCGATGTTCGACCCTCGACCCCGTACTGCGATCAATGCAGGAGAATGTATGATACGATAATGCTCAGCGTGAGGACAGCGATCAATACGACGCCAATGGCGGCTTCCATTTCCTTGCTCATACTTGCTCCTATTCTAGTAGTTTCTTGCAATCGTTTGTTTTGATACAGGCGACCAGTCTCTTGGCTGGCCCTGTTATCTGTATCTAGTTTATTCCCCCATGCCTAAAATGACTACTGTAAATATTTACAGTATTTAACCTGTCAATTTTTCGAGGTCGTCAGAGAGATGCGCGTGAAGCCAGGCCACGGCTTTCTGCCGCGAATCGACCCCCAACTTTTCCATAATGTGGGTGATATGAAAGGCCGCCGTCCGGGATGTGATGTGCAGAGTTCTGGCAATCGCCTTATTATCCAGCCCGTCGGCGACCAGCTTGAGCACTTCGCGCTCGCGCTCGGTGAGGCTGGCCCATTTTTCGCTCACCGTTTCGCGCCAGCGACGAGCCCTGGCAAACTGCTCAACGTCGAAAAGGATTTCGCCTTCGGCGGCGCGTCGAATCGCCCCGATGAGGGATTCCGCCGATTCGCCCTTCGACATATACCCGGCCACCCCCGCCTCCATCATGCTGGCCAGGTAGGCATCCCGGTCGTGAGCAGTCAAAACAAGTGTTACGGTTTCGGGATAATGTTCACGCACCCATCTCTCCAGTTCGGCGGCTGACATACCCGGCATCTTCAAATCGAGCAAAAGAATCTTCGGACGAAGACTGCTCACCATCTGTTGAGCCTCCAAGCCATTGGTAGCCTCGCCTACGATTTTTATATCGCCGGCCTTGGTCAGCACGGCCCGCAGGCCCGCCCGCAAAATGGGATCATCATCCGTCAGCAACAATGAGATCGGCTTCTTGTGTTTCGTTGTCATTGATTCTTCTTTCAGGCTCCGAATTCAAATCTCCGAAAATTATAGCATCCGCTAAACAAAACTGTTAAGCGCCGAGTATAATTATTATTGTAAACTCTTTTTAACTACGGAGGCCAAAATGGCAAAGAGAATAGTTTCAATGATTGGCTTGTTGATCTTGTCTGCTCTGTTGACGGGCGCCCTGACCGCGGCGGCCCCCGGGCCTGTGCCCAACGTGACCTTTACTTTGGTCAGCGGACTGCCATCCACAATGAACGTCGGCGATACCGCGACTGTGGTCGTGCAAGTGGATAGCGATCAGGAATTCCTCTTCGCGCAAATGTTGCCAGCCTTCTATTTCCCGGGCCGCGGCCTGATGGCTGAGAACATGGGAGGAGATCGGGTCCAAAACAGTACAAGCGCCACGCTGAAAATAACGTTTGTGGCGAAGGGTACCACGGCTGATTTCCCGAACGAAGGAGCATGTCCCACTGGCGGCGTGGCCCCGGTTGCTTTTGTGGCCGGCGTACGCTATGCGGGGGGCGCGGTCGTTTCGCAAAGATTCCCCGCAACGGGCTATTATTGTGTGACCGTGCCGTAAACGATCAAGTCATTGCTCAATTCATTTTGAAAACGAGTCCGATGATCGGACTCGTTTTATTTCGAATACGCTACCAGGCGGGCTATAAAGCAGAAGCGCGCCTCTCGGCGCACTTCTGGGCTAATAGCATTCATACACCGAATTACTCGGCGTGCGCACTCGTCTTGAGGAGTAACTGAAATGATATTCACTCAACTGAGGCAATGCTTTTTTCACCGCTTGGTAAGCCATCCAACGCGAAAGATTAAATGAGCGCCAATCTTCCTCGACCGAAGAGTTTATACTGAGGTCGGGGCGGCAAAGAAGAACTGCACCAATTTCTTCACGGACTGAATTAGGAGTCGAGGGCGAAAGAAATTCTTCAACTAACACAGGCACCGAGTCCGTGGAAAGTGAAGATAGATCAGCAACATTGAAATACTTGCCTTCTATAGCACGCAAAATTGCCTGTCGCGTCGTGAAGGCATCAACGTTGAGCAGGCTAAGCGAGAGTACAAAACCCATCGAGGCAACTATAACGGCGGAAGCAAAGGCGCGTTCACGATGCAAAATTTCGAGCACGACAACTGCTACCAGTAAGAGGGCAAGCCAGATGTAAAACACGTGAGAGTAGGTCCGCAAACGGAAAAAACCATGGGCAAGTTCGTTTAACAAGAGCCGTTGAAAGGCTGAAACCAAGATCACCATGACCAGCGCGACCAGGATAACACTTAAAATCGAGTATGCGCGCCTTTGTGTTTCGTTCTCCCGGCGGGTAATTGTGCTCAGCCCCATTATCATCAGTAAACTCAGAAAAGCAACGGTTGCAAGTTCGCCAAAGCCCCGCCGCGCATACTCTGAATCGGTCAACCCTCCGACACCAAGGTAGGTCTGTCCCCCAAAGAAATATCGAAATTGAACCATGACGAACGCAGTAAACAATACATTCACACTTCCCAGCACAATGGCCGTCTCGGTAAAACCGAGGAAGCGATTGGCGAGCGGTTTGTCTTCGCCGATCAGTTTTTCGTCCTTGCTTGCCGATGCAGCATGGAGAAAAACACCGGCCAGCAGATACGCGCCGACGAGGATGTATACGAGGCGGAAAATATATTCCGGCAGATTCTCAAGTTTGAAGAGTTTGATGAGCGCGTCCAATTGATTCCCGAAGACCACGTCAGCGGAAGAAAGCAATGCGGCAAAGATTGCCACGACCGGCAAAGCGATCACGATGCCGCGTATGATCGCCCAGAGATTGAATTTCTTCACCGTCGTGCCGCTCTCGACCTGTTCGCGCTTGACCTCCGCGCTGAACGAAAGCGGACGCGCAACCATGCTTGCGATCAGTTTCAGAAAGCCGGTCACATAATCGGCGAGGCTGTACCAAATCCAGCGACCGCCGAGGAAGGTGATGGCCGTGACACCCAGGAGGAACAGGGTGAACAGGACGCTGAGGAATACCGTCATCGGTTCGGCGCGGAGGAAGGTGACAGACGCGAAAAACAAAATAAGCGGAATCAGCCACAGGGTCCCGCGCGACGCATGCTTTTCATCCTTCCATAAAATGAAGAAGCCGCCTGCGAGACACAACACAGTGAAGATGGCAAAGTTGATGCCGGGGGTTTGCTTCCAGAATAGAAAATCGAAGGACCAGCCGAGGGCGATGGTGATGATCCACAGCAGGTTTGGGTTTTTCTTCATTGTTCATCTCCTCAAAAATTTCCCACAGGATAGCAGAATGAGTCTTGCGAAGTCTCTCAAAGGCTATCACACTTTTTCACAAAATTACAATCTGCTTAGACTACAATTCGACCTATTGACATCCAATTCAAGCTATGTGATACTTTTGCCATCGCACGGGGGATGACATCCAATTGCCATCCTATAGAAAGGAGGAGGTGATGTCTCAAATGGATAGTAGTATCAAACCCAGCGCTGTGGCATCCCTCCTCAAGTAATTCTTAAGGAAGCCACAGCGCCCCACGAATGCCAACCTTTGGGTTGGCATTCTGGTTTTTAGCCAAGGCGGCATCCAGCCGCCATTGGCTACTTCGGCGATAAGAATCGCCGAAGCATCATTATTCATCACCAAATGAAATGCCCATCCCGCGCGCGGTGATAACCGCGTCTTCATTTGGGTCCACTCTGCGCGGGATGGCCAACGCTTCTTCAAGTGCGACATCCGTGATCTGCCCGCCGCGCAACGCGACCATACGATCAAACCCGCCTCGAGCCGCGAGACGGACGGCGGCCGCGCCGTAACGCGTGGCCAGCCAGCGATCAAATGCAGTGGGTGTGCCGCCGCGTTGCAGATGGCCAAGGATCGTTACGCGCGATTCGAATCCCTGTTTCTCGATGTATTCGCCCACCCGTTGACCGATGCCGCCCAAACGCGGCAGGTAAATTTCATCTCCCCCACGCGAGAAAACCTGTTCTCCGCCCACCGGTTTGGCTCCCTCCGAAACTGCCAGGATACTGAACAGACTGCCGCGTTCCACGCGCTGGCGGATTTTCGCAACGACCGATTCAAACTTGAATGGAATTTCGGGAATCAGAATCACATCTGCGCCGCCGGCCACCCCGGCGTGAAGCGCGATGAAACCGGCTTCGCGTCCCATCAATTCAAGCACCATCACGCGGTGGTGCGCTTCGGCAGTGGTGTGGAGGCGATCAATAGCCTCGGTGGCCGTATTGAGCGCAGTGTCAAAACCAAATGTGACCTCCGTGCCGCCGATGTCATTGTCAATCGTCTTCGGAACACCGATGACCGGGATTCCTTTTTGATATAACTCATGCGCGATTCTCAAGGTACCATCGCCGCCCAGGACAAGCAGAGCGTCCATGTTGGATCGCTTCATGGCGCGGATGATTTCATCTGACACGTCCATAGTGACTTCCCTGCCGTTCTGCAGTACCTTGCGTGCAAATGGATTCCCGCGATTGGCCGCGCCCAGGATGGTTCCGCCGCGCGGCAAAATTCCGCTGACATCCTTCAGCCCCAAAGGGATGATGCCCTGCTTATCCAGAAAGCCATCGTAACCATCTCGAATGCCCAACACCTCGCAACCATACTGGATAATGGCCGTCTTGACCGCCGCGCGAATCACGGCGTTCAATCCGGGAGCATCTCCGCCGCCTGTCAAGATTCCGATTCGTTTCATGGGTACATCCTCCTCACATTCGAACCAATCATACTCCAACGCATCCTCGTTCTTGCTTTTCCAAAAGGATGACCATATAATGATGACCGTGCTACAACAAAAGTCTCCTTCACGATTGCAAACATTGATCAAATGGCTTGTGCCTCTCGCGGCCATTATCGCGCTGGCCGCATGGATTTACATCGCGCCGCCCGGCCTGATGGGCAAACTGGACGCGGTCGGCTACGCGGTTTGCCACCGCCTCCCCTCCCACTCCATCTTCGTCGGTGACACACAACTTCCGTTGTGCGCGCGTTGCACGGGCGAGTTCAACGCCGCGGCCATCGCGTTGATCTTCCAGGGATTCGTGAGTCGCAAGAGAAGCAAACTTTCAAATCGCGGCGTCATTGCCGTGTTGGTTCTCTTCTTTCTTGCATTTGGCATTGACGGTTCCAATTCATATCTGGCTTTGCTGAAGACGACCTACACGGGCGCGTTCGCCAACATTCCGAATTTGTATGTAACCAACAATATCACGCGCCTTTTCACCGGGAGCGGGATGGGCATCGCACTGGCCGGCGTTTTGTACCCGATGTTCAACCAGAGCGTGTGGCGCGCGCCGGAGGAAAAGCCTGCGCTGGCCTGGCGTCAGTTCGGACTTTTGGTCGGCATCGTTCTGCTCGTGGACTTTGGAATCTTGACCGACAGCCCGTTCATCCTCTACCCCGCGGCCCTGCTCAGCGCGCTGGGTGTTCTGGCTCTGCTGACAATGGTTTTCAGTATCGTCTGGATCATGGTCATGAGACAGGACAATGCCTTCGACCATCCGCGTCAACTTTGGATTTCCGCCGCGGCCGGCCTGACGATGGCTTTTATCCTCATCCTCAGCATTGACTTGTTCCGCTTCAATCTCACGCACACGTGGACGGGCTTTCCCGGTTTATCTGGTTAGGAGGAGAACATGGACGCATTCCTCGGCATCTTTTCTGCGTTTGGGCTTTCGGCCAGCGCGGGACTCAACGCATACATTCCGCTATTGGTGGTGGGCGTCATCGCGCACTACACCAATTGGATCAAACTAACCCCGCCCTGGGACCTGCTTGCCAACCCATATATTCTGATCATGCTCGGCATTCTGCTCATCATCGAAATGCTCGCCGATAAAGTGCCGGCAGTGAATCACATCAACGATCTGATCCAGACCTTCGTGCGGCCTGTGGCGGGAGCCATTGCCTTCGCGGCCAGCACGAACGTCATCACCGGCCTCAATCCTGTGATCGCGCTGGCCTGCGGATTGCTGGTGGCCGGGAGCGTGCACGCGGTCAAATCCGTGGCGATCCGGCCCACGGTCACGGCCACGACCGGAGGCGCGGGCAATGTCCCGGTGAGCATCGCGGAGGATGTCACCTCCACCGCGGTTTCATTTTTAGCGGTCTTCGTTCCGATTGCCATCGTAGCGCTGGTCGCCATCTTTATTCTGTTCCTGATCTGGTGGTGGGCGCGTAAAACCGGTAAACCCGAAACTCCTCCTCCATCCAACGGAACTACTTTGCCTCGCTGATTTATGGAGCGCCGACTCCGGAATTCAGATTTCATCATATAATCGCTCAAAAGGAGAAGAGAAAATGAGTCAAGACATGCCATCTTCCGCACCATCCCCCGCGCCTGCCGAACCGCAGAAGAAGAGCAACACAGCGTTGATTGTCGGCGGGATCGCCGTTGTTTTGTGTTGTTGCTGTTTAGCATTCGTAGTTGTCGGTTGGCAATACGGCGATCAAATATTGAAGTCGCTTGGACTTCAATAAGAATCATCGAACGGCCTCCGCTCAAAACGGAGGCCGCTTGATTCGAAATAGCGATCGTAATTCCGCGAGGGCGTCTCTTGCTTCCTTCCGATCCTCAACGCTAAGGCCAAGCGCGTCGAATTCGTCTTCGTCGAGCACAGTTTGCTTTCCATCCGGCGCGATCCACAAATCCAGAGCCAGGTCAACATACGAAACACTTCCATCTTCGATCACAGCCGGGCGGCCAATGTTGCAATACCAGCCTTTGATCTGCCCATCGTCGCGGTCGTGGATCTCGAAAATGTTGTACCAGCGATCCGAATAAAACGTTTCCACAAAGCGGTCATTCTCCTTCAATGTGATGCCCATAAATGGAACATCGGGACGATTGAAAAAGGCTTCGAGCACCACGACATTTGATTCACGCTTCAAGACATGACCGTCATATTGCCACGTCACTTCGTTGTTCAAGTTGCGTTTCAAGACCCGGATCGGCTCATTCATCTACATTGCTCGAGGCGGCGTCCCGCCGCCGAGGACGGCGGCAGGCGCAGAAGTTATCCCAGGCATTCTATCTTAACTTTGACTTCGATCTGCTGGCCGACCCCTGGTTCATCCTTCAAATAAAAATACAGGCCGTTCTCCAGCGTGACTTTGAATCGGTCTGACTGGAAAATCGCATCCGCGACGCGGCCGCGTAACACGCTTCCATCCTCGACCGGAAGCGGGCGCGCCAGCAAATGGACTTTCTGCCCCGCTTGATGCTTGTGCCTGCAATTCACGTCGAAGACTCCGAAGCGAGTCTCCACTTTCCATTCGCTATTCACCACTTTTCCCTCGATCACATTTCCCAGCCCCAAAAATTCCGCCGCCCACGCCGAACCCGGATTCACCCACACATCTTTGGGAGTCCCCTCGCGCAGGATCAGGCCGTCGTGCAGAAGCAAAACGCGATCCGCAATCGTGAAGGCCTCTTCCTGATCGTGAGTCACATAAATCGCCGGAATGCGAGTCTGATGCAGAATGCCGCGCAATTCATTCAGCAAATCTTCGCGCAGAGCGCGGTCGAGAGCGCCGAGCGGCTCATCGAGCATCAGCAAACGCGGACGCGGCGCGAGGGCGCGCGCAAACGCCACGCGCTGTTGTTCGCCGCCGGAGAGATCCGTCACTTTGCGCGCCTCAAATCCGCGCAGGTTGACCAGCTCCAAAACTTCATGGACGCGCGAGGTAATTTGAGAACGCGTCCAATTTTTCATTTTCAAGCCAAAGGCGATATTCTCGAAAACATTCAGGTGAGGGAAAAGCGCGTAGTCTTGAAAGACCAGCCCAAAGTCCCGGCGATGAGGCGGCGTGGAAGCAAGATCGTTCCCATCCCAGAAGATTTGTCCTGCATCCGGCAGTTCGAGCCCGGCAATCATCCGAAGCAAAGTTGACTTTCCGCTCCCCGACGCGCCGAGCAGACAGACCGTTTCGCCCACATCCACGCGGAATGAAATGCCGCGCAGAAGCGGCTGGCCTTCATAGATTTTATGAATATCGCGAAGTTCCAGCATCAAAATTCTCCCGCGCCGGGCAGGCGCAGTTTTTCGATCAACAAAATACCGGCAGTGGTGAGGGTCATGAGCAATGTTGCCATCGCCATCGCCTGACCGTAATTCAGGCCGCCGGGTTGCGAGAGGAAGCGATAAATGGCAACCGGAATGGTTGGATATTCGGGACGCGCAAGCAAGGCTGTCGCGCCGAACTCACCCAGCGAAATGGTGAACGCGAAGGTCGCAGCGGAAAGCGTGGCGCGGCGCAGGATCGGCCAGTCCACGGTTTGCCAGGCTCGAAACGGCGATGCACCCAAAGAAGCCGCGGCCTGACGCAAGCGATCCGGAATCGAAGCCAGCGCAGGTTGAAGTGTGCGGATGACAAAAGGCAATGCGACCAATGTATGTGCGAGAGGCACGAGCCATGGATACGTGAGCAGGCGGCCAAAGGCAAGGATGAAGCCCAGGCCGAGCGTCACCGCGGAGGCGCCAAGCGGCAGGATCAGAATCGGATCGAGAATCTTTTCGAGGCGGCCCGGTTTTGCAAGCGCCGACGCGGCCGGCAGGCCGAGCAGGAGCGAAAGCAATACGGTGGCGACGGCGTAGCCCAGTGAGTTTATCGCGGCCTGGAACGGCGGGACATAAAAAATGGAATTGTTGCGATTGATGAATAATTCAGTGTAGTAATCGGTGGTGAAACCTGTTTGCAATTGGGCGCGGTCGCCGCGGTCCGCGTCGAGGCGCGAGACGGAGCGCAGAGGCAGGGCGAGCATGGGCAAGACAAAGAGAGCAGAGAGAAGAAAAATGAGGGAGGTAACAAAGATTTTGTCGAGGACGTTTTGGGCTTTGTGAGTCACTGGCGAACGCGGCGCGGTTTGGACTGTTGAATAGGTCAATGTGCGCGTGTAAAGAATGGAAAAGGTCAGCGTGCAGAGCAATTGAATCAATGAGAGCAGAGCGGCCAGCGGAAGGTTGAACAATTGCAGGGCTTGCACATAAATTTCCACCTCGAGGGTGGCGAAGCGCGGCCCGCCCAGCAAAAGAATCACGCCAAAACTGGTGAAGTCAAAGAGAAAGACCAGCAAAGAAGCCGCGAGCAAAGACGGGCGAAGCAGAGGCAGAATCACCTTCCACCAGACGCGAGGCGGGTCCGCGCCGAGGGAACGCGCGACCTGCTCCAGTTTGGGATCGAGCCTCGAGAGCGCGTTGCCCACGATGCGGATGACGATGGTTGTATTGTAGAAAACGTGAGCGAGGAGGATGGCGCCTAAAGTGCCAATAAAAGGGATAAAGGGAGAAGGGGAAAGGGAATGATGAAGCCGGGCAAAAAGATTTGCTAGACCGAGATTAACCCAGCCGCGCGGACCGAGCAGAGCGTTGAAGCCTGCCGCCACGACGACGGTCGGCAACATGAACGGGACGGCGGTCAACGCACGCAAAAGTGATTTGCCGCGAAATTCAAAATGAGCGAAGAGGTAAGCCGAGGGCAGACCGATGAGAAGAGTCAGGAGGGTGGAAAGAATGGCCTGGTAGAAAGTAAAAAGCAGGACGTGAAAAGAAAAAGCGAGATTAGAGGGGTTGAGAGTGGAAGGATCGAAGCTGAAAAAGAGGATGCGAAAAAATGGATAGAAGAAAAAGACCGCCAGGAAGGTCAGCGGGGCAAGCCAGAGGAGGGCGCGGCGAGGGAAGATTGAATTCATGTTTGCGTAGGGGCGGCGCTTCGACTACGCTCAGCGCGAGGCGCCGCCCCTACAAATAATTAATGCAAGACCGCGTCGGTCCAGGCCTGGATCCATGCGTCGCGATTCTGGGCGATGTCGTCAGGGGAAAGAACCGCGGGCTGTGGTGCAGTCTGCGAATATTTGACGAACGCGTCAGGCAGGGCAACATTCGGAACGACAGGATAGACAAACATCTGCGCGGGCATATCGGCCTGGAACTTCTCGCTCAGCATGAAGTCCACGAATTTTTCGGCGAGGGCGCGTTCGCGAGTCCCTTTGAGGATGCCGACAAATTCAATTTGACGGAAGCAGGTGTCGGGTCCAAGAATGGACGCGGTGGGCGAATCCGAAAGCGGAGTGGAAGCAAACATCACTTCCGCGGCGGGACTCGTCCCGTACGAAACGACCATCGGCTGTGGGCCTTTGCCCGATGACCCGCTGAAGTTGGTGTAGTATGCGGTCTCCCATCCATCTACAACGACGAGGCCGTTGGCGCGCAGATCTTTCCAATAGCCGATGTAATTGGGATCGCCGAAATGCTTGACGGTCGCGAGAAGAAACGCGAGGCCCGGCGACGAGGTGGCGGGATTTTCCACCACGAGCAAACCTTTGTATGCGGGTTTGATTAAATCCTCGAGGCTTTGCGGAACAGCGAGGTTGTGCGACGCAAAATACGCTTTGTCGTAATTGATGCACACGTCGCCATAATCAACGGGCAGAGCGCGATGCGACGGATCAAGTTGAAACTCAACGGGAATATTTTTCAACGCGGGCGAGTTGTACGGCACATAAATATCGGCTGTGAGGGCGCGCGACAAAAACGTATTGTCCACGCCGTAGAACACATCGGCCAGCGGCGCGTCTTTGGAAAGGATGGCTTTGTTGAGCGCCGCGCCGGCGTCGCCGCTTTTGATGAATGTGACCTTGGCATTGTTGGCTTGTTCGAAAGATTGAATGACCGTATCCGTCGCGGCAAACGAATCATGCGTCATCACCGTCAGCGTTTGCGGGCCGGACGGTTTTGGCGCACAAGAGACAAGCAGGAAGATGGAAAGTGCAAAATAGAGAATGCGTTTCATAGTTTCCTTTCAATTTATTCTTGGCGACGATGAATGACGAGAAGCAAACCGGATTCGATTTGGATCGCGGCCACATCGCCAATCATTTCATTGCTGATGCCGCGCGTCTTTTCGGGATGCAGTGTCTCCGCGCGAAGCGGCCATTTGAGTCCTTCTGTGCGGATGCCTTCGACGTTCCCGCGCCACGGAATCAACGAGACGAGGTCACCGCTTCTTCCTTCGACCTTTGACCGGCCGCGGCAAAAGAAAACTTCTTCCACGCCGTCATCGAGTCGAGGATCGAGAACGGAGAGTCGGGAGTCGGAGAGCAGAGCGATATTGCCGAGGGTCTGGTCGAGGCGGCCGCCCAGCGCGCCGATGACGATGATGGACGATGGATTTCTCTCCAGCGCGCGCTGAAGCGCGAGTTCCATGTCGGTTTCGTTTTTATCGCGCGGATACAACTCGATGGGCACGTTGGCTTTTTTGAGTTCCCGCATTTCATCCTTCGTGGCAGAATCCATGTCGCCGATGGCGAGATGCGGAGTCAACCCGAGCGCGAGGGCGTGACGCGCGCCTCCGTCCGCGCAGATGAGGACGTCATCCGGTTTAACGAGGGCGCGGGCTTTTTCGAGATCGGGCACGAGGCCGTTGGCGAAGATGAGGATACGAGGCATGCGTTGTTACCCTCACCCCTGCCCCTCTCCCAAAACTGGGAGAGGGGAGAGATGAAAAAAACCATCCTCAGCGGAGGATGGTTGATTTTGAATCTATGTTCCCTCCGCTGGCATGAACCAGATCAGGTAATGCGGGTCGAGCGCGTGACGCTCCTCTCAGCCGGTCGAACCGGCTCCCCGTTCTATGGGTGATGGCAGGTGCAAATATACTCCAAAGTTATGGGTTGTCAACCTTTTGGGTAATTTGTCTTTGAATCAACCACACACCTGCAAAGCAGACCGCGGACGATAGACCGTGGTTTTCATACCGTCCATCGTCTAGCGTCCACCGTCAAAAGATTGCGCCAGCAAACTCTGAAACAACCCCTCCGCCTGACGCTCTGCCTCGGCTTGACGGGCGCGCAGACCCTCCACCCGCGCCGCGACCCGCGCAAATTCCTCTTGCAGGGGGAGAGGGGGAAATATCACTCGAATTTTCTCCAGATTGGAAGTATTTAGTTTTGGTTGAGCGCTTCCAGTGACATAAGGCTCTAAATCAATCATGTTGAGCAAATAGCACAAAAATTGAATGTTTATGCCTTTCATTCTCAAAACATGAGCATGATTGTTCACCCAATATTTACCAGTTGCAATAAAAGCAATTGGCGTTGAACGAGCAAGCAAATTTGCGCCATCTTCAGCGACAAGTAAAGTCTCTTCGTCAAAAATGTATTCTTCAACGTAGTCAATAATGCCAGAAGCGCCGTAGTAAGGATATTGCCCCTTTTTCGTTTGTCGTATTGACGCTTCAACGGGAATGCGCCAAGAATCTAGGCTTTCGGTAACGTCAGCTATTTCAACTCTGTTCCATTTTTTCAAATTTGATTGCGGCTCCCCAAACATCTCCAAAAACACGGACTGGAGCAGGGAATCGGCGAGACGGCGGGCGGCGCGGCGCAGTCCACGCAGGCGGTCGGCGCGCGCCAGCAGGGACGCAATCCGCTTTTGCTCATCCAGCGGGGGGAGGGGGAGTTTTAATTCAGCGAGTTTAGTGGCATTTAACCCGCCTTGAATAGCACCCACTGCGCCAACATCTATTTGTCGCCAATAATCGGGCGTTTGAAAATAATACGCTAAATATTCAGGGTCAATTACGTCTTTGTTCGGACGTATTCTGATTAGATAAGAAGCAAAAACAGAGCCTTTTGGCACATCGTTTCTTATCAAGCCAGTATTTCCAACTGAGCCTGTTCGGGCAAACACAATATCGCCCTCTTGTAATTCATATTTCTTTGCATCCGATTCACTACATTCACAAAAAGGAACTTCAGCCCAATTTATTTTGCCTTGCCGAATATCTGTAATTCGCAAAAACTTATAACCCGTGTCTCTTTCTGTGGCAGACTCGGTTAAGCCATAATCTATTTTCGTGCTGATGGTCTCTAAGTTTACAAATTCCATATTTACCAATTGCTATTCACCATTCACCAACTTACCAAGTTCCTTTATCTCCTCCAACATCACGCTTTCCAGCCTCGCCAACCGTTCCAGCGTCACGGCGGGCTTCTCGTGGTATTCGGCGTCGGCGTCCACCTGGCGGTAGCGGCTGGCGGAGAGGTCGTACTTGCTGGCTTTGACCTGCTCCTTCGTCACCCAAAACTGGCGGGTCAGGCGGTCGAGTTCGGATTGCAGGGGGGCGATTTGCGATTGAAGTTCGGCGAGCCTGGTTTGGGCGTCCGCTAAAGAATTCACCACGGAGCGCACAGAGTTCACAGAGTCTTTCTTTTTGTTTTTCTCCGCGCTCTCCGTGTTCTCTGTGGTGAGAACCGCTTCAAATTGGAGTCGATTGATCTCCGCCTGCAACTTCAGCCGTTCTTCCTTAAGCGGCTGCAACTGCGCGCGCAACTCGGCGATTCTCTGCGCCCGCCGTTCCTGAAAGTCCTTGTCGAAGCGGTTCTTCCAGCATTCCAAAATATCGGGGACGTCGTTCTCGGCGACCTTCACGCGCTTATCGTCCAGCGAAAAACCGTCGTGCGCCATGTCGTAGAACCAGATGTCCTCCGTCCGCCCGCCGCGGGTGAAGAACAAAACCGCCGTGCTGACCCCCGCGTAGGGCTTGAACACGCCCGAAGGCATCGAGACCACGCCGTCGAGACGGTTTTCTTCGATAATCTTCTTGCGAATCTCCACATGGGCGCGGCTGGAGCCGAACAAGACGCCGTCCGGCACAATCACGGCGGCGCGTCCGCCCATATCCAGGGCGCGCAAAATCAGGTGCAGGAAGAGCAGTTCGCTCTTGGTCGTATCCGAGGGCAGGGTGGGGTGAATCGTCCCCTTATCCACCGCGCCCTTGAAGGGCGGGTTCATCAAAATCACGTCGTACTCGCGCTCGTCGTCGAAGGCTTTCGAGAGCGTATCCATGTAAAAAAACTGCGGCGACTCGATTCCGTGCAGCATCAGGTTCATCGAACCGATGCGCAGGATGGTCATGCCCGAATCGTTGTCGAATCCGCGCAGGTACTTGGGCGATTTCATGAAGGCGCGCTCTTCGGGCGTGAGCAAGTCGCCGATGAGATGGTGCGCCTGCCCTTCGGCGTCGTACTCTAAAATCCCCGCCGAGGTGCGCTTCTCCAAAATGTACTGGTGCGCGTTGACGAGGAATCCCGCCGTCCCGCCCGCCAAATCGCCGATGCGCTCGCGCGGCTTCGGGTCGAGCATCTCCACCATCATGCGGATGATGTGGCGCGGCGTGCGGAACTGTCCGTTGCGCCCGGCGATGCTCAGGTGGCTGAGCAGGTACTCGTACAAGTCGCCCTGCGCGTCCTGATTCTGCTCGGAGATTTTCATCTCGTCTATCAGGTTGACCGCTTCCACGAGCAGGCTGGGCTTGTTGATTTTGCACTCCGCCCCGCGCATGTACTCGGCGAAGGATGAGCCTTCTTCTGCGAGGCTGGACAATTTGGGGAAGATGACCTTCTTGAGATGATGGAGCATCTCTTCGGCGGGGAACTTTGTCCAATAGCCCCAGCGCATCTCTTTCGGGACTTTGGGCTGGTACGTTACACCCTTGCGTTTTGCCTGCCTTTCGGCGGCGTTCTCGCGGTCATCCAGGCGTTTGAGGAAGAGCAGATACGAAAACTGCTCAATGGCGTCGAGCGGGTTGGCGAGTCCGCCCGTCCAGAATTTGTCCCAGAGGGCGTCAACTTGGGAACGGAGTTTGGGGTCGGTAAGCATGGGGGAATTTTAACAGGATACACAGGATATACAGGATGTTTTTTTTTTTTTTATTTTATCCTATGCATCCTGTCCATCTTGTTTGACTCATCATGCCCATCCTGTTTATCCGGCTTTCGCAAATTCTTGTATTCGACTTTGGGACGCCCAAAATTAATCAGCAACCCCACTTCGTAGCCTGTGCCTTTGAGATAGTTAATCACCTGTGCGGAATGTTCGGGCGCGAGCGCGCTGACGGCTTTAAGTTCGACAATCACTTTGTCTTCCACCAGCAAATCGGCATAGAAATTTCCCACGTTCTGCCCGCGAAACGTGACCGTAAGCGGAACTTCAGTTTCGACTTTCAGCCCTTTTTGCTTCAAGGCAATGATGAGCGCTTTGTGATAGACCGATTCCAAAAAACCCGCGCCGAGTTCGTTGCTCACTTCAAAGCACGCGGCAAGGATTTGACGGGTCAAGTCTTCGTAGGGTAAGTTCATGGCGTCTCCTTGGTAAGAAACAGGATTGACAGGATATATAGGATATTTTTTGGGGTCAAACAGGATGTACAGGATGTTTTTTTGATTTATCCTGCCTATCCTGTCCATCCTGTCAAATTTAAATCACACCGCCATTTTATTCACAAACGCCACCACCTCATCCACTTCCTCTTCCGTAAACCACCTGTCCACCGCGTCCACGCCGAAACTATCGAGCGGCGGCTCGTACAGGTCAGCGGGTTCGAGATGGCGCTTTTGTAGGAAGACGCTTTGCACGGCGCGCAGGAAGCGAATCTGGTCGGCGTTGTAGCGATGGTCGGCGATGTAACGCTCGAATTGGCGCGTCACCAGTTCGCGGTAATCGGGCAGGGAGTCAATCTCCAACACCTGCCGCACCAATGCCAGGAAGTTATCCGCGCTGTGGGCGAAGACCTTCTTCAGCATGTCGGGCGTCAGTTCCAGGTCGCTTTGCGCCAGTTCGCGGGCGAGAGTCCGCTCCAGGTCGAGCAGCAGGGCGTCATCGGGAATTTCGCCGCGCCGAATCGCCTGCATGGCGGGGTGATTCTCCACCAGTTGCAGGATGCGCTTCTCCACCTTCTCGCGGTACTCGCTGACGTACATCTGCTCGCCGCTTTTGGTCAGCAGGACGTAGCCGCGCAGGGCAATTTCATCGCGCAGGAAGTTGAGTTCGAGAATGCCCGAATCCTTCTGACGTTTCTTCATCATCTCCGCCAGTTCGAGGCGCAGGTCGTCCAGTTCGGCGAAGGATGCGGTTTGAAGATGGGGAACAGTGCAGGCGCGTTTGAGCGTGAGTTGCTTTTGCGTGAGCAGGTTTTCGGGCAGGCTGGCAACGTCTTCGGCGATGGAGAGACACAGGTCATCGGTTGGCTGCCCCTTACGCCGGAGCAGTTTCAGGCGTTCCAGTTTGGCTGCGAAGGTCTCGGCGGGGACGTCCACATCGGCGGCATAACGCAGATGGGGAGCAACGCGCAGGCGCAGTTTCTCCAGGCTGGAGGGCAGCAGGTAATTCCAAAAACCGTCTTCCCAAACATCTTCGATGTCGGGCAGGGCGTGGCGCACCAGGAGCGATTCGCGCGGGATGCGTCCAATCATCGCCCGCAGGTCGGCAATCAGCGCCTGGGCTTCGGTCGAAACAGGATGAACAGGATTGATAGGATGTTTTGCTGAGGTTTCTTTATCCTGTTCATCTTGTCCATCCTGTTGATAAGTTTCGAGCAGGTTCAGGCGGGTATGAAAGAGCCGCACGAGAACGGGCATAGTGGTATCGGCAGTCTCTTTGGCGGCGCGGTCGAAGTTGTTCTCCCAAAAATCGAGAATCAGAAATTCCTTTTTCCCGCCTTCGGGCAGCCAATCCAAAAACCTGCAAGCCGCCTGCGAGCGCGTGCCGCGCCCAATCATCTGCTGTAACTTGATGGGCGACTGCACGGGCTTCATGAAGACGAGATTCATCACTTCGGGAATATCCACGCCCGTATCGAGCATATCCACCGAAATGGCGATGCGCGGCAGGCTGTTCTTCTTGAACGTCTCAACGGGGATGTCGCGGTAGTTGGCTTCGCTGACGATGACCGCCGCCATGCCTGGGTACTGCGGGTAGAGTTCGTAGAAGGCGTCTCTCAAACGAACGGCGTGCTTTTTGGTCATGGCAAAGACGATAGTCTTGCAGGGCATGCCCGACGGGTCGCTGTGGCAAACTTGCATCACTTCTTTCCACTGCTGGTGGAGCGTATCGCGCACGGTCACTTTCTCTTCCAGTTCCGTGCCTTCAAAATTGATGGAATCGGGGTCGTAGCCGTTCTGGATGAGCAGGTTGTGGTCTTCTTCGGAGAGACCATCCCATTTGATTCCCTGCACTTGAAAACGGGTGCGCGCCGCTCGCAGGCTGAAATCCACCAGATAGCCGTCCTTCACCGCCTGCTCGTAGGTGTAGAGATAGGTCGGTTTGTCGTCGTAGCAGTGGAAGGCTTCGAAGGTGTCGCGGTCAATCGAATTGGCGGGAGTGGCGGTCAGCCCAATCATGCGCCCGTCGAAGTAGCGCATCACTTCGCTCCAGCGGTTGAAGATGGAGCGGTGGACTTCATCGAAGATAATCAGGTCGAAGAAGGCGGGCGAGAATTTTTCAAAGATGTTGCTCAGCGTTTGCAACGTGACGGCGTACAGGCGTTGGGTGAACTGCGTATCCCAACTGTGCAGGCGGGCGCAGGGTTCTTGCGGCAGGAATTTCTGGAATCCATCCGTCAGCGCCTGCCGCACCAACTCATCGCGGTCTGCCACGAACAGCACGCGCCGCGCCTGATTGGCGCGCAGGAACAGGTCAATCAGCGCCATCGTGGTGCGGGTTTTACCCGTCCCCGTCGCCATGACGATGAGCGCGCGGCGCTTGCCCTGCTCCAGCGTTTCGCACACCCGCCGAATGGCTTCGTGCTGATAGGAGCGGTCCACAATGTCGGGGTTGATGTTCACCGAGCCGAGCGGCTGGGCGTTCTGCCGCAGATAGAGCAGGTTTTCCAAATCTTCGCGGGTGAAGAACCCCGCCACTTCGCGGCGCGGGGCGTAGCCCACGTCCACAAAATGAATCTCGCGCCCGTTGGCGAGAAACCCAAACGGGCGGAAACTCTGATGCTTTTCAATTTCGGTAACGTAATGGGTCAGTTGCGCTTCAGCGAGTTTGACGTCCACCGCCGTCTTTTTAGCTTCCACCACCGCCAGAATCTCCCCGTTTTCACGGTAGAGGCAGTAATCGCTTACGCCGTTCCAGGGTTCTTTGTCGTAGCCGTCAACGGGAACTTCGATTTTGACCTTGCTGTAGTCGCGCAAATACCAACCCGCATGCTCTAATTGCGGGTCAATCATTTCCTTGCGAGTACGTTCCTCAGTAATTCGCCGCACAATAGCCCCGGCCAATGGGACGAGATAATTTTACATCCGCATCAACTAAAACGCACACAGAAAATGAAAACAATAGCCTGCACCCCATCCGCAATTTAAAAAAATCAACGCACGCGTCGTTTCCACTCCTCCTTCAACTGCAATTCGTGCGGACTGACGCCGGACTCGAGCGCGAGGAAGTCGGTAAGTAAGCGATTGAATTTCGCCGTTTCATCAATCATCGGGAAGTGACCGGAACCTTCGAGGTTGATCTGGTGCATGTGCAGCGGCGAAGTGTTATCGAGCGAGGGAATGGTGATGGAGGGATCGTTTTGTCCGTAGACCAGCAGACAAGGCACAGCCGAGACGCGGAACTGATTGTATAAACTGTCCGCCTGGAAACTGTTCAACGAGGCCGCGACCGCCCGCGGGTCCGATTTGGAGGCGTCGGAGAGAGCCGTCGCGGATTCGGGAGTGCGGCTCGAGAGCCAGTCCACCAGTTCGGGCGCGGTGGCCGTTTTGAGTCGCGCGTTGATCGAGTTGAAGTCCAGCGGACAGTTGACAGCCATGATGCGATCCACACTGCCGGGTTGTTGCGCGGCAAAATAAAATCCCACCAGCGCGCCGAGACCATGACCCACGATGGCGATCTTGCCGATGCCCATTTCATCCAGAAAGCCGGTGAGAAGTTCGGCCTGCTTTTCAAGGGAATATTTCTGCACGTCATGCGTGGTATCGCCGTATCCAAAAAGATCGAGCGCGTAGGCGCGAAAATTCGTTGACGCCACCTGCATAGCGGAGATCCAGTAGCGCCACGAGCCGACCCAGCCATGCAGAAAAACGATGGGGCGGCCGCGTCCCAACGCTTCGTAATGGACAATGGCGTTGTCGAGGATAATGGCGCTCATGGCATTTTCCCTCCTCCTTCCCACCCTGCCCTCCCCTTCCCTCTCCCAATTTTGGGAGAGGGAAGGGGAGGTGGCCGCTCGCCCGCTGTTCTTTGCGGGAAGGCCAGGAGGGGTTAGGTGAGGGCTGAGAAATTACTTCCCAAACTTCAACAAGATGGCTCTCACGCGATCGGTGAGTTGATCGGGCGCGAAAGGCTTGAGCAGATATTCTTCCGCGCCGGCGTCGAGGCCGGTTTGAATTTCAGATTCCTGCCCTTTCGCAGACAGAAACACAATGGGAATATCTTTCAGGTCTTCATTGGCTTTCATCACGCGGCAGGCATCATAGCCCGTCATGCGCGGCATACGGACATCCATGAGGATGAGATCGGGGACTTCACGCGAAGCCAACTGCACGGCTTCCTCCCCGTTCGAGGCCGAGACGACTTCATAGCCGGAGAAGCGTAGAGTAAAAGCGACCAGTTCGCGAATATCGGGTTCGTCTTCAGCGATTAGAATTTTTGCCATTCCATCCTCATCTGCCCTTTTTGTCTTTGTAGACGGGAAGAGTAAAGGAGAACGTGCTTCCCTTTCCGGGAACGCCCTCGCTCTCCATCCAAATCCGTCCGTTGTGCATTTCCACCAATTGCTTCACGATCGGCAGTCCCAAACCGGTGCCCGGTGTGGCGAGCACAAAGGGATGTTCGCCGCGATAGAAGCGTTCAAAAACGCGCTCATGATCGGCCGGCGCGATGCCCACACCGGTATCCATCACATCCACCTGCACATCCCTGCCATTCACAGAGTGGACATGAACCTTGATCGCGCCATGCTCCGGAGTGTAGTGATAGGCGTTATCCAAAAGATTATCAAGGATCTGGCGAACGCGTTCCTGGTCGCCGAGGACGCGCGGCAGAGATTTGGGCGCCTCGAGAGTCACAGCCATGGGCTTGTTCTCTTCCTGCGAGCGGCGTTGAATATCTGCGATCACATCCTGAGCCACCTCGCGCAAATCGAGGGGTTGCGGCGCAAGGATCACTCGTCCGGCCTCGATGCGGGAAATATCCAGCAGGTCGTTGACCAAAATGTTCAAACGATCAATGTTGTTCTTGACCACATTCAGGAAGTGAGATTGATTTTCATTCAACGCGCCCGCCGCGCCCATCAGCAAAATGTCCACGTAACCTTTGATGGCTGTCATCGGCGTGCGGAGTTCATGACTCACGGTCGCAACAAACTCAGACTTCAAGCGGTCCACCTCGACCTCGTGCGTGATGTCGCGGAAGATGGACACCGTGCCGAGGAAGTCGTTCTGCAAAATCACCGGCGCAAGGTGGACGAGGGCGATGCGGCCGTCGCCCAATTCCAATTGCTCGGCATATGTATCGCCCGGCTCATACGAGGCCGGAGCCTCGGACCAGCGGCGAATCGTCTCCATCCACGTCGAAGCGGCCTTGCCGAACAGACCGCCGAATTCATCCAACGGACTTCGCAGAACGCGGCCGGCGTCAATGGCGAGGATGCGTTGCACGGAAGCATTGACAAACGAGATGCGATTATCGGGACCGGTGACCAGCACACCGTCTGCCACGGCTTCGAGGATGGCCTGTGAGCGGCTGGCTTCCTCCTGTTCCTTGCGAAGCATGGAGCCGAGGCGCTCGGCCTGATCGCGAATCAATTCATACAGATGTGCGTTGTTGATCGCGACCGCCACCTGGCTGGCGATGGCTTTGACCAGATTGAGTCCTTCGGGTGTGAAGTAATGTTCTTCGCGGCGGAAGACCATCAACACACCGATCACATCTTCGGCCACCAGCAACGGCGCGACAATGGCGCTGCGATGTTCGCGTGATGTGGAGGAAGACTGCACCCAGCGCGGATCTTCACGTAGATCGTCCACCAAAGCCGCTTCGCGGTTTTGCACCACCCAGCCCGCCAGACCCTCACCAACCTTCAGCGTAAAGCCGCGCCCGCCTTCTTCCGATTTTTCGGAAAGATAACCGTAACCGGCGCGGTAATGCAAAAGATTATCGTCGGCGTGGAGCAACATGATCGTGCCCTGTTCCGCGCCGATGGCATCGTTGAGCAGAGACAGTGTGCGATTGAGCGCCCGGTCGAGATCGAGGCTCGAAGACACCTCGGTCAAGATGCGGAGCAGGGTTTCCGTGTTCTGTTGCTCACGTTGCAATTGTGCGGTGCGCTCGATAACGCGTCGTTCGAGTTCCTGCGCCAGGCGTTGAGTCTCACCAAAGAGGCGCGCATTTTGAATCGCAACCACTGCCTGGTTGCCGAGCGTGCCCAAAATCTGCAAGTCTTCCTCGCCGTAGACGTTGGCCTGATAACTTTGAGCAGAAAGCATACCGATGGTCTTGTTTCCAAGAACAAGCGGAACAGCCAGGATCGCGACCGGCGTGCCGCGCTCTCCCACTGTGATCGCGCCTATCGCATCTGCGTTTTCCGGCCCGTTGATCAGCAGAGGCTGGCCGCTCATGATCACGCGACTGCTCAGGCCTTGTCCAAGCGGCACGCGCATGTTCGGCGTGCGCTGATCTTGATCCATCAGGTACACGCCTTCCACTTCCTGCTTTTCTTCGTCCAGCAGGCTGATAACGAAGGCGTCTACAGGCATGAGGCGCTCGGCAGATTTATGAATTGACTTGTAAATTGCCTCCGCGTCGAGGCTGGCGCCGATCTCGGCGCTGGCCTGATTGAGGATGGCAAATCGTTCAGCGGTCCGCACCGTGGATTGATACAGGCGCGCATTCTCCAAGGCAATGGCCACCTGGTTGGCAATCGTGCGCGCCAATTCAATTTCATTCAGCGAAAATTGCCGGTCGCCCGTGCTTTGAGCAAACAGCAGAGCGCGCAAATTCTGCCCGGTGGCAAGCGGCACAACCAGCAGTGTGTTTGCATCCCCGCCAATGAAGTTCATCAGCGGAACAAGGTCGGCTTCATTGCGGACATCGTTGGTGTTGAAGATGCCCAGCGACTCGCGCAGACGAGCGAACAACGGCGCATCAGGCAGGACCTGAGGCAGGGCCTGGCGCGGTTTGGGCGACGCGGCCACCCACAACGCCTGCCCGCGGTCATCGAACGAAACGACGGATACGCGTTTGAGATTCAGCGCGTGTTGCACTTCTTGCGCGGTGAGGTCGAGAATCTGGCCGGCATCCAGCAACCCGCTCAGCGAGGAGGAGAAACGATTGAGCAACGCGAGGCGTTGAGAACGTTCATCCAATTCGCTGGCGCGTTTGAGACTGTCTTCATACAGATTGGCGTTATCCAGCGCCACCGCCGCCTGGCTGGCGAACGTTGCGGCCAGCTGAATTTGTTCCTTGCTATAAAAATGGGACTGCCACTTTTCAAGCGCGATCACGCCGGTCAATTCGCCTTTGGAAATCATCGGCAAACCCAGCCAGGAGAGGCGCGGCGCTTCCAGGCCGGGGAAGCGCGGGTCTTCGCGCACGTCACCCACCGAGATGGGCTGTCCGCTTTTGATCATTTCCTTGAACAACGCGCTGTCGCTCATGGCTACCGTCAGGCCGAGACGTTTTTCAGTATCAGGGAATCCGCGCGCGGCGGCGACAGTGAGGCGGTCTTTGTCGCGCAACCAGAGCGTGGCCGTATCGAACTCCAGGACGGGTTGCAATTGATCGAGCAGAGAAGCGACCAATTCATCGGAACGCAGGCTCGAGGTCATGGCAGTTGCGACATCGTTCAAAGCCTGCAGTTGGCCGGCGCGTTCCGTCGTCGCGTGAACGAGGCGGACGTTTTCGAGCGAGAGCGCCACCTGTTGAGTCAGTGAAATAATCAGCGCTTCGTCTTCGGCTTTGAAGGCGCCGGGCGTATTGAAGTTATCCAGCACGAGCAAACCAATGCCCTGATCCCCCGCCATGATCGGAATCATCAAACTCGACACAGGTAAACGCCCGCCCGTGCCCTGGCGATACAAGCCCA
>JAJPIZ010000027.1 GCA_021324435.1 Anaerolineae bacterium
AACGCCGATATGCGGATTGCGGAAATCCGTCAGTTCTGCAAGTTGGATGAAGCCGGGGAGAGTCTCATTCGCGCCGCGATGGGGCAGATGAACCTGTCGGCGCGCGGGTATCATCGCGTGCTCAAGCTTGCGCGCACGATTGCGGACTTGGCGGGGAGCGAACAGATTCGGGCCGCGCATCTCGCGGAGGCGTTGCAATACAGGCCAAAGTTGATGATGGGGTAATGCGCCAGCGCCTGCGCCTCAAGGCTGGGCAGGACGTGCTTATGCCTATGATCCGAACCATCCGCATGCAGTGACGACAGTAACCAGTGACCAGTCATCAGTGGGCAGTTATGTCTATGATGCGAATGGGAACATGACCTGCAGGATGGAAAATGGGGAATGGTTCATCCAGGCCTACAACGCGGAGAATAGATTATCGAGCCTGACGAAACTCGCCAGTGGAGACTGCTCGACGCCCGGCAATAATGCCGGAGTGTGGGCCTTCAGTTACGACGGTGATGGCACCCGCGTCGCGCAACTCTACACGCCCTACCTTGACGGACAACCGCAGACGGACATCATAACAACCTACTTCCTGGGCGGAGCCTACGAAGTGACAGGTGATCCGGTGTCAAGTGTCAAGAAGTATTACAATATTGCTGGTATGACCGTGGCGATGAGCGATGGGACTACTCTCTACTATCTACTCTCTGATCACTTGGGCTCGGTGGTTGCGATAACGGATAATACCGGAACCTTAACAAGCCAGCAGAGATATTTGCCGTTCGGGCAGGTGAGGACAGATTTGAACGGTCCGCGCATCACGCAGACGGATTTGTCCTTCACAGGGCAGAGGGGAATTGATGGATTGGGATTACAAGATTACAAGGCTCGTTTCTACGACGCCCTGCTTGGCAGATTCATCTCTCCCGACACGATAATCCCTGATCAGAGTAATCCACAAAGTTGGAATCGCTATGCTTATGGAAATAATAGCCCAATAATATACGCTGATCCATCTGGGCATGATGGAGAATTAGCAATATTAATCGGAATAATTGTGATTGCGATTGTGGGAACAATAGATGTAGATCGAAGAAGTGATATGAGTGATGGCCCTTGCCACAATTCGCTCACCGACTGCTTCAAAGAAAAGAAACTTCCTGAATTCCGCGATCATCAACAGATCGATAAGAATGAATTTAATGGACTGTTGGATACGATACACGATGACCTTAAATCAAAATTTAGAACATCAGTTGATCCGTCGCGCGCCTTTTACGATACACCCTTTTATGACGGCAATAGCAGATTCGGGGGAACACCGCATAAAGATCAAATAGTTTGCGTAGATGATAAATGCTCTCAGCAAAGTGCAGTTAACTACATTGCAGAGGGCATGTATTCAGCTAGAACAGGCCAATCACTTTTCTGGAGCGATCTAACAGTGCAAATTTGGAACTGGGTTTGGTGGGGGCATGCGCCAACTGATGATGAAATATATTGGAATGAATACGGTTATAAAGCATACAAAGAAAGAGAGAAAAAGGGTGATTCCAGTGTGTTAGATTCCAAATTGAAAAAGTCTCAATTGGCGAAGGCTGAATAGAGAAGGTATATAGTTGTAGATGCTAAAACTACGTCGTGTGAAATAGGATTGTTTAACAAATGCACAATCTTTTATCGCGAGGATATATGAAGCTTCAAAGTGAAAAGGGAAAGCTAGTCATTCGAGGTTGTATTAGGGGGATTACGGCTGTTGTAATTGGTAGCGCGTTATTTACTATTGGCGATGCTCTGTTATTTGTTTCTCGCGGAGGCTTCACTACCATCAAAAGCTATTGGTTTTGGCTGGTCCTGCTAAGCATATTTATCGGAGTAATCGTCTTAACTTCCGTCCCTGCAATATTGGGAGCGGTTTGGTTAGCATTTGACCTATACAAGAAAAGGCACGATAGTGAACCGACACCGGCAAAAGTGTTTTATAAAGGAGCATTAATTGGATTATTAATATGGCTCGGCCTTTTCGGTTTTGTGATGATTACTTATGTACGAAGAGGCGACTGGAGCGTTATATTGTTTCAAGCAGTGCTAACAATGGTTATTTGCTCTTTTGTTGCAGGTCAAACCGCGTTGTGGTTGAAAAAGGATATTTCTATTATGGCCCCAAAGTCTGATCGGCCCTAGTATATGACCGCAGGCCTTGCTATTTGAGAATCAAAAGCATCTCTTAGGTGCTTTTTGATTTCCCGTGTTGGGATACTGTTTACTTGCTCCATGTCACTTCCAACATTCTGAGTGGATGGACCTCACCCTACCCTCTCCTAAAAAGGAGAGGGGAAAGCGCCCTACCCGTCCTCCGGACACCCTCCCCAAATGCGGAACTATCGCATTTGGGGAGGGCGCAAAGCACGCCGAAGGCGCCCGGGGTAGGACTTAATGGCGATACCACTTCGTGGCACAGGCGCATTCGTGCTTCGTGCGGTGTATAATCTGAGTGAGGTAGCCATGGACTGGAGAAAATTTATTGAGTCAGACCCCAAGATCATGATGGGCAAGCCCGTCATCAAAGGCACGCGCATCACTGTCGAGTTGATTCTCGAAAAGATCGCCAGTGGCGAAACATTCGAGCAAGTGATCGAAGCATATCCACATCTTACCAATGAAGCCATCCGCGCCGCCATCGCCTTTGCCGCTGAGAACCTGCACGCAGATGTGATCTATCCCACCTCCACTGCCGCATGAAATTCGTCGCTGACGAAAATATTGACTTGCCCATCATTGCCCGTCTGCGAAATGACGGGCATGAAGTCTATGCGGTGGTTGAAATGTCAGCGGGAATTTCGGACAACGAGGTGTTGAAGCAAGCCAACCAGCGCGGCGTGATTTTGCTTACGGGGGACAAGGACTTCGGTGAACTGGTCCATCGCGACAAACGCTATACATGTGGCATCGTTTTGATTCGGCTCGCGGGTTTGAGCAACAACCAAAAGGCTCAGATTGTTGCCAACGTAATCAGAAATCATTCCAGCGAATTGGAAAATGCTTTTACCGTGATTTCACATCACAACTTGAGAATTCGCCCCAGGATTTAATCATAATCAACTCTATGATGGCGCGGTGAAGAAATATTATTCCATTGCGGGCATGACCATTGCCATGAACGACCCTTCGGCAGGCTCAGGGCAGGCTGGATTACAATTCCTGCTGACCGACCATGCTTCGACAAGCTCAGCACAGGTCTCGGCTCGGGTGGTGGCCATTACGGACAGCACTGGCACGTTACAAGCCAGCAGAGATACCTGCCTTTCGACAGGTGTGCAGTGACATGAACGGTCCGCGCATCACGCAGACGGATTTGAGTTATACGGGTCAACGCGCGCTGGGTCATTGGGTTGTGATTGATAACCGCAAGATCGGGAATTATCAGATGGTTGTCCCGACCACATGGAATGGTTCACCGCGTGACCATAAAGGTCAAGCTGGCGCGTACGAAGCATCACTGGTTGGAACACCACTTGCCAAACCCGAATGGCCGCTGGAAATTCTGCGCACGATCCATTCGTTTGATCCCTGTATGGCTTGTGCCATTCACATGGTGGACGCGGATGGAAACGACCTCGGCGAGGTCGCCACAGGCCTCAACGTGTGCGTTGATTAGTAAATTTCGAGAGTGCAGGCGCTCAAAGGGGTGCCCCTCTCGTGTTTCATTTCGTTTTCATGGATGCAGAACGTATTCTCCTTTTCCTTCTGTCTCTCTCTTGAACGGGAGGAACAGATAGAAAATCACCTATGACAATTGATTCTGATGTGAGTTTGAAATCCCTCTTATTTATTACTGAGAGTCTCGAACAACCGCTTGGTTTGCATGGCGCACAAGCCATCCTGCGGACGGCGGGTCAGCGTGCGGCTGTGAATTTGATCGAGATGTTGCCGCTCAAAGTCCCGGAAGAAGAAGCGGCCTGTCGTTCAGGCGCGATCCTGGCCGAACTTGGATTTATCAATCAAATGCAAATGTCTTCCCCTAATGTCATGAAGGTCACAGGCAATCATTTTTTGGAGGAATGGGGTGCGTTGCATCTGACAAGCTCGCACTCGGGACGTTTCTACGTGATCGGACTTTTCGAGGGGTTTTTCAAACAATTGTCTGGTTCAAACAAGAAGATTATCACTGTGCAAACTGACCAAAATTATGAATACTGGAAGTTGGAATGAACGAAAACAGAGCGACCCGCAAGATCGTGCTTGTGCTAGGCAACACGCTCAACCGCGACACCGCGGCCATCTCCCAGAACATCTTCACATGGTTGGCGTACAGCCTGCCGATCTTTCGGTGGGGGTCAAATTAAGTCTGGTGGTTGAAGATGTCCTCCCGCAAATCCTCGACCGGGCTGAATCGATTTTGCGGGAATGGCAATTGTTGGATTGAAAGGAGATTCAAACATGATTGACTTTGGCGTACCCGAACTTCTGATCATACTGGTGATTATCGTGTTGTTGTTCGGCGTGGGACGCATTGGAAAAATTGCCAATGAACTTGGAAATGGCATTCGCAGTTTCCGCGACGGACTTTCAGGAACAGACGACGAAGCGAACAAGGATGCATGAACTGCCCATCACCCAATCCATCCTCGATATCGCCTTGCGCCACGCGGAAAAAGCCGGCGCGAGACGGGTGACCGATCTGCACCTGGTCATTGGCAGGCTTTCCTATGTCGTGGATGATTCGATCCGGTTTTACTGGGACACAATTGCCAAAGGCACGATTGCCGAAGGCGCGCGCCTGCATTTTCAACGCGTGCCCGCTGAACTTCTCTGCCTCGATTGTAATCATCGTTACGCGCCGGATGATGAGACGCTGGCCTGCCCGAAATGCCAGAGCGTACGCGTAAAAGTTGCGGCAGGCGATGAATTCCGTCTTGAGTCAATTGATGTCGAAACCTCGGACTCTCCATCCTCTCTCCCGGCAGGAGAGGGCGAGGGAGATGGAGAAATGAAATGCCATTAAACATTCCCATCGCGGAAAATATCTTGAGCGCCAATGACCGCCTCGCCGAAGAGAATCGCACTCGCATCGAAGCCGCCGGCCTGTTCTCCATCAACATGATGGCCTCGCCTGGCGCGGGCAAAACTTCGCTCATCGAAAACACCTTGCCGCGCCTCGCGGACAAGGTGCGCGTCGCGGTTGTGGACGGCGATATTGCCACCTCGCTTGACGCCGACCGCGCCGCGGCGGCGGGCGCACAGGCCTCTATTCAAATCAACACGGGCGGCCAATGTCACCTCGACGCGGTCATGTTGCACGGCGCGCTCGATCAACTTGATCTCAAGCAGTTCGATCTGCTCATCGTCGAGAACGTCGGCAACCTGGTATGCCCCGCCGATTTCCGCCTCGGCACTCATAAGTCCGTGCTGATCGCCTCCATCCCTGAGGGCGACGACAAGCCTTATAAATATCCCGGCATGTATCGCGGTGTGGACGCGCTGGTCATCAACAAGATTGATCTCCTGCCTTACATCCCCTTCAAGATGGATTTCTTTCAGCGCGGCGTCGAAGCGCTCAACCCGGGCGTGATCACGTTCCCGCTTTCGTGCCGCACAGGCGAAGGCCTCGATGCGTGGATTGACTGGCTTGTTCAAAATGTAAAGCGCTGACATGCAGGGTCTTCGTGTTCACATTACCGGTATTGTGCAGGGGGTTGGCTTCCGCCCATTTGTTTACAACCTTGCGACTCGACTTCAATTAAAAGGTTGCGTGCGCAACACCTCCGCAGGCGTGGATATCGAGGTGGATGGCGAAAAGGATACGCTGGACTCGTTCATCGAATTATTGCGTAACGAAGCGCCGCCGCTTTCACACATAGATGAACTGACCGCTTCATTCGGCCCCGCCAACGGCTTCCGTTCATTTGACATTCTCCACTCTGAATCCATTGCCTCGGCCTTTCAGCCGATCTCGCCCGATGTTGCCATTTGCGATGATTGTTTGCGCGAATTGTTTGATCCGTCGGATCGTCGTTATCGTTATCCGTTCATCAATTGTACCAACTGCGGACCGCGCTTCACGATCATTCAGGAT
>JAJPIZ010000037.1 GCA_021324435.1 Anaerolineae bacterium
CCAACGGGAGCGAAGAATCTCGTTTTTTTTTCGTTCAAAATTTGAGATTCTTCGTCGCTTCGCTCCTCAGAATGACACATGAAATTGATTTTGCATACACACTCTAGTTGTATTTCGACCCTCAATTTGCTATTATTTAACTGTCTATTGCTTATCAGTAGTGTCAAAGTTAAGGCATCGTGGAGGCTTTATGAAAGGTAATCTGCGCATCGTTCTTGTCGCTCTCATAGCGACGGGGTTTATCATGGCTTGTAATTTATTGGATGAGGTTGTTCGTGGCAGTGGAAATTGGTATGTTTCGACAATGGGCAATGACTCAAATGACTGCCTGAGCGAGATGACTGCGTGCCGAACAATTCAAGCCGCCATTAACAGAGCCAGTGAAGGCAGTAATATACATATTGGGGCCGGGACATACACCGAACGAATCCGTGTCAACAAGGACGGCTTGCGGATTTTTGGCGCGGATGAAGATACTACGATTATAGACGGGGGCGGAGCAGGCACCGTCTTAACAATTGGCTTTGACGGCGCCTCAACTGGCGACGGCGTCTTGAATGTTCTCATGTCCCAATTGACCATCCAAAATGGCTCAGCGGATCGAGGAGGAGGAATCCTGATTCGTCCCGATGCGTACGCGGTCTTAGTACTCATGAGAATCCAGAACAACACAGCGCGAGTTGGAGCAGGGCTGGCGAATGATGGGAACGCCGACATTTATGACCTAAGCATCGTATCCAATTACGCAACAGAGCATTGTGGTGGTGTACACAATGTGGGTATTTATCAAATGTTCAGCGGTGAGGTCAGTGATAACAGCACGGACGGATATGGAGGCGGTATATGCAATGAGGCTGGAGCGACAATGACAATGCGTAGGCCGCGGATTCTACGGAACACAGCGGCGATTGTCTCAAATGTTGGCGCGGGTGGAGTCTATAACGCAGGAACAGTCGGGCTTTACAATGGCCTGGTGGATGGTAATCGCGCAAGAGGGAATGGCGGTGGCATTTTCAATGTATCTCAAATGACAATCGGCCGCACGACGATTTCCCATAATTTTACGGCACAGGAGGGCGGGGGTATCTTTACATGCGCAGGCGAAATGGAGGCATCCACTGTTACAGGCAACAGCGGTAATACAGCGGTATTTGCGGAATATGGCGGCTCCTTTGATACAGGCCCGGGAGTTTGTTTGAGGCCAACGGATGTTTTCCTTCTTGAGAATTCGACAATAAGCGGAAATGATTTTATCGGCTTGGGCGTAAATGGCAACTTTCGATTGGAGAGCAGTACGATTGTCTATAACCAATATGGATTTGGCGTTCTCGGTTTGAGTTTTCTTATTGACTCGCCCGAGGCGGATTGGTACATCCAAAACATGTTGATTGCCTATAATTTGGGTGGGGATTGTTTTGATCCACCGCCCCTTCTTCCGGACGGCGGTCATAATTTAGATAGTGATGGATCATGTCCCTTTAACAGATCGGACGATCTTTCGAATCAGCATCCGATGCTTGGAGCTTTGGCTGATAACGGCGGCGGTACGTGGACGCACGAACTCCTGCCGCCTTTGAATTCAAATCCCGCGATTGATCATGGAGGTACTGATTGCCCGGATCAAGATCAACGTGCAGTAATGAGGCCGCAGGAGGGAGATGGTGATGGTACCCCCGAGTGTGATATTGGTGCTTTTGAGGTTGAAGAGTTTGGCCGTTTATCAATACCACTCGTTGAATCTACACCAACTCCCATTGCTTCTCCTGAGCCCGCGACCGTAACATTTATAAAGAATGCCTTTTGTCGTAAAGGGCCTGGCGTTAACTATGACGATATTGCCAGTGGGCTAAATGGGCAAACGGCGACCGTGGAGGGCCGTAATCAGGATAATAGCTGGTGGTACATCCTCAACCCTGATGGCAAGACTCGATGCTGGGTCTCAAACACGACTGTTGAAACGCACGGACCTGCCAACGAATCGCCTATTCTGCCGGCACCCCCATTGCCTGACCCTGTCAACGAATTTGTCATTGGAAAAAGAATGTGTAGTCCGAACGGCTTTAAAATACTACTCTCATGGAGCAAACCCACCGCAGATTTTATGGGATATCGGCTCTACCGAAACAGTGAATTAATAGCCACGTTCAAATCGAATCAGACTACCTATCAGGACAGCCCTCCCATGCAGCAGTCCCTCTTTTACGAATTGGCGGTCTACAACTCAAACGGCTCATCTGAACATATGCGAGTGGATGATCCCGGGTGCCCGTAAAGTCACGCCGTCAAAAACTCTCAAGGTTGGAAATTCGACAAAAATTCTCTGATATAATGCCCTGCTTGGAACGAAACCTGCACAACGCCGGACACGCTCCGGTGTTGTTTTTTTGAAATTTCCTATGGAGCGTTTATGAATAAGAAGGATCAGCTCGAACTGTATCATCAAATGGTGTTGATCCGCCGCGTGGAAGAGCGCGGCGCGGAACTATATCAACAGGGCAAGATCGGCGGTTTCATGCACTTGTATATCGGGCAGGAAGCCGTTTCAACAGGGATTGTGGCGGCGCGCGAGCCGCGTGACCGAGTCATTACTGCTTATCGCGATCATGGCGTGGCAATCAACTGTGGCATCCCGGCCAATCAGGTGATGGCTGAATTGCTCGGCAAAGCGACGGGCACGTCGAAGGGCAAGGGCGGTTCGATGCACATGGCCGATACATCGAAGAACATGTGGGGCGGACACGCCATCGTGGGCGGGCATCTGCCGATTGCATCCGGCTTGGCGCTCGGCGATCAATATGCCGGCAACGACAATGTCACGATTTGCATGTTTGGCGACGGCGCGACCAACATTGGTTATTTCCACGAGGCCTTGAATTTGGCGAAGACGTGGGGCTTGCGCGTGTTGTGGATTTGCGAGAATAACATCTATGGAATGGGTACGTCTGTGGAACGCGCTTCGGCTGTGCATGAAATCCGTCAGAAGGCCGAAGGCTATGGGATGAAGAACTCGCGCGTGGATGGCATGGACGTGATGAAAGTCTACGAGGCAACAAAGGAAGCAATTGAATATGTCCGCAAGAACAGCGAGCCGTATTTTCTGGAATGCACAACCTATCGCTATCGCGGTCACTCGATGGGCGATCCCGAGCGTTATCGCAAACAGGAAGAAGTCAAGAAGTGGGAAGAGAGCGATCCGATTGGAATCTTCCGCAGGCAGTTGATCGAAGGCAAAATAGCCAATGCCAAGGCACTGGATGACATCGAAGCGCAGGTGATGGATGAAGTGGCCAAGGCGGTGGAGTTCGCGGAGACCTCTCCCGAACCCGCGCTGGAAGATTTGTTCACAGACGTGTATGTAGAAAATTAAACACAAAGGACACGAAGTACACAAAGTTTTTTTCTTTTCCCTTTGTGCTCTTAGTGCCCTTCGTGGTTAAAGGATTAAAACATGGCAAAAATTACAATGCGCGAGGCGATCTCGCAAGCGCTCATGGAAGAAATGGATCGCGATCCATCTGTTTTTATTTTGGGCGAAGAAGTCGGCGTATGGGGCGGGACCTACGCGGTCACCAAAGGTTTTTATGATAAATACGGCGCGGCGCGCGTCAAGGATACGCCAATCGCGGAAAATGCGATTATCGGTGCGGCGATTGGCGCGGCGATGACGGGTCAACGCCCTGTCGCCGAGTTGATGACAATCAACTTTGCTTTCTCGGCCATGGATTACATTGTGAATCAGGCGCCCAAATTGCATTACATGTTTGGCGGTCAGTTCACGGTTCCGATGGTGATTCGCGCCGTGGGCGGCGGCGGACGTCAGCTTGGCGCAACTCACTCGCAGACTCCCGACGCGGTCTTCGCTCACTTCCCCGGCCTGAAGGTGGTCAGCCCCGGGACGCCGGAAGACGCCAAAGGATTGCTTAAATCCGCCATCCGCTCGAACGACCCGATTCTTTTCATCGAGCACGCCACCATGTATCAAATCCGCGGCGATGTTCCGGACGGCGAGTACACCATCCCGATTGGAAAATCCAAAGTGCAACGCGAGGGCAAAGACATCACCATCGTTACATATTGCAAAGGCCTTGAACTTTCGATGAAGGCCGCCGAGGATTTATCGAAGGAAGGCATCGAGGCCGAGATCGTTGACCTGCGCACTCTGCGCCCGCTTGACATGGAGCCTGTGCTCGAATCATTTATGAAAACCAATCGCGCCGTGATTGTCGAAGAAGGCTGGAAGTCCTATGGCGTCGGCGCGGAAGTCGCCAGCCGAATTTATGAAGAAGCGTTTGATTATTTGGACGCGCCCATCTTGCGTGTGGCGCAAAAAGAAGTTCCGCTTCCCTACAACCGCACCCTTGAACAGGCCGCGCTCCCGCAAGTGCCCGATATCATTGCGGCGGTGAAGGAGGTGTTGAAATAATGGCTGAAACTATTTCCATGCCCAAACTGGGCTTTGACATGCGCGAAGGCGTGCTCGTCCGCTGGGTGAAGAACGAAGGCGAGCAAATCAATAAAGGTGATGTGCTGGCCGAGATCGAAACCGACAAAGCCACTGTTGAAGTGGAATCGTCGGCGAGCGGCGTAGTCCGTAAATTGCTTGCGAATCAAGGCGATGTCGTTCCAGTCGGCGCGGCGATTGCGATTGTTGGCAGTGCGGATGAAAAGATCAGTGACCAGTTGCCAGTGACCAGTGAGCAGAAGACAGAAGGCGGAAAGCAGAAAGCAGATGTTGCGCCGCCTCAAACTCCGCCGGTCACGGCCTCCGCTACTCAAGCCGTCGCGCCTTCCCAATCGTCAATGCTAAAGGCTTCGCCTCTGGCGAAGAAGATGGCTCGCGACGCGCAAGTGGACTTGTCTCATATTCAAGGCACCGGTCCCGGCGGACGAATTGTTCGCAAAGACATCGAGGCCGCGCTGTCCAGTAAGCAGTCGCCAGTAAGCAGTGTCCAGTCAACGGTCTTCGGTCCACCGTCCGCGGTCATTGTTTCGCATGAAGATGAGTTCATTGCTCCGACGAGACTACGCCAGGCCATTGCACGCCGCATGACCGAGTCGAAGCAGACCGTCCCGCATTTTTATGTGACACACGAATACAAGATGGAAGCCCTGCTTGATCTTCGCAAGCAGGTCAATGCGTATTTGCCGGACGATCAGAAAATTTCGGTCAATGATTTCATTCTCAAGGCCGTCGCATTGACTCTGCGCGAATTTCCCAATTTAAATTCAGCCCTGCAGGGCGATAAAGTCTTGCGACATGGCGCGGTCAACATCGGTGTGGCGGTGGCAGTGGAAGGCGGACTCCTGACCGTGGTCTGCAAAGACACGGATCAAAAACCGTTGCGTCAGATCTCGATGGAAGTTAAAGCCATGGCGGCGCGCGCCCGTTCGGGCAAGGTGCATCCGAATGACATCGAAGGCTCAACCTTCTCGGTCAGCAATTTGGGCATGTTCGATGTGGAAAATTTCGCGGCTATCATCAACCCGCCCGAAGCCGGGATTTTGGCGGTCGGCTCGGCGCGCGAAGTGCCGGTGGCAGAGAATGGCGAGTTGAAAGTTGGCTGGCGGATGAAGGCCACCATCTCGGTTGATCACCGCGTCAGTGATGGGGCGGAGGGCGCACAGTTCATGCAAGCGCTGGCAAAGTACATCGAAGAGCCGTTGAGGCTGTTGGTGTAGGACTTGCTTAATTCGATAATAAAAACATGGATGAGGAAATTTCCTCATCCATGTTTTTATTTTGATTGACTGTGGGCATTAGCAGCAGCTGGCGAGAAAACTGCTTGAAGGCAATATAAACCTGAAGCGCGGAAAATGCCTGTAAGTAGTTGGTCGAAATAGATTTTAAGACATGATACGCTTTTGGCATACGAAACGCATACCAACTCAAGCCAAAAGAATCAGCCGAAATAGAAAAAGCCATTCCGCAGGACAAACAGCAGAGCAAGTGTAGCCACTGGAATGAGAACTATCCATCGTCGTTGTTTCAGCCACAGCCCAAACAGGACAATAGATGCTTGTGGCTTGAGAATAACAAACCATGACCCAAGCGCAGGGGATAAGGTCGCGCCGAGTAGTATCAACCATTCGTAATTCCCTATGCCCAAGTCATAGTACACGAAGGGGCTAAGTAGCAAGAGCATAATGTCCCAATTGGATAGTTGCAATCGCTTGAAAGCTATTAGGTAGCAGGTAAGACCCAGCGCAAACCACACCCAGCGTGCTGTCTGCAACCCAAGCAGTGCAATTGGTGCGAGTATTACCAACATCCAGGGTGGGTTGAAGAAGCCAGGTGCTGCTATATACGGATCCTATAAACTCCATGCAGCTTGTCCTGCCGGATACAATAGCGAAAAATCTATACCCATTGTAGGTACATGACTAAATACGAGCACAATGAGTATGGCGAGACCGGTTACCAGGATGTATTTGCGTGCGGTCTCTATCATATTTCCTCCTGATAGGCTAATTAGTTAGGGTCTGTATGCAAATTCGTCTCATGTCATTCTGAGCGACCAACGGGAGCGAAGAATCTTGTTTTTTCGTTCAAAAATTGAGATTCTTCGTCGCTTCGCTCCTCAGAATGACACATGCAATTGATTTTGCATACACACTCCAGGTAAAATTGAACTCTGCTTGAAAATTATAGCATCATCAAACCTAAATCTAATCAACCATATACAGCCCGCCGTTTGACTCCATCCAATCTGCGATGCGTTCAACTGCGGCGGGGATGTTGTTATCTGAAATATCCAGCGTCAGGCTGGGCAGTTGGGATTTGGCGATCAGGCCACGCATCAATTCCTGTTCGCGGATGAATGGCTTCAGGTCCTTATATTGAGACGGGTTGCCGGAGACCTTGAGTCGTTCCGCCCGCGCGGCCTCGAACGATTCGGGTGAACGCGTGCAGAACACAATGCGGAAATTCAACGGCAGGAGTCTGTCTTCCAGCCAGTGGAAATCGTAATCTTTGTCGTAAGTCTGTTTCTGATAGGCCTGTGTCGAGATGTGGAAGCGGTCCACAATCCACGAGTAATATTTTTGCAGTTCGAACATGCGCGCCCAGGTCTGGTAGGTTTCGATGGCGAGTGACTCTTCCTGCGGCTCGAAGTTGATCGGTCCGCGCCCCCACGGATAATTGGTGAACGTGCACCATTCGGCGGAGATCAATGGCGAGTGATAGCGATACTTGCGCGGTCCCACCAGACGCGGATGCTCGTTCAGTTCAAAGGCGATCTCGGTTTTAAAGGTTAAGCGCGTGCCCTCGAGTATGATCTTCGGACAAAGTTTGTTTCCCATCATGCCATCCTGAAAATGATTCTATGGCTGAAGTATAGCATTAGAAAACATAATTCACGTCGTTGCGAGGGTGCTTGCCCCAAAGCAATCTCCACCAGAATCGAGGAGATTGCTTCGTCGGCTCTTCGACTTCGCTCAGAGCCTCCTCGCAACACATTTTCTGCATTTGTAAAAATTGACATCCACGCCTCTCTCATGTACACTTCTTTCATGGACATTGACCTCGACCTCTATCGGCGTGAAGTGCGTGTCTCATCCAGTCCGCTGGTGCGGCTTTCGGCGATTGACGTCTCGCCTGATCATCCCCAGCGGACTCTTGTTTTCCTGCACGGCTTCGGCGGACAGGCCGCGCAATGGCATTATCAACTTCAGAAATTTTCGATGGAGAACCGCGTCATTGCCCTCGACTTGCGCGGGCACGGCCTTTCCGATAAACCTTCGCGCGGCTATGAGATGACTCAAATCCAGGCCGATCTCGAGACCGCGCTGGACGTGTTGAAGGTCAATGGGAAATTCGTTTTGGTCGGTCATTCGTTCGGCGGGGCCATCGTCACCGAATATGCCTACGCCCACCCTGAGCGAATCGAGCGTCTCGTCCTGATTGCGTCTGCAGGCGAGTTCAGGCTCCAGTTGCTGTATAAATTCGGCCTGTCCCTGCCAAGCTGGTTGATGAGCCTCATGCTCCTGCCATTCCCAAACCGAGAACTTTCCGCCCCTCCACACGTTCTCAAACCCTTTTACCGCAACAACCTGATGAAATGGAATGGTTGGGATAAATTTCGTGGTCTGACCGTCCCCACGCTGGTGATTCGCGGGCACCGCGACCAGGTCTTCGAGCGCGCCTTCTTCGAGGAAGTGACTCGCTCCATCCCCGGCGCGCAGGAGGCCGACATCGGGGTGTCCGGTCACATGGTGATGCTTGAGCGCCGCGAAGCCGTGGATCGCGCCATCGAACGGTTTTTCTCCGATGAAGGTCAACGCTCGTGGCGGGACACCTCGGCAGTGATCCAAAAGAAGGCGGGCGGGCGCGACGCCTTGAGAAGAGAACGTCCGTGGCTTTCACGCTATGAAGCGGGCGTGCCATACACGATCGGTATCCCGAACATCCCGTTGCATCATTTGCTGCGTTCCTCGGTGAGACGTTTTCCGCTTCACCCCGCGATTTATTTTGAAGGCAATCGTCATTCGTATCGCCATGTGAATCATGAGGCCAATCGTTTTGCCAACGCGCTTCAATCGCTGGGAGTTGGTAAAGGCGCGCGTGTCGTGTTGCTTCTGCCCAACACGCCGCAAGTGGTGATCGGTTTTTACGGCGCGCTCAAAGCCGGCGCGACCGCCGTCTTTATTCCGCCCATGATCGAACCGGAAGAAGTGGTTCGTCAGGTCAAAGACGCGGATGCGAGTGTGCTGGTCACGCTTTCGATGTGGGCCGGGCTGGCCCAAAAGATTCAACAGGGGAGCGGCGTGCCGCACATCATTCTCACTGACCCCGCTGAGTATTTGTCTTTACCAAAATACTTGATCTCCGTGTGGCGCAATCGCGGCTATCATCTTTCCAATGCCTTGCGCTGGAATCGCCTGCTGGGCGGCCAAAGCGATAAATCACCTACAGTGGATGTCCAACCCGACGATCTGGCCGTCATTATGTACACAGGTGGCACAACCGGTCAAGCCAAAGGCGTGATGCTCACTCATCGCAATCTCGTGGCGAACGCGCTTCAAACACGTCACTGGTTGCCAGATGCGAAGGAGGGCAAGGAACGTTTCTTGTGTGTCGTACCGATTTTTCACAGTTACGGTCTCACCACCGCGCTGAACACGCCGGTCGCGCTCGGCGCGGCGATGATTTTGAAAGCGCAATTCCAAATTGTGGATGTGTTGAAGTCCATCAAGAAATACAAGCCGACCATTTTCACAGGCGTGCCGAGCATGTATGTGGCCATCAATGATTTTCGCGGGGTGCGTAAATATGGAATCAATTCCATCAAGGCTTGCATCAGCGGTTCTGCGCCATTGCCCGTTGAAGTCAAAGAGTCGTTTGAGAAATTGACCAAAGGCCGTCTCGTCGAAGGTTACGGCCTCACGGAAGCATCGCCTGTGACTCATGCGAATCCGCTTGGAGGCGAGGGAAAGGCTGGTAGTATCGGCGTCCCGCTCCCGTCCACGCAAGCCGCGGTGGTGGATCTGGTCAATCGAAAGAGAGAAGTCGAAGCCGGTCAGATCGGCGAATTGGCCGTGCGCGGTCCGCAAGTCATGAAAGGCTATTGGAAAAATCTCGAAGCCACAAAAGAAGTTCTCACGGAGGATGGCTGGCTTTTCACGGGTGATGTGGCGCAAAAAGATGAGGATGGATTTTTCCGCATCATTGCCCGCAAAGCCGACATGTGGTACGCTTCCAAGCCGGGTAAACCGGCCTTCCCGCGCGATGTGGAAGAAGTGATTTATGAAATTCCCCAGGTGAAGGAAGTGGCAGTGACAGCGGTGGCAGGGCATCCGTTTGCGTTCGTGATCGCAAACAAAGAACGCCCCACGCCCGAAGCAGTGATCGCCTATTGCAAACGGCGTTTGCCTCCCGATCTCGTGCCGCGCTTCGTGATTTTCATGGATGATTTTCCGCGAACTTTCATTGGCAAGGTTCTGCGCAGAGAGTTAGCAAAACGTTATGAGCAACACGTCTCGACTTGAAAAAACTGAAATACCGACAACAACAAATTTTGTATCAAAGGGGCAGGGCACTCCAGTGATTTTGATTCACGGTCTGGCCGCTTCGCTTCACAATTGGGATTTTTTGCTTCCCGAATTGGAGCGAGCCGGCTATGCGGGATACGCGCTCGACCTGCTCGGTCACGGTGACAGCCCCAAGCCCGATTCGCGCGAATACAAAATGGATTGGCTCTTCGATCACTTCATGCAGTGGCTGGACTCTTTGCAATTGAGCGAGCCGGTCGCTTTGGTCGGACATTCCCTCGGCGGCTATCTCGCCCTCGAATTTGCCCGCCGCTTCTCTGCCCGGACCCGCGGCTTGATTCTGGTGGACCCATTCTTTTCGCGCAGTCAATTGCCTGCGTTCCTGCGGCTGACGTATCGCCGTCCTGTCCTGAGCGGAACCATCGCGCACAAAACGCCGGAGTGGTTGTTCCGCATCATCATTGACTTGACCAGCGTGGCGATGGGACACAGTGGCGGCGCGCTTCATGCCCTGCCGGAGGAAGTCCGCGCGCAGACTGCACTGGATTACAAGCGCACCGCGCCGGGCGTGTACAATATTCCCAATACCAGCGCCGACCTGACGCCGTACTTATCCTCGATTTTTACGCCTTCATTGGTCGTGTGGGGCGAACGAGATTCAACGCTGGCTCCGTCTTCTTTCGCCGAGTTGGCGCGTGCCTTGCCGAATGCCAAATCAGCATTCATCCGCGCCGGGCATGTGCCGCATCAATCCGACGCCGACTGGTTCAATGGCCTGGTGCTTGAGTTCCTGAAGAGCCTATCCGCGCAGGGGACGCCATCCCTACGCTCGTCTTAAAAAATCTCATTCTTTAAGGTCTGGCGTCTTTTGACCTCTTGAACTGGCTTTGCATCTGTGCTACAATGCCAGTAATTCGCCATATATACGGGCACTCGTGGTCACTGCCCCTATATATGGCTCTATCATCTGTTCTAGGAATCGTCGCCGATGCGTTGCCCCTATTGCCATTACCATGACTCAAAAGTGCTTGACACCTCTCACGATAGCCACGGTGGAATTCGCCGCCGCCGCGAGTGTTTCAAGTGCAAGCAACGCTTCAGCACGTATGAACGGCCGATTTTGTCCATCCCGCTGATTGTCAAACAGGATGGGACGCGCGAAGAGTTTGACCGTGAAAAACTGGCGCGCGGCATCCGCATTTCGTGTGCCAAGCGTCCTGTCTCTGCTGCGGACATCGAGCGGCTGATCGGACACGTTGAGTCTGAATTGCAGAAAATGGGCAAGTCTGAAGTCTCGTCACGCGTAATCGGCGACATGGTCATCAACGGCTTGAAGGAAATGGATCAAATCGCGTACATCCGCTACGCGATCGTGTATCTTCGTCTTGACGATCTCGGCGCGCTCCGCAAAGAAATAGATCATTTGCTCGAAGGCTAATTTACGGCAGGACTCTCTCCGCTTAAGGCGGGGATGTGTCTCTGCCGTTTTGTTTTTGCAGGAAAAAAAACTTTATCGGAGGAGAGTTCTATGGTCACCAAAGTTGTATCGTCCAAGCAGGGATTGCTTCCTACGCCGGCTATGCCAAAAGGACTTCCCAAAATCCAGCTCACGGACAACGCGCGCCAGGTGCTTGAGCGCCGCTATGTCCGCCGCGGGGACGACGGCAAGCCTGCCGAGAGCGTGGAGGAGATGTTCTGGCGAGTTGCCTATCATGTCGCCAAAGTTGAAGACCTGTGGGGTGGCGACGTGCTCGAGCGCGCCAAAGAGTATTATCACCTGCTGACCAGCAAGAAGTTTTTTCCGAACTCTCCAACATTCACCGGCGCGGGCACTCCACTTGGACAACTGGCGGCCTGCTTCGTGCTTCCAATCACCGATGATATGGGCCGCGATACAGCGGGCATTTTCCAAACCCTCCGGGATGCCGCGTTGATTCAACAGACCGGCGGCGGAAACGGATTTTCCTTTTCGCGCCTACGGCCAAAAGGTGCGCTGGTCAAATCCTCCGCGGGACAAGCCACGGGGCCGGTGGGCTTCCTGCGCGTGTACGACCACGCTTTCGGTGAGATCGCGCAGGGCGGCACGCGCCGCGGCGCGAATATGGGTGTGCTACGCGTCGACCATCCCGATGTGGAAGAGTTCATCACTTGCAAGACGGACGAGAATCAAATCACCAACTTCAACATTTCAGTCGGCATCACCGACGCGTTCATGAGCGCCGTGCGTGACGACAAAGATTGGGAACTGCGCTTCCCGGATGTGCATGACCCGAAATATCGTGAAGTGCGCGGCACAATTGATCAAATGGAAAAGGCCGGTGTGCGCATTCAGACTCATAAAAAAGTTCGCGCTCGCGATTTGTTCGATAAGATCGTCAAGCAGGCGCATCATAACGGCGAGCCTGGTGTGTTGTTCCTGGACGCGGCCAACCGTGCCAATCCTGTCCCGCATTTGTATCCTCTCGAAGCGACAAACCCGTGTATTACTGGTGACACTTTGATTTATACCGCGCTGGGTGTGCGCCGCGCGGATGAACTGGCCGGGGAAGGAACGACAATCCGTGTCACAACAGATGCCCGCTTTGGTGAGGATAATTTCCTGCCCGCGACCCGGGTCTTTCAGACGGGTACGAAACCCATCTATCGTCTTATGACTCGTGAAGGTTATGAACTTCGGCTGACGGAAGATCACAAAGTAATGACTTCGCGTGGTTGGATAGAGGCGCGCAATTTGCAGTCAGGAGATCGTGTTCATATTCTTAATCGCAAAGGCGGCTTTGGCACTAAAGGCTCCATTGAAGAGGGCTGCGTCTTGGGTTGGCTGGTCGGCGATGGGACGGTAAATGTTGTGCGTGCTGTCCTTTCATTCTTCGGTGACGAAAAGCGGGAACTTGCGCCGATGTTCGCCGAAATGGTGGCGAATATTGTTGAGAAGCCTGGCCAGCGGCGCGCTTACCCTGTTGGGGTTACTCAGGTTGAAGAAAGAGATGAAGCACGTGTGGCTTCGGATCGTTTGCGTGATTGGGCCGCACTGTACGGAATCACAGAAGAGAGGAAACATATTGTCCCATCACTTGTATTCGCGGGCAGTGAGCTCATTCAGCGGGGCTTCCTGCAAGCGTTATTCACGGCGGATGGGCAGGTAAATGACGGCGGCGAAAAGGGCTGTTCTGTTCGTCTTTCGTCCAGTCACTTGTACCTGCTGAAGGATGTTCAGCGTTTGCTGTTGAACTTTGGTATCGCCAGTCGTATCTATGAAAACCGCCGCCTGGCTGGCTATCGTTCCATGCCTGACGGCAAAGGCGGTAACAAAGAATATTTCCATCAACCACAGCATGACCTAGCGATTAGTAAGGCCAATTTGATCCGGTTTGCGAATGAGATTGGTTTCCTGACCGAGGCCAAGCAAAACAAGTTGGCTGATTATCTCAGCCGAATGGTACGCGGCCCGTATGAGGAGCCGTTTCTCGCTACTGTAACGACTGTAGAACCCGATGGTGTTGAGCCTGTTTATGACCTCCATCAACCTGATACGCATTCATTCATTGCAAATGGTTTGGTGGTTCATAATTGCGGTGAACAATGGCTTGGACCGTACGAAAATTGCTGTCTCGGTTCAGTGAATCTCAACGAGCATTGCGGACCGGATGGAACCGTGAATTGGGAATCGCTGCGCCAAAGCGTGGTCACCTCCACGCGCTTCCTCGATGATGTAGTGGAGGCTAACGCCTATGTACCCGCCGTCCCGCAGTTGACCGAAGCCGCGCACAAAGCGCGTCGTATTGGCCTCGGCATCATGGGACTTGCAGATCTCATGTATCACGTCGGCGTGAGATACGGATCGCGGGAAGGCCAGGAATTCGGCGCGCAGGTGATGGAGTTCGTGCGTTATCACGCCATGATGACAAGCATCAAGTTGGCCGAAGAGCGCGGACCATTTCCGGCCATCGAAGGTTCGATCTACGATATGGACAATATGACATGGACTCCGCCTCAGAGTTTGATTCCATTCGAGCATAACTGGGGCCGGCCTGAGGTCCGCTGGGAGGCGGTGGTGGATGGAATCAAAAAGCACGGCATCCGCAACGCGGCGCAGACCACTGTCGCGCCAACGGGAACGATTGCCACCGTCGCGGGTTGCGAAGGTTATGGATGCGAACCCGTTTTTGCGTTAGCCTATATCCGCCACGTCAACGATCATGGCAAGGATTTGAAACTTACGTATGCCAGTCCGCGCTTCGATGAAGCCTTGAAGAAACTTGGGCTTGGCGAGGAAAAGCGGCAGGAGATCGTCGAGCAGGTGATGAACGACGGCACCTGCCAGCACATCAATGAAATTCCGCAAGCGGTGCGCGATACGTTCGTTGTATCCGCCGACATCACCGCCGAAGAGCATGTGCGCATGCAGGCCGCTCTGCAAGCCTTCGTGGACAACTCGCTGTCGAAGACGGTCAACTTCCCCGAGACGGCCACCGAAGAAGACGTGGCGCGCGCGTACATGCTGGCTTGGGAATTGGGATGCAAAGGCATTACGGTCTATGTGACCGGTTCGCGCGAGAAGGTTGTATTGGAGACGAAGGCGACCGCGGAGAAGAAAGACGCTTCGACTGCGCTTAGCGCGAGCTCGCCTCAAACCGCCCCGCAAGCGGTCTCCATTTCCAAACCGATGACTTGGTCTGATGGCAAGAAGCCGCGACCGCGTGCCCTGCACGGCGAGACCTACAACATCGAGACGCCGGTCGGCAAAGCATTCATCACCATCAACGAGAACGGCGGACAGCAACCCTTCGAGGCCTTCATCAACACGGCCAAGGCGGGTTCCGAAACTGCCGCGGTCTCAGAAGCCATCGGACGTCTGATCTCATATATCCTGCGTTTGGCGTCGCCCATCGCGCCGACCGAGCGGATGCGCGAAGTGGTGCGCCAGTTGATCGGCATCGGCGGCGGACGTTCGCTTGGCTTCGGCCCGAACCGCGTGCGGTCTCTGCCGGATGGTATCGGTCAGGTGCTCGATCAATATCTGCGCGAAAAAGAAGGTCTCATCAACGACGCGGTGGCCGAACGGCCCGACATTGGACATAAGATCGAAGAGGAAGCCGCGAGCGCCTTGCCCGCGAACATGAAGATCGGTGACCTATGCCCCGAATGCGGCGAAGCCGCGGTGGTCAATGAAGAAGGTTGTCGCAAGTGTTACGCGTGCGGGTATAGTGAATGTTGAGCCGCCCCCTCCGGCCTTCGGCCACCTCCCCCATTTTCTTTGAAAATGGGGGAGGGCAGGGTGGGGGCTGAGGGTGGGGCTTTTATTTAAAATAGAAAGCGAGGACAAATGAACGACTTATGGACAAGAATTATCGGTGGTGTGCTTGTGCTGTATGCGGCTTATGTGATCTACAGAGGGCGCATAAGCCTCTCGGATGATTACAGCCGATCCAGCGAGTGGCTGCAACGTTCCGAAAAACCGGTGCAGTTCTGGTTTGCGGTCGGCGTTATTTTGGTGATTGCGGCACTGTTGATCTTCAATGTTTTTCACTTTTAGAGTCGCATAATTCAGTAACAATAATGGCGAAACGAATTCCGGCCGCCGAGCGCATCGTCCGCGCCCGCGCGCTGATTCAGCAGGCGCGCGACTTGCCGGTCCCTGCTGAGGGGCGCGGGGATTTTTCCTACATCGCACAGGTTAAAGACTTATTGCGGCAGGCGCGGGATTTGGTCAAGTTCATTCCGCAATCTGCCAGCACAACGGAGGCGATGCGCGAAGAAGTGAAGAATATTTATCAGGAGATCGAACAGGCGAATCGGGAAATCTTGCATTGAGAGGTTCATTGCCAGCGAGTCAAAAGCAGATAATTGTTATCCGCTTTTGACTTTTTGTTGTCCAAGCGTCACACCTTAGAAACACCTATCCTTTCTAAGTTGAAAGGTAAATGGTCGGGGGATGAACATATACTTAGGGTCGTACGGTAAGTCATCTTCATCATTGAGGTCATTCATTGCATGGAAGCAACACTTACTTCAACGCCCATCAGGCTGACTGACGCGTACGAGAGAACTCTGGAGCGTCTGGTTCGTACTTTAGAGTCAAGCGACCTTGAAACGCGCGGACATTCCTTCCGCGTCACCGGCATGGCCCTCCGTTTGGCAGGCGCGCTGGGGATCAACGGCGAGTCGCTGTTGAATGTACGCCGCGGCGCGCTTCTGCATGACATCGGCAAATTACTTATCCCTGATTCGATTATTTCTAAAGCGGGTGCGCTCACTGAAGAGGAGATGGCAATTGTACGCCTGCATCCTCAGGACGCGTACAACATGTTGAGCGAAATTGGTCTGCCGCGGCAGTCGCTTGAAATCCCATATTGTCATCACGAGAAGTGGGACGGGACGGGTTATCCGCGCGGTCTGAAAGGGGAGCAGATTCCATTATCTGCCCGGCTCTTTGCTGTGGTGGATGTATTCGATGCCATGACCACGAGTCGTTCCTATCGCACTGCCATGCCGCGTGAGGACGTCATCCTGTATTTGAAATATCAAAAGGGGCGGCATTTCGATCCACATATCGTAGACGTGTTTCTGAAATTGATCGAAGCGGATTGAAAAGCACGCACCTCAACCGGACTTCGGCTGTGCATCAACTGCTGATAGTTTTTAACAACGCTGAAATTAATACCGCAAAGCGGGCAGGTCACCTTGCCCGCTTTTTGTTTCCGATTTCACGCATCTTGCGTGTCTTCTCATTGACATGGTATTTGCCCAATAGTAATCTCTTGCCTCCAGTTATTGCGTGCGCGCTTACAACTTGCCGAATGTGATGCCTTTATAACTCCATCCGCAGGCCGCGACTGTTTCCTGAATCGGCTTCTTGATTTCGTTCGTGTTGAAGCGATATTGATAGACTTTGCCCGGCGCGAGTTCTTCGGTGAACGCATAGGCCGTGCCGAATTCCATCGAAGTTACCTGCCCTTGAAATTTTTGCGCGGAGACCGAAAGCGACGGGACGCCGGCTTTCCATTGCACTGTGAATTCCTCATCCTTTGCGCGCAGCTCGTGTTTCGCGGCGTCGAATTTTATATAGATGCGGAAGACTTTGCTGAGATTTGCCTTTGCAAAAATCTCGTACCATGTTGCATCCACGATTTTCCATTCGGCGATCAAATCTGCATTTTGGGATGCGCCATCCACGATTCGGTACGGAGCCGTTTCGCGGTTGAGGGCCAGCAGGCGCTGTCTGACCTCGTCCGCGGAAAGGACGGGGGCGTTCTTGTCTGCCTTCTTTCCAAATAGTCCCATATCAGTTCTCCTTTCGGTGGCTCACTTCTCGGTGATGACAATGCTTTCGATGGCATCGCCGGCGAAGGTCGGTTTTTGATCCGGGTCGCGGAGTCTGATGCCGTTGACCACATCCATGCCGCTGATGACTTGCCCGAAAATGGTGTAGCCTCCGTTCAAATACGATTGTGGGCCGAATGTAATGAAGAATTGACTGCCGTTCGTATCACGCCCGGCGTTTGCCATCGCGACCACGCCCGCTTTGTCGAAGGTCAGGTCGCTGTCTTCATTGACGAATTGATAGCCGGGTCCGCCTCCGCCTGTGCCGGTTGGGTCGCCGCCCTGTGCCATGAATCCTTCCAGCACGCGGTGGAACGTCGTGCCATCATAGAATCCCTGCCTTGCCAGAAAGACGAAGTTGTTCACTGTGATCGGCGCTTTGTCGGGATAGAGTTGAATCACAAATTCCCCGCCCTTCGCCATTTTGACTGTGGCAAAGTATTGTTTATTGGTGTCAATGGTCATAGGCGGAGGCGACGACCATTGCTTGGCGCTGGTTTTCGCTGATTGGCTCTTGGGCCAGATCAGCCACGCTCCGACAACCACAATTATGGCAATGACGACAATTCCTGCGATTTGAATGGGGTCCACCTGCCGTGCGGCTTGTGCGGAGCGTCTTCTGTTTCTCGTGGATGGCATGAGGTTAATTTCTCCTTTTCAAGATGTGCATTATACGCGAGGGTTGCTGGTTAGTTATTTTTGCGAGCCTTCTCGTAGTGTTCAATGTACTTGTCCACTGGTATGCGGCGGATGATCTCGCCGATCACATCCAGCGGCAGAGCCTTGATATATTCATCCACGGTCTTCATGGCGCTTTTTACCACCTCAGCCCTCTCATGGGGTCGGTGTGGCAGTTGCGCCGCCGAGGTCTATGACCACCGTCAATACACTGCCGAAGAAATTGCCATTCTCATCGGACATTTGCCAGGTTCCTGCCACAGTGCCTTGTTGATCGAGCGGCGCGGTCATGCTGAGGGATATTTCTATTTGTCCGCCTGGCTCGACGGTTTGCGTCAACGTGAACGGTATGGCGCTCATCGCGTCCCCTCCAATCAAACGAACTACAAATCCTGGCCGCCACGCGCAGGTCCCATTATTTTCGACCATCCAGGTTTTGACGAAAGCCTCGCCCGGATCCATCGCTGTGTGATCTGGGATGGTTACATCTTTGAGATATCTCAAACGATAGCAGGATGGAGTGGGAGAAAGGGTCTCTGTGCCTGCAATTGTTTCTGTGGGGAACGGCGTCGCCGTGCTTGTGGATGTGCTGGTGGGCATCGCCTCCGCCGTCCGCGTCAAATCGGACCCGAAAGTGGCGACCGCGGCCGTTTGAATCCCTCCCACGCTGATGGTCGGGCTTGACGCGGATCGCTTTGCGCCGCGAATGCTCAAGCCCACCACTACAATCAACGCCAGGAATAAAACAGCCAGAATCGCCAGCCTCGCCTTGTTTTCAAACATGCCTGCTCCTTTGGTTGTTCATCCTGACGAAAATTGTACCCCGATTTATTTGCCCTCAAAGAATCTGCTATACTTGAAGCGGCGAGGTATTCATGGCGAAGCATCTGGTTCTGGTCGCAGGGAACATCGGAGCGGGAAAGACATCGCTGACGGAACGCATCGGCGCGCGGCTCGGCTGGCGGACGGGGTATGAGTCAGTAACGGACAATCCCTACCTTTCCGACTTTTATTCAGATATGCACGCCTGGTCGTTTCATCTGCAGATCTTTTTCCTCGGCCATCGCGCTGAACAGTATCTGGAAGCCGCCAACGATGCGCGCTCGGCCATCCTGGACCGAAGCATTTACGAAGACTTTTATATTTTTGCGCGCGCTTTGCACCACATGGGAAATTTGGCTGAACGCGATTATCTTTCTTATCATCGTCTGTTTGAATTAGTGGTTGAAAGTCTGCCCCGGCCCGATCTCTTGATTTATCTCAAGGCGCCTGTGTCAGTGCTGATCAATCGGATTCGCAAGCGGGCGCGTAACATCGAAACCGGAATCACATCAGAATATTTAACTCTGCTCGACACGTTTTACGACGAGTGGCTGAATGCTTTCGATATGTGCCCTGTGCTGACCATCCGCTCCGACGATTTGGATTATGTGCATCAGCCTCAGCATTTGGAAACAGTCGTCCAGCGCATTCAAGATAAATTAGCCGGTAAGGAAGTGATGGACCTGAGCAAATGATTTTAGCGGCGCATTGGAGATGGCGCGGACATGGATGAAACTGTATTTCTAAAAATACCGTTATTTCGCGATGTGCCTCCATCTGACATCGTCAAGATGGTCAATGAACTGCCCGTCGAAACGTATGAAGCGGGCGCGTATCTTTTTCGCGACGGCGATCCCGGCGAGCATCTTTACGTAGTAATTGATGGCAAGCTGGAGATTGTTCTGGCGGAGGGAACGCCGGATGAATTGCTGTTGAGAGTTTGCGGCCCCGGCGAATATGTGGGCGAGATGGGCTTGATCATGCCGGACGGCAAACGCACCGCGACCGTGCGCGCCAAGGTCAAGACTCGCACGTGGGTGATGAGCCGCGCGAAATTCGTGCAGATCCTGCAACGCTGGCCGGTCATCGCCTATGCCATGGTTGGAATTCTCAGTGAGCGCCTCGACGCGACCAACGATGCCACGTTCCGCGACCTGACCGAAAAGAATCATGCTCTGCAAAAGGCCTATAACGAATTGAAAGCCGCGCAGGAACAGCTGATCGAAAAAGAGCGCCTCGAACGGGAACTCAAAGTGGCCGCCGATATTCAACTGAGCATCCTGCCAGACGTTTTACCCTCCATCATCGGCTTTGACTTTGGTGCGCGCATTCTTCCGGCCCGTCAAGTGGGCGGCGACTTCTATGATGTCTTCCCGATCAACAAAGCGCAGACCGGCGTGGTGATTGGCGATGTGGCGGATAAAGGCGTGCCATCCGCCTTGTTCATGGCCCGCTCCCATGCGCTGATCATGGCGGAAGCCGATACGGGCATGACGCCCGGCGAAGTGTTAGGCCTCGTCAACCGTCACATCACACATCTCGAAAAATCATCCCAATTTGTTACGGCGTTGTATGGCATTTTGAATTCAACCACTGCTGAATTTGCTTACGCTCGCGCGGGGCACGAGCCGCCGTTGCTTTTGCATGCTGGCGGGAGCGTGGAACGTATCCCGCACGGACCGGGCATGTCGCTTGGCCTGTGGGACGCCATCACGCTGGACGAACGGACGGTTCACCTTGAGCCGGGGAGTACGCTGGTCCTTTTCACGGATGGGATGACCGATTGCCGCGACCCGAACGGCGTGGCGTTTGGAATTGACCGAATTAAAATGACGTTGTCGAATTTGGTGGGACTTTCCGCGCAAGATGTGTGCGACCGTTTATTCGATACGCTGATGACTTACCAAAACGGCGCAAAGCAGGATGATGACGTGACGCTGGTGGCCATCCACGCGGTCAAATGAAATGTACGAGACTTCCCAATTGGAAGTCTCGTTTCGTGTTCTACGCCTTTTCCATTGCCTGCTCCACGTCTTTCAATAAATCCTCTTTGTTTTCAATGCCAACCGAAAGCCGCACGAGACCCGGGTCTACGGCGATCTGCGAACCAGCCGTGGACAAATGAGTCATCGCGGCGGGGACTTCGATGAGCGACTCTACGCCGCCCAGTGATTCGGCCAGCGTGAAAATCTTCGTGGCCTCGGCCATTCTCACTGCCGCGTCGCGTCCGCCTTTCAGGATGAAGGAGATCATGCCGCCGCCGTTGCGCATCTGCTTCTTTGCAACCTGCGCTTGCGGATGGCTGGAATGGAACGGGTAGAAGAGTCGGCTCACTTTGGGATGACCCGCTAAAAAGTCCACGAGGGAGGCGGCGTTTTCTGCGTGACGATCCATGCGCACATGCAGAGTCTTGATGCCGCGCAGAACGAGAAAGCAGTCCATCGGTCCCGGCACCGCGCCGACCGCGTTTTGTAAAAACGCAAGCTTATCGAACACGGCTTTGTCTTTCACAATCGCCGCGCCGCTCACCACATCGGAATGTCCGCCGAGATATTTGGTCATTGAATGGACAACGATGTCCGCGCCGAGTTCGAGTGGACGTTGCAGATAAGGTGTCGCAAACGTGTTATCCACGACGAGCAGCGGATGATTGGGATGCGCGTGAACGATCTCGGCCACCGCGCGGATGTCGGTCACGGAAAGAAGCGGATTGGTCGGCGTCTCGAGCCAGACCATGCGCGTTTCAGGCTTCAAAGATTCGGCCACGTTCTCCGGGTCGGTCGTGTCCACAAAATTAAAACTGAGTCCATAACGGCGCAAAACCTTGTCGAATAATCGAAAGGTACCTCCGTACACATCATTGCCTGCCAGCACATGCGCGCCGCCATCCACGAGGCGCAGGATGTTGTCTGTGGCCGCCATGCCCGATGAAAAGGCGAGACCATATTCCGCGCCCTCGAGCGCGGCGAGGCAGTTTTCCAGCGCGAGCCGCGTGGGATTCTTCGTGCGTGAATATTCGTAGCCCTGGCGCGGCTTGGCAACGCCGTCTTGTGCGTATGTCGAAGTCTGATAGATGGGCGTCATCACCGCGCCGTTGTTGGGGTCGGGTTCCTGTCCCGCGTGAATGGCAAGCGTTTCAAATTTCATTTTTTCTCCGTTGGCTTTTATAATGGGCGAGTATATTCGGCCCGTCTTGAAACGTCTAGTGTTCATCTTAAAATGTCACCCTGAGCGTAGCGAAGGGTCTCAAGAACGAAACGCGTGACTCTTCGGTCGCGTCGAACGCTCTCTCAGAGCGACAAATTATTTCAGGAGATTTTATGACCCAAACTTTACTTGCAGTTCTCGCTCACCCCGATGATGAATCGTTTGGCCTCGGCGGAACATTGGCTCTCTACGCTCGAAAAGGATACAACGTTTATCTGATCTGCGCCACGCGCGGCGAAGTGGGCACGGTGGACCCGGAACACATGCGCGGCTTCAAGTCCATTGCGGAATTGCGCGAGGCCGAATTGCGTTGCGCGGCGGAGCATCTTGGTCTGAAAGATGTCTTCTTTCTTGGCTATCGCGATTCGGGCATGCCCGGCACGGAGGAAAACAAACATCCCGATGCGCAGATCAATCATCCGATTGACGAAGTCGCGGGCAAAGTTGTGAAATATATTCGCGAACTAAAACCGGATGTTGTTTTGACCTTTGACCCGATCGGCGGATATAAACATCCGGACCACATTCACATCCACAAAGCAACCACGCTGGCCTTTGAAAAAGCAGACGACGCTTCTTTCCACCCCGAAAGCGGGTCTCCGTTTAAACCGCGTGCGCTCTACTATCAAATTTTCCCGCGCTGGTTCCTGCGCGCCGCCACGCGCATCATGCCGCTCTTTGGTCAAGACCCAACAAAGTTTGGGCGTAACCACGACATCAACTTGAAAGAACTGGCTGATGTGGATTTCCCGTTGAACGCGCGGCTCGACATTCGTTCTGTGTCCGAGGTCAAGAGCGAAGCGGGGGCGTGTCACGCCTCGCAAGGTGGGATGCAAATGCGCCGCGGTCTGATGGGGTGGATGACGCGCCTCTTCGGCGAGAGCGAGGATTATATGCAAGCCTATCCTCCGGTTCCAAAGAGCGCACGGCGCAAGCGTGACTTGTTCGAGGGCTTGACACAATAGAAAATATGTTCTATATTTGGTCGTCGTGATCCGACTTGGAAAAGGAGAAGAACATGACCAAGCGAAATGTTGTCCACATTGAAATCCCAACCCGCAATCATGAAGAGTCTGTCAAATTTTATCGGGAACTCTTCGGATGGAAGATGGAACGCTTTCCTGACATGAATTACACCACGTGGGAGGCGGACGAACAGCCGGGCGGCGGGTTCACTACGGAAGCCAAACCTAATGAGGTGTTAATTCATATCAATAGTGACGACATCGAGGCCGATCTCAAGAAGGCCAGGTCGTTAGGGGCCACAATTGTCCATGAGAAAACTGAAATTCCGGGCATCGGCTGGTGGGGCGTGTTTCAGGACCCTACCGGAAACCAGATCGCACTTTACACGGCTTTGAAGAAATAAATCCGTTTTGTAGGGGGGCGATTTATCGTGCCCCTATTTTCCCCTTTGAAATGAGAAACCGAAGGGGGGACGTTGATTCAGGCGCATCAACTGCGCGCCGCCTTCACTCACAAATAACGTCGTCACGGATCCGGTGTCACAGGCCAGCCGCTGGAAGTGATCGAGCGGCAGACCGATAAAATGCGCGACGGCTAACTTGATCGGGTCGGCGTGGAAGACGCAGACGAGGATGTCGCGCGATTTGTGCTTGGCGCATATCGCTTCGAGGGCGGATGCGACGCGGGTTTGTATCTGAAGAAAAGATTCCCCGCCCGGATGTCCCGCGCGAGACGGCGCGTGTTGAACGATGCGCCAGTATTTTGTAAGAGCCATTTTGCGGACCGATTGTCCCTGCCATTTGCCGAGATCCGCTTCCAACAAGCCGCGTTCTTGAATGATCTTCAACCCTCGCGTTTTTGCAATGGGTTCCGCCGTTTCCATGGCGCGTTCCAACGGACTCGAATAAATGGCTTTGATCGGAACTTCAGCCAGGGCTTTGCCCAACTCCTCGGCTTGTTTTTGTCCGCGCTCGTTCAAATGAACGCCCGGAATGCGCCCGGCAAACTTTCCCTTTTTTGAATAATCGTTTTCACCGTGACGGATCAATAACAGAATGGGCATGTCGCTTCTCTTCATCGAATTGATTGAATGATTTTTGGATTATAACAGAGCAACTTTTAAAGATTTCACCACAAAGACACGGAGATCACAAAGTTTTCTCTGTGGGCATAAAGAATCTCTGTGTCCTTTGTGCCTTTGTGGTATTTTGTCCGCTTCTGCCATGCTATAATTTGCCCGCATGAACGCGGGCCTTGCGGTTCTCATCGTTGTGATCCTCGCCTTGTTGGGGGCTATATTCAGTTTCCGCGCGAGCATACGTTCGATTCAAAGTGGACGAGGCGTGGCCGCTTTCCGAATGCGGGAAGCGCGAATGGCCGCGGCCCGAAACTTCGCGCTTCTCGGTCTTTTGCTTCTGGTTGCCACACTCTATTTCGCTCTCTTTGGTCGTGCGCTATTCAGCCCTCTGTTCCCTGTGCCGCCCACACCGATCCCCACTTTAACGCCACTTCCGTCTCCGACCTTCACGGCGACCACACCCGCGCCCCCGACTTCGACTCCGTTGCCTTCGGATACCGCGACTCAGACTCCGACCGCTACGTGGACGCCATCCATCACGCCGACACAGATTCCGAGTCAGACTCCGACGCAAGCGGCTACCGTTACACCAACCAAAATCCCGGCTTCAACTTCTACTCCAACGATCACGGCCACGCCTTTTGTCATCACTAAAGTTGCAACACCGACGCGCACGCCAAGCGTTACGCCTACACTCACACCGACTCGTACACCCTCCAAGACTCCGACCAAAACGCCAACGGCTACACCGATTCCATCTCACACACCGACGAAACAATCCGTTGCTCCATTTGTCGCCACGCGAACTCCATCCAGCACGCCGACCCAAACCTCGACGCTCACGCTCACGCCCAGACCAACGCAATTGCCTTCAAGCACTCCGACAAAGACATCGGTTCCCACGCGCACGCCAATTCCTTCGAAAACCCCACTGCCAACGTTGACCCCATCGAAGACTTCCACACCAACGCAGATTCCGTCCAACACACCGACCGCTACGGCTGTGCCTTCGCGAACCGCGACAGTCACTCGGACTCCGTCTCGTACACCCGCGCCAACAGTCACGCCTTCGTGGACTCCAACCAAGACCGCCACCGCGACTCTGATTCCTTCGCGGACTCCAAGCAATACGCCCTTACCTACATCCACACCCACACCGACACTCGTCCCTTCGCCAACGATGACGCGGACTCCTCGGCCTACGTTCACGGCCACGTCCACGCCGCAACCCACCAAGACGCGCCCCCCGACTGAAACACCGTTGCCCACGCGCACCCCGTTGTGGGAAAAGGTGACGGTCTATTTCGCCGATAGCCACAAACTTTCCGCAGGCACGCCTCCATTCGAGTCGGGCGTCGTACGATATATTCGCACGTCGCTGAATCCTGTCGGCGCCATCGTGGATGAATATTTCAAAGGTCCAACCGATGCGGAACGCAATCAGGGATTGACTCTGGAATCAAATGGCTTTACCGGGTACAGCAAAATTGAATTTGCGGACGGCATCCTGCGCATCTATTTGCGCGGCAGTTGTCAATCGAACGGCACGACCTACTCCATCGCGCAACCGCTCATCGCGAATCTGAAACAATTTCCTGATATTCAATATGTGAAGATTTACGATCAATATAGTTCCACGCGCGACCCGTTTGGTCGAACCGATTCGACGCCGCTTTGCCTCGATTCGTCGTTCACACCTAGCGCCACACTCGGGCCGTCATCTACTCCCACACTCACGCCGAGGGTGACTGTCACTCCATCTCTGACGCCGACTACGACTCCAACAAAGACCTCAACGGCAACGCCATCGCCAACTCGCACGCCGACTCAAACGCCATCTGTAACGCCGACAAAAACTGCCACCGTGACATTTACCCCTTCAAATACTCCGACCCATACTGCTACCTCGACTTCTACCGCGACGCGCACGCCGACCAAAATGCCGTCAGCCACGTGGACGCCCACTTTAACGCCGACTCAGACTCCGAGTCGGACCCCGACGCGAACGGCCTCCGTTACACCGACTGCTACGGCTTCGCCTTCGCAAACCGCGTCTGCCACTTCGACTCCTTCAAAGACGCCATCGCCAATTCCAACAGCCACGTTGACTCCCTCGCGTACGCCGACTCATACACCAACAAATACACCAACGAAGACTCCAACCGCGACGCTGACCTCGACTGCTTCGGCCACGCCATCGCGCACGCCGACGCGCACCCCAACTCAAACTTCATCCCCAGCGCCCACCGAGACTTGGACTCCATCGAGCACACCTACGAAGACACCTACCGCAACGCTGACTCCCTCGCACACGCCGACCAAAACTCCAACCGCCACGTGGACTCCATCTGCCACGCCGACCAGGACGCCAACCGCGACTCTGACTCCGTCGAACACTCCAACCAAGACGCCGACGCACACCCCGACTCAAACACCTTCTGCCACACCCACAGCAACATGGACTCCATCTGGTACGCCAACCAAGACTGCGACTTCAACCGCTACGTCTACGCCCTCGCGAACGCCAACACGCACGCCAACCAAGACTCCAACGGCAACTTGGACCCCATCGAATACTCCGACATCTACATTGACGCGCACGCCAACGCGGACACCTTCAAACACGCCAACGTGGACTCCCACCGCGACGCGCACTCCCACCTCAACGCCAACCCGCACACCAACTCAAACTGCCACAAAAACTCCCACCGCGACGTGGACTCCGTCGAACACACCAACAAAGACTCTAACCGCAACTTTGACTCCAACCCGCACGCCAACACGAACTCCGACTGCTACGCTGACGCCTACGCTGACGTTCACGCCACAAAATTGCAATCGAGCCGCGTTCGTTGAAGATGTGACTGTCCCTGATAATTCGGTCTTCCCGGCTGGAAAGGCCTTCACCAAAGTCTGGCGAATTCGCAACACCGGTGTTTGCACATGGACGACTTCTTATCAGTTAGTCTTCTTCGGCGGAGACAAGATGGGTGGTCCGGATCACGTGCAACTTTCATCTTTGGTCAAGCCCGGCGAGTCAATTGATATTTCCGTCAACCTGACCGTGCCGAATGCGCCGGGAAATTATCGTGGTGATTGGTTCCTGATGGCCCCCTCCGGCGAAATGTTTGGAGCAGGTTCCAATGGAACCAAGCCCTTCTGGGTGAAGGTCTCGGTCATTGCCGCGAATGTTCAATTCACATCCACGCCTGCCTCAGCGCAAACACCGACTCCGGTTTCGGCCTCGCTTGTTCCCGCGCCGGCCAAAACATATGACTTTGTGGCAAACGTCTGCAACGCGCAATGGTCAAGTGGAACGGGGCCGCTCAACTGTCCAGGCCCCGATAGCGATCCGCATGGATTTGTCTTCGCAGTGACCACACCTCAATTTGAGGATGGGAGTTTCGCTTCTGTACCGGGCATCCTCACCAATCCGAACTATGCTCCCACGGGGTACATTCAGGGAATATTCACGGATTACGTGGTGCATAGTGGCGATCACTTCCAATCCACGGTGAGTTGCGAATATGGCGCGGCGCAGTGTGGTTCGCTCCTGCATTTTGGATATCAGGATCAAAATGGATTCGTCCACGATCTCTGGGCGTTTGGAGAATTCCAGGACGGAAGATATTACAATGCTGATATTGATCTGAGTTCCCTCGCCGGTCAAAAGGTCAGATTCGTTATTTCGGTTTTATCGCTTGGCGAGGCAGAAGATGACAAGATCATGTGGGTGGGGGCGGGGATTGTCCGCCTGCCGGTGGTCGCGCCAACGCCAACGCCGACTGCTTCCCCCGAATATAGAACAGGCCCAGCCCGCCCAAGATAAATCAAAGGCTATTTGATTTTTCGCTTCATTTCCTGGATTTTTTCTTCGCTCAAATCCGGGACCTCTTCGCGGCGCTCGATGCCCAAGGCTTTTCTCTGCGCCTCGCGCCACATTTCCAGGCGCGCGGCCACTTGAGTTTCATATCCCTGATCCGACGGTTTGTAGAAATAAGTCCCGAGCAATCGCTTGGGTAAATATTGTTGCGGCGTGAAGTGTCCCTCGAACTCATGCGGATACGCATAATCCCTGCC
>JAJPIZ010000018.1 GCA_021324435.1 Anaerolineae bacterium
CTAGAGTGTGTATGCAAAATCAATTTCATGTGTCATTCTGAGGAGCGAAGCGACGAAGAATCTCAAATTTTGAACGAAAAAAAAACGAGATTCTTCGCTCCCGTTGGCCGCTCAGAATGACATGACACGAATTTGCATACAGACCCTAAGAAAAAGATTGCCATCCAAGAAATTTAGAGTATGATTGTCCAAATTTAGAACAGGAGGCAGTCATGGATCGTACTCAGGAATTGAACGAGATCGTCGAGAAGTGGAACCTGTTGAAGCATCCGTTTTATCAGGCGTGGAGCGCGGGGACGCTTCCGGTCGAAGCCTTGCAAGTATATGCGCGCGAGTATGGAGCATTTATCAAAACCCTTCCACAAGGCTGGCTCACACTCAATGATGCTGAGACCGCGCACGAAGAGAAAGAGCACGCAGAGTTATGGCAGGATTTTGGCAAGAGCCTCGGCGCGTCGGAAGGTTCTGCTGAAATCGCGCAGACAGTGTCGCTGGCCCAAACTGCTAAAGCGCTTTTTGCCATACCGGCCTCGGCGCTCGGCGCTTTGTACGCATTTGAAGTCCAGCAACCGGCAACTGCCAAATCCAAACTGGATGGACTGAGAAAATGGTACAACGTTGACGATGCAGGCGAAAAATATTTTGCCGCACACTCAGTCAACTGGCGCGAGTCCGAAAAGATTCTGGCGCAAATCAACGCTCTGCCCTTCAACGAGCAGGAACAAACGCTGGAAGCCTGCGCCAAGATGAGCGAAGCGCTTTGGAACGGCTTGACTGGAATTTACGAGAAGACTTGCCAGAACTAGACACAGAAATCCCGCAGGCTCCTGCGGGATTTTCGTTCGGTCAGATATAATCGCCGTCATGAATCACCTCGCCAATTCTACCTCGCCTTATTTGCTTCAACACGCGCACAACCCCGTTGACTGGTATCCCTGGAGCGAAGAGGCGCTGGTGAAAGCCAGAGTCGAAGACAAACCTATCTTCCTCAGCATCGGCTATGCAGCCTGTCACTGGTGTCACGTGATGGCGCATGAGTCATTTGAAAACCCAGAGATTGCGCAGATCATGAACGATCATTTCATCTGCATCAAAGTGGATCGTGAAGAACGACCGGACCTCGACAGCATTTACATGCAAGCGACTCAAGCCATGACCGGTTCCGGCGGCTGGCCGATGTCTGTGTTCCTCACGCCGGATCTCAAACCGTTTTACACAGGCACCTACTTCCCTCCGGTCCGACGCTACAACATGCCATCTTTCAAAGAAGTGCTGTTGAGTTTGGCGCGGGCCTGGCGCGAAGAACGCGGCGAGATCTATCGCGTGGGCGGACAGGTGGTTGAACATATCATTCCGCAAACCAATCGGGCAAGCGGCGCATTCACGCAACAATCGCTGGAAGCTGTTACAAAATCCATTCTTGACGCGTATGATTGGGGCTATGGCGGCTGGGGCGACGCGCCTAAATTCCCTCAACCGATGACGATCGAATTTCTGCTTCGCCGTGCAGTCGGCGATTCGCCAGCGCGCGAAAATATGCTGAAGGCCGCGCTCCACGCGCTCAAGTCCATGGCGCGCGGCGGAATGTATGATGTGGTTGCAGGCGGATTTGCTCGCTACTCCACAGATAACTCATGGCGCGTGCCTCACTTTGAAAAAATGTTATACGATAACGCACAACTCTCCCGCGCCTATTTGCATGCATGGCAAATCACGCGCGAGCCTTTTTACAAGCACATCGTCATTGAGACACTTGATTTTGTAGCGCGCGAAATGACACATTCCAAGGGCGGCTTTTATTCATCGCTCGATGCGGATTCGGAAGGCGAAGAAGGCAAGTTCTATGTTTGGACAAAAGAAGAAATTCAAAAAGCAATCGCGGACGATTCCGATTTTGAATTCTTTGTAACAGCGTATGGGATAACTGAATCAGGAAACTGGGAAGGCAAGACGATCCTTCAACGCGCACTCGACGACGCCTCCCTCGCCGCCCGCTTCGAACTGGACCTGGAACGTGTCGCCGATAAATTGAGCAAATGCCATTCCAAACTTCTCGCGGCGCGTGACCAACGTATCCGCCCCGGCACCGATGACAAAATTCTCACTGCATGGAACGGTCTGATGCTCGAAACGTTTGCAGAGGCCGCGCGTTTTCTGGATGATAAACAAAAGTCCGATCAATATCTCTTATTGGCTACACGTAATGCAGATTTTTTGCTTACCGCCGTGCGGCCTAACGGAAAGCTTCGCCGCGCTTGGAGAAATGGAAACACAACAAACGAGGTCTTTCTTGAGGATTACGCGGCGTTGATCAATGGTCTGCTTGAACTGTATCAAACAGATTTTAATAATCGCTGGTTCAAAGCCGCGCAGGAATTGACCGATGAGATGATTTTACGTTTCTCCGATCCGAGTGGCGGATTCTTCGACACACCAAACGATGGCGAGACTCTGTTAATTAGGCCAAAAGACATTCAAGACAACGCTACTCCATCGGGGAACGCGTTGGCATGCGAGGCATTGCTCAAACTCGCATCCTTCACGGACAAGGGCCAGTACCGCGATCTTGCAGAAAAAGCCTTGAGCCTCGTAGTCGAACCCGCGCTCCGCTATCCGCTCGCGTTTGCGCGCTGGCTGTCAGCTGCAGATTATGCCCTCGATAACGGCAAGCAGATCGCGGTCCTGTATGAAGCGGAAGATAAAAACGCGCGGGCGCTGTTGGATGTGATCCGGTCCGACTTCAGGCCAAACATCGTAGTTGCATCTTCTTCTTATCCCCCATCTACAGACGCCCCGGCTCTTTTGATTGACCGTCCTCTCAAAGAGGGAACATCCACCGTATACGTTTGCGAGAATTTCGTCTGTAAATCCCCTGCGAATACAATTGAAGAATTGAGGCAACAGTTATAAAAAGAAAAGGCTCTCAAAATTTCGAGAGCCTTTTATCGTGTTTAGTTTTGTTCTGGCTTATCTGGCGGTTGTTGCTGTGATGCTTCGTCTTTGCCGCTGAGACCGTCACGAAAATTCTTGATGCCTTTGCCAAGTTCGCCGGCGATCTTTCCGATGCGGCCCGGGCCAAAAAGCAGAATGATGATGACCAGGATGATAAGCAGTTCAGGGATGCCAAAGTCACGAAACAACATTTTTACTCCTTCGCAGTTACTTTACCACAATCAAAAGGAATTGGGTATCCCTGCCGCTCAAATCTTATTCTACTCTAAGCCGCTATGAGTCTCGGCCCCAGATAAGACCTCGATGAAGCGGATGATGCGGCGCAACAACGAGCGGACGCGCGCCCATGTGGGATAGATTTCAGGGTGGACGTTGCGTTCAGTGGAAAGCGGGCCTGTCCAATGTGCAACCAGCGCGCCCCACGTCAACCCGGCGCCAAACCCAACCAACACAATCTTGTCGCCGCTCTTGATCTGACCTTTTTCAACGGCTTCCACTGTTGCAATCGGAATGGAAGCTGTAGATGTATTTCCATAACGATCCACATTGATGACAAATCGTTCGAGGGGCATTTTTAAATATTTTGCCGCTGTTTCAATAATGCGAAAATTGGCCTGATGCGGGACAATCCATTGCACATCGTTGGTGGTCAGTCCAGCCAGTTCCAACGCCTCCCTCGCGGCGTGACCCATGACGCGTGTTGCAAAGCGGAAGACCGCCTTGCCATCCATGTGAATGTAATGCTTGCCTTCGTGTACAGTCGCCTCTGTGGCTGGAATACGGCTTCCACCGCCCGGCAGGGATAGCGAATCGCCGCCCGAACCATCCGAGTGCATCACCGCGGAAAGGACTCCGCCCGGCTCATCACTGGCCTGCAAAACAAAGGCCCCCGCGCCATCGCCAAATAAAATACAAGTATTGCGATCCTGCCAATCCACGAAACGGGATAAAGTCTCTGCGCCGATCACCAGCGCATTCTTGATCGAACCGCTGCGAATGGATTGTGCCGCCATATTCGTTGCATAGATAAAGCCGGTGCAGGCGGCAAGCAGGTCAAATGCTCCCGCCTTGGACGCGCCGAGTTGATCCTGGATCAAACAGGCCGTGGCCGGGAAAATATATTCCGGGCTGGAGGTGGAGCAGATGATCAGATCAATATCGGTGGGCTTGAGGTTCGCAACCTTCAAGGCTTTGATGGACGCCTCTACCGCAAGCGTGGAAGGAAAATCACTCTCGCGCGCAATGCGGCGCTCGCGGATTCCAGTGTGATCGCGAATCCATGCATCGTTCGTATCAATGATCCTGGATAGGTCATCGTTCGTTAGTACAGACTCTGGGACAGCCATCCCCCAACCCGTAATGTGTGCATATGGCATGGCAACTTCCTTTTTGATTCGCGGCAATTGCACCGCGGTGTACGCTATGAACTGAAGCGGCTCAGAATGAGTGTGGCATTGTGTCCGCCGAAGCCAAACGAATTGGACATCACATGTTTCGGGGCGGCTTTACGCGGTTTGTTTGGGACATAATCCAAGTCACAAGCCGGATCGGGAGTTTCGTAATTGATCGTAGCAGGCAGAATGTGTTCAGTGATTACTTTGGCGCAGACTACGGCTTCGAGCGAGCCGGATGCGCCGAGCAAATGCCCGGTCATGGATTTGGTCGAGGAGATCGGGACCTCATAAGCCCGTTCACCAAAGACCGTTTTGATGGCGGCGGTCTCGCTTTTATCGTTCAACTGTGTAGACGTACCATGTGCATTGATATATTCGATGTCATTGACCTTGAGGCCCGCGTCTTCGAGGGCAAGTTTCATCGAAATGGCCGCGCCTGCGCCGTTTTCCGCCGGGGCGGAAATGTGATGAGCATCGTCCGAGGTTCCATAACCCGTGAACTCACAAATGATCTTCGCGCCGCGCGCCTGCGCGAACTCAAGCGATTCGAGAATCAACATGCCTGCGCCTTCGCCCATCAGGAATCCATCGCGGTCCTTGTCGAAAGGACGCGAGGCGCGTTCGGGGTCATCGTTGCGCGTGGACAAGGCGGTCATCACATTCATACCGGCCATCGCCACCGGGACGATCGCGGCCTCCGATGAACCGACGATCATCGCGTCTGCCGCGCCGCGCCGAATCATCGCGGCGGCTTCGCCTAACGCATTTGTGCCCGTCGCGCAGGCCGTTGCCAGCGACATATTCGGGCCGCGCGCGCCGACGCGGATCGCCAAAATTCCCGCGGCGCTGTCGGAAATCATCATCGGGATCAGGAAAGGACTCACACGATCCGGCCCACGCTCTTTGAGCGCGTCGTAGTTTTCCATCATCGTACCGATGCCGCCGATACCCGTTCCGATCACGATGCCGATTCGGTCGCGATTCGATTCGTCAATTTTCAAGCCGGCTTGCGCGATCGCTTCATCCGCGGCGGCAATGGCAAATTGCGCGAACCGGTCCATCTTGCGCGCTTCACGCGCGCCAAACAAAGCGACCGCGTCGAATCCTTTTACTTCCGCCGCAAACCTCGTTTTATGCCGGCTGGCATCAAACCGTGTGATAGGCGCCGCGCCCGATTTTCCCGCCAGTAAAGCGGTCCATGTCTCGTCTGTATTAAGTCCGAGCGGACTAACACAACCCAAGCCGGTGATAACTACTCGTTTCCTCATTTAGTTTGCTCCTAAAAAAATAGGACAAGATGGCATCTTGTCCCGCACAATTCTGGCAGTTATAACACGGCCTGCCCGAATCAGATGCGGGCAGACGATTGGAGCGATTTTATCGTATTCCAGGCTTGCTGGACGTGCAGGCGATCATGGTCGGCCATGAAGCCAATGACTTCACGAAAGTTCGTCGGACCAAAGATGGCATGACGCGCTGGCCGTTTCCAACTATCGTCAGGTAAATCATTGAGTCTATTCAATGTTTCGATTCGCGCAGAGGTGAAAGCGCGCAACGCCGCGAATCCATCTTCATTCAAATATTTGCGTTGCTTGGCCCACACGCCCGCATCGGGTCGTGGGATGAACGGCCTCGTCTCTTCCAGCAAAGTTTTAATTTGCAGTTGATGAACTTCGGTCTCGGTGTCGCGCAAATGGCACAAGACCTCGATGACTGCCCAATCATCAGACGATGGCTCATCCGACCACGAGGCTTGTGGAAGATCAGACATCAGGCTTTTCATGACGCCCGGCGTCGAAGCCATGATAGCCAGGATCGCCTCCTTTGTTTTGAAGGACGGTTCGAGGGATGGCAGATCAGCAGACTCAAGCCATGAGCGCAGATCATGTAAATTGCCGCGGCGGCCCGCCTCGGGTCCGGACCTTGAAGCGGATTCCGCGTCGATATGATACGTCATCAATCCCAATCTTTGCGCGGGAGCCAAGTCGCGTTCGACATCGTTCCCCACCATCAACACCGGCCCATCCGGCCATCCAAGCCGACCCAACACTTCCGCGAAATACGCGGGATGCGATTTACTGAAATGGAATGTTTCAAACGAGGAAATCAAATCAAAACGTTCCGGCTCAAGCCCTGCCCAGCGAATGCGATGATATGTGGCCTTGCGCGGAAACAGCGGATCGGTGGCAATCGCCACGCGATAGCCTTTTGCTAAAGCCCATTCCACAAGTTCGACCGCGCCTGCGCGTTTCTTCGTCACCGAACCGAGCGAGGGGAAAACGTTGTCGTAGAAATCTTCGATGAGATCATTGAGTTCTGATTTTGGAACGCCCAGCTTCGGATAAAAATCCGCTTCGAAAACTTCCTGTAGAGTACGCGAAGGATCGTTGCTGGCAAGCATGAGTTGCGTGCCAGACATCAACGCGGGAAGCATGGCTTCCGGTCGAACGCGCCCGCCAAGATGTTTTGCCAGCGCCTGAAAATACGCCGGGACAAACGCGTCCATGTTTGTGTTCAGCAAGGTATCGTCGAGATCAAGCAACAATGTGAGTATCATTTTGGATTGATCAACTTATTCGCGCAGATAAACACAGATGAACGTTGACGTTTCGATGAACAAACTATACAAGTCCACATTACACAACATGTATATCTGCGTTCATCTGTGGCTGCTATTCCTTCACTTGAAACACCGGCGGGAGTGGATGACATTCCCCGCAACCGATTTGCGGTTCAGAAACGGAGCGATTCGTCTTCTCGCAAAAGGCCGTGACCCGCACACGCCGTTGAAAGACAGCGCTCAAAGGACGCGTCACCGTTCCCTGCAATTTCAAAAACTCACAAGCATTGGCCTGCAAGATCGCTGGAACCGGGCACGTGTAACAGAGGTCTGCAGACCATTTCTGGCCCGATGCCTGAAGCAGGCGGCATTCTTCCACGTTGCGGCCGCGAAAATAGTTGCCGTAGAAATATTTACATTCTTTGCCAGCAGGAGTACGCATAATGATTTACGATTTCAGCTTGCCGGATGACAAGAAAATGGACGAATGCCTTGCGAAAAATGCAGGCCATTCGTCCACGGTCTGTGATCAAGGATAAGATGGATAATTACACGCGCGTGACATACTCGCCGGTGCGCGTGTCCACGCGAATGATGTCACCAACCTTGACGAATTGCGGGCACTGCACTTCGAGGCCGGTCTCGGTCTTGACCTTCTTCGAGACGCCGGTGGCGGTATCGCCGCGCACGGCCACTTCGGCCTCGACAACTTCCAAATCCACAGAGGTCGGAAATTCCACGCTGAGCGGCTGGCCCTTGTAAAACGTCAATTTGACTTCCATGCCCGCCTTGAGGTAAAGAGCATCGTCACCGAGGATGTCCTTTTTGATGGCCGGTTGATCGAAGGTCTCATTGTCCATGAAATGATAGAACTCACCATCCGTGTACAGATACGATACATTGTGAAAGTCGAGGCTCACATCCTGAACGCTCTGCCCGGATGAGAAGGTGCGTTCGATGTTCGCGCCGGTAAACATATTGCGGGCCTTGATGCGGATCGAGGCGTTGCCGCGCCCGGATTTATTATGGCTGTATTCCAAGACTTTATAAAGCGTGCCATCCAGTTCAAAGGTCACGCCTTTGCGTAGATCGTTCACGTCAATCATACTTGCGCTTTCCTTATTCGATTTGAGATAATAACAAACGGCGGGATTATACTACAACTCCCTAATGACCCGCTTCAGCATTCGGGTCTTCGCTCAACAGCTGAACTGCATGTTCCAAGGCGGGCAGAACAACATTTAGATTTTCCACAGCGGCCTTTGGGCTTCCCGGCAAATTGATGATCAAGGCCTTTCCACGGATACCGGCGATCGCGCGCGACAGCATGGCATGAGGCGATTTCGATAGACTCGCGGCGCGCATCGCTTCGGCCAAACCTTGCGCCTCGCGCTCGATCACTTCGCGTGTGGCTTCGGGTGTAACGTCGCGCGGCGCAAAGCCCGTTCCGCCGGCAGTGAGGATGATGTCCGCCTCGCCGCGATCCGCCCAGGCCGCGAGCGTCTCTCGGATGACATTCAAGTCATCCGGCAAAACAGCGCTGCGGGTCACTTTCCAGCCCTGGCTTTGAACAACCTCGATGAGGGCCGGCCCTGATGCATCAGGCCGCTCGCCGCGCGAGGAACGGTCGGAAATAGTGAGGACGGCAAAGCGAAGTGTCATGATAATTCTTTTCCGTAAAGTTTTACGCCGTCCATGTGTTGCCAGCCGTGATGTTCGTAATATTCCATGGCATCTTGATTATCAAGTGTGACCAACAAATAACATTTCAGACAGCCTTTGGAGCGCAGGCGAGCCTGGACCTCGTCCATTAAACGGGACCCGATCCCTTGTCCGCGAAAAGAGGCGGCGACTGCCAGATGATAGATCAAGCCGCGCCGACCATCAAAGCCTCCAATCACGGAACCGATGATTTTATTGTCCAATTCTGCAACGAGAAAGAGATCGGAATCGCGCTGAAGTTTCTTTTGTATCTCCGCCGGTTCGTCAGACCGTCCCAGATGAATCCCTTTTTCAATGGACTGCCAGAGGCGAATCACTGCAGTCAGATCTTGAGGATAGCGGAATTCACGAATGTGAATCGATCCCATCAAGAAGCCTGTACACTCTTGAGTTTCTTGATCAACTCATCCGGCATGAAGGGTTTGAGCAAAAAGTCATTCGCGCCGTGTTTGAGACATTCGTCTTCGAGATTCAAACCGGAGAACATGATCACACGCACATCATGGATATTTTTTGAAGCGCGGATGACATCCAGAATCTCAAGCCCATTTTGATTGGAAAGATGCACATCCATTAACAAGACATCGGGGCTTACGCGGGCGACCGCGGCCGGCACATCATCGTCCGCGTCGAGCGCGATGACATCAAAGCCGTCCATGCGCAATAAAGTCTTTAGCAGGCTGACCATCGTCTGGTCATCTTCTGCCAGCATGACCTTTAGCATTCGTTTTGCCCTTCTTCGTTGATTTAGCTTTCTTTTTTACAGCAACAGTTTTTTTGATTTCACCAGGCTGAGGTGGCTCCAACGCGGCGTTCAATACATCGTCCACAGTTTCGACGAACACGAACTCCATGGATTTTTTAATCTCATCCGGAACATCATCCAGGTCATATTTATTGCGCTTCGGCAGGATGACAGTCTTCAGGCCGCTTCGGTGCGCCGCCAGAACTTTTTCCTTGACGCCGCCAATCGGCAAGACCTGACCTCGAAGCGTGATCTCGCCCGTCATCCCCAAATGCGGTTTGACCTTGCGCCCCGAAATCAAGGACACAAGTGCGGTGGCGATAGTCACACCGGCGGATGGCCCATCTTTCGGCGTGGAACCCGCAGGGATATGCAAGTGGATATCGTTATGATCGAAGAAATCGGAGGAGAGACCCATTCCCTGCGCCCGTGAACGAACGTAAGACAGCGCGGCACGCGCCGATTCCTGCATGACGTTCCCGACCGAACCGGTTACTTGAAAGCCGCGGCTGCCGGGCATACGCGTTGCCTCCACAAACAAAACATCGCCGCCAAAAGGCGTGTATGCGAGACCGGGCACGATACCGGGAATCGAAGTGCGCTCATTCAACTCCTCGGTGCCGAAGAAGATCGGGTGCTCAAGGAATTCCTCAACCAACTCCGGCGTGATGTCGAATTTTTCCCCTTTGCCCTCCGCGATGCGCGTCCCAACTTTGCGGCAGATCGCGCCGATTTTTCTTTCCAGGTTGCGGACGCCGGCTTCACGCGTATATTGGCGGATGATCTTTTGCAGAGATTCATCGCTGAAACTGACTTCCGTCAAACGCAAGCCGTTCTCGCGAATTTGACGAGGGATTAAGTAACCTTTGGCAATCGCAATCTTCTCGTTATCCGTGTAACCGGAGAGATAAATCACTTCCATGCGGTCATACAACGGCCCGGGGATGGTCTCTGCTGTATTGGCCGTCGTGATGAAAAAGACCTGCGAAAGATCGTAGGAAACTTCCAGATAGTTATCGCGGAATTCAGAATTCTGTTCCGGGTCCAGCACTTCGAGCAGGGCCGAGGCAGGATCACCGTGAAAGTCATAGGTGAGTTTATCTACTTCATCAAGCATGAAGACCGGATTTTTGGATTCCACGCGGCGCAGAGATTGCAGGATGCGTCCCGGCAACGCGCCAATATACGTCCGGCGATGACCGCGAATCTCGGCCTCGTCACGCACGCCGCCCAGCGAAGCGCGGATGAACTTCCTCCCCATCGCTCGCGCAATGGATTGCCCCAACGAAGTCTTGCCCACACCGGGCGGACCAATGAAGCATAAAATCACGCCTTCGCGCTCGCGCCGAATTTTGTCCTGTGAAGGTTCTTTTATTTCACCTTTGCGGTCAAGCCGCAATTTTCGCACCGCCAAGAACTCAAGGATGCGATCTTTTACATCTTCCAGCCCATAATGATCGGCGTTCAATATCTCGCGGGCATGGGCAATATCCAAATTATCTTCCGTGGATTTCGACCACGGCAAAGAGACCAGCCAATCCAAATATGTGCGGATCACGCCGTACTCCGCGGCAGCCGCAGGCAGATTCTTCAACCGGTCCAATTCATGACGGGCCTGTTTATCTGCCTCTTCCGGCATCTTGGCTTCGTCAATTTTCTTCTTGAATTCCTCGATCTCGACGGCCTGCTCGTCTTTTTCGCCAAGTTCCTTTTGGATGGCCTTCATCTGCTCGCGCAGGTAATATTCGCGCTGGACCTTTTCGATTTCGCCGCGCGCTTCGTTTTGAATTTTCTGTCCCAAAGTCAAGACTTCGGCCTCGCGCACCAAAAGACCGATCAACTTGCGAAGCTTTTGTTCAGCAGAGTCCAGTTCGAGAATTTCCTGGGCATCTTTCAAGTCAATGCGCTGAAAGTTTGCAATCGTGTAAACGGTTTGAAGCGGATCCTCAAGCGAGATGATCGAGTTGACCAGTTCCTCAGGGAATGATGGAATCATCTGCGTGATCTGTTGGAACTGGTCACGCGCGTTGCGAGCCAGCGCGTCGATCTCCAATCCTTCTTCTACTTTTTCCGGCGCGAGCTGAATGTGTGCTTTGAGATACGGCTCCTCCGCGACGAACTCGCCCAGCCGGAAACGATCCATTCCCTGCACGAGCAGGCGCACCGTTCCATCAGGCGCGCGCAAGAGACGATGCACCGTCGCGATCACGCCGACTTTGTATAAATCATTCGGTCCCGGCGCTTCGAGTTCAGGATTCACTGCGGCCACGAGTCCTACCAGTTTATCGGCGGCCACCACATCGTCCACGAGTTTGATCGAGCGCGGCTGACCCACCGTCAGCGGCACGGCAGTTTGTGGATAAACCACCACTCCGCGCAGGGGCAGAATCGGCAACACATCCGGATATTTCGATGCGTCAATCTTCGCCTCGGCCGCTTCACCTCCCTCTTCCTTCTTTCCGATTCGCTGAAAGACCGACGGCAGGAGCATGTTCAACTCGTCGTCAGTCTGACCCATCCATTCAAAAAAATCAGCCATACTGGTTTGCCACCGGGAGGCAGGCATTAATCCTCGATCTTTACATACGTTGATTTTGCTTTCGGTAATTTCACCGTCAGAAAACCGTCGCTGTATCCTGCTTCGGAATGATCCAGATCCACAGGTCCGGGAATCGCGATCGCGGTCGAGAATTTCCCAAAGCGGATTTCCATCTGATGATAAGCGCGTCGTTCCGCGACGTCGGGCCGGACTCCGTTTATTAGCAATAGCCCATTCTCAAACGTGACTTCAAAATCGGACTCGCGCATTCCGGCCACTTCGACTCTTATAACGTATTCGTTCTCCGTTTCATAGGCATCCGTCGGCGGGCTCCACACGCTGGAACTCACCTGCCAGCCGACCGCATGAAGAATTTCACGTCGTTTTTCGGTCAGCGTCACTGTTTCAGATCTTCTTATCACAGTGGTCATGTCCTGCTCCTTACCATCTTACAATTGCGAAGAAGGCAATCTATCCGAGCGCTTTCTTTGCGGCATCAAGGACCTCGGTGTAATTGGGTTCATCGCCCAGGGCCGGCATATATGCTACATAAGTCACTTTATTATTTTTGTCAACAACAAAAACCGCGCGGCGGCAGATGCGTCGTTCTTTTACAAGCACGCCATACTTCTCGGCAAATTCAGCAGTCATATGGTCAGAAAGCGTCATCACCTGATCCACACCCGCCGCGCCGCACCATCTTTTTTGTGTGTAAGGCAAGTCGGCGCTGATCACTTCGATGACGATGTCCTTGCTCAGCGACGCGGCTTCCTGATTGAAGCGGCGCGTTTCGCGGTCACATACATCGGTTTCCAAGGAAGGAACCGCCGCAAGAATGCGAACCTTGCCCTCGGTGTCGGCCAGCCCGCGCTTAAATGACCAATCCGTTGCCTGAACCGTAAAATCCGGGGCGGTTTGTCCAACTTTGATGTCATCGCCGATGATGGTCGCGTCTTTGCCGCCAATTTGAAGCAAACCAACTCTTTCTGTAGCCATAAAATAAATCTCCTGATCCTTATCTCTAAACTTTCTTCCAGCGCCCCTGGCGGGATTCGAACCCACAACCTCCTGCTTAGAAGGCAGTTGCTCTGTCCATTGAGCTACAGGGGCATGTCAAGCCGCCGTGGTCTCCTGCGCGGCTTCTTCAGGTTTTTCCATGCCATACGGTCTCAAGCCGCGATACACGCGCGAGCCAGTCAGGGTCCGCAAAATGGTTTCAGCGGGACGATTGAGCCGTTTCGACAACTCCTGCGCGTTCATTGGCTGGTTGCCATTGACGAGAAAAACACGAAACACTGCCTCGACAATTGTTGTGTGTTCAGTGACAAAGTCCGGTTGCAGGGCACAATGGCTCATTAACGCGTGTTGGATACCATCCACCGGTTTGACTTCGGCGGTTTGCGGATCAATCCAGTCAATTAGTGCGCCTTCCTGTACATCAGCCAACGACTGTTGATGCTCGGCACATAAGAGGGATCGCAAATAAACATGCCAGTTGCGGTCGTTATGCTCCCACCAGGCAAAATCAATATGGAAAGGTGTCTGAACAGTCGGCTTCAGCAGGCTCATTCGGCCTCCTCCAAACGATAATGCAGATCGCCGACATGAACAAAGCGCGGCTGTTTCGCAAGTAAAGCAAACAGCGGCGCGGGCGGGACGCGGCGAACAAGATTGACTGCCGCATACAATTCCTGCGCGTGGACATGGCCTTGCGGATTCACTTTCGTTAGTTCACGCATTACAGACGCAACCAGGTCATCAAATGGGCGTTTCCGTTCCCATACTGGATCAAGCGCTTTAAAGTCAGGAACATAAATTGCCATACGGTCGTTGAACTCGGCGGTGATCGGCTGTTTCAACATGGCAAAAACCAATCCGCCATCTGCGCCGACGATCAATGTGCGGATCCAATCCTTCGCGGCGCGCTGAGTCTTTGCTTCCACAATCACTTCACCGGGCTTGGCGCCGCGCCTGACTGAAACAAGACTGCCCGGAATCAATTGATGAGACTTGTACCACTCGCGCAGGCCAAACACATATCCATGTTGACGCACAACCCAGCCCGGCATCTTCATGCCGGATCTGGCGTCCACCAAAGTAAAACGCACGCGCGGCGATTCATATGCTGTTGGAAACAGTCCGCGCGCTCGCGGTGAAAGCGGAAGGGTGCCGGCGCGCAAATGCGGATAAATCAGGCTGATCGTAATTTCTTTCGTGTCTTTGCTGTCCAGGCCGCTCGACTCGCTCAACTCATCGTCAAGCTGCGCCTCGAGTTTCAACATGCTCTCATCTAAAGCAGAGCGATCATAATCAATCTTGGAATACTGGAGAAAGACTGGCACTTCGCGCACACCCTCCGGCTCCAATCGGCGCAGACACCAAAGCACCTGTCCTGCCGGGCCGACTTCATCAAAACGCTCATCATCTTGAAGCGCGTAGTTCAATGAAAATTCAGCCAATTTGGGATTTACGCCCGTCGGAAGTTCCACATCTTTCAGCAAAGCCGATGTGGGCTGCGGCTCACCTTGTGCCATGTCCAGCACGGCCTCAGCGAGATTCAAATGGCCCTGATTCACATCCACCAGCAGGCCGCGCGGGAACCAGCGTCCCGCGATTTTCACAAGACCATCATCTTGAGAAAGAGCAGTTTCCAGTTTCCTCTCGATCTCATTGCCGTTTTCACGCAAAATGAATTCGGGGTCGAGATCATCATCCAGGGGCGACACAGCAGGTTGCTCGTTCAAAACATGATGCGAAAGACCGGATGCGAACATGCGTTGAGTGCCATCTTCCATTGCCACAGTGACGACTTCGAATACACCCGCTTCCGGGTTGACCCCAGGGCGAGCCGCCGTTACTTTGCCCTTTTTCCAATCGAGAGCCGGAAACACCAACTCATCGCCCTCAGAATATTTTTCTTTCGGCAAAAAGGTTTTTCCTGTTCCCTGACGTTGCTTCGTCCGCGCATCGCGCTCGGCTTTGATGCGCCTGGCCACAAACACCGTTGCCAAATCATGGACAGTCAACGGTGTTTCTACTTCGAACAAATGCGTTTGCAGGAATTCAACATCTTGCCGGGTGATTTGAAGATTGGTCCAGTAGTCTGCTGGTAATGAGACAGTGCTCGCCATAGAGTCCTTGATATAGTGAAATGCATTTGTGCGCGGCGTAATTATACACTACCTTCTTCGTCGGACTGCTTGCTAGCTCACTTCATAGACCTGCCCGGTCTATTTCGCGTTGATTATGGCGAACAGATTCAAACGCTATGCTCAAAACACGAGGAAAATACTGAGATAAAACTTCTTGGATACTTGAGACAGCGTAAAGACAAACTAAGTTTGCCTGCAAGCAATTCTATTTTTGTGATAATGAAGAAACAGTACATTGTCTTCCGAAAATCATTCAACAAAAAAATCTGGAGCAATCAATAACCGATCCGAGCAGATTTGCTGCGCCGCGGTCTTGTCTGTCAATTTGAGGCCCGTTTTGCGCGGCGAACAATTAGTAACGTTCATCACCTTGACGATTCACAAATCCGGTCGTAGAATTTAATTAATCTGATTAATCATAGAAATATGCTTCGCGACCGACTTTCCCCTGATATTTCTGAATTTCTCCGCTATTTAGCCGTTCATCCGGAGGCCGAAAGCGGCCTTCCGTCGTTAACTGAACTGGGCCGCGAGCTCGGCATCAGCGTAGCGACTCTGCGGGAACAACTCGAAGTGGCGCGCGCGCTTGGTTTAGTGGAAGTAAAACCGCGCACCGGAATGAGGCGCCGGGCTTTTTCATTCGCGCCTGCCGTCCGTCAGAGTCTCGAATATGCGCTGGCGTTGAACGATGGCCACTTTCAAAAATTTTCTGAACTTCGCAATCACATTGAGGCCGCCTATTGGGACGAAGCCGTCTGCAAATTGACGGATGAAGACAAACATGAATTGACCGCGTTGATCGCGCGTGCACAGGAAAAATTGCGCGGCACACCGGTACAAGTCCCTCACGAAGAACATCGCAGACTGCATCTGATGATCTACAGCCGCTTGAACAATCCTTTCGTCACCGGCATTCTCGAAGCCTATTGGGACGCGTACGAGGCCGTTGGATTGAATATGTACGCGGGCGGTATTGATTACTTGAACGAGGTCTGGCAATATCATTCGAAGATGGTTGAAAGTATCTGCAATGGAAATTACGAGGCAGGGCGTAAAGCATTGATCGAACATGTTGATCTTCTTGCACAACGCCCGTCGTAGAACTTAAGGAGAAGCATGAATAAAGTTGTAAACGATTTTTCGATCACGGTTGGCACGGTCAACGGCTCAGGCAGTTCGACCGCCAACAATACCATCCTGCGCGCATTATTCAAGATGGGTATCCCCGTTTCGGGCAAGAACCTGTTTCCCTCCAATATTCAAGGACTGCCAACGTGGTACACAATCCGCGTCAACAAAGATGGATTCATCGCACGACGCGACGAGCAGGAAGTTGTCGTGGCAATGAATGCCAATTCGTTCGCGCGGGACCTGGCATCGGTCTCGTCCGGCGGAGCCTTTTTCTACGCTGACGACATCAAGCAACCCATCACACGGACGGATGTGGTGGTATACCCCATGCCGGTTAAAGAAATTGTCCGCAAAGATCCAAATGTGCCTTCTGATTTTCGCGATTTAGTCGGCAACATGGTCTATGTTGGCGTGCTTGCCACCATACTCGGCATTGACATTGACAAAATCCAAGCCGCACTGAGTTTCCACTTCAAAGGCAAACAGAAGCCGATTGATATGAACTTCAACACGGTCAAAGCCGCGGCGGAATGGGCAAAGGCCAATCTTGAAAAGAAAGACCCGTTCTATCTCGAACCGATGAATAAAACAGACGGCTTGATCATGGCAGACGGCAACACCGCCGCGGCGATCGGCTCCATCTTCGGCGGCGTACAATTCGCGGCCTGGTATCCGATCACGCCGGCCTCGTCATTGGCGGAGTCATTGAATGATTATCTGCCGCAGCTTCGCAAGCGAGACGACGGCAAACACACCTATGCGGTCATTCAAGCGGAAGACGAATTGGCGGCGATTGGCATGGCGATCGGTGCGGGTTGGAGCGGACTGCGCGCCATGACTTCCACTTCGGGCCCGGGCTTAAGCCTGATGACCGAATTTTCCGGTCTGGCCTACTATGCCGAAGTTCCCATCGTCGTTTGGGATGTGCAACGCATCGGACCGTCCACCGGCCTCCCCACGCGTACCTCACAAGGCGATTTAACCTTTGTCAACTTCATCGGTCACGGCGACACACAGCAAGTCATCCTTTTGCCCGGAGATGTGAACGAGTGCTTTGAGTTTGGTTGGCGCGCCTTTGACATTGCCGAGCATCTGCAAACTCCCGTGTTTGTATTGAGCGATCTCGACATGGGGATGAATCAGTGGATGAGCAAGCCGTTCCAGTATCCGAATACACCGATGGATCGAGGAAAAGTTCTTTGGGAAAAAGATTTGGAAGAATTGAAAGGCAATTGGGCGCGCTATCTTGATAAAGACGGCGACGGCGTGCCGTATCGTACTCTCCCCGGCAACAAACATCCGGCTAGCGCCTATTTCACGCGCGGCACCGGTCATGACGAACAAGCGCGCTATACAGAAGAAGCCCCAATCTGGCATCGCATGATGGAGCGCTTGAAGAAGAAATATGAGACGGCGAAGAAGTTTGTCCCCGCGCCGGTTTTATACAGGATGAATGGAGCGACCGCGGGCATTATCGCCTTCGGCTCAACCGAGGCCGCGGTTCTCGAGGCGCGACATCAACTCGCGAACGAACACAACATCAAAGCAGATTTCCTGCGCGTGCGTGCCCTGCCCTTCGGGAATGAAGTCGGGGAGTTTATCAAGAAATACGATCAGGTCTTCGTCGTGGAAATGAATCGCGATGGGCAGTTGGATCAATTGCTCAAGATAGAGTATCCCGAATTCGCGACGAGGTTCAAATCCGTTGCGTTCGGCGATGGCATGCCTGCTTCGGCCAAATGGGTTCGAGAAGGCATTCTTGCGAAGTACGAAGAGACGTCAGTGAAGATAAAAGCCAACGGCGCGAAGCCCGCTTCAAAGTCCGCGAAAGAAGCGCAGACAAAGAAGAGGATCGGGGCCAAAGCCAGGGCAACGTCGAAGAGCAAATCATCTAAAGGTAAGAAGTAAGAGCAGAGGAGTAAACGAAAATGACTGAAACTCTCCCAATGGCCGGTGCGAACGCGCAAATAAATCTGGCCGGCCTTGCAAAGAACGATTATCGCGGCAACCCGAGCACTTTGTGCCAGGGATGCGGACATAACTCAATCTCGAATCAAATTATCAGCGCATTGTACGAGATGAATGTGGTCCCCGAAGATGTGGTGAAATTCAGCGGCATCGGTTGTTCAAGCAAAAGCCCCACCTATTTTCTGAACCGCTCATTTGGCTTCAACGGCCTGCATGGGCGCATGCCTTCAGTGGCGACTGGCGCGTTGTTTGGCGATCATCGTATAAAGGGCATCGGCATTTCAGGCGATGGCGACACAGCCAGCATCGGCATGGGCCAGTTCAAACACATCGTGCGCCGCAATGTCAATATGGTGTACATTGTCGAAAACAACGGCGTGTATGGCTTGACCAAAGGTCAATTCTCTGCCACAGCCGAAGTTGGTTTGCAACTCAAGAAGCAGGGTACAAATCAATACATGCCTGTTGATATTTGCATGGAAGCATTGGCATCGAACGCGACATTTGTGGCGCGCTCGTTTGCGGGCAACCCAAAACAGGTCAAGGAATTGATTAAAGCCGCGCTGGCCCACGATGGCATCGCCGTACTCGACATCATCAGCCCGTGCGTTACATTCAACAATCAAAGCAACGCCTTCCACTCCTACACGTGGGGCAAGGATCATGAAGAACCGCTTCACGACATTACTTACGTCGCGCCGCGCAATGAGATCATCCTTGAAGAGGAAATGAAGGAAGGCGAAATCCGCGAAGTCTCCATGCACGATGGCTCGATTGTGATTTTGAAGAACCTTGAAAAGAGTTACGATCCCACCAATCGCTTTGAGGCCCTGCGCGTGATGGAAGAGGCTCAACGCAACAACTGGCTGGTGACCGGCCTGCTTTATGTGGACACCAGTAAGCCCTCGTTGCTGGAAACCTACAACCTTGTGGACACCCCTCTCAACCGCCTCACTCAAGCGGACCTGAGGCCGGCTCCCGATATGATGGAAAAAGTCAACGCCTTGATGTTCTAACCTCCCAGCCTCCCCCAAACTCTGCGAATTTGGGGGAGGCATCACATAGTGACCGAGGGGTATACTGACCTTATGCTTCAAATCACTCGTTCAATTCATATTGACGAACGCGAGTTGACCTTCGATCTCATCCGCGCCTCAGGCCCAGGCGGACAGAATGTCAATAAAGTGGCGACGGCTGTGCAGTTGCGATTCGATGTACGCGGCTCATCTTTGCCGGAAGATGTCAAAGCGCGGCTGATCAAACTGGCCGGCAGACGCATGACTCAAAATGGAATATTGGTGATCGAGGCCAAATCATCTCGGACGCAGGAAAAGAATCGCCAAGATGCGATTGAGCGTTTCGTTGGATTAGCGCGAAGGGCCGCCGAAAAGCCGAAGGTCCGCAAAAAGACCCGGCCATCGAAAGCCGCAAAAGAGGAAAGGCTGAAAGCCAAGAAACAGCGAAGCGAAGTAAAGCGCGAACGGCAGAGAAAGGTCTTTGACTAAAGCAAGTCAAAGACCTTTTATTTCCACTCAAACTGAAAGACTTTCTGAGCAGGCAACGTGAAAGCAATGACTTCAGGTGACGGTTTGCAAACAGCACTTGTGCACTTGCAGTTTGGGCCCATGACGTTACTATTGCAATTAAGAGATACATAGGACATCGTCCATGTGCCGGCGGCAGAGAGAGGCAGATAAAAATAGAAGCGACCGCTGGAATCAGAAATTGAATCATTGCGAATATTTCCCTGCGCCACAGCAAAACCAACTCCGCTGATAGCGGTTATAGTCTGCGTCCACGACCGTCCCATGCAGAACTTGGACATCAGAAGGTTTGATCATAGACAAGAGAGGCAATTCAAGCAGCGCGTGTTTCTTCCTTTCTCACTGGCGCTGATCGTCAGCAAATCATACCTTTTGGGTGGTTGTAATCTGACTTGGGATATGCTATAAAAGACAAAGTTTTGCAGACCAATTTCAACCAAAGGAGAGTAAGTATGAAACGTTTGCAGTACCTGTTCTTAATCACTGTTTTGCTTTTGTCTTTCTCTCTTGGCGGGACGGCAAAAGCCGCTTCGCTCTCGGACCCCGGAAACGGAGCTAGACCAGTTTGCCCCGGCCCGGCCGCCCCCGGTGATACCCATTGTCACGCATGGGTACGACCAAATGCTAGCTCATCGCCTGTAGGGCTCACTCCGGCCCAGATGAAGGCGGCGTATGGTTTCTCCACCAGCAACACAGCCGGCGCAGGCATGACCATCGCCATTGTTGATGCATACGACCTGCCAACTGCTGAAAACGATCTCAACGTCTTCAGCGCACAATTCGGCCTCCCCGCCTGCACAACAGCCAATGGTTGTTTCAAGAAGGTCAATCAGACTGGCGGGACAAAATATCCGCGTTATAACGCAGGCTGGGGCCTCGAGATTGCCCTGGATATCGAGTGGGCACATGCTATCGCTCCAGGCGCAAAAATACTTCTCGTGGAAGCCAGTTCAAATAGCTTTGCCAATCTGCTTGCCGCAGAAGACTATGCCGCCGCCCACGCAAACTATGTTAGCAATAGCTGGGGTGGCAGTGAATTCTCAGGCGAAGCGTCTTATGATCCTCACTTCGTCCATTCGGGCGTGGCGTTCTTCGTCTCCGCCGGTGATGCGGGTCTGCCCGCGGAATATCCATCCTCATCGCCAAACGTTATATCAGTCGGCGGCACGCTTTTGACTTTCGACTCTAACGGCAATCTTGTCAGTGAGACCGGCTGGTCGAACGGCGGCGGCGGATGCAGTCAATATGAAACGGCCAATTCCGCTCAATCCGGCTTCAGTGGATATGCTCAAGCAAATTGCGGAGGCAAGCGCGCCACGCCAGATGTCTCGCTGGATGCCGATCCCAACTCCGGCGCGGCTGTCTATGATAGCTCGAAATACAACGGTCAAAGCGGCTGGTATCAAGTTGGCGGAACAAGCCTCAGCTCACCGATGTGGGCCGGACGCGCGGCGGTCTCCGGCGCGGTGGTAAATGCCACTTATGTATACGGCAACAATATAACGTTCCGCGACATTACCGTTGGTAACAACGGCGCTCCATGCTTGGTCGGTTTTGACCTGTGTTCGGGCCGCGGTAGTTGGACCGGTTCAACGCCATAAGATTCGATTAAATTCATACAAAGCCAAAGCGGTGCGAGAAATTCTCGTACCGCTTTTCATTCCCTGTATAATCAGAAAGCTATGAATGAAAAATCCTTCATCGGAATCATCTGTGGACTCAGTGCGGCATCTATTTGGGGCGGAATGTACGTGGTCAGCAAAGTGGTATTGGAAGTTATTCCGCCCTTCACTCTGTTAACGATACGGCTTGTGTTGGGCATGCTCGCTCTTGGAACTGTGATCGCTTTACGCACCAAAGCCGAAATGACGGCCAGGCAGGTGTGGGAGATTTTTCTTGTCGGCTTCGTGGGGTACGGTATCTCACTCGGATTTCAATTCGTCGGAACAAAACTTTCCACCGCTTCCAACGCTTCGCTCGTGACCTCGGCCACGCCCGCGTTCATTTTGCTTTTCGCGCCCTTTTTGCTGGGAGAGGCGACCACACTGCGACGCGTGATTGCCCTCGTGATATCAACGCTGGGAGTCATCGCAGTCATTGATCCGCGCACCGCTCAACTCTCACCCTCTTTGTTTTGGGGAAACATGAGTCTGCTCAGTGCGGCGCTGACTTGGGCGTTGTATTCTGTCCTCGTGCGCAAAACGACTCAGACCACAGATGTAATCACGTCAACGGCTATCATGCTGGCCGGTGGACTCCCAACGGGAATCGTTTTCAGCGCGTGGGAGATCAAAACACAGGGCGTTGGTGTCATTACCCTCGGCATCGTCGGGGGGATTTTGTTCCTCGGCATTATCGCGACCGCGGTTGCCATGTTTTTGTGGAACTTTGCATTTGCCGAACTACCGGCCGCAGTGGCCTCATTGACCTTTTTTGCGCAACCCGTTGTCGGGTCCGTTCTGGGTGCGGTTTTCCTCGGAGAAAAGATCACGCCGCTGTTTTTGGTCGGCGGTCTGTTCATTGCTATTGGTCTGGTGATTGCCAGCCGCGAATCTTAAGCAAAAATTGGTACTTGACAAGCACCCTCGAAGTCTATATACTGATTTCACTAACACGTGTTAGCAATCAGACAAAAAATGTCCGCTTCCAAACGCACAACCAGCGTAGATGTCGCCAAACGAGCCGGGGTTTCCCGGACGACGGTTTCATTCGTCCTGAATAATGTACCTGACGTCAGCATCAGCCCATCAACCCGCCAGCGTGTTTTGGAGGCCGCGAAATCACTCAACTATCACCCCGATATGGCCGGCCGAAAACTAGCCAGCGGAAAATCGAATACGATTGGGCTGGTCATTCGCCAGAATCCCGAGCAGGTTTTTGCGGATGCTTTTCTGCTTCAAGTGGTTCTGGGCGTGGAAGGTGCCGCCGCTGAACGAGGCTTTCATGTATTGCTCAAGCCTGTTGAGCCGGATGATCAGCATGGCTATGCGCGGCTCATCCACGAAAATTATGTGGATGGAATTCTAGTCTCTGGCCCGCGCGAAGATGATGCCGAGATCATTCGACTCCACAAACAAGGCGTGCCCATCATGTTGATGGGTCAACTCCCTGACACTGATATTCCCTTCGTAGATATCAACGCAATCGCGGGAGCCGCGGCTGCAGTTTATCATTTGATTGGTCAAGGCCACCGAAGGATCGCGATGATTACCAACGCCCCTCTAACCTACACATCTGCTCAACAGCGGCGTGATGGTTATCATCAGGCGTTGAAACAAGCCAACCTGGAAATCCATGATGCCTATCTGCAGGAAGGCAATTACACACCCGCCAGTGGATTTGCGGCCATGACGAGGTTGCTCGAGTTGACTCCGCGACCCACAGCAGTGTTTGTTGCTAGTGACGTGGTCGCGATGGGCGCGATCCAGGCGATTAAACGCGCTTCGCTTCGCGTCCCGGACGATGTGGCGGTCGTCGGTTTCGACGATGTCCCCTTGGCTGAATACTATGACCCGCCATTGACCACAATTCGTCTGCCCGCCTACGGTTTGGGTTGGGCGGCAGGAGATCGCCTGGTTCGCATGATCGAAGGAGATAACCTTGACACGCCAAGGCTTCTCCTTGACTCAGAACTCGTTGTACGGCAGTCAAGTGTAAAAAACTGATTTGCCAATTCTGAAGACGAGTTAATTTTTAGCCCAATTACTAACACGTGTTATCAAAGGAGGTTCCCCGTAACAAGATACTGTCAGCCGCCAATCTCTACGAACAAAAAAAAAATAAAACTCTCTTACACACGGAGGAAGAGAAAATGTTTAAACTATCGAAACTTTTGACGTTGCTCGTGCTGGCCGGTTTGCTCCTCGCGGCTTGCGGACCGCAGGCCACTCCAACCGAAGTTATGACTGAGGCGCCAGCCACAGAAGCCTCATCAAGCAGTAGCAGTGCCCCGGCCCAACCCGCAATGTGCATGGGCGCGCAACCGGGTGACCAATTGACAGTCATGTACCAGTGGTCTGGCGCGGAGGAAGAATCTTTCAACGCGATTGTCAAGCCCTTGCTGGATGCGTGCGGCATTAAACTTGTCGCTCAAACAAATCGCGACATGGCCGTGTTGGACACCGCGGTCAAGAGCACGCCGCCCGACGTGTTGTTCTGGCCGGACCTGCGCCCGTTGAAACTATATTCCGACAAACTCCTGGCGCTCGATTCGATTGGTGCCGATAAATCCAATTTCGCGTCCTATTGGATGGACATGGGCACAACCAATGGAAAATGGGTTGCCATTCCCGTGAAAGCAGATGTGAAATCCATTATCTGGTACAGCCCCGCACAATTCCAAGCCTTGGGCTACCAAGTTCCGGCCACATTTGAAGACCTTCAAACCCTCGTTGACAAGATGGCCGCAGATAATAACGTACCGTGGAGCATGGGTTTCAATAACGGCGGCGCGGCAGATGGTTGGTCTGGGACCGACTTCATTCAGGATATTCTGCTCGCGACACAGGGCCCGGATTACGTCAACGGAATCCTTTCCGGCAAGGTCGCATATAATGACCAGCCCGTTGTTGACGCCTACACTCTTTACCATAAATGGGCATCAGACGCCAAGTACACCGTCGGTGGCGCAGATGGCACGGTCAATACAAAATTCCTGGATGCGATCCATAAAGTGTTCTCCAACCCGCCGGAGGCTATGATGGTTAAACAGTCCGGCTTTGCTGGTGGTGAGATTGTCAAGGAGTTCCCCAATCTAAAGTATGGAACCGACTTTGACTTCTTTGAATTCCCCGGCGTGAAGGGCGTGCAAGGCGGCGCGGACTTTATGTATGCGTTCGGCAACTCGCCTGCCGCTCAGGCCTTGGTCGCTTATTTGACAAGCAAGGATGGCGGCAAAGCCTGGGCCGCCGCAGGATTCGGCCTCTCGCCTAACAGTGGCGCGAACGGCAATTATACGGACCCGCAGGTTGCAAAACTGGGCGATATTCTTGCCAATGCAAGCGGATTCACCTTCGACATCGGCGATGGTCTCGGTGATCCCTTCGCCACCGCCGAGTTCAAAGGCGTCGTAGACATTGTCCAGGGCGCAGATATCAAGGCTACTCTTGATACAATCGCACAGGCTCAAACAGAGACGCTGAACAAGTAAGCACGATCTGCATAAGAAGCTGGGACATCCTCCCCGATGTCCCAGCTTAATCCTTGGCGAGGTAAGGAGACATCTATGGTCCCCAAGATTATGAAACAGGGCCGTTTGGCACCGTGGCTTTATTTATTTCCCGCACTTCTCATCATGGGCTTATACATCATTTACCCAACCATAGGCACAATACGGCTGAGTCTTCTGAACTACAACAGCACGGCCTCTGCCGCGACGACCTGCACAGCCAACCAACCTTGCTGGGGAATTTTCGAGAATTACCGCTATGCCCTGACCAATTCAGAGATGTTGACCGCCTTGCGAAACAACGCTTTGTGGTTGCTAGTCATGGTGCCGGCGACAGTTATCATTGGTCTATTGTTCGCATTGCTTGCTGATCGCGTCCGATACGAGAGTTTAGCCAAGGCGGTGATCTTCATGCCTGTGGCAATATCCTTTATCGGAGCAGGCATTATCTGGAGATTTGTGTACTACATCGAGACCGGTACCGGCGCACAGATCGGTTTGCTGGATGCGATCATCAGCGGCTTTGGAGGCAAGCCCGTTGCCTGGCTAAGTAATCCCGCGACAAACAACTTCGCCTTGATGGCCGTCGGTGTTTGGCTCTGGGCCGGTTTCTGCATGACCATCCTGTCCGCGGCAATCAAGGGTGTGTCCGCAGAAATGCTCGAGGCCGCCCGTGTGGATGGAGCCACCGAGTTTCAAGTATTTTGGAACATCATGCTCCCCACCATCATGCCGTCCATTGTTGTCGTGACCACCACGATGTTCATTATCATCCTGAAGATTTTTGATGTCGTCTTCGTGATGACAGGCGGAAATTTTGGGACCGAAGTCATTGCCAACCGCATGTTCAACCTGATCGTCACCAACGCCGGGCGATCCACGGCTATTGCCGTGGTTTTGATCGCGCTGACTATCCCCATTATGATTTTCAACGTGGATCGTTTCCGAAAAGAGGAGATGGCCCGATGAATGCTTTTCAGAGCCTGAACAAAATCTTTCGCAGACTGCCGCTTCACCTTGCCATCATCGTCATGTGCCTGTTGTGGATTATTCCGACTCTCGGCCTGTTTGTCACTTCGTTTCGCTCCCGCGAAGCGGTCCGCACTTCCGGTTGGTGGTCGGCCTTCCTCCCGCAACCTAAAGTTGGCCTGCCGGAATATACACAATACTGCGCATCCTGCCACGGCGCGGATGGCAGGACGATCCAGACCGCCGACTTGTCCGACCCCGATCTCGTTAACCAATTCCCGCGCGCCGCGAATTTGCTGGTCATGCTTAAACAGCCTGTGAACGGCAGCTCACATTTGATCAACCCGCCTCTTCCCGCGGATGCAAAGACCGCCCTCAGCACACTGGCGCCAATCATCACATACATGCAGACGCTGGGAGGGACAAATACGCAGAACCAACTCACCCTCAACAACTATGTTGATTCTCTGGTTGGATATAAAGGCACGCAGGATTATTCAACGGATTGCCAGCAAAAGGTACCCAGCACGCTGGCAAAATACAAATGCAATATCAGTGACTTGCTCAACCCTGAAGGCATGGGCGCGGCTTTCATTAATACAGTTCTGGTTTCCGTTCCAGCCACCCTCCTGGTTATCATCTTCGCGGCGCTGGCAGCCTATGCCTTTGCCTGGCTGGATTTTCCCGGCCGCCATTGGCTTTTCGCATTATTGGTCGGTTTGCAAGTGATTCCTTTGCAAATGTCACTGGTTCCCATTGCACAGTTATACGTCAAACTGGGTTTGCAAAGTTCCTTCCTCGGCATTTGGCTTTTCCACGTCGGCTTCGGCCTGCCTTACGCGATTTACTTGATTCGCAACTTCATCGGCGGCTTGCCGCGCGATGTCTTCGAGTCTGCTTATTTGGACGGAGCCAGCCATTGGACAGCCTTCCGCCGTTTGGCACTGCCATTGGCAATGCCGGCTATCGGCGCGCTTGGCATCTTCCAATTCATTTGGGTTTGGAACGATTTCCTCGTTGCCAAAATCTTCCTCAACACTCACCCGGTGCTGACCGTGCAGATCACCAACCTGCTCGACCCGCGCGGCGGCAACTGGCACATTCTCACCGGCGCCGCATTCCTTTCGTTCATTATTCCAATGGTGGTTTTCTTCGCTTTTCAACGCTCCTTTGTGCGCGGCTTGCTTGCCGGCTCAGTCAAAGGATAGGAACTTAAGAGTAAGTGATGAGTCCTCCTGATTGGTATAAAAATGCCATCTTCTATGAAGTATATGTGAGGGCCTTTCGTGACAGCCATGGCGATGGCCACGGTGATCTGCAGGGCCTCACCCAAAAACTCGATTATCTCAAAGACCTCGGCGTAGATTGTCTGTGGTTGATGCCGATCTACCCCTCCCCGCTCAAGGATGACGGCTACGACATCGCCGACTATTACGGGATTCATCCGGACTACGGCACCCTCGACGATTTCAAATCACTATTGAAAGCGGCCCATGCCCGCGGCATCCGCATCATCACGGACCTCGTGCTGAATCACACCTCCGACCAGCATCCCTGGTTCCAGGCCTCCCGCCGCGAAAAAACCTCGCGATATCGCGACTATTACGTGTGGAGTGACACCGACAAAAAATATTCCGATGCGCGCATCATCTTCGTGGATACCGAACGCTCCAACTGGACCTGGGATTCTGCCGCCGGTCAATATTATTGGCACCGCTTCTATTCATCACAGCCCGATCTCAACTATGACAATCCAGCCGTCCGCGCCGAAATGCTGAATGTGATGAAGTTCTGGCTTGACCTCGGCGTAGACGGATTCCGCGCTGACGCGGTTCCTTATCTGTTTGAACGCGAAGGCACCAACTGCGAGAACCTGGCGGAGACCCACAGCTACCTCAAAGAATTGAGGCGCTACATTGACAAGCATTATCCAGATCGCATTCTGTTGTGCGAAGCCAATCAATGGCCGCGTGATGTCCGTGCATATTTTGGCGAGGACGATGAATTTCACATGGCGTTTCACTTCCCGCTCATGCCGCGCGTCTTTATGTCCATCCGCCGCGGAGACTCTGAGCCTATTCATTGGGCGCTCGAACAGACCCCGCCCATTCCCCCGAACTCGCAGTGGTGCACCTTCCTTCGAAATCACGATGAGCTGACTCTCGAAATGGTCAGCGAAGAAGATCGGCAATGGATGTGGAAGGAGTATGCACCTGATCCACGCATGCGCTTGAATTTGGGAATTCGGCGGCGGCTTGCGCCTCTACTCGACAATGATCAACGAAAAATCGAGCTGGCTTACTCCCTGCTCTTCACGCTTCCCGGCTCGCCGATCATTTATTACGGCGATGAAATCGGCATGGGCGACAATATCTCATTGCACGATCGCAACGGCGTTCGCACACCTATGCAATGGGATGACTCGGCCAACGCAGGCTTCAGCGAGGCAAAAGACATCTTCGCCCCGGTGATTGATAATTCCATGTTTAGACTTCGCGACGTTAATGTAGCTTCGCAAAAGGCAAAACCAAATTCGCTTCTGCAAACTATCCAAAAGATGATTGCCGTACGAAAAAAACACTCGGCATTGGGATATGGGTACTTGACCTGGCATAACCTCAACACAAGAGCCGTCGCGGCTTATTCACGCACCCATAAAAAGGATCGTCTGTTCGTACTTAACAATCTAAGTGACAGCAAACAGACTGTTCACATGGACGTTGCTGGTCGCTCTCTCACAGACATTCTAAGAAATAAAATTTTCCCTGTGACAAACGATCAACTTCAAATCGAATTGGAACCGTACGAATATCTCTGGCTTGAGACGACAAAATAGCCCACCGAAATCAGTGGGCTATTTTGTCGCTTAATTGTCCACCCAACTCCGCTCTGATCTGAGCGGATGACATTATTTATCCTTCTTTTGCCCACGCGTCATGGCGTCCAGCGCCTCACGCGACATTTGCATGGTCACATCACTGCCAACTGTGTGCAACAAAGCCATGTTTGGCGGGCGGACCGCACCGACCGGGAAACCACACACCAGCACTACTTGATCTCCGGAATGCACAACGTCCGAGCGCATTAATGCCGAGTCCACATGCTCCAGCATCTCTTCCAGTGAATTCGCAAACGGGACCTGCTGAGGGCCTACGCCCCACATAAACGCCAAACGCCGAAACGTTTGCGGGTCCGGTGTGAACGCCATGATCGGCACACGCGGCCGAATCTTCGACATCAGCCAGGCAGTTTGCCCCTGCGTTGTAAAACAAGCCACCGCCGTTACATTCTTATCATTTGCCAGCGCCTGTGCGGCGCGCGCCATGGACGCCGCGTCATTCGACTCGAGTCCTTCAATCGCGGCCTGTTCCTTGCCCCATTCCCAGAAATGCGATTCGGCTTCGCGCACGATGCGATCCATCATTTGGACGGCCTCGACCGGATACTTCCCCGAGGCTGATTCCGCAGACAGCATGACCGCATCTGTGCCGTCAAAGATGGCGTTGGCTACATCGGACGCCTCAGCCCGCGTGGGAAGCGGATTCGAGATCATCGACTCAAGCATCTGTGTGGCGGTGATCACCAGCTTGGCGCGCTGATTTGCAGCGCGGATGATATGCTTCTGCAAAGCAGGCACTCGCTCCGGTGGAAGTTCCACGCCGAGATCGCCGCGCGCGACCATTACACCGTCCACGATGTCGAGAATAGCGTCGAGGTTATCCATGGCTTCGGGCTTTTCGAGTTTGGCAATCAGCAGCGGCAGACGCTTACCGCTTGAAAATCTTTCCATCGCGTAGCGGACTTTTTTCACGTCGTCCGCTGTGCGGACAAAAGAAATTGCAACCGCGTCCACATTCTGCGAAATACCAAAAGCGAGATCGGCCTCGTCTTTTTCTGTGAAGCCCGCAATGCGCAGACGGACGCCGGGCAGATTGATTCCTTTGTGTGAGGTCAGCGGGCCGCCCACAACCACGCGCGCGCTGAGGGTTTGTTCCTTGACAGAGACAACTTCCAGCGCGAGACGGCCATCATCCAGCAGAAGCCGGTCCGAGGTCCGGACGGAATCGAACAGTTGGCGGAAGTCTACAGGAATTTGTTTTCCCTCGGAGGCCGGGGGCGTGGACCCCGTGGCATACAACGTCACCGCCTCTCCCTCGGAAAGTTGGAGCGGCGCAGGCAAGTCACCCACGCGAATCTTCGGTCCCTGCAAATCCTGCAAGATACCGACCGCGACTCCAAGTTTTTCAGCGATTCGTCGAATAGTAGCGATGCGCGTTGCATGTTGCTCGTGCGTGCCATGCGAAAAATTCATGCGGGCGACATTCATGCCCGCACGAATCAATTGCTCAAGAACGGCCTCGTCCTGACTGGCGGGGCCAATCGTCGCAACAATCTTCGCTTTACGGTTCATGGGGTTCCTTTTTGAAAATCGGGCCATAGTTTAGTATGAGCCACTGCGTAAAACACCCCAAAGCGACTATTAGATACGCGATCAGATAGGTGATATCAGCAATCGCGCTCAGGGAGTTACCATGAGACAAACTCCATGAGTACGCGCCGCTCAAATCGAGCCAGGTGTACAGCAGGTCGGAAATGCAGAACACAAACAGGCCGATCCAGGCATATGCCAGAGCACCATTCCGAAAACGGCGCGCCAGCCACAGCCCAGCCAGGCCAATCCCAAAATCGCCCACCGGATAAAAAGCGTTGACTAATGTATCGAGTCCAAGAGGTTGACCGGTGATGAAGGAAAAGAAGAATGCAGAAAGGGCAGTGAACGCGGCGAATAGAAGAAGCGCGTAGAACAAACGGCGGCGCGCCGAGGCGGGATCGGGATGATAAAGGAGAATGAATTGACGATATAACGCCGCCCCAAACAAGATGTAAGCGAAGACCCAAAAAACATCGGGCCAGCCGGTGGGTACTTCTTCCAATGTCATGTTTTGATATGCCCAGATCAGCTCGGCAATTGTCCATAACCACAAGGCGGTCATGAACCATTGCCAGATGCGGCGCGGCGGTTCGCCCTTTTCATACCTCCACCACACCAACGTCGCTGCGACGGCGCTCAGGAGGGCCGCAAAGACTGTAAAGAAATTCGAAAGGAAGTTATTTAAAAAATCAGAGAAGGGCGTGGCGATATAGATAACCGCGTAGGCAAACACCACTACGGACGCAACAGCCAGGGCAAACCGGAACCAATGGAGACCTTTTGCGCGCATCATTGCTCGGCGATTCACGGCTTCACCTCCAGCTTGATCGGGAAGGGTATGCCTGCTAACACATATGTTTCAAGTTGTCGGCGCAAACGCGGAGAGGTGGAAGCCAATGCGTCTTCGAAAATCCTGCCTGCAATTTCACTGCCGACCACAAGACTCATCTCCTCATACATCTTTTCGAGCAGGATTTTATAAACTCTCCCGGCTTGTTCCGAATCCATAAAGAACTCGCGATGATTGACGTTGGTTCCCAAAAAATACATGGACTGGCGATTCTGCTCGTTCAAATAGTTAATGGCGTCATTGAGGTGCGTCACCAGGAAGCGACCCGCCAGTTCCTGATAGCGTTCGAGCGTTCTTTGCGCCAAACTGGAGAATGCGACACGTAGGACATATTCATTCCCGCCGACAGATTCCAGGTTGGTTGGCAAGCGAGTCACGTAACAAGCCCGGTTCCCCCAAGACTTTATCTGGGTCAATACTGCCGATCCGCTTTGGAATCGTTCCGATCCGATCAGCAAAGACTCGAGCGGAAGGGAAGGACCGCCCAAAATGACAAAAAAGGCCTGTGTCTCACCTTGCCGAACATGCACCAAACTTGGAGAGTCCGATTGTTCCCAGTCCGCGATTTTCGCCGGGATTTTATCGGCATTTATCGAGATAAATGTGTGCTCTTCATTCCTTTCAAGTTCGAGGAAGAGACGGAAAATACGCAATCCTTCGACTGGGAGAGCCAACACACGCACATTTCCCTCAGTCTGGGTGAGCTCATGATTCCAGTCTTGTCGGGAAACAGATAGCCATTGCCTGCCCACAAGCGTATAGAATGCAAACAGCACGCCCTCTCGAAAAAACATAACTGCCTGACTCTTCTCCCCGTTCTGAACATGAAGCACGCCTGTGAATAATTCGCGCTCCTGTATCTTCAGCAGAGTCTGCAGGTAGCTGTTTGCGACCTCTTTATTCCTGACTGACAGGGAGGAAAAAAGATCGAACATGTATCGCAATGATAGGTTTATATTCGGAGGTTGTCAATGCCAAAACATAAAGGTGCGCAGAAGTAGAAATCAAACCTCTGCGCACCCATCGAAAACCCGCTTGGTTTAGAGAAAATGCAGATCTCTGGCTTGCTTTTCCAAATCCTTGCGAAAATCGGGATGCGCAATGCCGATCAGCTGTTGCGCGCGTTGGCGGATGGTCTTGCCGTACAGGGCCGCCACACCGTATTCAGTGACAACGTAATGGATATGATTGCGGCTGGTCACCACGCCCGCGCCCTGCTTCAACATGCACACGATGCGGCTGAGCAGAGTCCCGTCTTTGAGCGTGGTCGTGCTGGGCAGAGCAATGATGGGAACGCCGCCTTTCGAACGCGAGGCGCCGTAGACGAAATCCAGTTGGCCGCCGACGCCACTATAGAATTTGGGGCCGATGCTGTCGGCGCAGACCTGACCGGTGACATCCACCTCGATGGCCGAGTTGATGGCGACCATGCGCTCGTTCTGCGCGATGACGAAGGGATCGTTGATGTATTCCGTACGATGCAGTTCGATCAATGGGTTGTCATCCACCCAATCGTAAAGTTTCTTCGTGCCGAGGATGAAGCCGGCTACGATCTTGCCGGGATGCAGGCTTTTGCGCGAACTGGTCAACACGCCGCGTTCGACCAATTCGATCACGCCGTCGGAGAACAACTCGCTGTGCACACCGAGGTCTTTTTTGTTGAACAGATATTTCAAGACTGCATCTGGAATAGCGCCTATGCCCATTTGCATGGTCGCGCCATCGGGAATCAACTCCGCAATGTGACCGGCAATCTTTTCCACCACATCGCTGTTTCCGTCTTCGGTCATCGCCATTTCGGGAATGGGATAATTGACCGGCACAATGTAATTCAAACGGCTCACATGAATGAACGAATCGCCCAATGTGCGCGGCATCTGTTCGTTGACTTCCGCGATGATCACTTTGGCTGATTCCGCCGCGGATTTTGTGAGACCAACTTCCACACCGAGACTGCAAAAGCCATGCTCATCCGGCGGCGAGACATGAATCATGGCAACGTCCAAAGGCAGGATGCCGCGCTTGAACAGCAAGGGAAATTCAGAAAGCAGAACGGGCGTGAAATCCGCGCGGCCCTCCTGCACAGCTTTGCGGACATTAGCGCTGATGAACATGGTGTTCACGCGCAGATGCCCTTCCATTTCAGGCTTGACATAGTCGGCAGGACCAACCGTCAGGGCCTGGCAGATTTCCACATCTTTGAGTTTCGGAGCGTATTCGACCAGAGCCGAGAGCGACTTCTGGGGCACCGACACGTTACCGGTCAGAAAGATGCGGTTGCCCGATTGAATCGCCTTGACCGCTTCCTGCGGGCTGACCACCCGCGATTGATACTGGCTAGTCCAATCCATCGTCCGTCTCCTTGCTCGTCAAACGCGTGAGATGGCGATTTTCACCGTTGTAGGTGTTAACAGCGACCTCAATGGAGGGATTCTGCAAGATCGCTTTCGGCCCCATCGCGATCTCTATGATGTAAGGCATGGCCGCGTTGACAAACGCATGCGTGGCCGTGCGCGCTACCGCGCTGGGCATGTTGGGCACACAATAATGCAGAATGCCTTCTTCGATGTAAACGGGATGCTCGTGCGTGGTTGGACGCGATGTTTCGACGCAACCGCCCTCATCAATGCTGACGTCCATGATGACCGAGCGCGGTTTCATCGAACGAACCATTTCACGCGTGACGAGAATCGGCGGGGTCTTTCCGGAAACGAGAATCGCGCCGACCACTACATCCGCATATGCGACCGAACGCTCAAGATTGCGTTTGGTGGAAATCATGGTCACGATGTTCGGGAAACGATCCCACAAGCGTTGGAGCGCGCCGAGGTTATGATCAATCACCGTGACGTGCGCGCCCATTCCCAAAAACATCTGTGTGGCATACGTGCCGACCACCCCCGCGCCGAGGATCACAATTTCCGCGGGCGGCACACCGGGCACACCGCCCAACAAAATGCCTTTGCCTCCCCAGTTGTTTTGAAGCAGGCGCGCCGCAATCTGCGCGGCCATCGCGCCGCCGATCTGGCTGAACGGTCTCAGAACCGGCAGACTTCCATCCGGCGCTTCGATCTGTTCATACGCGACCGATGTGATTTTCTTTTCAAGCAGGATGTCAATCTTGTCCTGCCGCGCCGAAGCAAGATGCAGGAAGCCCGCCAGAATCGTTTCAGGCCTCAGCCAATTCAACTCCTGCTTCAATGGCCGCGCGACTTTCAGCAAAAGATCGGCGCGGCCAAAGACTTCCTCCGTCGAATAGACCAGACGCGCGCCGGACTTTTCGTAATCGGCGTCGCTGAAGCCCGCCCCCACCCCCGCTTCATGCTGGACGAAGACCGTGTGTCCGTTTTGAGTCAATATCTGCACGCCTGCGGGCGACAGCCCCACGCGAAACTCAAAGGGACGGCTTTCTTTTGGTATTCCAATGTTCATCGTGCCCTCCGGCCCTCACCCATCCCCACCCCAGCCCTCCCCTTCCCTCTCCCGAATTCGGGAGAGGGAAGGGGAGGGTGCCGCTCGCCCGCTGTTCTTTGCGGGAAGGCGGGAGGGGGTAGATGAGGAAAAATTCATTTTATATTCAGCACTTCCCTGATGGAAGGAAGCGCCCAGTCAATTGTCTCTTTGTCAATCACCAG
>JAJPIZ010000015.1 GCA_021324435.1 Anaerolineae bacterium
ATTCTGATGGCTGGCACTCCGACGACTGCCAGTTTCACACCGACTACGAACCTGCCTGCCGGTATTCCCCTTTATTGGCGCGTGCAAGCGCTCGGTACGAATGGTCCAAGTATTTGGTCTGATACGGGGTCGTTCACTAGTCCCAATCCACCCAATGCGCCGAGTCTGTTATCGCCCGCCGCGGGCGCTTCGGTGACAACGACTCCCACTTTGACCTGGAGCGCGTCAACACTGCCCTCTGGCGCTCAACCAGTGGATCATTACGGAGTTCAAATTGCTACTACCAGCAGTTTCTCTTCGTTATCTATACCGGAAGTGAACAATGGCACCTCGACCAGTTATGTAGTCTCGCCAGCCCTAACCCCCGGCGTCTACTACTGGCGCGTGATCGTCTACAACGCCAGCGGCCAGTTTAACATCTCGGCTTCACGTTCTTTCACCGCACACTAGAGAGTGCTCAAACTGAATCTCGAATCAAACAGACAGGTATCTACCTACCTGTCTGTTTGATTTTGTTTTCCTTGACGGTTTTTCATTCTTTGAGTATATTCTACGACACTCTTATCCCTTTCGGAAAAAAAGCGAATATAAGATGTACGAATTCGACAAGATAGATATAAAAATTGTCAATTTTCTTCTCGAAGATGGACGTATGTCTGCCTCCGAAATTGCGCGGCGGATCGGCGACATCTCGGAACGCGCGGTTCGCTATCGCATTGACCGCATGGTGGAAGAGGGAGTGATCCAGATCAGCGCGGTGGTCAACCCTGAGGCGTTTGGATTGACAATCAACGCTGACGCATGGCTTGAGGTCGAATCGGATCAGATCCTCGAAGTCGCGAAAAAATTGGCGACGTTTGACAACGTTAGATACGTTGCGTGTGGTATCGGGGAAAATGACATCAGTATTCAATTGGTTGCAAAAGATACAGCCGAGATCTATCACTTCATCACAGAAGTCGTTCGGAAAATTCCCGGGGTACGCAAGACGACCACCTCCATCGTGCCGATCATCCTCAAGGATGTGTATCAGTGGCGGGTTCCGGAAAGAGCCGTGAAATCATCCCCCCTGGAAGAACCGCTCAAATAATCGAATCAAGCCGGGAGAATGTATGAGTCTTGTCGGTCCGAAGAGTCAAACTTTGCAAAAGCGTGCTGAAAAGGTTTTGCCGCTCGGAGTCAATTCCAACTTCCGTTACTGGGGTGAAGGCATCACGCCTTATGTTAACAAAGCGAAGGGCGCGTATCTTTGGGATGTGGATGACCGCCGTTTCATTGACTATCGAATGGCTTTCGGCCCGATCATTCTTGGCCATGCTTATGATGAAGTAGATCAAAAAGTCATCGAGGAAGTCAAGAATGGCGTGTTGTTTGCGATGACGAGCGAACTCGAAGTGACGGTTGCCGAAATGATCGCGGAGATGGCGCCCGCCGTCGAAATGGTGCGCCTCGCATGTTCCGGCACCGAAGCGACGATGCATGCCATTCGCGTGGCGCGCGCTTATACTGGGCGCGATATTATCTTGAAGTTTGAGGGCAATTATCATGGAATGCACGATCACGCTTTGTGGTCAACGTACGCGCCGACAGAATCATACGGCAATCACCGCAGTCCCATCCCCGTGCCGGCTTCATCCGGCATTCCAAAATCCATGCGTGAGTTCATCATCACTTTGCCCTTCAATGACGCTGAAGGTTTTGAACGCGTGATGAAATCGTACGGCGAACAAATCGCGGCGGTCATCACCGAACCGTGTCAGGGAAATTGCGGGGCGATTGATCCACAGCCGGGCTTCCTTGAATTGATTCGCAAAAAGACCGAAGAATATGGAATCGTTTTCATTTTGGATGAAGTCAAGACCGGATTCCGAATCGCAAATGGCGGCGCGCAGGAGTACTATCGCATCAAACCGGACCTCGCGACGTATGCCAAAGCTTTGGGCAACGGTTACCCTGTGGCCGCGTTCGGCGGCAAGAGCGAGATCATGTCCATTATCGGGCATGGCGTTGCGCAAGGCGGAACGTACACGAACAACAAGCCCGGCGTCGCCGCGGCGTACGCGACGTTGAAATTGCTCAAGGAAAAACCGATCATTGCCACAATCCAAAAACGCGGCAAACGACTCATGGACGGACTCAAAGACATCTTTGAAGATAACGGCATTCCGGTCGCTATGAGCGGGACCGGCGCGATGTTCTCTTTTGCTTTGGGCGTTGACTCTGTGACCTGTCAGCGCGATTGGGCCAAGAGCGATCATCAAATGTATATGGACTTGGCAAGCAAAGCGATTGAGCGCGGCATCATGCCTGATTACGACGCCCGCGAACCGTGGTTCCTGTGTTACGAACACAGCGACGCAGACATTGATGAGACTCTGAATGTGTATGCCGAAATTGTGAAGGAAGTAAAGCATTAATTAAATTTACACGCCGATATCCTTGGTGCAGGCGTGTAAATTTCTTAATCAGCTGTCGGAGAAAACTATGTCAAAACTCTCTTCAAAAGAAATTGTTGACCTCAACAAGGAATACACCTTTTTCTCTTGGTCTGTGCAGGGACAGACCAATCCGATCCCGGTTGCGAAAGCGGATGGCGTTTACTTCTGGGATGCGGATGGCAAACGCTATTTGGATTTTGCCTCGCAGCTGGTCAACACAAATGTGGGCCATCAGAATCCAAAAGTAGTGAAGGCGATTCAAGATCAGGCCGCAAAAATCACTTTCGTCGCGCCGGGGATGGCGACCGAGCCGCGCGGCCTGCTTGGGAAGAAATTGGCCGAGATCACTCCCGGCGATTTGAAGAAAACTTTCTTCACGCTCGGTGGGGCGGAAGCCAACGAGAACGCCATCAAGATCGCGCGCTTCTACACAGGCCGGCACAAAATTCTGGCGCGCTATCGCTCGTATCACGGTGCGACACATGGCGCGATTGCATTGACCGGCGATTATCGCCGCCTGCCTGTCGAACCGGCCATGCCGGGCGTTGTCCATTTTCTTGATCCATATTGTTATCGCTGTCCGTTTGGTTGGACGCGCGAGACTTGCCATCGGGAGTGTATCAGCCATGTCGAAGAGGTGATCCAGCACGAAGGTCCGGACCAGATCGCCGCGATCATCCTCGAGGGCGTGACCGGAACGAATGGCCTGATCATCCCGCCCGATGATTACTGGCCGCGCATCCGCGAGATTTGCGATCAATATGGAATCCTGTTGATCTCCGATGAAGTCATGTCTGGCTGGGGCCGCACCGGAGAATGGTTCGCGGTGAACAATTGGAATGTTGTGCCGGACATCATCACGACCGCAAAAGGAATCACATCCGGTTATGTGCCGCTCGGCGCGGTGATTGTGCGCGAGAAGATCGCCAAGTTCTTCGATGACAAATATCTTTATGCAGGCCTGACTTACAACGGTCACGCGCTAGCGTGCGCCGCGGCGCTTGCGACAATTGAAGTGTATGAAGAAGAAAAAGTCTTTGCGAATGCCAAAAAGGTCGGTGAACATCTTGGCAAGCGGCTTGAGGAGTTCAAATCCAAACATCCATCCATCGGCGATGTACGCTACATTGGCTTGTTTTCTGGCATCGAATTCGTCAAGAACCGCCGGACGAAAGAGCCGATGGATTTGACGCCGCTCAAGAATTTCCTGGTTTCAAACGGCGTTTATGTTTTCAATTTCAAGAACATTCTCTTCGTTGTCCCGCCGCTCATCATCACGAAAGAACAATTGGATGAAGGTCTCAATTTGATTGACGAAGGTCTGTCTGAATTCATAGACAAGATGGTTGCGTAGAGGTAGCCATGCAAAAGATTCTTAACTACATCAACGGCGAATGGATCGAGCCGAAGATCGAAGAATATTTTGATGTGATCAACCCGGCGACGGGTGAGTTGATGGCAAGGACTCCGCTGTGCGGCGCGGACGCGGTGGACGCCGCCGCGAAAGCCGCGGCCGCCGCATTCCCTGCCTGGAGGCGCGTGCCGGTGCAGGATCGTGTTCAATATCTCTTCAAGCTGCGTGATCTGCTCAAGGCTAATTTGGATGAGGTTGCCCGCACGATCACCAATGAAGCAGGCAAGACCTTTGAGGAATCGAAAGCCGAGATGGTGCGCGCCATCGAAAACGTGGAAGTCGCGTGTGGAATGCCGATGATGGGGAAAGGCGAGATCGTTGAAGACATCGCGCCGGGCATTGACGAGATCATGCTCCGCCAGCCGGTCGGTGTATGCGCCACAGTCGCGCCGTTCAACTTTCCCGGTATGATTCCGTTTTGGTATCTGCCTTATGCTCTTGCGGCAGGCAATACTTACATTGTGAAGCCCTCGGAAAAAGTGCCGATGACCATGCAATTCATTTTCAAACTCGTCGAGCAGATTGGATTACCGAAAGGCGTCGTGAATATGGTCAACGGCGCGAAAGAGGCGGTGGATGCAATCCTTGAACATCCGATTATTCGCGCGGTCACATTCGTCGGTTCGACTGCGACGGCGAAATATCTTTACGCAAAAGCCTCTGCCAATGGCAAGCGCGTGCAGGCGCAGGGCGGCGCGAAAAATCCCGTTATCGTTTTACCGGACGCGGATATGGACATGGCGACCAAGATCATCGCCGATTCCGCATTCGGGTGTGCGGGTCAGCGTTGTTTGGCCGTGTCTCTGGCGGTGACAGTTGCTGAAGCCCGCAATACGTTTACGGAAATGATCTGCGACGCGGCCTCAACGCGTGTGGTCGGTTATGGATTGGACTCCGGCGTGCAGATGGGACCGGTCATCAACGCGGCCAGCAAAACGCGCGTCGAGCAATTGATCGGTGTGGGCGCGAAAGAAGGCGCCTCGATTCCGGTGGATGGACGCGGGACGGTCGTCAAGGGCTACGAGCGCGGCACCTTTGTCAGGCCGACGATCCTGTCCGAGGTCCGGCCCGGAAGCGAAATTGCAAAAACAGAAATCTTCGGGCCGGTGCTGGGTCTCATGCATGTCAACACGGTGGACGAAGCCATCGAGTTGGTCAACAGTGGGCAATATGGAAATCAGGCAAGTTTGTTTACATCATCCGGTTCGGCGGCGCGCAAGTTCAGGTACGAGGCCGAAGCGGGCAACATCGGAATCAACATCGGCGTCGCCGCGCCGATGGCCTTCTTCCCGTTCAGCGGCTGGAAGCAATCGTTTTTCGGTGACATGCACGGCCAGGGCATGGACGCGGTGGAATTCTTCACACAGAAAAAAGTTGTAGTGGAGCGCTGGCCGAAAGAGTGGAGCAGGAAGTTCTAGCGTCGTTGCGAGAGGGTGTTCCTTCCATCGAAGCAATCTTCTAGCATGTTCCACGAGATTGTTTCGCGAAGAACGCTCGCAATGACGTGTGACAGAAGGATTTATATGACCGTAGACTACGAAGAAGCCCTGGATTATTCATCGCGGTGGATTGATTTGATTCACAAGAAGGAGTTCCCGTCGCGGGAAGAGGCGCATCAGATCATCACTGAGTCAAAAAATAATTTTGCCGAGCATTACAATCGCAACTGGCTGGAGTATCGCAAGTCCGTCACCGAGGCGGGGGATTGGGCCGCGGTTGAATGGTCCGGTTCGGGTGCGCTGTTCAAGGATGTGCTTGGGCGTGAGTATCTCGATTGTCTTGGCGGCTTCGGCATGATGGACCTGGGCTGGAGTCATCCCGACGTGGTTGAAACCGTGAAGGCGCAATTGAATCGTTCGCCGATGCCTTCACAGGAATTAATTGATCCATTGCGGGGTGTGCTGGCGCGTTTGTTGGCCGAGATTACGCCGGGCGATTTGAAATACAGTTGGTTCGCGGCCAGTGGCACCGAGGCCAATGAGGCCGCGATGAAGATCGCAAAACTTTACAGCGGCAAATCTGCTTTCATCGTGGCGGTCAGAGCCTTTCATGGCAAAACCATGGGTTCTCTCTCGTTGATGGGCAAAGCTGATTTTCGCGCGCCGATGGGCCCACTGTATGCGGGGCCGGTTTATCATGTTCCGTTTGGTGATGCGGAAGCGGTGGAGAAACAACTTGAAATCTGTGAGAAGGTCGGCATCGGAGTCGCGGCGGTGATGTTCGAGCCGATTCAGGGTGAGTCGGGCGCGATCGTCCCGCCGGACGACTTCTGGCCGCGCGTGCGCGCCGTGACGAAGAAGTATGGTGTTCTTCTCATTGCGGATGAAGTGCAAACGGGTCTGGGCCGGACCGGGAAACTGTGGGGCATTGATCATTGGAGCGTCGTCCCTGACATTTTGACCGCGGCCAAATCCCTCGGCGGAGGCGTGATGCCGATCAGCGCGGTGTGCACCACCGAGGAAATTTATCGGCCAATGATGTATCCGAATCCGTTTATGCACACCACGACCACCGGCGGCGGCGCGCTGGCTTGCTCCGCGGCCATTGCCGCCATCCATGTGACTCTGCGCGAGCGTTTATGGGAACAGGCCGCGCAGAAAGGCAATTATCTCTTTCCGAAACTCGAAGAACTCGCCGCGCGCTATCCGCAAATTTATGAGAAAATCACGGGCAGAGGTCTCCTGATCGGAATGCATTTCAAGAGCCCGGATATCGGTTATAAAGTGGCGGCGGGGTTGTTTAAGCGAAATGTTCTCGTCGCTGGTACATTAACCAGCGCGCAAACGATTCGTATCGAACCGCCGCTCATCATCACGATGAATCAATTGAATATTTTGTTAGACCGCTTGGAAGATACTTTGAAAGACATTGGCAAGTCGTTGTAGGGCGAACGGCCAAATATCATTTCAGGAGTCTGTGGATGGGCAGTAAATATGCAGTGGAATTACGGAATGTAGTAAAGCAATTCATCACTCCAGAGGGGGGTGAGATAGCCGCGGTGGATCATGTCACGATGCAGATTCGGAATGGCGAATTTTTCTCGATGCTTGGCTCCTCGGGATGCGGTAAGACGACTTCTCTGCGTATGATCGCTGGCTTCGAGTGGCCGACGGAAGGCGAAGTATATATTGACGGCGAGCCGCAGGGACACAAACCTCCGTTCCTGCGCCCGGTGAATACCGTGTTTCAAAGTTATGCTTTATTCCAGCATATGACCGTGCAGGAAAATGTGGCCTTTGGCCTGGAAATGGAAAGGGTAGAGAAAGCGGAGATCGAACGGCGCGTCGGTGAAGCGCTTGAAATGGTCAAACTTTCCGGGATGCAGCGCCGCCGTCCCAAGCAACTTTCCGGCGGACAGCAACAACGCGTCGCGCTGGCCCGCGCTTTGGTCAAGCGTCCCAAAGTCTTACTGCTCGATGAACCGCTCGGCGCGCTGGATTTAAAACTCCGCAAAGAGATGCAGTTGGAACTCAAATCACTGCAACAGGAAGTGGGGATCACCTTCATTTATGTGACTCACGATCAGGAGGAAGCCCTGACCATGTCAGACCGCATCGCGGTGATGAGTCACGGCAAAGTTTTGCAAATAGGGCCGTCGGTCGAAATCTATGAGCGGCCCACCAGCCGCTTCGTGGCGGATTTCATCGGTGAATCGAATTTTCTGGACGGCAGGGTTAAATCTGTCAAAGGCGATCAGGCAATCGTGAATGTTCCGGCGTGGGGGGAGGAATTAACGGGAATCGTTACCAGCAAAGTCCGTGCCGGGGACGAGGTGGCCGTTTCGATTCGTCCGGAAAAGATTCGGCTGGCGGAGAAACAGGGCATCAAGGAAAATAGTCTTCAGGGTGTCGTTGTCAACAGCACATATATCGGTTCCGATACGCACGTCTATTTGGATGTGCGCGGCCAGCGCATCAAAGTTTGGGAGCAGAACCGCATCTCCACCCTGGACCCGCGCGCGTATTATCGCAACGGTCAAAAAGTATGGGTGATGCTCTTGCCTGAGAATACGCTTGTCTTGCCAAAGGACTAGATCATGCTGAGACGATTGCGCGAAGATAAATCCATTCAGGGAACGTTTCTTATCACACCGACGCTCGTCTTCATGGTCGGTCTGTTGATTATCCCGCTGATCCTGACCACTATTGTCAGTTTCGGTCATCGAAGTGCAGATGGCGGTGTGATCTATGCTTTTTCATTTGACAACTACCTGCGTCTCATCGGCTACAGCACGCAATGTGATAACGGCGCTTCGGTTTGCTTCGACCCGCTGTATGCTCAGATCATGTGGCGCTCATTTTCGCTGGCGTTCAATACCACGGTGCTGGTCATTCTGCTGGCATATCCACTCGCTTATTTCATCGCTCGCGCGCATCCGATTCGACGCAATACCTTCTTATTTCTTGTGCTGATTCCGCTGTGGACGAACTTCGTCATCCGCGTGTATGCCTGGATGATGTTGCTTCGCAAAGAGGGTGTAATCAACATTGTCTTTGGTTGGATCGCGGGAATGCTGCATATTCCGTTTACGCCATTGGAAATGTTGTATACACCCGGCGCTGTGCTGGTCGGCATGGTCTACGAATTTCTTCCGTTCATGATTTTGCCAATCTACACCTCGCTGGAAAAAATTGATAATTCGCTGTACGAAGCCGCCGCAGATTTGGGAGCGAATCCTTTCCGAACGTTTCTGCGTGTGACTCTTCCGCTTTCGATGCCGGGTGTTGTTGCGGGAACGATTCTTGTATTCATCCCCGTCATGGGAACGTTCATCGTATCGGACCTCCTCGGTGGGCGGCAGGTGATTCTGGTAGGCAATCTGATTCAACGTCAATTTCTCGACGCTCGCGACCCGACCTTTGGGTCGGCCGCGTCGTTAATTCTCATGGTTCTTACTCTGATTGTGACCTACTTCTACACGCGCAAATTCGGCTTCGGCGAGGAGATTGTGGTATGAACCCTCATCGCCGCTCTCCCTTCATTCTGATTGCGACCATTTTGGTTTACTTCTTTCTCTACGCGCCGATTTTTGTGTTGGTAATTTATTCTTTCAACTCATCCAGGGCAAATGTACAATTTGATGGTTTCATTTCATCTTATGGTGATTTGCAAATCGTCAACGGCGACGTGACGCAGAGTCCCTGCGGCCCGTTCCACTGGTTCTGTGAACTTTCCAAGAACAGGGAAGTGATCAATGCGGCCAAAAATACTCTGACCATTGCTTTCACCGCTACGATCATATCCACTATCGTTGGGACGATGGCTGCGCTGGCGCTTCAGCGTTACGACTTCAAATTGAAGGCCTTTTCGCAAGTCTCGCTTTATATCCCCATTGTCATCCCTGAAATTGTAATGGGTATCGGCATCCTAACATTATTCAGTCAATTATTCAGCCTGCTGAATAATTGGTTGAATCTCGCAGGGGACGCACGCATGACCATGGGACTTTTTACGGTAATTCTCTCTCACATTGCCTTTATGATCCCCTTTGTGACTCTGGTCGTGCAGGCGCGCTTGCAAGGTTTTGACAAATCCTACGAGGAAGCCGCCATGGACCTCGGTGCCAACGAATGGACCACGTTCCAGCGCGTCACGTTTCCAATGATTTTGCCCGGCGTCCTTTCAGGCGCGTTGCTGGCTTTCACCCTCTCGCTGGACGATTTTGTCATTACGTTCTTTACGAATGGTCCAGGTTCCACAACCCTGCCGATTTATGTGTATGGTTTACTGCGGCGTATCATCACGCCGCAGGTCAACGCGCTCTCGACGGTTTGGATCTCCATTGTTTTTATTGCTGTCCTGCTCCTGCAGTGGATTCAGAGCAGGGAAAAATAGTCTCGGGTGTTTCGCGGGCGAAGGCTCGCGTGCCAAAAAGTCTGTTGATCAACCAAGGAGGCAGTATGAAGAAATCTGTTGTTTGGAAACTGCTTGCTCTGATGGCGCTTGCAAGCATGTTGGTAACGGCCTGTAGCGGAGGCGCCAAACCCGCCGCGACGGAAGCGCCAGCCAGCAAAAAAGTGACTTCGACCGGCTATGAGTGCCCGGAGCCAAATCCGCGTGTGCAGGTTACGTCGAAGGAACTGAACCTGTTCGTGTGGACGGAGTACATTCCTCCAGACGTTCAGGAATGTTTTGAACTGGTCTACGGGATCAAGGTCAATCGCGATGAATATTCCGCGAATGAGGAGATGTACGCCAAATTGTCCGCGGGCGGAACGTCGTATGATCTTGTCCAACCGACTGACTACATTGTCAGCTTGATGGTGCGTCAGGGCTTGCTCCAGAAATTGGATAAGAGCAAGTTGACAGTCATGGGCAACTTCGACCCGAACTACTTGAACCTGTCCTTTGACCCCGGCAACGAATACACGATTCCGTATCAGGCCGGGACCGACGCCATTGTCTATAATGCCGACAAAGTAAAAGATCCTCCCAAGTCCTGGTCTGATCTTTGGAAGCCCGAATACGCGGGCAAGATGGTTTTCCTGGACGACTCGCGCGCGACTATTGGCATGGTCCTGCTGACTCTCGGCTATGACGTCAATACGAAAGACCCCGCGCAACTTGATCAAGCCAAAGCCAAACTCAAGGAGCTTGTGCCGGGCATCAAACTCTTTGACAGCGACAGCCCCAAGACCGCCCTCATTGCAGGCGATGTGGACCTCGGTATGACGTGGACCGGTGAAGCCTTCCTTGCTCAACAAGAGAACCCCGCGATCACCTATGTCTATCCGACCGAAGGCGCCATCTTATGGCAGGATAACTATGCCATTCCAAAAGACGCTCCGCATCTTGACGCGGCGTATGCGTGGTTGAATTACACCATGCAGGGCGATCTCTTCTGGATGATGTTACGCGACTTCCCGTACACCAACCCGAACAAGGCCGCATTGGATTTTGCCAAAACCAATCACAAAGACCTGTACGACGCGTACATGAACTCGCCGATCACCAATACGCCCGCCGAAGATATCAAAAACGGCCATCGCATTGACGATGTGGGTGATGCCCTGCCACTCTACGATCAGATTTGGACGGAAATAAAAGGCGGGCAGTAAAACTAGCCTGCTACCCAAGCCGTTAAAAAAAGCGCCCGACGTAACACTCGGGTGCTTTTTTTTATTGCATAAAATACCAAGCCATACTGAAAAATAATCATAAAGAGTTGACAGAAATGAAAAATTGTTATAAAATGGCATCATGGAAAGCGAAATTGTTACCGACGTTGACGAAACCGACCTTTACATCATGAAAGCCCTCCGCAAAGATGGGCGTGAGGCTTTTACGCAGATTGCCGAGAAACTCAAAGTTTCGCCGGGCATGATTCGTCAGCGCTACAACCGCCTCGTGGAACAGGGGCTTCTCAAGGTGGTTGCCATCACCAATCCGGTTCATCGCGGGTTGAAGACGATGGCCATGATCGGCTTGCGAACCGATGGCAATCGCATGTTGGCCGTCGCCGATAAAGTTGCCAAACTGGATGAAGTTGTTTATCTGGTCGTGGTCAGCGGGCGGTTCGACATGCTGATCGAGGTGGCCTGCCGCGATCACGAAGATTTGCTCAAATTCATCACGGAGAAGTTGTACAGTATCGAAGGAGTGCGTGAAGCGGAAACGTTCATGCACTTGAAGATTGTCAAAGAAGTGTATTTCTAAATATGTCGTTGCGAGGAGTGCTGAAGGCGCGACGAAGCAATCTCCTCCGCCATGTTGGAGATTGCTTCGTCAGGCAGAACACCTTCCTCGCAATGACGTGCAAGTCAGATACTTTGTCTACATCCGCAAACGTCGGATCGTGGAGCCATCCGAAAGGAATCATGAAAGCCCTGCTCGATGCAGTGAATGCAATTGGGGAAACGTTTGCAAGAGTTTTTACAGTCATCACTGTTGACAATTCACATCGTCAACCTAACTCGCACGTGCGGGTTATAAAACAAATGGAGAAATAATCTCATGAAAGTGTTGCTCGTGGGCGTCGGCGGAGTGGGGGAGGCCATCGCGGCGATTGCCAAACCGCGCCAATGGCTGGAGCAGATGGTCCTGGCGGATTACAACTTAAAGCGCGCCGAAGAAGTCCAGAAAAAGCTCGGTGACGCGACTCGTTTCCTGGTCGAGTTTGTGGATGCGAATAAACAGGAAAACATCGAAGCGCTTGCCAAAAAGTACAACGTGGATCTCATCATGAACGCCGTGGATCCGATCTTCAATCCCCAGATTTTCGATGCCGCCTATGCGGTGGGCGCGAAATATATGGATATGGCGATGACCCTTTCCTCGCCGCATCCGTCTGACCCGTTCCATAAGCCGGGAGTCAAACTGGGAGACTACCAGTTCGCGAAGGCTAAAGATTGGGAAGGCAAAGGATTGCTCGCATTAGTCGGCATCGGTGTGGAGCCGGGCATGGCGGATGTGTTTGCGCGTTACGCCCAAGATTATCTATTCGATGAGATCGAAGAGATCGGTATTCGTGATGGAGCAAACCTTGTCATTGATGGTTATGAGTTCGCGCCCAGTTTTTCGATTTGGACCACAATCGAAGAGTGCCTGAACCCGCCGATTATTTGGGAGCAGGATAAAGGCTGGTTTACGACCGCGCCATTCTCTGAACCGGAAGTGTTCGACTTCCCCGGCGGCATTGGCAAAGTGGAGGTGGTCAATGTGGAGCATGAAGAAGTTTTGCTTGTGCCGCGCTGGGTGAAGACCAAGCGCGTCACGTTCAAGTATGGCCTTGGAGATCAATTCATCGGCGTGCTAAAGACATTGCATGCATTAGGTCTGGATAAAAAGGAAAAGATCAACGTCAAGGGTGTCCAAGTGTCGCCGCGGGATGTGGTGGCGGCTTGTTTGCCCGACCCCGCTCATCTCGGCGATAAGATGCATGGCAAGACCTGCGCGGGCACATGGGTCAAGGGAATCAAAGACGGCCAACCGCGTGAAGTCTATCTGTATCAGGTTGCCGATAATCAGGAATGTATGCAGGCTTGGGGATGTCAGGCAGTGGTGGCGCAAACCGCCTTCAGCGCGGTGATTGCCATGGACTTGATCGAGCATGGGATTTGGAACGGCGCCGGTGTGCTTGGGCCTGAGGCCTTTGATCCGCTTCCATTCATGGACCGTATGGCGGATTACGGCTTCCCATATGGAATCAAAGAAATGACAAAGAGCGCTGTAATCGCGAGCTAAGCCCCACCCGTCACTTCGTGACACTTCCCCAAATTCTAAACTTCGGAGTTTGGGGAAGGTTGGTGTAGGGGCTTGGCTATTGCACCATAAATTCCTTTTCTCCGATCTTTGTCCCGTTCTCGTAAACTTCGACCTTGTAATTCCCGACCGGCATTTTACCTCCGCTACCGAGCCATGTTTCGACAAAGGCAGAACGACCATCATGTGAAACGGTCTGATAGGCGAGAGGTGCATTCGGGTCTTGACCGCCGGTGGTGAGGCCATACCACTTGACATCGAAGACAACGCCTGGCGGTAAGCCGTTTGTATCTATCAAAATGTAAACCGTATCAGTCTGTGAAAAGCTGTAGGTTTCATGCGTTCCGGCCTTATCGCTGGCGAGATAAAAATGCGGCGGACCAGAAGGTGTGGGCGTCACTGTTCCGAAGCCAAACGCCGAAGCATCACAGGCCAGTCCAGAAGCAAAAAGCGCCGCGAGCGCGGCGAGCATTGTAAACATTGAATGAGTTTTCATCGCAGATTCTCCTGGATTGTGTACCCGTAAATTACTTGAGGGCTAGTTCCGCTAAACCCTTGAAGACGGCCTCGGTCCCCTCACCGGTGCGGGCGCTGGTCTCGTAGTAGACGGCTCCGATCTTCTTCGCAAAGAGTTGAGCGATCTCCGGCTTTTGAGTCCGTTCAAGATCAATTTTGTTTCCGACTACGATAAATTTTTCGTCAGGGACGGCCTTCAGAATTTCGTCGCGCCAGCCTGCCAGATGTTCAAGCGATTCTGGAGCAGTTACATCATAAACCAAAGCCGCGGCGCGACTGCCGCGATAGAAACCGGGGCGCATGAATTGAAATCGTTCCTGCCCGGCCATGTCCCAAATGGACAATTTGATTTTCCCGCTGGGAAGTACGATGGTGTGAGTATGGAAGTCCACGCCGATGGTAGCCACGCGTGAGGAGGAAAATTTTCCTTCTGTGTAAGACCGAATCAGGGAAGTCTTTCCCACATTTCCATCACCAGCGAAGACGACTTTTATGAGTTTTGTATCCATCGTGGTCACGAAAAGGAACAGGTGCTATTCGCGCCAGTTGCCAAGGAAATATTGATGTGGAAAAATGAGTTTATCAGTGTCAATAGGTTTTGAGGTGAGGACAGGCCGATTGGCTCCTTCAAAGTGCCGATGGAGTTTATCCAAATATTCCAATTGACCGGGGACAGGCTCATTGTTGAAGATGGCCAGCAGTGTGGTGTATTGCCCCTGAACAAAACATAAGCGCTGACCGCCCTCGATTTCTGTCAGGCGCATCCCGGCTCCGAAGATTTCCTTTGTGGCCGAGTGATAGGATGACAACATGGGAATCACCAGGGCCGGGTCAAGCGTGAATTTGCCCAGCGTAGCCAGCGGCAGGCCGCTATCGTTCTCGTAGATCGCATAAGCCTGCGCGGTAGCCATGTGCTGTCTGCGAATTACCAGACTCTCGCCTTCTCTGGCCGCTTCCTTCCATTCGTCCGGCCAGACGGCGGCCACTGCTTCCACGCGTCGAATTTCCAGTTGATAATGGCTGTACAGTTCCCGAAACTGGGCGGAGTTGATCTTGCGCTTCGCAAAATCCGAAACCAACTTGTCTATTTTCTTATGGACTTTGTTGATGTATTCCCGCGCGTCTTCTGCCGCGTCGAAAGACTTAGATTCTGCGGAAGAGTCGTTCCTGGAAGAAGACTTTTTTCTGTCGCTTAATACGCGTTCCAGCCAGTTCATTTTGACAATCCGATTTCGTTAAAGTGGAGAAATTATATCATCGTGGTTTCGGACTTCGGATGTCCCTCGCGTTTCTGAAAAAAATCTCTATGCACTGAGCGGAGCGGCGGAAAGGTGCCGCGAAGTCGAAGCGCTGGCCCTCTCTGGCAAGGCCGAAGCGGAGGAAAAGGTTAATCGTCCGCGCGCCGCTAAAAGTCACGAATGAAGCGGGGTGCCCGGTGCTCCCGCGCTTGGGCTGGGCGATGTTCGCATGATGCTCACTCGCCCAACTGTCGCTTTCGGAAAATCGCAATTGTCGTTTATGTCCTCCATCCGTATAATGGTAAAAATCTGATTCACAGAAGGAGGATGCCATGCCCTTCGGTTATAACGGAAAGATTTTGCATGTTGACCTGACGAAAGGCACGCTGACAGTGGAGGAGCCGCCCGAGTCGTTCTATCGCAAATATATGGGCGGGAGCGCGATGGGGTTGTATTACATCCTGAAGGAGATGCCCAAGGGCGCCGATCCTCTCGGACCCGATAACGTGCTCACCCTTATGTGCGGAGTCACCACTGGCGCGGCGATCTCCGGCCAAAGCCGCATCAATGCCAACGCCAAATCGCCGATCAGCGGCGGCATCGGCGATTCACAGGGTGGCGGATATTTTCCGGCGGAATTGAAATTCGCGGGCTTTGATGGAATTGTGATCAAAGGCAAATCACCCAGGCCCGTTTATCTTTCGATCATTGACGGCAAACCTGAACTGCGTGACGCCGCGCATTTGATGGGCAAGATCACGGGGGAGGTAGATTCGATTTTGAAAAAGGAATGGAATGACAACAAAATCGAGATTCTGCAACATGGCCCCGCGGCGGAACATGGCGTGATTTTCTCTTCGTTGTTGAGCATGTCCAATCGCAACAACGGACGCACCGGCATGGGGCTGGTGATGGCTTCCAAGAATCTCAAAGCTGTTGTTGTGCGCGGGCGAAAGAAAGTGGAATTGGCGGATCAGAAAACAGTCGTGGGCTTGAACCGCATTGGGCCGAAGGAAGTTCCAAACAATCCCGATATGGATGGCCTCGCCAAATATGGCACGGCGTCGGTCGTCCTGCCGCAAAACACGAACGGGACACTTCCGGCTTTCAATTACAACGAAGGCACGTTCGCAGATTGCGAGCCGATCAGCGGCGAGAAGATGGCCGAGACGATTTTGAAAGACCGCGAGACTTGTTATGCGTGTGTGGTGCGATGCAAACGTGTCGTTGAAATCAAAGAAGGCGCGTATAAAGCTGATCCCTATTACGGCGGCCCGGAGTATGAAACCATCAGCACTTTTGGCTCCTATTGCGGCATCAGTGATCTTTCCGCGATTGCGCTGGCAAATCAAATCTGCAACGAGAACGGCGTGGACACGATTGCCTGCGGCGCGACGATTGCCTTTGCGATGGAGTGTTATGAGAAAGGCATCATTACGAAAGAACAGACCAACGGCATTGACTTGAAATTTGGAAACGTCGAGGCCATGCTGGCTGCGCTCAGAGCGATTGTCAAGGCGGAAGGGCCTCTTGGCAAAGCTCTTTCGCAAGGCTCGGAGCGCGCCGCAAAAATGTGGGGCAAGGGCGCGGATGAATGTCTCATCACGGTCAAAGGCGCAGAGGCGCCCGCGCACATGCCGCAGGCCAAACGCTCGCTGGCTCTCATCTACGCGGTCAACCCATTCGGCGCGGATCACCAATCCAGCGAACACGATTGGATGATCGAAGAAGGCATGGCGTCCGATCTGTACATGAGCCGTCTCTCACTGCTCGGCATGCCCAATAAACTCGCGCCGCTCTCACTGGACGCGGCCAAAGTCAAATACGCCTGGCTCACCGAAGTCTTTTATTCCATGCTCGATACGGTCGAGTTGTGTCAATTCGTCTGGGGTCCGGGCTGGACGCTTTACGGTCCGAAAGAGACGGTGGACTTTGTCAAAGCAGTCACGGGCTGGGATGTCACATTGGATGAATTGATGGCGGTCGGTATGCGCCGCTTGAATCTCATGCGGACCTTCAATGCCCGCGAGGGACTCGACCGAAAAGCGGACAAACTGCCAAAGAAATTTTTCAAAGCCTTGGGCGGAACCGGTCCGACCGCGGGCATCGCTCTGACTCACGAGGAAGTGGATTCCGCCATAGACGAATACTACAAGCTGGCAGGCTGGACTCCCAACGGTATCCCGACCAAGGACTCGCTGAAGAAACTCGGCCTTGAGTGGGCGGTGGAACTTCTACCTGCATAAAGCCGATATTCGATAATTAGAAAACCGAAATTCGACGATGCTGAAATTGATTTCTGAATCTCGAATATCGGGTATCGAATATCGCCAATCAAAAAGGATGCCATGACTGATCAACTCTATGCTGAAAACTTTCCTCACATGTCGCCCGTCTGGGACGCATCTTCAACTTCGTCGCTGAGCGCGCCGAAGGCTCGTACATTTACACGACCGATGGGAAAAAGCTACTCGACTTTACCTGCGGCATCGGCGTAACCAATACCGGCCATTGCCATCCGAAGGTGGTCGAAGCCATCCGCCAACAGGCAGGGAACTTTCTCCACGCCCAAGCCAATATCGTCATCCACAAGCCGATGTTGCAATTGATTGAAGAACTGCGAAAGATTGTCCCTCCTTCGATTGATGGTTTCTTCTTTTCAAATTCCGGTGCGGAAGCGATTGAAGGCGCAGTCAAACTGGCGCGTGTTGCCACAGGCAAACAGAACATCATCGTCTTTAACGGTTCTTTTCACGGGCGCACCGCGGGGACGATGGCGCTCACCACATCCAAGACAATCTACCGCGCTGGTTTTGGGCCGTTGCCGTCGGGCGTGTTCGTCTCGCCGTTTCCATACGCGTATCGCCTCGGCATGACCGAAGAGCAGGCCAGCCAGTATGCGCTCGAGCAACTCGAATATCTGCTGGCTTCACAAACCGCGCCGAAAGAGACCGCCGCGATTCTGATCGAGTCCGTGATGGGCGAGGGCGGATACATCGTCCCGCCGAAATCATTCATGAAAGGTCTGCGCGAGATTTGTGATAAGCATGGCATTTTATTGATCTTCGATGAAGTCCAATCCGGGTTCGGGCGCACAGGCAAATGGTTTGCCCTCGAACACTTCGGTGTTGTGCCAGATATTATGACCGTTGCGAAAGGAATTGCATCCGGCCTTCCACTCTCGGGTGTGTTCAGCCGCCTCGACTTGATGAAGAAATGGGATGTCGGTTCACACGGCGGAACCTATGGAGGCAACGCCGTTGCCTGCGCGGCGGGCGTAGCCACCATCCGCGCCATCCGCGAAGAGAAGATGCTCGAGAACGCGACCGAGCGCGGCATCCAGCTGATGACCGGCCTGCGCAAACTGCAGGAAGAGTATCCGCAGATCGGCGATGTGCGCGGGCTGGGTTTGATGATCGGCACGGAGTTCCAGGTCAATGGCCGCGCGGACAAGGCCAAGCAAATTTCCAAAGATGTCGTCCATGCCGCGGAGGAACACAACCTGCTTCTGCTGACTTGCGGAACGTATGACAACACCATCCGCTGGATCCCGCCGTTGAACGTTTCATCTCAGCAAATCAACGATGGATTGAAAATCTTTGCCGAAGCGTTGAAAGATACGATAAAGTAAACAGATCGCGGACGGTTGACCGTAGACCGTTTTCATTGTCACCGTCTACGGTCCATAGTCTTCAAATCATGGATAGAACTAAACTTAAGGTCCTCCTCGAACGCGAAGAGCAACTCTTTTACAAGAATCATCCAAAGTCCTTTGAACTCTACAAGCGCGCACGCAAGTCTTTGCATGGCGGCGTGCCGATGCTGTGGATGATTCGCTGGGCGGGATCGTTCCCTGTCTTCGTCAAAGAAGCCAAGGACGCGCGCTTCACCGACGTGGACGGCAACTCTTACATTGACTTCTGCCTCGGCGACACCGGCGCGATGACGGGCCACGCGCCCGATGCAACGGTCAAAGCCGTCAACAGGCAGATTCAAAAAGGCATCACACTGATGTTGCCCTTTGAAGACGTGATCTGGGTGGGTGAAGAATTACAGCGCCGCTTTGGTCTTCCGTTCTGGCAGTTCGCGTTGACTGCCACCGACGCCAATCGTTTTGCGCTTCGCATGGCGCGCATGATCACAGGCCGACCGAAAGTGCTCGTCTTCAATTATTGTTATCACGGCTCAGTGGATGAAACCTTTATCACGCTCGATGAAAACGGCAGGACGGTTTCGCGCGCCAACAACATGGGTCCGCAAATTGACCCGACGCTCACGACAAAAGTTGTTGAGTTCAATGACATTCCCGCCCTCGAAGCCGCGCTCAAAGATGGCGACGTGGCCGCGGTGCTGGCGGAACCGGTCATGACCAATATCGGCATCATTCACCCCGACCCCGGCTATCACGATGCTTTGCGCGAATTGACTCGCAGATATGGAACCTATCTCATCATGGACGAGACGCACACCATCTGCGCAGGCCCCGGCGGATACACCGCCTCGCACGGACTTCAACCGGACTTCCTGACCCTCGGCAAACCCATCGCTGGAGGCGTCCCTGCCGCGGCCTACGGGTTCACTCAAGAAATCTCGGAAGCCTTCGCCGCCAAATTGTCCCGCGAGGATGCGGACGTGGGCGGCATCGGCGGAACGTTGGCGGGCAATGCTCTGTCCATCGCCGCGATGAAAGCCACACTTCAAAATGTCTTGACGGATGAGTTTTATGCAAAGGCCATTGCGCTTCAAGAGTGTTTTACGTCGGGCGTCGAGTCGGTCATCAAAGAATTTGAATTGCCGTGGATCGTCAAACGCCTCGGCAATCGCTCCGAGTATTGGTTTCGTCCCATGCCGCCGCGCAACGGAGGGGAAGCGCACGCCGCGGTGGACCCTGAACTGGATCGTTACATGCACCTCTTTGCTCTCAATCGCGGCATCCTGATGACGCCGTTTCACAACATGGCGTTGATTTCAGCCGACACCACCCAGGCCGATGTGGATTATCATACGAGGGTATTCAGGCAGGCGGTCGAGAGTCTTTTCGGCCAGAGCGATACTCGATAATTCGATATTCGAATATCGAATTATCCAATCACGGAGACCTTATGCAAATTTGGCGCGTAAACGTTCACAACCAGACCTTGAAACTTGAACCGATTCCCGAGACCTGGTCACGCCTCGGCGGACGCGGACTGCTGGCGCGCATCCTGCTCGATGAAGTGGACCCAAAGTGTGATCCGCTCGGCCCGAAAAATAAATTGATCTTTGCTCCGGGTTTACTGGTGGGTCACATGCTTTCATCCAATGATCGCATATCGGTGGGGGGCAAGTCTCCGCTGACGGGCGGCATCAAGGAATCCAACGCGGGCGGACGGACGGGATTGCACATGACTCACATGGGCATCCATGCGCTGATCATCGAAGATCAGCCGAAGGAAGATGGTTATTGGGTTTTGTATTTGAGTCTAAAAGGCGCAAAGTGGGAAAGGGCTGACGATGTCGCGGGTCTCGGTGTTTACGAGACCGCGCCGAAATTGATCGAAAAGTACGGCGATAAAGTTGCCATCGCGTTGATCGGTCCCGGCGGTGAGATGAAGATGAAGTCCGCGGGGATTCAGAATCTCGATAAAGATAAAGTCCCAGCGCGCATCGCGGCGCGCGGCGGACTGGGCGCGGTCATGGCCTCGAAAGGACTCAAGGCCATCGTGTTCGATCATGCCGGTGGTCAGAGACCGCCCATTGCCGATCCTGAAGCGTTCAAGGTCGCGCAGAAAGATTACACAAAAGCCGTGATGGAACATCCGCAGTCCATCACGTATCGCGATTACGGCACTGCGGCCATGGCGCACATGTGCGATGGCTTTGGCGGTCTGCCCACGCGTAATTTTTCAACCGGTCATTTCGAGAAGGTGGACGACATCAGCGGCGAGACTCTGCGCGAATTTATCTTGACGCGCGGCAAGCCGTCCGATCCGTCTCATGCCTGCATGGCCGGATGCACGATCAAATGCTCGAACATCTTCGGCGGTGAAGATGGCAAAGTGATTGTCTCGCCGCTTGAATATGAGACCATAGGCCTGATGGGTTCCAACCTCGGCATTCCTTCGCTGGATACGATTGCGCGCATGAATTGGGAAGTCAACGATCTTGGACTCGACTCGATTGAAATCGGCGCGGCGCTCGGCGTCGCGGCTGAAGCGGGGTTGATGAAATGGGGCGATGGCGACGCGGCCTTGAAATTACTCGATGAAATCCGCCGCGGGACGGAACTCGGTCGCGTGTTGGGCGACGGTTCGGTCGCGACCGGCAAGAAATATGGAATCGAACGCGTGCCCGCTGTCAAAGGACAGGCCATGTCTGCGTATGAGCCACGCGCCATCAAAGGCACGGGCGTGACCTATGCCACCTCGCCTCAAGGCGCGGACCATACAGCGGGTCTGACCATTCGAGCCAAGGTCAATCACCTCGACCCGAACGTGCAAAAAGACCCCTCGCTGACGGCTCAACTCAACATGGCTGGCTATGACACCATCGGCGCGTGCATCTTCGCGGGCTTCGGTTACGCCGCCACGCCGGATGCAGTTGTCAAGCGGTTGCTCAAAGCGCGCTACGGCTGGGATGATTTGCCGGATAATATTCTGCAAGTGCTTGGCAAACAAACCATCAAAATGGAACGCGAGTTCAATCGCCGCGCGGGGTTTACCGCAAAGGATGATCGCCTGCCTGAATGGATGACGAAAGAAGCACTCGCTCCGCACAATGCCGTTTTCGATGTGAGCGAAGAAGTGCTGGATCATATTTTTGATGGAATAGAATAAATAAATACTTCCGAAATCCTCGAGATTTCGGAAGTATTTTGCTTGAGCCACCAAAGGGATTCGGACCCTTGACCTGACGTTTACGAAACGCCTGCTCTACCGACTGAGCTATGGTGGCATATGATAGATCGTGTTACCCCGAGCGTAGCGAAGGGTCTCGACCTTGAGATGCTTCGTCGCCTGCGAAACGGCTCCTCAGCATGACACTTGGTTTTATAGCGGCGGGGATTATAAAGGATTACAATCAATCCCGCAAGTTTTTGTCATCACGTGTTGTCTTAGTCTCGGACGATGGACCACAGACCATTGACCATCGTCTATTGTCCATCGTCCATGGTCAGATTGGGAAACATGCTCCGTATTGCAATGCTTTCGTATCACACATGTCCGCTGGCGACGCTGGGCGGCAAAGACACCGGCGGGATGAACGTCTACGTCCGCGACCTGACGCGCGAGTTGGGGCGCATGGGCATCCACGTGGATGTATTCACGCGTTCGCAGGACGAGCATGTGCCGCACGTCGTGCATCAGCTCGGGTTTGGCAATCGAGTCGTCCACGTGCCGGCCGGCCCCGAGGTCCCGGTGGCGAAGCGTGATCTTGTCCATTACATCCCGGAGTTCGTGGAGGGAGTCAAAGCCTTCGCCGCGGAAAAAGGAATCCGCTATGACCTCATCCACAGCCATTACTGGATGTCGGGCATCGCCGCCGAATCATTATCGGACGCCTGGGGCGGAACACCGATTGTGCAGATGTTCCACACCCTGGGTGAGATGAAGAACCGCATCGCGCAGACCGAGGCCGAGCGCGAACCTCCGGAGCGGATCGCCAGCGAACAGCGGATTCTCAACCGCGCCGACCGAATCATCGTGGCGACGTTGGCCGAGCACAGTCAACTGCGTTTTCTTTATAAAGTCAGCGATAGAAAATTAACTGTGATCCCACCCGGCGTGGATACCTGTCACTTTTATCCGATCCCTGCCGATGAAGCCAAACAATTCATCGGGCTGAAACCGGAAGATCGGATGGTTTTGTATGTCGGGCGTATCGAGCCGCTCAAAGGTGTGGACACGTTGATTCGCGCCATGTCTTGTTTGCGCGTGAACGAACTTCATCGCCCGGTGCAATTGGCGATCATCGGCGGCGAACCAGATGCCAGCCCGCAGGAGATGTCCGCGGAGATGGCGCGCCTGCAAAGGTTGTGCGATGAGCTGTGCATGGGCGGGATGGTGGTGTTCCTCGGTAAACGCGGACAGGACACTCTGCCGTATTATTATTCCGCCGCGGAGTTGCTGGTGATGCCGTCACGTTATGAATCCTTCGGCATGGTCGCGCTGGAGGCAATGGCGTGCGGCACGCCGGTCATTGCGTCGGATGTGGGCGGGCTTGGCTTTCTCGTTCAGGATGGCGAGACCGGCTTCACGGTCCCGGACGGCGAGCCGGATAAATTATGTGACAAACTTTCACTACTGCTCAGCGATCATGAATTGCGCGAGAAGATGGGGAAGTGCGCGAAAGAAGCCGCCCAGTCTTACGATTGGACGAAGATTGCCACACAAATCGTTGACGTGTATGAGGGGTTGGTGAAGGTTAGTTTAACCACAGATGAACACAGGTAAAATAATATTCTAAAAAGATTCAACGCGAAGACGCAAAGTCGCAAAGAAAAAAGATAAGGCTTCAGGGTCTTGGCGTCTTGCGTTAAGCATTTGCGTTCATCTGTGTTTATCTGTGGTGAATTTCTAAGAGCGCCAGCGGGGAACGCGTTCTGGAATGCGCTGATCGCCCAACTTGTGACAGAACTCTTTGAATTCAGGCCGCGCGCCTTTCCATTCCAAATCGCTGAGTTTCTCTTTGATCGGGGCATCCTTGCGCAGAGTCGCGAGTTTGCGGTAAAGAAGCGCTTCCTCGCGCCGCGTGGACAAGTTCCCGGCCAGAGTCGCGGCGCGGCCCGCGCTGACTGAGTCCACTTTCCATTTGCCCGCGTCATCCGGAATCGACTCGAGATGTTTGTACTTTGCCAGCACAACCGAAGTGGATTTCTCTCCCCAGCCAGGAATGCCCGGGTAACCATCCGCTGAATCGCCGACCAATGCGAGCCAATCGGGAATCGACTCGGGACGGACGCCGTACTTTGCAATCACTCCAGTTTCATCCAACACGATCTCGCGTCGGCGGTCCCAACACACCACGCGCTTGCGCTCGACCAACTGCGCCAAATCTTTATCGGGCGAGCAAAGGACGATTTGTTTGACTGACGCATCCTTTTTGAAACGGACTGTGGCAGTCCCCAGCGCGTCATCGGCTTCGAATTCCACCATCGGCCAGACGACCAATCCCAGCGCGGCGACGGCCTCCTCCGCCAGCGGAAATTGCGCCATGAGATTTGGGTCCACGCCCTCGCCGGTTTTGTAACCGGAATAAAGGTCGTTGCGAAAGGACTCGATCACATGATCGAAGGCCACGCCGACGTGTGTGACATCCGGACTAGTCAACAGCATGAGCAGGCTTCGCAAGAGTCCCAGCGTCGCGCCGACTTCGCGTCCATGCGGCGCTTTCTTGGGAGGCGCGCCGTAGAAATTGCGGAAGAGTTCGTAGGTGCCGTCAATCAGGTGGAGTTTCATTTCATCGCGGCCTGGATATTGCCTCAAGAATTGTGTAGACTATACCTGCGAGAAGCAAGGCCCAAAGAAAGCTAAACGCCGCACTGGAATGTTTGTGCCCAGAGTGGAGTTCCTTACCAACCATCCCATAGTACCTCCCCCAATGACTATTGAGACAATCATAACCTTATCATCAAAATTTAGTGAAGGGAAAATGAAGAGGGCAATAAAACCGCCCACCGCAATTAGTAATGCCCACCCTAAACGAGACATCCAAATTTCAAAAGGGGTCTGCAAGTCAATTTTCTGTACCGTTTTAGCCAAACGTTTGTTCTCTTCGCGCAAGGCATTTATATACCGAAAATCATCCTCAGTTGCAGTGCCATGCTTCATCCTCCAATCGATAGAGGACAATATCGTTGTTAAATCAACATCGTTCACACGCCCACAATTTGGGCAGAACTTTGGGCCACTCTGGTCCACATGACCGCAATTAGGACATTTCATACTCTTGCCTTTCCCAACTCTTACAAGTGCGTTTGCTCTCACTAAGTAGCGAATTTATTCCTTCATCTTCACCAAGAACAGTGTGCTCCCGTCCATCTCCTGTGACTTCATCTCGAATTGATCTTTCAGACTCTTGATCAACCGCGAAAGTTGACGCTGGCCATACGTGCGCGGGTCGAAGCCGGGATCGAGTTGGTAGAGGGCGTTGCCCATCAAGTCCAATCGCGCCCAGCCGTCTTCCTGCACGGCCATGTCGAAGGCTTGTTCGAGCAGGGGCATGGGGTCCGCCTCGGATTTGGGCTTTTGATGATTCGTCTTCTGCGAGCGGCGCGGTTTCTTTTTTTCGGGGACGAGGTTCTCAGTGTAGACAAAGACGTCGCAGGCGTTGACAAAAGGCTTGGGCGTTTTCTTCTCTCCAATTCCCATCACAAAGATACCGGTCTCGCGGATGCGGGTGGCGAGTCGCGTGTAATCGCTGTCGGAGGAAACGAGGCAGAAGCCATCCACCACGCCGGAATGCAGGATGTCCATGGCGTCTATGATCATCGCGCTGTCGGTGGCGTTCTTGCCGATGGTGTAGCGAAACTGCTGAATGGGTTGGAAGGCGTGGAAGTTGAGCGTCTCCTTCCACGAATTCATGTTGACCGTCGTCCAATCCCCGTAGATGCGCCGCACCGTGACCTGCCCATAGCGGGCGGCCTCCACCAGCATTTGCGGAAGCAGGGAGGACTGGGCGTTGTCGCCGTCAATCAACATGGCGATTTTGTGGCGCGGCAGGTTTGTCAGGTTTTCATCGGTCATGGCTCTCATTATACTATCCAACATGTCGTTGCGAGCGGCTTCTCGCTAGCGGCGTATTGCGATCCAAGAAAGTGTCGAAACCGGCGATTTGGCTTTAAGAACGACCCCTAATGCTCTTCTCGCGCGACTTATTCTTTGAGCGTTTTTGCGTTCATCCATTTTGAAAGGCAATTACAAGACAAGTTTTGTCTGAATTCAGACTATAATCACAGCCGCACGCTATCTTCGAACTCAGAGAAAAAGGGATGCGAGAGAGACTCCTGCAATTGTTTCGTTTAAAGACGGGCGAGTTAGGCCTGGTGCTTGCGTTGGGGGGCATTCTGTTTGCCAACTACGCGGCGATGGGTATCACCAAAGTCGTTTCGGTGAGCGGCTTTTTGAGCGAAGTGAAAGACCATTACATCCTCCTGGTCTGGGCAGTAGATATGGTTCTGCTGATCCTCGCCACCGGTTTGCAATCGCTGGTCGTGGACCGCTTCGACCGCGTCAAACTGATGATCGTTGTCCTGCTGGTCTTCACCGGTCTGTACGCGCTCCTGCCGCTGGCGTTTCTGTTTAAATCCTTTCCGCTTTCGATTGCTTACACATTGATCTATCTGCTCAACGACCAGCAATGGCGTTTCTTCCCGGTCGTGTTTTGGATTCTGGTCAACGACATCTATGATCCCGCCGCGGGTCGCCGCCTCCTGCCCGTGATCGGCAACTTCGCTTTCTTTGGGACCATCATCGGCCTCGGCGTGGCTGGCCTGGATGCGCGCCTGCAATTCGGCGCGGTGAAATTGTTATATCTAAACGCGGCGATCTTCTTTGCCGGTTCCATCATTGCTTATTTCGGCCTCCGCAAAGTGCAGATCGTCAGCGCGACGCGCACGGGCGTTTCGATGCAGGAGACTTTCAAAGAAGGCTGGGATTTCATCAAAACCGTTCCGGCTTTTGCGTATCTCGCGCTGGGGATGCTGGCCGCGGGGGCGGTGATGACGGTTCTGCTTTATGATGCCCTCTCGGACGCAAAACTGGATTTGGGAAACGGTTTCCAGGCGTTCTATGCAAACTATAACCTGCTGATCGCCGTCGGCTCGATTCTTATCCAGACGTTGGCCGGGCGCGTGATCGAAAAACTGAGTCTCAAGAATAGTTTTCTCATCCAACCTTTCATCATGCTGGCTTCTTCGGTGATGAACTTCTTTATCCCCGGCTTTCTCAGCAGCGCCTCCGCGCAGGGCGTGGCGCGCGTGACCTATGAGACGGTTGATTTGTCCAACCGCAAAGCATTTCAGGCTATGGTCCCAAATGAGAAGCGCGGACGCGTCAGTATGTTCATTGACAGTTATCTCCCCTCGCTCGGAACCATCCTCGGGAGTTTGATCACGTTCGGGATCATCGCGGCCGGTTTGGGTCTGGGTTTGAAGCGGGACGTTTATACGTTGATCTATCTCGGTGTCGGAGTCGCGCTGGCCGTGCTGGCAGTCTGGGCCGCGTTGCTCGTCCGCAAGACGTATGAAGAAAGCATGTTGAACTGGCAATTGAAACGCCGTACGCGCGGTTCGTCGGGCGTGCTCGATAAATTGGAATTTTAGACGTGGAGAATTGATGCCCGCCAGATTGATTCGAGAGGAAGGCCCTGCCAAAGTCTGGTCTCTGCTTGGGTCGCGCGATACTGCGCGCGTCGAGGCCATGCTTGGACTGTACGCGAAACTTTTTCCGCAGTACGCGCATTACGTCCCGCGCATGAGGCGGCGAGCAGAGTTTGGTGAAGAGCGCCGCGCCGGGCACGTTGTCCACTACTGGCTGGTCGAAGTGGATGGACGGCCCGCCGCGCTCCGCACCTTTCGTTATGTGCGCGGACGGCATGTGGGCCTGGCTCACGCGCTGGCTGTGGACCCGGCGTATCGCGCAGTGACCGTGGGCGGTCAGCGTCTCTCGATGTTTTTAGTCCACGCCTGCCTCGATCAGATCATCGCTGATTCAAAGCGGTTGGGCGATGAGGCCGCGCTGGGCATGGTCAATGAAGTAGAGTCGCCGCATTTGATGGAGCATTACAAACGCAATGGCATTTTGGAACTCCCCGTCAAATATGTGGAGCCGGTGTTCCCGGCGGAGAACGACGCGCGCACGCGCGAGCAGGAAATCGCGCTCGTCCATTTTGCTCCGATGTTCCTGGGCTTTCTGCCGGATGCCTTGCTTGGAATTCGAACGTATACAAGTGAAATGATCAGCAACTTTGCTTTGGCTTTTCTTGTGGATCATTATGGCCTGCCCGCGGAACATCCGCGGGTTCAGGCTGTGCTTGAATCTATTCCGGTTTTATCTCAGGAGGCAGCATGGAAGCGGCAATGACAGTGGATCGAAGAAGGAATCGTTATGTCAGTTTGCGGGTCAAGATATTCATCGGATTCATTATGATCTTCACGCCGGTGTTCATCGCGAGTTACTATTGGTTCTATCAGTACACAACCGCGCGTGTGTTCAAGACCATCTCCGATAAATTGGTGAATACGATCAACGGCGCGGTGGCGGGGATGGACACCGACGGCTTCGTCAAACTTTATCAGGAGGAGTCCGCGTCCAACCCGGACTGTTCGCCTTCCACCGGTAACGCGAAAGGATACTACCCCGAAAATAATCCGTTATACATCGCGCACGAAAACTGGCTTCGCACGGTTCAAGAGATTGCCTCCTCTGCTCCTCCGGATGATCCTTACAACATTCGCATTTATACCTATGTCAAAGGGCCGGGGGCCGGCGATATTGTTGCAGTTGGGAGCACGGGATATTTCCGCAACCCGCGCGGCGGATTCAAGTTCTGCGAGATGTATAACTCACAGGGCAAAACACAAATTGCCGACGGCTTGGTTCGCCGCGTAGACCGCTGGACCATCTATACCGATAAATATGGAAGCTGGATCACCACTTACGAGCCGATCACGGATAAGAACGGACAGAACGTCGGCGCCATCGGCGTGGATATGCCGGCGGGTTATGTGAATGAGGTAAGGCAGGGCATCCTCGTCAGCGGAGCGATCGCGTTCGTAATCAGTTATATTTTTATCTTCTTCCTGGTGTACTGGCTTTCGGGCTTGTTGACGCGGCCCATCACTTCGCTGGCAGGCGTGGCGAAAGACATTGGCGAGGGGCATTATGAGCAGGAATGGACCCAAGTGGAAAAGCGCGATTCCTTCCGCGACGAGATTGATACGCTGACCAGTGTGTTCCGGGCCATGGTCGAGAAAGTAGCCGAGCGCGAAAAATCCCTGCGCGCCCGCGTGGCTCAGTTGGAGATCATGATAGATAACTCCAAGCTGGCGACCCAGGTACAGGAGATCGTAGATAGCGATTTCTTCCAGGATCTGAAATCCAAGGTTCAAGATATGCGAAGCCGCTTCAAAGATCAGCCGGACGAGACGAAGAAAAAATAGTTGACCCAATCCCCGCCGCAAGACGGGGATTTTCTTTACCAAATCTTTATAAAGGCTTCATAACCCCTTCAATCACCGCGGCTAGACTGTGGTCATAACTTGTTTCAAAGGAGACGAAATGAACAACACATTGAAAACGATTTTGATTGTCGTGGCAATCGTGGTCGTGGCGGGCGGGCTATTCTTTGCGGGTCAAGTCTATGGCCGCTGGCAGAATGGATTGCAGACCGGCTACTGGGGAATGCCCATGATGCAGGGCTATCGCTGGAACGGAAATGCCAATCAACCCAGCTATGGCCGCGGACCCATGATGGGCGGACGTGGTTATGGCCCGATGATGGGTGGAGGCTATGGCCCGGGCCCTGCTGCGAATGCCCAACCGCTGACGGTGGACGAGGCGAAACAGGCCGCGCAGAAATATGTGGATAGCCTCAACATCAGCGATTTGAGTTTGGGCGAGGTGATGATCTTTGACAATAATGCCTATGTTGTAGTCAAAGAGACCAGCACGGGCATGGGCGCGTTCGAACTGCTGGTTGATCCGGTCTCGAAGATCGCTTATCCCGAACACGGTCCGAACATGATGTGGAATCTCAAATATGGTGGAATCAATCACGGCGGCATGATGGGCGGACGCGGCTCGATGATGGGCGGCTACGGTTGGAATTCGACCAATACTGTTCCATCAAACATATCCGCTGAGATGCCCGTCAGCGCAGATCAGGCTGTGAGCGATGCCCAGGCTTATCTCGATAAATATCTGCCCGGCGCAACAGCCGCAACCGATCCAACAAAGTTTTATGGCTATTACACGCTTGACTTCTCGAAGGACGGCAAGATTGCCGGCATGCTGAGCGTGAACGGATACTCCGGCCAGGTTTTCCTCCATACCTGGCATGGGACCTTCATCGAGGAAGCGGAATAGTCCATCAGGAAAATTGGAGCCGCGAATTTCGCGGCTCCAATTTTGCAGGTACAATCTGATTATGTCCAGCGCAAAAATCCTTGTGATTGACGACGAGCCAAGCATTGTTAACCTGGTGACGGCCTATCTAAAGCCGGAAGGCTATGAAGTTTTCACGGCAACCGATGGAACATCAGGCTTGAAAGCCGCGCACGCGTTCAAGCCCGATCTCGTCATTTTGGATGTGATGCTCCCCGGTATGGACGGATTGGAACTGCTTTCACGCCTGCGACGCGAATCACAGGTTTATGTAATTTTGCTGACAGCCAAAACTGAAGAAACAGATAAAGTTGTCGGCTTGAGCATCGGCGCGGACGATTATGTGACCAAGCCTTTCAGTCCGCGTGAGTTGACGGCGCGGGTCAAGGCGGCGTTGAGGCGCATTCAAACGGGAGCCGCTCTCGGGTCCGATGCGAGCGTACTGGCGTTCCGTCATCTGCGCATGGACCTCGGCGCGCGCACGGTCAGCGTGGATGATCGTCCGGTTGAATTGACCGCCATCGAATTTGATTTGCTGAAAGCGCTGGTTGAAAATCGCGGGCGCGTTTTATCTCGCGAGCGTCTGCTCGAAAAAGTGTGGGGCGGCGAATATTTCGGCGAGCAAAGAGTTGTGGATGTGCATCTCGGCCATGTGCGGCAAAAACTGGGCCGCGGCGACTTGATCGTTACGGTGCGCGGTGTGGGTTATCGTTTTGAAGATGAAGCATTGTGAGGCAGAATGTTTGATGTGATTCGCCGCCATCTCGGCGCAAAACTTCTCGTTTCGTATTTGATCATCATTGCGGTCGGGTCTTTTGTTTTGATCGCGGCGAGTCAGTTTAATTTGCCCAATGCTTTCAACCATCACATGGGACAGATGAATATGCGCGGCATGGGGCCGATGATGGGCGAACCGACGGGCATGGCGTTGTATCAGGATTTTCGCGCCGGGTTCAATGAAACGCTTTTTTATGCGGTCAGCGCGGCGGTGGTGATTGCCTTGGTCGTCAGCCTGTTCTTCAGCCGCAGTATTGTTTCGCCCCTGCGCGCCATGATGACCGCGAGTCAGCGAATCGCGAATGGGAAATATGATGAACGCGTTGATGTACGGGGCGATGATGAACTGGCCCAGCTCGCGACGCGCTTCAATTTGATGGCGGAGAAACTTGAGCAGGTCGAGTTGATGCGCCGCAGGCTCATCGGCGATGTGAGTCATGAGTTGCGCACACCGCTCACCGCCATCAAAGGTTCGATGGAAGGATTGATGGACGGCGTTCTGCCGGCCACGCATGAAACCTATCAGCAAATCCATGATGAGGCCGACCGATTGAATCGACTCGTGGATGATTTGCAGGAACTCAGCCGCGTCGAAGCGGGCGCGTATCAATTGGACCTTCGCTCGGTGGATGTTTCTTCACTGGTGAAGACAGTTGCCAAGCGGCTCTCGCCTCAATTCGAATCGAAGCGCATCTCTCTGGACCTTCAACTGGATTCTGACCTTCCGCGCGTCCACGCTGACGAAGACCGCACTGTGCAGGTGTTGACCAACCTCGTTGGCAACGCGTTACAGTACACGCTCGAGGGGGGTTCGGTTACGCTCTCTGCAACGCGCGCAGGCAGTGAGGTCCAGATTTCGATTCGAGATACGGGGATTGGAATCCCGCCTGAGCATTTGCCTCACATCTTTGACCGTTTTTATCGAGTTGACAAATCGCGGTCGCGCCACGCGGGTGGTGGAAGCGGCATTGGTCTGACAATTGCGCGCGCTTTGGTCGAGGCGCAAGGCGGCCGCATTTGGGTTGAAAGCGAAGGGGAAAACAAGGGAAGCAAATTTACATTTACCTTGCCTGTCTCGAGTTGACCGCTAACCTTGCTTTCATTTCTGTAAGCCTGTAATTCTCCATAACATTTTGCAGATAATAACGATAAACACATTGAATCTGATTCTGATTCAATTCCATTCAACCTTCGGAGGTGTGCTTTGGTTAGGAAAAAGACTCTAATTGCAGTTGCGTTGACGTTGATTATAGTTGTCTTGCCGGTAGCATCGGTCTATGCCGCGCCGGTTGCGCAAACGGCGACGGTTGATTGCACCGTACAGAGCATTAATGTTTCTACGGATTCGACAACTGGCACAACCAGTGTTGACATTACTTGCGCAGATGGCACAACTGCCAGCCTGACCACTGACGAGGCGCTCGCGCTCGGGTTGGTGACTCAGAACCCGGATGGCACGTTTACAGCCAATGATGCCGCGATCGGCCAGGTGATTCAGGTTACTCCTACAACGGAGGACCCGTGCGCCGCGCCGGCCAGTGGCGATACTTCGGGCGGCACGACTACTACAGGCAATACAACTTCAACCGGCGAAACCACTCAAACAAATCCGGTTGGCGAGGCATTGGTAAATTTCTTCTGTCATTCTGCCGGCTTGACGCCTGATACGCTTCAAACCTATCGCGATCAGGGCGCGGGTTATGGCGTCATTGCCCAGGCCTGCTTCATGGCTCAACTTTTAGGCGATGAGTGCAGTGCTGTTTTGGATGCCAAGTTGAATGGCGACTACAGCGGCCTCACTCTGCCGAATGGAACGGAAGTGAGCAACTGGGGCCAACTGCGCAAGGCTGTGTTTGGAGCGTTGCTGGGCAAAGGAGAGCAATCATCCTACAACCTTGGCGCGATCATGTCTGGCCGCGTTCAGCCCGCTGAGGATGGAACACTCTCTCCGACGTCCGTCAATGATCACGGAAAAGGCAACCATGGCAATAACGGCCATGGCCACGGGCATGGCAATGGTCATGGAAAGCCGTAACCATTAATAGTGGATTGATTCAATAAGAGCAGGTCATAGGCCTGCTCTTATTATTTTGCATTGAAAAAATTACGGGATAGGTTTTACAACGCCGAGATCATCAATTCCTGGGGCGAACACTCCAATGTCTGTGCACGAATCCTGCCCGACGCGCTGGAGCAGTAGATCGTTCGAGGTCACATCTATCTGAATCGGTGTGTCCTTTTTGTAGGTTGTGTCCACGGTCAATTTTTGAGTCACCTGATACTTGGCGGGAAGTGACGGGGTGCACTGCGTTTTATCCGGGTGAGGCCGGCCTTCGTCCAGAGCGTGAAGCGTGGCGCAGACGTTTTGCAGATCCGCTGTGCCGAGATTCTGAATCGTCGCGTAGGCATTGGTCACTTCACCCATGCCGTGCGTGATGTCAATACTTGTGTTACACCCGAGGATGCTTACAGAAATTTGCACAGGCGGGGTTTGGCTTCCATCCGGAGTAGTAATGGTTGGCGCGACAGGAGTATCGGTGAATGTCGGGCTGACGATTTGAGAGGTCGTTGTCACAGCGGGAGTGAATGTTGCAGTGAAAGGCGGGGCCAGAATGATGGGGGTGGGCGAGTAAATGGCCGGCGTCCGCGTGGAGAACGGCGTTGGGATTTGATATGGCGCGGGACGAATCACCCACGCGTCACAACCAGCCAGCACAAGCGCCGCGAAGAGGAAAATGGGAAACAACCTTTTCATGCCCGACTCCTTTGTACAGACCAATTGTATCTTCAAGCGTTTTTCCCAACCTTAAAATAACTTGCCTTTTGACGCAAAGTATGTAAAAATAGGGACGATCACGCCGTTGGGTGCCCCCCTCACCCAGCGGCGTGATCATTTTTATTCAGAGTTGCCCGCTTTCGCTCCAGCTCTCTAGCTGCTTTCGATATTCGGGGTCATCGTAGCGCGAAAGAGAAAAAGCGTCTGCATACGATGGCAGTTTTTTCCCGATGATATGCGCCGCGAGTAACTCTCCTGCCGCGCAAGCGGACATAATTCCATAGCCCGACACAGCGCCGATCACGTATGCGCCTTCCATGGGCAGTGGCCCGGCCAGCAATCTGTTTTCGCGCGTCTTCGTGTAATAGCCCCCATCCAGTTGTGGTTTGGGCATTTTGCGGAAATAATTTTTCAAGCCCGGCAACATGCTTGACATGCCGCGCATGGCGATCTCAGGATATTGGTTATCGAGCGGCGGCGGGAAGACCGGCTCCATCGCGCGCGTTTTGTATTCCCACAACATCAAAATCGTCTGGCTTTCACCCGCGCCTTCAGGCCGCGTATGTGCGCCCGCGGGAAACGGTTCGGTCAGCCATTTTGTTTCTGCATCGCTGACAAGCGCCTCGCGTTCATCGTCTGCCCACGGTAGAGATTGTTCATCGTCCCAAATCAACAGCGGCGCGTCACGCCCGACGACGCCGAGCGCATCTTTGAATGCGACCTTCAGATGCAATTCCGTGTAAACCGGAAGATCAAGACCGAGCATTTGCCCGACCTGTTTGAGATATGGCCCGGCGGCGTTGACAAAAATGGGACATTCGATTTGCTCGCCACTGCTCAATTTGATTCCTTTGACGCGGCCGCTGGATATGTTCACGCTTTCGACGCGTTCCGCTTCAAACCGGACCCCAAACTTTTTCGCCGTTTCAAGTAGATACATGCCCATCTGTTGCGCGCTCAACCAACCCGCGCGGCGGACGTGTAACGCGGCGACCGCTTTCCCGGTCAGATATGGAAAATGTTTGCGGATAAGTTCATTGCCCAGCAAAAGATCCGCGCCGAGGGGTTGATGGCGGAATCCCTCCGCGGGCGCGGGCTGGTACGAGCCGTCAAACGAATGAACTCTCAATGGCCCCGCGCCCAGTTGTGAGGTCCGGGATGAACGTTCTTTCAATTCGGGGATTTTGTTTTCGTCCGCGGTCACATATAAATAGCCGCGTCGATTCATACGGAAAACGTTCCCACTTTCGTCGGCAAGTTCTTCCATCAAATCAATCGAGCGATTCATTAACCCCAGCAGGTCGGCATCCGGCCACCAGTTACGATAGCACTCGGTGGAGCGGTCGCTGGTGAGCGTGAGCGGCGCGCGCTCGTCAACAAGCAGGATGTCTTTGGCGCCTGCCTTGGCGAGATAATACGCGGCGCTGACTCCGGTGATGCCCGCGCCGCAGATGACGATTTGATGTTTGTGAGTCATAGGTAAGAATTGCCCTCTCCGTTTAGGAGAGGGTCGCGAAACACACAAAGCGCAGGGGTGAGGTCAATTAAATTTCGCTCTGAGTTCTTCCCAACTCGGTTCGACGAGAATTGTTCCATCCGGGAAGATGATGGTTGGCACACTGTGATAGCCATGATTGATCTCAGCCACGAAACGCGTGGCCTGCTCGTTGCCTTCGATCATGACCTGCATGAACGCGATGTTGTTGGCTTCAAAGAAGGCTTTGGCCCGGCGGCAGTCACTGCACGCCTCGGTGGTGTACATGACGATTTGGGATGGAGAGAATGTATACAGGTCGCTCATAGTCTGATTATCGCATACTCGTTTCGTGGACGCAAAAACGAATGACACGAAGAGGCTCGTGTCGTTCGTCAGGAATTTCTATTCTCCCAGCGATTTGAGATACTCGCGGATGGCCAGTGCGGCGGAGGCGCCTTCGCCCGCCGCCGAAGCGGCCTGCTTGGTCGAACCCGCCCGCACATCGCCCGCGGCGAACACGCCCGGCAGGGAGGACATCATATGCGGCGCTTTGATGAAACCGCGTTCGTCGAATTCGGCTTTGTCTTTGAGCAGGTCGTTGTTAGGTGTGAGACCTACGAAAACAAAGACGCCGTCGTATTGCGCTTCTTTGGCTTGACCGCTGGCGTTGTCTTTCAGAACGACTCCTTCGAGTTTGTTCTTCCCGCGCAACTCGGTGATGCTGTGATTCAAAATCACGTGCATGTTTTCTTTCTCGGCAACTTTATCCTGCAGGATTTTACTGGCCTTTGGTTCCGGCGAGTTGACCAGAATATCCACTTGCGAGGCGAACTTGGTCAGGAATAAACCTTCTTCAAATCCGCTGTTACCGCCGCCTACCACCAAAACTTTCTTGCCTTTGTAAAACGCGCCGTCACACGTCGCGCAAAAATGGACGTTGATGCCGATCAAATCATCTTCGCCCGGGACATTCATGCGGCGATAGCGCGCGCCGCTGGCAAGCAAAAGGGCTTTGCTGTGGTAGTGAATGTCGGAGCCGGTTTCGGCAATGACATATTGTCCGTCGCGGTTAATCTCCTGAACTTCCTGCGCCTGCAAGATTTCCACGCCGAATTTACGGGCCTGCCTCCCGAGTCGCTCAGCGAACTCTCCGCCGCGAATGCCCTCATCGAAGCCGGGAAAATTGTCGAGAGTCTGTGTGATGCCGGTTTGTCCGCCGAGTCCGGCTTTCTCGATCAACAAAACATCCAAGCCTTCACGCGCCAAATAAAAAGCGGAGGTGAGTCCCGCCGGACCGCCGCCGATCACAATCGTGTCGTAATATGAACGCTTGGCCTCGGTTTTGAGTCCAAGTTTTTTGGCGAGTTCCGCGTTGGACGGTTCGACCAGCACATCGCCATCAGGAAAAATAATGGTGGGGATGATTCGTTTGCCTTCATTGATTTTTTCGACGAAGGCCACGCTCTTGGGGTCTTCGTCAATGTCCACGTTGTTATATTGCACGCGCTGTTCACCGAAAAATTGTTTGGCGCGTTTGCAGTCCGGGCACCAGACTGCGCCGTAAACCATGATGGATGAGGGCTTTAAACTATAAAGATCGGGATTCTTTTTCCGCGCCATGCTGTCGCTCCTTTGGATGGATAGATAACGATAATGTTTGAGTTCTTACTTTGCTATGTCGTTGCGAGGAGCCGCATCGCGGCGACGAAGCAATCTCCAATCTTTCGAGGAGATTGCTTTGGGGAAGAACACCCTCGCAACGACATAATCCTACATGGTTCTTTCCTTCGCGGCGCGCTCAAGGATTTGGAACCCTTTATCCATCAACCGCTTCAGCGCGGACCCGTCCACGGCTTGCCCGGTCTCGAGTTTTTCCAACGCCTTTAGCAGAGACCCGCGCACACCGCTGGCGCGATGTGCCCAATATGAATCAACGGAGACGCGCTCGAGGCGCGCGAGTAAAAGTCGAATGAGTTGAATTTGTTCAGGGGATGCCATAAAAGCTGGCGCCCCCGGAGGGATTCGAACCCACAACCTACTGATTCGAAGTCAGGCACTCTATCCATTGAGCTACGGGGGCGTAATCGAAATTATACTCGATTGCCACTTCTTCATCCGCCAATCCGCGCTAACCTCGCGGAGTTTTGAATATTCGTGCGAATTCGTGAAGATTAGTGGATAATTACTTGCCTTGCCCATCTCCATGTTTGCAAGGTAGAATCAGCCCATCTCCCTTCAAGGACTTAACATGGCAGACATCCAAAGTTTCGGCGAACGGTTGATTGGGAACCTTGAAAAAGTAATTGTTGGCAAGCGCGATGCCATCGAATTAATCGTAATTGGTTTATTGTGTCAGGGACATGTGCTGATCGAAGACGTCCCCGGCGTGGGCAAGACCATGCTGGCGCGCAGTCTGGCGAGGTCACTGGATTGCACGTTCAACCGCATCCAGTTCACGCCCGATATGCTTCCCAGCGACGTGACGGGTATTTCCATTTACAACCAGCAAAAAGGAAAATTTGAATTTCGCGCCGGCCCGATCATCGGTCAGATCATTCTGGCAGACGAGATCAACCGCGCCACACCGAAAACGCAGGCGGCGTTGCTCGAAGCGATGGAAGAGCGACAAGTCACGGTGGATGGGACGACACACATTCTGCCGCGTCCGTTCATGGTGCTCGCCACGCAAAATCCGATTGAATATGAAGGAACGTTTCCGCTCCCCGAAGCGCAATTGGATCGCTTCCTTCTGCGCGTTCGGCTGGGCTATCCCGATTTCATTGACGAGATCAAAATCCTGGATGACCAGCGGCTCAAACATCCGATTGAAGCGCTCAAATCGGTGGCAAAGGCCAGGGATGTTTTGCAGGCCGCCGAGGACATCAAAACCGTTTTCGTTTCCCCCGCGGTCAAACGCTACGTCACGGACCTGACGCGGCGCACGCGTCAAAGCGGCGACATCTACCTCGGGGCGAGTCCGCGCGGCACATTGGCGTTGTCGCGCGCTTCGCAGGCCCGGGCGGCTTTGCAGGGACGCGATCACGTTCTGCCGGATGATGTAAAAGATGTGGCCGTGTCCGTGCTGGCGCATCGCATTATTGTCAGCCCGGCGGCGCGCGTTCGTGAGTTGAGCGCGGATCGCATCGTGCAGGAAATCGTGCAAACCACGCCGGTCCCCGGCGGCGACGTTCGTCAGGCGCCCGCGGAGAAGAAGTCCAAATGAACGTCGGGCGCATCGTCGTCGCCCTTTTGATCTTCGGCGGCTTGCTCGGTTCATTGATCACCGGCGCGGCGTTCTATTCGCACATCTTGTATCTGGGTTTGATCCTGTTGATCAGCGCGTGGATTTGGGTTCAAATCGTCGCGCGCGGTGTGCGCGTCACGCGTCAGGCGGATTTTTCGCGCGCCAGCGTCGGCGATATCTTCAAAGAGCAATTTGAAATTCTGAACATGAGCTGGCTTCCCGGTCTGTGGGTGG